>CAVYAN010000047.1:0-52405 GCA_963766075.1 uncultured cyanobacterium | reverse complement strand
CGTAGTAGTCAAACTCGACCTGGCTGCCTTCACTGGCCATTCCCGTAATACTTTTTCGTTTTATTTCCGGCAATTTGGGACATGAGGCTCAAGTCAGTACAGCATCGCTACAGCCCAAACAGAGCTGGTGTGACCCTCCAGAGGAGCCGACGCCAGTGATCGCGAGGGCAGGTCCCACACCCGGATTACCCCGCCGCGGCACCCACACACGATGCTAGTACCACCAAACGCGAGTGAGTACACCAGGTCAGCTTGAGGTAGCACCGCCAGAGCGAAGGTGTCCAGCCGTGGGTCCCACACCCGCACTGTGCAGTCGTCGGCCGCGCTGGCGATGAGTCCACCACTGGCTGCAAGGGCCCAGACTCTTTCTTGGTGTCCCTGCAGGGTTGTAGTGCACACGCCCGCTTCACCGTCCCAGACTCTGACAGTGCTGTCACTGGAGCTGCTGGCTAGCACGCAGGCGTCCTCGTCCAGGCACGCCACACTGCGGACACAGCCAGCGTGTCCAGCGAGGCTGCGCACGCAGGCCGCCGCCTGGGTGTCCCACAGCTTGATATCGTAGTACCAACCAGCACTGGCAAGCACGGCTCCGCCGACAGCCGCCAGGTCGTAAACCGAGCTCTGGTGGACGAGGGTCAGAGCGCAGCTGCCCGCCTGGAGGTCCCACAGCCGGATGGTGTTGTCCCACGAGCCAGAGGCAATGCGGCCGGTGCCCGGAAGTGCGACCACTGAAGTCACCACACTGGTGTGTCCAGTGAGCACACCAGTGTAGGCAGCCGTCTGGGTGTCCCAGACTTTGACGGTACGGTCGTGGGAGCCGCTGACGATGCTGTTGCTGCCTCTGGCCGCCTGCGCCAGCGCACATATAGGCTGAGCGTGGCCTTCCAATAGCCGCCGTACAGGAGCCGTCCTGCGGATCCCACAGCCTGATCTGCCTATCGACGGAACCACTGGCGAGGCCACACACTGCAGGCACTCGGGGTACACCAGCAGGCGGCAGCGGAATGCCGTAGTACTCAAACTCGACCCGGCTACCCTCACTGGCCATTCCGTAATACTTTTTCCGTTTTATTTCCGGCAATTTGGGACATGAGGCTCAAGTCAATACAGCATCGCTACAGCCGAAACAACATTAGTGTGGCCCTCCAGAGGAGCCACCGTCAGCGATCGTGAGGGCAGGTCCCACACCCGGATTTTCCCGCCGCGGCATCCACACACGATGCTGGTACCACCGAACGCCTGGACTGAGTGCACCGGTTCAGGTTGAGGCAGCACGGCGACCGCAGAGTCCAGCCGTGGGTCCCATACACGGTGCGTGTTGTCGTCGGACCCGCTGGCGATGAGTCCACAACTAGCAGCGATGGCCCAGACTGACTCTGAGTGTCCCTGCAGGGTTGTAGTGCAGACGCCCGCCTCGGCGTCCCAGACTCTGACAGTGTGGTCACAGGACCCGCTGGCCAACACACAGGCGTCCTCGTCCACACACGCCACACTGCTGACCAAGTTTGTGTGCCCCGCGAGGCTGCGCACGCCTGCAGCCGCCTGGGTGTCCCACAGCTGAACAGTGTTGCAATCGGTGCTGGCGATGATGTCTCTGTTGACTGCCGCCACGTCGGTAACCGGACGCTCGTGAGAGATGGTGTGGCTGCAGCTGCCCGCCTGGAGCTCCCATAGCCGGATGGTGTTGTCCCACGAGCCAGAGGCAATGCGGCCAGTGCCCGGAAGTGCGACCACTGAAGTCACCACACTGGTGTGTCCAGTGAGCACACCAGTGCAGGCGGCCGTCGAGGTGTCCCAGACTTTAACGGTGCAGTCGGTAGAGCAGCTAAAGAGGCTGTTGCTGCCTCTGGCCGCCTGCGCCAGAGCGCGTACAGACCCAGCGTGGCCTTCCCAGACCCGCTGTACAGGAGCCGTCCTGCAGGTCCCACAGCTTGATGTGCCTATCGACGGAACCACTGGCGAGGCCACGCACTGCAGGCACTCGAGGTGCACCAGCAGGCGGCAGCGGAATGCCGTAGTAGTCAAACTCGAGCCGGCTACCCTCACTGGCCATTCCGTAATACTTTTTCCGTTTTATTTCCGGCAAATTTGGACACTAGGCTCAAGTCAATACAGCATCGCTACAGCCCAAACAGAGCTGGTGTGAGCCTCCAGAGGAGCCGACGCCAGTGATCGCGAGGGCAGGTCCCACACCCGGATTACCCCGCCGGTGCACCCACACATGATGCTGGTACCACCGAACGCGAGTGAGAACACCATGTCAGCTTGAGGCAGCACCGCCAGAGCAGAGTCCAGCCGTGGGTCCCATACACGCACTGTGTGGTCCTGAGACGTGCTGGCGATGAGTCCACCACTGGCTGCAAGGGCCCAGACTCTTCCTTGGTGTCCCTGCAGGGTTGTAGTGCAGACGCCCGCTTCACCGTCCCAGACTCTGACAGTGCTGTCACTGGAGCTGCTGGCTAGCACGCAGGCGTCCTCGTCCAGGCACACCACACAGCAAGCCCAGTCGGTGTGTCCAGCGAGGCTGCGCACGCAGGCCGCCGTCTGGGTGTCCCGACAGCTGAACAGTGTCACAATCGGTGCTGGCGATGACGCTTTCGCTGACAGCCGCAACGTCGTAAACCGGACTCTGGTGAGAGATGGTGTGGCTGCAGCTGCCCGCCTGGAGGTCCCACAGCCGGACCGTTTTGTCCCACGAGCCAGAGGCAATACGGCCAGCGCCTGGCAGCGCGGCAACTGAACTCACTACATGGGTGTGCCAAGTGAGCGCAGCGGTGCAGGCAGCTGTCGAGGTGTCCCAGACTTTGACGGTACGGTCGTGGGAGCCGCTGATGAGGTGGTTGTTGCTACCAGTAGCCGCCCGCACGCAGCCCGCGTGGGCTTCCAGAGTGGCTTTGAGGGCAGCTGTCCTGCAGATCCCACAGCTTGATCTGCCCATCGGAGCAGCTATGGCGAGGCCACGCACTGTAGGCACTCGGGGAAGAACGGCAAGCGGCAGCGGAATGCCGTAGTAGTCAAACTCGACCTGGCTGCCTTCACTGGCCATTCTCGCAATGCTTTTTGTTTTATTTCCGGTAAATTCCCCAGTAAATGCGGTGTGCGGACGACGGCTCAAGTCAGCATCGCCACAGCCCAAACAACATTAGTGTGGCCCTCCAGAGGGGCAAACGTTATAACGGCTAGCGGGGGAGAAAAGTTGAATTCGAGCTGGGGACATCCCCAGGACATCCCTAGGACATCCCCCAGGACTGGCCTGGAAAATTGCTCCTAGCGATCGCGCGGGCGGCGATCCAGCTGTTCTGGGAAATCTCTAGAATTTCTTGCCCCCGCCACCTGATCGTAATCCCGGCGTTTCGATTTAGAATTGGCGATCTATAGGTCTCACACCGTGCCCCCATGCCTTCCATTCCACGGCTTCACCCCGATACCATCGACCAAGTTAAGCAACGGGCCGATATTGTAGACGTCGTATCGGACCATGTCGTTCTCCGCAAGCAGGGCAAGGATTTTACGGGGCTATGTCCGTTTCATGACGACAAGCGTAACCCGAGTTTTAGCGTCAGCCCGAGTAAACAGTTTTACTACTGCTTTAGCTGTGGCGCGGGGGGCAATGCGATCAAGTTTTTAATGGAGATTGGCAAGCGCTCCTTTAGCGAAGTGGTCCTGGACTTGGCGAAGCGCTACCAGGTGCCCGTGCAAACCCTGGAAGTATCCCAGCGCCAAGAATTTCAGCGACAGTTGTCCGTGCGGGAAAAACTCTACGAAATTGTGGCAGTGGCGGCCCGGTTTTACCAACATGCCCTCGAGCAACCGGACGGGTGGGCGGCCCTACAATATTTGGTGGATGAGCGGCAGCTCAGTCTGGAAACAATTCAGCAGTTTCAACTGGGGTATGCCCCCGGGGGCTGGGAAACCCTGGCGAACTATTTGGTGCAGCAAAAGCATTTCCCAGCAGAATTGGTGGAGCAGGCGGGCCTGATTATGCCGCGTCAAGGCAAGGATGGCTACTACGATTGCTTCCGCGATCGCCTGATGATCCCCATCCATGATTTGCAAGGGCGGGTCGTGGGCTTTGGCGGGCGCACCCTGACCGAAGAACAGCCCAAGTATCTCAACTCACCGGAAACAGACTTGTTCGATAAGGGCAAGCTGCTGTTTGGTTTGGATAAGGCCCGCGCGGCGATCGCCAAGCAGGATCAGGCCGTGGTGGTTGAAGGCTACTTTGATGTCATTGCTCTGCACGCCGCTGGCATCACGAATGTGGTGGCTTCCATGGGCACCGCCCTCAGTTTGGCCCAGGTACGGCAGCTCTTGCGCTATAGCGAATCCAAGCGGATCATCCTCAACTTTGATGCGGATCGTGCCGGGAACCAAGCTGCCGAGCGGGCAATTGGCGAGGCGGCGGCCCTAGCCTACCAGGGCGAGGTGCAATTGCGGGTGCTGAATATTCCTGCTGGTAAGGATCCGGACGAGTTTCTCAAAAGTCATACTGCTATGGAGTATCAAGCCCTGCTAGACCATGCCCCGCTCTGGCTAGACTGGCAGTTGCAGCAGGCGATCGCCCCCCGTGATCTCGCCCAAGCGGACCAATTTCAGGCCGCCGTCCAGGCGATCGTCAAGCTCCTGGGCAACCTGCCCAATGCCACCCTGCGGACCCACTATATTCACACCGCCGCCGAGTTACTCAGCCTCGGCAATGCCCGCCTCACCCTCCAGCTTGAAGACGACCTCCGCCTGCAAGTACGGGGCGAACGCTGGCACGGGCGCTCACAAAAATGGCAAACCAGCGGCGATCGCAGCCTGCTGGCCGAATCTGAGGCCCAACTTTTGCGGATCTACCTGCACGCGCCAGAGCATCGCACCGGCATTGCCACCGCCCTGGAAGATCGCGACTTGGAGTTTAGCCTCTCTCACCATCGTTTCCTCTGGCGGCAGATTTTAGATCTCGATCCCCAGTCTCTCGAAGCGCAGGCTGACAGCAGTGATATTCCCAAGGATCAGGCCGCTGACCGCGCCAGTCCGCTACTCTCCTTAGCGGCTCCCCGTCCCAGCGACCTCATTGATCGCCTCCAGGACCGCTGCACCGAATTTCCTCGGGAAATGATGCAGGTCTACGCCCTATTCCAACCGGACGAAAAAACCCTGCTGGATATTCAGCGTCGGGCCAAGCTGATTATCCGCACGGCCACTGCTGCTATGGAGCGGGTGATGTGTGAGAAGCGCTGCCGCCATTTTCAAAGTTTGTGGGAACAAACAGACTGCAGCACCGCTACGGAACTCAGCCAGTTTTACTGGCAAAAAATTCAAACCGAAAAACGCCGCATTGCCGAATTGGATCGGCAGCGGCAGGTCAGCTTTGTGGATTTGGTCCAAAATCCCAGTTGGGTCGGGGAATCGGGCTCCTAGTTGGCAAAGGCGGCCTTGGGCGCAGAACTGATCTGCGAAGCCACCGCTTTTTCCTGGATGACCGACCGATAGATGGCTACCATTTGTTGGGCTTTAGTGGCCCAACGAAACTCCTGGGCCCGCTCGATCGCCTGATGAGCCATGGACTGGCGCAGCGCGGTGTTGGTTATAAGGGTCTGAATCGCCTCCGTCAAGTGCTCGGTTAAATAGGCCCGCGAGAGCGGCTCGATCCGGTAGCCGGTTTCATCCGTAACATATTCGCCAATCCCACCATTATTGGCCACAATGCAGGGCAAGCCGCAGGCCATGGCTTCAAGAACCACGGCCCCGCCAAATTCTCGGATCGAAGGGAAGCAAAACACGTCCGCTTGGCGATAGTACTCCAGGGTTTCGACTTGATTGACCCAGCCCGCAAAATGGACCCACTGCTCTAGCCCTAAGTCCACCACCTGTTGCTCCAGACGGGCGCGTTCAGTCCCCTCTCCGACAATTTCCAAGTGGATGCGATTCGCGAAGGGCGGGCTGCATTTGGGCCACAGCATCGATCAAAATATCCGCACATTTGTAGGGGGTCAGTCGTCCCACAAACAGCAGGTTGACCCGCTCCCCCGATGGAGTCAGCTCAGATTGGACAGGCTCAAGTTGAGCCGGCTCAGGCTGGGTATCCTCAATCTGCCTAGGCTCAGTCTGGAGGAGTCGCTCCGGAGCCGTAAAACTGTTGGAAATGCCATTTTCATAGAATAACTGCAGGCGATCGCTCGACAGGTTAAACATCTGCTGCACCATGTCGTGGGTGTAGGTTGAACCGGCAAGCACCCGATCTGCCTTTTTATAGGTAGCCGCATAACCGGGCAGCAGCCACCGCCCCAACGCCCGCAAAAAGTTGAGTCTGACGTACTCTTTCTTGGCCTTGTCCTGAAAGCCGGGGGGAAACGGCACGCCTCCATTGACTGGCCCCAAAACAAAGGGTACGTGTTTAGCCTGACAGTCTTGGATGGCTGCAACGGGGTAGCGCGGCATCATCGGCGTCAGCGCATGGACCAGCTCAAATTCGCCCGCCCGAATCCGAGGCCCAAACTGACGACGGACCTTGCGATTAAAGGCGGCATAGGTCGGGTAGGAGAGGACATGGTAGAGCTGCCAGATGACCTTGCCCCGAACGTTATTGACCAGATGTTCAATCATCTGGTGGTACTTGGCCTGGAAGGCATTTTCCGTAATGTAATGAATTTCCGCTGTTTCCTGCCGCTGCTCCAGCGCGGCGCGGTTGCGTGCATGGGTCACCAAGGTAACATCCGCCAACTGACTAATCTCATGAAAATAGTGATATCCTTCCAGGGGGACGGAAGCCCAGTCGGGGTTACACTGCTCGATGAGCAACAAAACTTTGGGACGATTTTGCACAGCGATATACCTCAGGGTCATTAACAATTCAGGAGTACAACCCAGCTTTCCGCTCAGCGCCACAGGCGATTGACTATGCGATTAACCCAGTACGATTGACGGTCAAATAGCTCAAATAACACTGTGGAAAACTGCGCTGGAAAACCAATTCAGCTGCAAGTCACAGGGCGATCGCGCATACTGAGAGATTTGCGTGTATGCCGTGTATTATTTGACTTTAATCATTGCCAGTATTCCCAGGTTTGTTCGGAAGTAACACGGACTTCTAGGAATTGACCCTTAACTTTGGGGTAAATCCCCTGCTGGTGGTCACAGTACTCTGAATTTCGCCTGAGGTGCAAGTAAGTTCTGATTTGACAAAAATCTCCTGATTCAATCTGAACGAAGAGATTGAACCAGGAGATTTGGTGGCAGTCTTTTGACTACGGAACAGGTCGTGACCCGTCAGGTGAGCTCAATTTGGCTATCATCGCCGATCATGAACTTCAGGGCTTTAGGCCGGGGCGGGGCGGCTTTGAGATGGGCGCGTTGGCCAATGACACTATCCACAATGCGCTGCTGAATCCCGGTAACCTTGGCTCCCTGCAAAATCACGCTGTGCTCAAGTTCGATGTCGATCAGAGTTACGGCATCGGCAATGCTGCTATAGGGGCCAATGAAGCAGTTTTCTAAATGGCAATCCTTGCCGATGGTCACGGGACCGCGCACAATGCAGTTGTTCAGTTTAGACCCTGCCCCGACCTGAACCCGCCCAAACAGTTGGCTGCGGTCATCCACGTCGCCGTTGATTTCGGTTTGGAGGCAGGTATCCAAAATGATTTGATTGGCTTCTAAAAGGTCATCTTTCTTCCCGGTATCTAGCCACCAACCCGCAATTTGACGGGCTTCAACCCGTTTTTTCTGGGTGATGAGTTCCTGGATGGCATCGGTAATTTCGAGTTCGCCCCGGGGCGAAGGCTGGATGGCATCAATGGCGGCATGAATGGTATTGGCAAAAAAGTAGATGCCGACGAGGGCCAAGTTGGACGGGGGATGTTTAGGCTTTTCGACCAGGCGGAGGACTTGTCCAGCAGCATTGACTTCGGCGACCCCGAAGGCAGAGGGATTGCTTACCGATCGCAGCATGATCAGGGCATCCATGTGTTGATCTTTGAAGTCGGAGAGTAATCCGCCCAGGGGATTTTGAATCAGGTTATCCCCCAAATACATAATGAAGGGGGCGTCTCCTAGGAAAGGGCGGGCAATTTTGACCGCATGGGCCAGTCCGGCGGGTTTGTCTTGCTGGATATACGTGATATTGGCCCCAAAGCGATCGCCATTTCCCGTTTTGGATTGAACTTCTTCACCGGTCTCCGGACTGATAATAATGCCAATATCGGTCACGCCAGCGGCAACAATTGATTCTAATCCATACCAAAGAATGGGCTTATTGGCGACCGGAACCAATTGTTTGGCCCCCGTGTAGGTAAGCGGGCGTAATCGAGTGCCTTTGCCGCCGCTGAGAATCAGTGCTTTCATGGTTAGGGGGTGGGGTTAGGGGTTAGAGGGTCGCTAAGTAAACAGTTCAGCCGCTGGAAAGGGTTTGGCAACTTGATCCTTGGCTGAGAGGATGGGATCACGATCGAGGGGCCAGGTGATGCCGAGGTCGGGATCGTTCCAGAGGATGGCACGCTCATGGGCGGGGGCATAGAAGTCGGTGGTCTTATAGAGGACTTCGGCCCAGTCCGATAGCACGAGGAAGCCGTGGGCAAAGCCAGCGGGCACCCACAGCGATCGTCTATTTTCACTGGATAGAACACAGCCGACCCAGGCTCCCAGGGTGGGAGAGCTTTGGCGAATATCTACGGCAACATCATAAATCTCGCCTGCGATCGCTCGGACCAGTTTGCCTTGGGGTTGCTGAATTTGGTAATGCAGGCCACGAAGTACGTTTTGGGCAGAGCGGGAATGGTTATCCTGCACAAACCGGACATTGCTGCCGGTTTTGTCGTTAAAGACCTGCTCGTTGAAGCTTTCAAAAAAGAAACCGCAATTGTCACGAAAAACTCGCGGCTCCAAAATCAAGACATCGGGGATTTCAGTCGGAAAAACGTTCATTATTTTGAGGTCCGGATGCGATGGCGATCGGCGACGAAATGCCGATCTGGTGCAAAAAGCCGATCCAGCGAACGGAGCGGATTCTGGGTCTAGGGTACCCGGAACGTCTTTTGTTATATCGTGAGGAAATTACGGTCTTGGGTGATCTGACCGACACTTCATGAAAATCTTAGTGAAGCGGGCTTTAGCACTCCGTAGCTTTACGGGAAGTCTATAGTGCGGAGCCAGTTCCAGTGCGGAGCCAGTTCCAGTGCGGAGCCAGTTCCAGTGCGGAGCCAGTTCCAGTGCGGGGGCCCTTGGGACACACGCCGTGGCGGGTAGCGGTCAAGACCCAGCGGCGGGGGGCGATTCATGCCCACGGCGCAGCCAGAGCTGGATGCCTAGCCCGAAGAGGCCCAGGGCGGCAAGGGCAAAAATCCCCGTGCCCAAAGCACTTAATCCCACAACCAGCGTGCGCACTGCGGCGGAAATCCGCTGGGTCGTCACATTATCGGAATGAATGACTTTGCTGGCAAAGGAGAGGGCAATGGCTTGGGTGAGGCGATACAGCACCACGGCAATGCCACCCGCCACAACTGAGCCACCCCAACATCGCCAAGGGCTAGGCATCGTGTCATTCGGTGATGGGGACAGGTCCGGGGAATTAGAGAGGGGGGGCGGCTCATTCATGGCAGTCACTCACGGGCTTACTCCAAAAGCCTAACCCAATAACTTTGTTAAATTGCCCTGAATTTCTTCTCTAAAATCTACAATCAAGACAGGATTTCAGGAGTCGTGCCAGATGTTGAGGATGAAGTATGTCTAAAAGTGTTGCCAATCGCCGTCGCCAGGTTCCCTGGTTGCACCAGCATTCGCGCCAGATTATTGGGGCGATCGCCCTCCTGGGGGCGATCAACACCGCTTACTTGACCTACGCCAAATTAACGAACACAAACGCTGTCTGTACAGGCGGCTGTGAACGAGTGCTCTCGAGTCCCTATGCAGTGATTTTTGGGACGCCGCTAGCGCTGTTTGGGCTGTTGGCCTACTTGGCTATGGCTACCTTTGCCCTTTCGCCTTTGCTGATTAACCCCGAACAGAATAAGCCCTTCCGCAGTCAATTAGAAAACAGTACCTGGCTGTTTCTGTTTGCAGGATCAACTGCGATGTTGATCTTCAGCGGTTACCTGATGAATATCATGGTGTCCAAGTTTGTGGTGCCGTTTGGCCTGGATGGGGTGTGCTACTACTGCATCGGGTCAGCGCTGTTTGCTTTGGGCCTGTTTACAGTCACGCTGCTGGGGCGGGCTTGGGAGGATGTGGGCCAGTTATTTATGGTGGGGGCGATCGTGGGCATGGTGACACTGATCGGCACTATTGGCATTTACTCCCCGATTGACGGTGCCCAAAAGAATATTTCCGAAGGCATTTCCTATCCGATAGAGTCAACCTCTGGTGAGGCTGAGATTCAATTGGCAGAGCATCTCTCCAAGATCGGAGCCAAAATGTATGGCGCATACTGGTGTTCCCATTGCCATGACCAAAAGTTGCTGTTTGGCAAGGAAGCCGTTGCGAAAATGCCTTATATTGAGTGCGCTGAAGGTGGGAAAAATGCTCAGCCCGCGACGTGTTCTGCCGCCGGGGTCAAGAGTTTCCCAACCTGGGAAATTAATGGCAAAAAGTTGGAAGGGACCGAACCCCTGACCAAGCTGGCAGAGGCGTCTCGCTATCCCGGACCGCAGACCTTTAAAAATGGCAAATAGAGCTGGGGCCAGCGTGGTGGGGACCAACCCTCCCGTTGGTCCCCACCACGCTGAGTCAGGCGGACTTAGAATTTTGCTAAAGGGGGATTAAGAATTTCCCCGCAGATGGTGTAAAGATTCTGTTGTAAAAATTCCCCCGAAGGGCAGTAAAAGGAGGTCAAATCCACGGTTTACACGCGTCCCCTGGCTCGATTGATCGAGCAATTGCAGCATCTCCCCGGTATTGGTCCCAAAACAGCCCAACGGCTGGCGCTCCATCTAATTAAGCGTCCTGAGGAGGAAATCAAGGCTCTGGCAATAGCCTTGGTGGAGGCTAAATCCCAGGTCGGTTTTTGTTCGGTGTGCTTTCACCTATCGGCGGAACCTGTGTGTGACCTTTGTCGTGCCCCCAATCGTGATAACAGCGTGATTTGTGTGGTCGCGGATTCGCGGGATGTGATTGCTCTGGAAAAAACCCGAGAATATCGCGGCAAGTACCACGTCCTCGGCGGTATGATTTCTCCAATGGATGGGATTGGTCCTGAGCAACTGCATATCCAACCGCTGATTCGGCGGGTCAGTCAGCAGAAAATTGAGGAGGTGATTATCGCCATCAGTCCCAGTGTTGAAGGAGAGACCACAACCCTTTACGTGGGGCAGTTGTTGCGGCCCTTTACCAAGGTGACACGGATTGCCTTTGGCCTGCCCATGGGGGGCGACTTGGAATATGCCGATGAGGTAACGCTGGCTCGGGCGCTAGAAGGGCGACGGGAGTTAGAGTAGGCGGGGATGAGGCCGAATAGATGAAAATCCTGTTCGTGGAGGAAACTTTTGGCATAATGTCTGGGCATACCGGCAACGGTGCGTCGTTGTCTTTGGGTTACTTTTTAGAATTTCTTGGGTTACTTTTGGGGATTTCTATTTATGGCGCTAACACTGGCACAATTGCGAGATAATCTTGACGGATTGGGCTATTCCATGGGGCCACGGGGGCTGTATGGGGTGGGCGATCGCAACAACGCCTGCGACAATAGCATTCTGGGCAACATTGACCCCAACGCCGTGTGCATTCAGGATTTCTCTACACCGGATGCCTATACCCAAGCCGCCATCTATCAATTCCAGGTCGAAAACCAAGTGGTTGCCAATGGCCAAAATGGTCCCGACTTGCAGGATCGTCTGGAACGCGCCGTGCGGAATTTTCAGAATAATCTGAATATTTTCCTCAAAAGCATTGGTAGCCCAACCCAACTGCCCGTGTCCGGTTACTATGGGCCCCAAACCCTCGAAGCCGCCAAAATCTATCAACGCAACAAGCGCCTGCCCGCCACGGGAATTGCCACTGCGCCAGTCCGCAGGCTGCTTGACGATGATGCCAAACGCATTCTGGGCAAACCGCCAACGCCACCCGTGACCCCGCCGCCCGTGACCCCGCCGCCGACCTCGCCCAATACAGCAACGTTGATCAGCCAACTGAGCGCCCTCAAAAAAATCCACCAAGATCGCAACATTAAGGACGAGGAGTTCATTACGGCGATTTATCGGCTGATTCCTTAGGGGGTATTCCCTCAATCCACAAAAATGTCTGGGGAGTGGTACCTGTTGGCTGGAGCACTGCTGCCATCGTGCAATCGCCCAACGTCCAGGTCCAGGTATAGTCCTTGGCATCGACAGCCTGATTCAAAAAATTGGCATAGGCGATCGCCCCCACCGCATTTGAGTCCGTATCCCGAAACAGTAGGCGCTGCAACCGATCATCAAATCCTGTCACCACAATCCAGTGTAATTCCGGCAAAGCCATCCTCGGCCCCCAAGTCGTCTGCACCGTGCCCGTGCGGACCAGGGCCAGCACCGGACTCCCAGCATTAAGCCGCTGCTTCAAAAAGGAAAACTCGACTTGGCGCTCCACATGGGCGATCGCCCGCCCCTCAGTCACTTCCGACACCAACCGAGCCAAAAAATCTGGCGTCGTCCCGAGCTGTAGCGCCAAGGGATCCTGGCCTAACCCCTCTCGACGCGCTTGTTTTAGTCGGTCATACAGCGCATTACCATCGCCAAACCCCAGTCCCGCCAGCACCCGTGCCGCCGCATGGGGACCACAATCCACCGCCGTATCCTGAAACTGGCCCATATCCGGCACGGTGAGCTGCCGCTGGGAAGGCAAGCATCCCGCCACCTGACACAGGAGCGCCTGCGCCGGAGGCCAGCGAAGCAGGGACGACTGTGTCGGAGACAGTTGGACCCAACGATCGCCCGTCAAAGGGGCGATCGCCCACAGCCACAGCAGCGGATCCATCGCTCAATTCCTCATTCCGACTGCGGCAACCTTCATTCCGTACAACCCTCATCCCGGCTTTTTCAAAATTGCTTTCTGAAACGCTGGACGGGCTTTCAAGCGATCCAAATACGCCACCACCTGGGGATAGGCACTTAGGTCCAACTTCAGCATCAGGGGAATATAGGACAGCAATGCGCCTACCGCCACATCGGCCACCCCAAACTCCGATCCCATGACATAGGGATGTTGACCCAAAACCTGATCCAACACCGCCATGTGGCGGGGAAACTCCTGCTCCCGTGTCGCCTCGACAAAGATTCCGGGTCCCATCGTGGCGTTTGCATACGATATCCACTGATTGGCCAGTGCCCGTTGCTCCAGGGATAAGCCAGCATGCTTATCCGCCAAGTACAGCAAAATGGCCCCTGACTCCCACAGGGTAAAGTCCCCATCCGCGATCGCCGGAACTTTGCCGACTGGATTAATCGTCAAGAACGCTGGCAGGCGGTGTTCCCCCGCCTGCATATCCAGCATGACAAACTCGTAGGGCACCCCCAACTCTTCTAAGTACCACTGCACAATCGACGCGCGGCTAAAAGCGCCACCATAAAGCTTCAGCATAACTATCTCTCCATCAAATAAACGCCTAGGATGCGAATTCCGTCTACAAAACCGTCTACAAACCCATCTACAAAACCTTGTGGGTATGGTCGTGCTGTTTTACGTTATCTTCCACACGCACCACCCGCTGGGAATTCAACACCCGCTTGCGTTCGATGGAGTAGTTAAAGTCGGCTTTGGTCGTTCCTAGGGGAATCACCGCCTGCGTCAGTGGGCGTACTTTATAGGTACGGGCTGCGGCCATCAGCCGTTGGCTAAATTCATCGCAAAATTGGGCATGGGTGGGAAACTCCGGTGGGAGATGGGGGATATCGTCCACGACGACGCTGCCGAGGGTCGTGGCGATCGCCATCTCGTAGGAGGTCGGAATCCCTTTGACAATAGCTTCCAATGCCGCCGAGGGAATCGGTTCTACCACCTTAACTTCATGAACTTCTCCGTCTTCTTTAATAAAACAGGTCGCCAAACCCATTACGATGTAGTCATCGGCGAATAAATCAGGTGCATTCAGAATTGCCAGTGCCATAGGGAGTCCCAGACGAAAAATTCAAGCTGTCTAACTCAAGCTGTTTCAAGTGGTATTAAACGCAATCCTGCTCGTTGACTAGATGTGTACTCAAAAGAGTTGTCTAGAAAGACGGGAACTCCTAGATCTCTAGGCTGGGACGCAGTTTAGTCTTAACTCACTGCACTGAATTCTACCAACACTCAGGGTGCCCTGGGGAATTTAGACCAACGGGTTTCGGAAATCAGCCCCCTCTAGCCTGTAGGTCTCCCTAAGCGCACGAGTGCTTCTGCTACAATCCAAGTTAGTACATATATTCTATTCGACCTGGGGAACATTTTGTCCGGCCTCCCGTCTTCAGGGTATGGATAGAGGCCGATTTGGAGCGGAGCATTCTGAAGTCGTCCATGCAGTGAGGAGAACCTTATGACCGGTGAACATCACCCCCAACGCCTGCCCAAAGTGGTTCACACAGAAGGCATCCCCCTAGATCCGTCGGATCAGGCCCTGTTGTTGCGGAAACAAGCTTTTCTCAAAGCCAATCAGGGGCACCATCTAGAAGCGATCGCCCTCTTCAATGAGCTGATTGCCCGCGATCCTCACAATGCCAGCTATTACAACAATCGGGGCTTGCTTCACTTTCAAACCGGAGAATTCATTGATGCCTTGGACGACTACGATCGCGCCATTGCTCTAACGCCCTTACTCTCCCAGGTGTATAACAATCGCGCCAATTGCCACGCGGCCCTTGGCAACCTCGACGAAGCCGTTGCCGATTACGACATGGCTCTTGACCTCAACCCCGCTGATATCAACGCCTGGATTAACCAAGGTATAACCTTCCGCGATCTCGACGACTACAAGCGGGCGATTGAAAACTTTGACATTGCGCTGCAACTGAGTCATATCGTGCGGGCCAATCAGCCGACGGATGAGGCGACCTTCTTAGAGGGTCACATTTACACCCAACGGGGACGCGCGCACCATATTGCGGGCTATTGGAATTGGGCAATCGCTGACTATCGTCGGGCGCTGCGCCGCCTACCCCAGAAAAGCAGCCCGAAGTGCCGAAAATTCTACCGTCAGCGTCTCAATATCGCCCACTGGCTGCAAGAGTTGCTCGGCTCCGAAGCGGACTGGGGTTGTGCGGGTTAGGCCGCTTTTCAATCTCGGTCGTTCGTAACCCTAGGCCGCTCTTAGAACGGGGGCAGGTGGGATGTAATCCGACTGTAGCGACGGGTAATCAGCAGGGAAGAGTGGCACTGCACGGCCAATTCATCAGTGTAGTAGCCCAGGGTTTGGCGTTCTAGGCCCCATTCGCGGCTGGCTCCAGCAATGGTTAAATCGACGGTTTTGGAGGCCTCGACCACGGCGGCAATCGGGTCAGGGGTGGATACGGTGGGAATATCGATCCGGGCCTGCACCGCTGATGGCAACGGATCTAACAGGGTGCGAAATTCATCGCTAAGGGCATTGTGGGCAGACTCAGACAGAACCCGCAAAATCGTCAGCCGAGAGTGGGGACAGTTCACCAACAGCCGCAGGGCAATTTCTAAACTCAAGTCATTGTGCATATCCGGAGCGTAGGGCACTAAAAGCTGATTCAGTTGCGTCAATTGGCGATCGATAAACACCGCCACATCTGTTTCGGCCATACTCAGGATTTGGCCGACTCTGCCCCCGAGGCGATTGCTACTGAAGGCCGGACGATGCCAACCCAGCAGGATCAAATCCGCCTGATCAAGATCAGCTACCCGTACGGTTTCCTGGGCAACGTCCGAGGCCACCCGCACAATCGGGTAGATCAACGATCGCACGTCCGGTGATTCCAATCCTTCAATCAGGGCGTTGACTTCGGCTTGGCGATCGGCAATCAGGCGGTCCGCCTCGGCAGGCATACTTTCAAAGGCATATTCTTCATTCAATTCAATCAGGCTGAGGGGATATACGGCTGCTGCGACGGGTGTATGGGCCGCAATCGGCTGGGTCCCCGCCGCGATCGCCACCGCCAGTCCAATCAAGTCTCTTTGCGTATTGGGATTGGCGATCGGCACTAAAACACGATAAATCCGATCCGTGGCTTCCGCCACAATGGGCAACATATCCTCGCGAATTTTCTCCTTAGGAAACGTCCACTCCAGCAAGGGCGAGGTCATGAACGTGGTCACCAGTGCCATAATCACCAACATGGCAAAGAGCAATGGCGAAATCACCCCCAAGCTCAGACCAATGTTGAGCACAATCAGTTCCGTTAGCCCGCGCGTATTCATGAGCCAGCCCAGCGCTGCCGCTTCGCGCTTTTCGATCCCACAAAATCGGGCAGCGTAATAGGAACCCCAATATTTTCCTGAAATCGCCACCAGCAGGACCAGGCCGCACAGTCCCCACAGTTCCGGTCGGTTCAGCAGACCGATTTGCGTGCGCAAGCCGCTGTAGGCAAAGAAAATGGGCAATAAAAACGTCAACACAAAGTCTTCCGTTTTCTGGGCTAATTCCCGCGTGAGGGCTGGATTCTTGGGCATCACCGCACCGAACAGAAAGGCTCCAAAAATTAAGTGAATCCCAATCAGTTCGGTAATCAACGCCGAAGCCACCACCCCCATGTAGATCCAGGCCAGGGTGAACTGATTGAGTCGCTGGCAGCGATTGTAGTAAGCCGATAGCTTATGCAGAAACTGCCGACCCAGGGTCAGCATGGCTGTGATATAGAGCACGGCCTCTAGAATTGTGGGTAGGGCCGCCACCATACTGTTGGTGCGGGTAACGGCGATCGCTAAGGCCAGCAAGCACCAAGCCGTCACATCATCCACCGCAGCGCAGGTCAGTGCTAGGGTGCCTAGCCGGGTCCCTTGCAGATTATTCTCTGTAATAATCCGGGCTAGCACCGGGAAAGCGGTGATCGACATCGCCGCCCCTAGAAATAAGGCAAAGGCGGTGAACGACACACTACTGTCTGACACCAGGGGATAGAGCAATAATGACAGCAGTGTGCCCAAGGAAAACGGCACCAAAATACTGACATGGGATGTCAGCAGCGCCACATCCATTTGATGACGCAGGTAGCGGGGGTCTAGCTCCAGGCCAATCAAAAACATAAAAAAAATCAAGCCAATTTGCGCTAACACGCCCAAATAGGGGATCGCTTCTAGGGGAAATAGCGCGGCTCCCACCGCCGGGGCCACCAAGCCCAGCAACGACGGCCCCAGCATAATCCCCGCCACAATTTCCCCGATCACGAGGGGTTGCCGCATGCGCCGAAAGAGCAACCCCACTAGGCGGGATAACCCAATGACGATGAGAATGGCAATCAGGACATGGACGACGATATCAAATTTCATAGAGCCTGATGAGGGGGCGAAGATGCGGCGGGGTTAGCGGATCAGTTGAGTGTTGGACCAGCGAGTCGTCTGCGACGGTCGTCTGGATATCCTGGGGAATGACGGCATGACGGGGGTGCGTGGGTTGGTGACGTGACCCACTAGCGACGGGTTTATTACTGTTTGGGGAGCGTTAGCGATCGCCCGCGCCAGGTCCAGCCCCAGCCCGTTTCCGTTTTGATCAGGGAGACGAGGGCGATCGCACTCACCACGATACCCCCAACCCCTGTTAACCACCAATACCGGGGGGGAATGCCCACGATCTGCTCCATTACTTGACGGAGGCGATAGTGGCGGACCATGGCCGTTAGGGCGATCGCCAATCCCACCCCATCCAACGGCTCCAGGCTATGGGTCGCGATAGCGTGACCCACAAGTTCTACCCCTCCCAGCCAGGGCACCGTACAGGTGAAGCCCATAATCGCCACCGAGTACAGCGTCACCTGAAGATTGCGGCGACTGCCCAAATGCCAGTTTTTCGTCCAGCCTTCCCACAGCGCCCCCCACGAGCGGTACATGCGCACCGATGCCACCGCTTTGCCCACCCGGTACTGCAACCGCAGCCCTGCCTGTTTAATCCGGCGAGAGAGTTCGACATCTTCTACGGGTTCATCGGCCACGGCCCGATGTCCCCCAATCTGGTCATAGGCCGTCCGCCGAAACAGCATGAACGGACCCGCTGCAAACGCCGTTTCGCTCTGGGGATCGTTGACATCGACAAAGTCAAACCCTGCGATTAGCAAACTCAAAATCAAGGGCTGTACTAGCCATTCCGCCAGACACCCACATTCAATTTCAGGCACCACAGTTAACAGGTCAACCTGATCCCGCTGCAATGCCGCTAGGGCCACGTCTATGGCCCCCGGCTTTAGTCTGACATCGGCATCCAGAAATAGCAGAACTGCTGCTGAGGTGTGCTCGACAGCTTGGGCACAGGCCCAATTTTTGCCGACCCAAACGCTACCCTGGGGGCGCGGCTGTCCTGGTAGGATGCGGACCGGGGGAATGGTGGAGCCTTGGCTCTGCACCCAGGCTTGGGCGATCGCCTCGGTCCCATCCGTTGATTGATCATCCACGACTAGAATTTCCACCCCAGGAACACCCACCAACCCTCCGATCACGGCTTGCAGACAGTCCCGAATATTGACAGCCTCGTTATAGGCGGGGATCACGATCGCCATTCGGGGCAAGGCAGCGGGCGGTGCAGACATGGGCAGAGCGGGGATCGGCAATTTTTCGAGAATCGGCGCAGTGTGAGCGATTCGGCGCAGATTACCTAAAAAAGTCTCTAGCCCCATCAGCGCACCGAGCAATAGCGCATCAATCAACACCGATATAATCACGCGCATCCATCCCTGAAAGTTCAATAGTGCGGGTTCCACACCGTAGGTGATTCTAACAGGGCGAGATTCAGCAGATCCGGCGACTCGGGTGATCATTGAGCGATCGGCGGCGATCGGGAACGGGGCGATCAGCCAAATTCTGTCTAAACCAATGTTGCAATTCCTATAATTTTATTGAATAAGATGATACTTTAGAAACATTAGTCGCATTTCTTTAGAAAGATTTAGATTGTTTGTCTATAATCGGGACAAGTCAATTTGCATAGATTCGGTCTCCTGGCCATTAGCGTTTTATATCAATTTGCAGTTCTACGAAATTTTTAATGATGCCTCGGATTCTTGTTATTGACGATGATCCCTCAATCTCTGAATTGGTTGCCGTAAACCTAGAAATGGCTGGTTATGACGTCAGTCAGGCAACTGATGGAATCAAGGGTCAGGCAATGGCGCTCCAGATTCAGCCTGACTTGATCATGTTGGATCTCATGCTGCCCAAAGTGGACGGTTTTACTGTGTGTCAGCGCCTCCGGCGAGACGAGCGCACCTCGGATATCCCCGTTCTGATGGTAACGGCGCTGGGACAAACCCAGGACAAGGTGGAAGGCTTCAACTCTGGAGCAGACGATTATTTGACAAAGCCCTTTGAAGTTGAAGAAATGCTGGCCCGAGTGCGGGCCTTACTCCGTCGAACCGATCGCATCCCCCAAGCCGCTAAGCATAGTGAAATTCTAAGCCATGGCCCTCTAACTCTTGTTCCCGAGCGATTTGAGGCGATTTGGTTTGAGAAAACTGTAAAGTTGACGCATCTTGAGTTTGAGTTACTCCACTGCTTGCTGCAACGCCATGGGCAAACGGTGTCTCCCAGTGAAATCCTGAAGGAAGTCTGGGGCTATGATCCCGATGACGATATTGAAACCATTCGGGTGCATGTCCGTCACCTGCGAACTAAGCTGGAACCAGATCCACGTCATCCCCGGTTTATCAAAACTGTTTACGGTGCAGGATATTGCTTAGAACTGCCCACGACTGAAAATCCGGTAGAAATGGCCGAATCCCTAGCTGGTTAGCGAATAAGGTGATTTCCGATAAATAATATACCTGCTGGATTCCCTGCGGGAATCCAGATAAGACTACGCTCAACCCGCTATGGTTGAAGGTTGGGCGTAGTCTTATCTGGTTAATAGGCAGGTTATTTTCATGGAAGTCGCCTAAGGAATGAAGATTAAATAAGTTCCATATTTTTGTAGGGGCAAAGCAGTCGGCAGTGAGTCTCGGCAGCGCCTGTAGGTTAACAATCGACTGCTAAGGCCTGCGACATGGCTGCGCTTACCGCCCTCCGAACAGAATTGTGGATGTTAATCAATTCTTATTCCTAAATCGAATTTACAGCCGTAAAAAAGCCGCTCCCTAAGGGGCGGCTTTTAATCTATAAGCCAGTCCTAAACAGGTGGCGATTCCGGCTTTTTCGCGTCTGGCTTGGGAAACTGGCTATGGTGCAGGCGAATGCCAAGAAAAATATCGTAGATAAATCCAGCGAAGTCCTTCCAGGTTTGTAAGATCCCCAGAGACTGGTGAGATCCCCTGGCATCCAGCAGGGGCTTGGTGGCGTAGTAGGCCCGTTCGTAGTTATACCAGGGAATAGAAGGCCATAAGTGATGGATTAAATGGTAGTTCTGCCCTAGAATCAGCCAGTTTAGAAGGGCACTTGGGTAAACACGAGCATTTTTCCAACGATTGCGTTCCTCAAAGGGGCGGTGGGGCAAATAGTCAAAAAATAATCCTAAGGCCCAGCCTACAAGAGCTAGGGGCACAAACCAAAAGTTGCATAAGTAGCCTAGGAAATTGTATTGATAGCCTAGAAATATAATGATTCCCAGGATTACCCGCGCCAGGATCCATTCCAATAGTTCATATTTGCGCCAGAGGCGACGCTGGAAAAAATACACCTCGTGGTACATAAACCGAGCGTTAATCAACAGTAATGGTCCCCAGGTAGACACGACGTGGTCCGGATCATTTTTCGGATCATTAACATGGGCATGGTGCTGCATGTGCACGCGTGTAAATACTGGGAACGAGAAGCACAGCATTAACGCACTGCCATGTCCCAGAATGGCGTTGACTACCCGATTGCGATGGGCAACATTGTGACAAGCGTCATGAATGACGGTGCCCACCATGTGCAACGCCAGCATATTTAATCCAAATGAGCACCAATCGTACCAATGCCAAACAAAGTAACCTGTTGTGGACACTGCCGCCAAAAGCAGCGAGGCCATAAACATTAACAAAGTGGGATTGAAAGCACCAGGTGGACCCAGCAATTCCCTCGGCACGGTCAGGGGCTTGTTTGCCTCCGACATCTATGTTTCGCTCCTTTTTATCACCCAGGCGTAGTATACGATACTCATTAAAAGTAATAAAGCTTCATGAAATTTGCTCAACGATCGCAGCCAGAGTGAAAAGAAAACCTGAGGGATGGAATGGCGTGCAGCGGGTGGGGGAACTTCTGAGTCGCGTTGTGGGTCATGAAATCCATCAATGTCAAGCCTGAACGGTCAAGCCCATGGGTGGGATTTGCGGCTCTTCATGCGTGATCACTTACCGAATTATTTTTTGAGGTCGTTATGTTTTTTCAAGGCAGTACGTGGGTGGGTCGGTCCTTAGGGGCAGGGCGCAGCTTCAAGGCCGCGGTGGGGACTTCAGTCAGTGCGGCGATCCTGGCGGTCAGTGGCAGTGTGTTGGCGGCCCCGCTGTTGCCGAACGATGTGCTGGTGGCGCAGGTGTCCGGTGGTGATGTAGTGGTCCCGACGACTCCGGAAGGGTCTACGGGAAGCCCTACAGGCACTCCCGCAGGCAGTGGTGTGCTGACCGGAACGCGCTTTACCTGTCAATCCTCTAGCGGACAGTATACCGTGATGTACAACCCGGAGAGTCAACCGGGACAAATGTATGCCTGGGCAATACCGGGACGCATGGGCGGTGGTTGGAGTGCGGATCGCCGCTGTACGGAAATTGCGCGCCGATTAGAAGCCTATCGCCCCGATGGATTGGTGGAGATGCGCACCCAGGTGGAAAATGGGCTGAATACAATTTGTGTGACGACTCAAAATGTCCCCAGTTGCCGGATTGTGCTGACGGTGCCGCAGGGACAGGATCCGCTGGCTACCCGCGATCGCGTCTTTGAAAACCTCACTATTGCCGACAGTGGTCAGCAAACCCAAGGTGTCAATACCTTTGCTGGGAGTGGCCAAGACCGCCTCCTAGGACAACTGGGGTCACTATTGAATCTGAATCCGGGCACGTTGGTCGGGCGCTCTACGATCGCGGCCACTCGGTCCAATGCGGGCATTAACCTCCGACCCTTCCTGGATCGGAAAGATGGCGGCACGGGTGAACGGTTAAGCAATGCCGCCACTCGTAGCCCTAATCGGGCTAAGCCGCGCATTTTCCGGTAATCAGCTCCGGTGATCGGCAGGGTGATTCCGGATCTTAGCGTTTGGATTAAATTCAAACGCTAAGATCTAAAGTCTTTAGCTTTACTCAAAAACTTGGCGCTGCATGACTAATAAGTCCTTGATGCCTAATTCGGCTAAGTCTAAGATTTGATTTAACTGGCTGCGGCTGTAGCTGCCTGCTTCGGCGGTGCCTTGCACTTCGATGAGGTCAAGATTTTCGTTCATGACAATATTGAAGTCGATGTCGGCGGCGATGTCTTCTGGATAGTTGAGGTCAAGTAGGGGTTCATGCCCAAGGAGGCCGACGGAAATAGCGGCGACTTGATGGATTAGGGGCGATCGTGATAGCTCTCCCGATCGCACCAACTGCTCTAGGGCATCCTGCAAGGCAACAAAGCCCCCGGTGATCGAGGCAGTGCGGGTGCCTGCATCGGCTTGTAGTACATCCGCGTCAACAATAATGGTCCGTTCTCCCAACGCTTCCATGTCCAGCACAGATCGCAAACTGCGCCCAATCAGTCGCTGAATTTCCTGGGTGCGCCCGGAGAGTTTTAGGAGTTCCCGCTCCTGGCGCTGGGGGGTAGCTGCGGGCAGCATCCGGTATTCTGCTGTCAGCCAGCCTTTCCCTTTCCCTTCTAGCCAGCGCGGCACCTTGGACTGAATCGAGACATTACACAGCACATGGGTATCGCCACACTTGGCCAATACAGAGCTTGTGGCAAACCGGGTAAAATTTCGCTCAAAGCTGACGGGACGCAGTTGATTCCATTGCCGACCATCGGGACGTTGCCAAGCCATAAAGAAACCTGTAGGTGCTGGGACTAAGGGATACAGGAAGGGAAGAAGGTTCTGGTCAACAGCCTGTAGCATGGATACTCGCGCCATTATAGAGCGATCGCTGCCATTAGGGTCAGTCTTGGCGAATGCCCAAGGCAAGAATTCTGGCGGTATGGTTTTGTCGTCAGACTCTAGCCCAGGCAGACTTCGGTGAGAGATTAAGGGTGAGAGATTAAGGGTGAGGGATTAAAATTGACGGATCAAGATAGTGAGGCGGGCTGGGGGCGTGCGGGCTGGGGGCGTGTGGACTAGAATATAGAGGGACTAGAATACATATAGTGGCTTTAGGGGTTGTCAAATTTCAAAATACGCTATATCTTGCCAACCAGTCCCTGCACATTCCCGAGGCATTGTTCTATGGTCTCCCAAGTGGAAGCTCCCGCCCTCCCCGCCCACCGCCCGTCGATTCGGAGCGTGGAGGGTTTGGTCCAGGTATTTACCGGCACCCACCGCAGCTTTTTTACGAACGTCATGGCACAGGCACTGAGAATTGCCGCCCAAGGCACTCCGGTACTTGTCGTCCAATTTCTCAAGGGTGGTATCGATCAAGGCTTTCAGCATCCGGTGCAGTTGGGACAAAACCTGGACTGGGTGCGGTGCAATTTACCGCGCTGCATCGATACGCCTCATCTCGATCCTGAAGAAGTCCAATCCCTGGCGACGCTGTGGCATCAGACTCAAGACGTGGTGATGCGCGGCAATTACGAATTGGTGGTGCTGGATGAATTGAGCCTTGCTATTAGTTTTGGCCTGATTGCTGAAACCGAGGTGCTGGCGTTTTTGGCCAAGCGTCCACGCCATGTGGATATTATTCTGACGGGTCCAGGCATGCCGCAATCCCTGCTGGACATTGCTGACCAAATCACCGAGTTGCGTCGGAGCCACCAGCCCTAAGCCAACCCATGACTTTCAGGGCTTTGCTTTTCAGGACTTCACTTCTCAGGACTTCACTTCTCAGGACTTCACTCTTAGCGTTAGCGCTTCTCCTTCACCATGATTAAACACCATGATTAAAAACGATAACTGGATTACAGAAATGGCCCAAGCGGGCATGATTGCTCCGTTTGAACCGCAGCTCGTGCGGCGAGTCCGTGATTTGCCAGTAATTTCCTATGGGTTGAGCAGTTATGGCTATGATTTGCGTCTGTCGCCCAATGAATTTCGGATTTTTCGCCACATTCCCGGCACTGTTGTGGATCCGAAAAATTTTAGTGCAGCGAATTTAGAGCCAGCAACGCTGCATCAGGACAGTAACGGTACCTATTTTATTCTGCCTGCCCACTCCTATGGATTAGGGGTCGCGTTGGAACATTTGGCAGTGCCAGATAATGTCACGGTGATTTGTATTGGCAAGTCTACCTATGCCCGCATTGGGCTGATTGCGAATTTGACGCCAGCAGAAGCAGGTTGGCGTGGACATTTAACCCTGGAGTTTTCTAATTCATCCAGTGCGGATTGTCGGATCTATGCCAATGAAGGCATTGTGCAGTTGCTCTTCCTGGAAGGCGCACCCTGTGCGGTCAGTTATGAAACTCGGCGGGGCAAATATCAGGATCAGCAGGAATCGGTGACGTTAGCGCGGGTCTGAAGCCTTCATTAGCTGATGGGCACTCTGCGCCATTGCGTTATTTGCGATGAAAAATTCCCACAATCGGTTTAACTGTGGGAATTTTTATTTTCTAGCTATTTTAGATTAAATCCAAAGTACCTGATTCAGGATTTTACTCAGGGGCGATCGCCTCAGGCGTAACCGCTGCTTGAATACCTACAATCACGCCACCCATGCGCGTAATCCGCTGCATTTCTTCATTCATCCGATTAAACGGGACCGTAATCACCACATTTCCACTGGGCCGGACATCGTAAGCGATGCCTTCCGTTGCCAGATTTTGTTGCAGGCCCGCCACTTCATAGCGGAAATAACGGTTGCTTGCATCGGAATTGCGACTTCTGCCCACGACAGTTTGAACAAACATCGGAAAACTCCTAATTAATGTAGTATTTCCCAAGAAAATGGCTCGCAGGAGCAAAAAGTCTTATGCTCCTGCACCCCAAAATAGAGCGAATTTAATGCGGGAATTACGACCCTACAACGGGGTAATGCTGGAAATTTTGCCACCCAAACGTTGTACCCGCTGCATGTGGTCAGACAGTTCTTCGTAGGGAATGACCACCGCTTGGTTGCTCCGCCGCACGCTGGGATAGCCCGGCTTGCAAATGCCCGCCGTTTCTACCCGATAGAGGCGGCGATCGCCAAACGCCTTAGATCCACCAAATGCGCTAGAGGGCGTATTGCCCTTGGCAGCGGGCCGGTAAGCAAAACCGTCATTGCTGCCGGAAGGACCAACTACCGCCGAGGCACTGTTTCTGCCTAATTCGCCCGCTAGTCGGGGTGACGTGCCTGCTAGTTGAGACGTATCGCTCGTCGCATAGCCGCGATAAAGCTGGAACATGCGGGTGAACCCCACGGTCTTTTGACCGGGCTGCACATTAAAGCTAAAACCGCGATAATACGGCACAATATTGTCGCCAAAGTTCGCTTGATACTCGGGCGAGTCAATGTACGAATCAATGTCGGCATCATAGCCTTTCGTTTGATACAAATCGAGGTGGTAGATAATCTCCGATTCATCGTGGGGCGCACGACCTAAGAGATGTTTATAGTTCAACTCGATCACACGGCTTTGGAAACTGCTGTGGAAAAACTTGGACTTATACAATCCCGATTTTGCTACCTGACGCACAAATTCCTGCACAGTGATCTTGCGATCAGCAAGCAGTGATTCTGCCCCCTTGAGTCGTTCCGATTGCAGTAAATAATCGTTGCCGAGTACCTGGCGATACACCGCAGCAATCACCGTCGCAATTTCCGATGAACTGGCATTTGGGCGTAGTTCCAGGGGTTCAAAGTCACTAAACGCAGAGGTTCCCAACCGGGAAGCTGCGGTGGTTATAGCCATTGATCAAGTCTCCTAAATATGGATGAGGGATGCGAGGAGCCCGCGCTTCTACGAGAGCGCGACACCGAGAATTTTGCTGCCCTTCCGATTGAGTTGTTGCAATTTACTAGACAACTGCTCAAAGGGCACAACCACTTCACTCGTCGATAGCCGCACGACTGTCGCCTGGGGGGACGCTGCTTGCTGGAACCGAATGCGATAGGTCTTGCCGCCTCGGGCTCCCGTAGAAGTCCCGGTTAGGGAACCGGCAGAGGGTGGCGTAATTGGCGACGCGAGGTTTCTGGCGAGATCAGTAGTGAGTTGTCCGGCGGTTTTGCCCTGGGCGCGATCGCTGCTGGCATAGCCCCGATACAGTTGGAACATGCGGGTAAACCCGATGGTGCGCTGTCCAACGACGGTGGTTTGGAAATCGCGATAGTAGGGGACGATATTATCGCCAAAGTTTTGTTGATATTCCAAAGAATCAATGTAGGAATCGATATCAGCTTCGTAGCCCTTGGAGGTGTAGAGGTTCACATGTTCTGTGATTTCGGACTCCGCGTAGGGCGCACGTCCCAACAGATGTTTGAAATTTAATTCAATACACCGCACTTGAGAGTTGGCGTAGAAAAACTTTTTGCGATACAGTTCCGACTGGGCGATCGCCCGGACAAACTCCCGCACCGTCAGCATGCCGTCCCGCAGCAGCGATTCAGCACTGATTAATCGCTCACTTTGCATCACATGTTCATTGCCCAAGACTTGGCGATAGGCACTGCGAATCACGGCCTGCATATCCCCTTCGCTATGGACTGGACGCAATTCCACCATAGCCGTATCTGAAAACGCTTGAATCCCTAAGCGACTGGCTTCTCCCAACGCTGGCATAATGGCTTTCTCCTAAGATTTTAAAACAAACAAATAGAAAATTGGGGCTTGCTTGATCGAAGGGATGAGTTTTTCGGGGGGTTTCGCCTGAGCGCAGAATCTCCTGCGCAGTCCCCCGACAGCAAGAATGAGCCTCCTCAGAATCATCCCCAGATTCAGCCATGCCGAAAATTGAGATGATAGGGTTTAAGTATCCCAAAGCGGGTCGGCATCATTTACCTTGCAATGCCAAAATTGCCCACCCCACAGAGAGCAAGCTACAACTGTTTTGTAGCTTGCTCTCTGTAGGATGTGCGGGCTTATCCACCCGATCATCTACCCAACCTTAGCTCAGGGCATTGATCGCGTAGTCGATGTAGGAATTGGCTTCAGAAGCCGCATCACCGCTCAAGCCATGGTTAGACCGGATGTACTTCAGCGCTTCAACATACCAACTGGGAGACAGATCAAAGGTGCGGTTGATTTCTGCCAAACCGCCCACGAGATAGTCATCCATGGGGCCTGTGCCACCCACGATCAGGCAGTAGGTGATCATGCGCAGGTAGTAGCCGATGTCCCGTACGCACTTGGCCTTACCCCGCGCATCCGCTGCAAAGTTTGCGCCTTGCATCGTGGTGGTGTAGGGAAACTTTTGATAAACGGCATTTGCTGCGCCATCAGCCAAGCTACCGGCTTTGCTGGACAGCGCTTTAGCGGCAGCCAGACCGGAAGCTGCTTGCCGGAAACGACCAAAGGCAACTTGCAACTCGGTGCTGCTCAGTAGCCGTCCTTGAGAATCAGCCGAGGCCACAGCTTCAGTCAGAGGAGTCTTCATGGATCAAATCTCTCTTTGTAGTGTTAAAGGTTTACAGAAAAGGAATGTGGACGATCGCGCAGGGGAAATGCCCGAGCCGATAATCCGAAATAGGAACCAACCGATATCGGAACCCAGGGTTAGCCGACAGCAGAAGCCGCGCGATCGAAGTAGCTGGCCAATTCTGCCAACAGGGCGCTGCAGTCGCCTTGGGTAATACCGTTGCGATCGCCAGCAATGGCTAAAGCTGCTTCCTTCATTTTGTTCACACCAGCAGCTACGGAAGCACCGGGAACACCCAGAGCCAAGTAGGTTTCACGCAGGCCGTTGAGGCAGCGATCGTCCAAGACACTGGCATCACCCGCGAAAACGGCATAGGTCACGTAGCGCAGGATGATTTCCATGTCGCGCAGGCAAGCAGCCATGCGGCGGTGGGTGTAGGCGTTGCCACCGGGAGCAATCAATTGGGGTTGATCAGCGAACAAGGACCGAGCCGCATTGGTAACAATGGCGGAAGCGCTCCCCGTCAAGCGGTTCACAACATCAATCCGCTTGCTGCCATCAGCCACCATGGCGCTCAGGGCATCGACTTGAGAATCGCTGAGGTATTCCCCACGCGCGTCGGCTTGGGCGACAACCTTCGCAAAAGCGTCTAGCATAGCTTCAATCTCCTAAAGACAGTGTTATTGGAAAATTTGCTTCAAACCATCGTCGAGGATCCTCAATTCGCTATCACCCAGATCCCACCTACTTAACAAGACTTAGGAAAAATCAGGCTGTGACTCTCGCCAGATTTTTGACAATTCCTGAGCGATTAAATTTTCAGACCCTTGTCGTTAAAACATGGGCTGAAATACCACTCCATTGACGAACCCTATTAGACCTGTCAACAATTTAGAGGGAAAGACTTTACAATCCTTCAAGATCTGAGAAAAGCTGGCGAATCCAATCAAAGTGGTGAAAGTCCAAACGAATTGGGACGTTCATCAAACTCAGACTGTTCAATGAATCCTCATAGATTCATTTTTACAATGCCAGTGTCGTCATTTTCATTACAAATTATTTCCAGATTCATGCATCTTTATTCTAGAAATAAATCAATAAACGGGGATGCACCCAGGGTAGATATACCCTTGTTTATTGCCTCAAATTCCTAATTTTTGGATATGAAAAACAAGGATGGTTTTATGACCGGGATTCTACCCAGAAACTAGCGTCGCCCTGGGTAGAATCCCCTATTTATTTCCATGATTTATTTTGACTTGCACGTTTTCATGGCGATCGCCCTTCCGCGATCTCATTCTGTGGGGATATTCCCGCTAGGTGTCCGGGTAAAACTACCTAGGTAAAATTTCTCCGCTGCCCCGCGATGGCACCGCCTCGGATGCGGAGGTTTACCCATAGAGAAAACTCAGGCGCATTCGGTATAGTGAGGCGTAATTCCTCGCAGGACGAGGCGATGCTGCGGTCACACGGGGGTGATCCAAACTTGGGTTAGGGTGATCCAAACTTGGGTTATAAGGTGCTTTTGTCACATTTAGTTGTCATATTTGGGTCGGGGTTCCATCAACGCTATATTCTGAGTTTTAAACGTTGTGATTTTTATCCCGTAAGTTGCGACCGAATTAAGTTTCGACCAAACCGATTGAATAGAACTGAGGTCTTTTAAAGATGAGCCTACCGTTGTTAGCCTATGCCCCGTCTTCCCAAAATCATCGAGTGAAAAACTATGATGCGCCGGGAAGTAATGATGTCCGAATTTTCTCGACGGACAACCTACTTTCCCCCACAGATATAGGCGATTTGATTGAGGCGGCCTATCGGCAGATCTTTTTCCATGCCTTTGCAGCCGATCGCGAGCCTGCGCTTGAGTCTCAATTGCGCTGTGGGCAAATCACCGTGCGTCAGTTTATCCAGGGACTGCTGCTGTCCAAGACCTTTACCAACAGCTTTTACAAGCTGAATAGCAACTATCGCTTTGTCGAACAATGCATTCAACGGGTGTTAGGTCGCAATGTGTATAGCGATCGCGAAAAGATTGCCTGGTCCATTGTCGTTGCGACCAAGGGCATCAAAGGCTTCGTGATGGATTTAGTCAACAGCGATGAATACCGGGAAGCTTTTGGGGAGGCGATCGTTCCTTACCAACGCCGTCGCATCCTGTCTGGGCGGTCCGTCGGGGAAACGAAGTTCAACATCCTTTCGCCTCGCTACGAAGACTACCATCGGGCTAAATTGGGCTTCCCCCAAAGCATCTGGCAAACCGTGGTCAGAAGCTACGTGCCTCAAGAGCGGCAACCCCGCCCCGGCGATCCGGCTCTGTTTCTGTCTATGGCCCAAAAGGTCAATCCTGTCGCAACTGCACCCAAACGGGTGAGCGTAGCGGATTTAAATATTGAGCAGAAAGTGCCCTACCGCACTCTGTAAGCTCACCGTACCCGCATTTTTCAGGTTCCCCGCGCCCAACGTTAGGCGCAGGGAACCTGGGGACGTCGCACATTAAATCACAGCGTTTCAATCGCACACTTCTATCCCCTGGCATCATGGTTTTAACATCCGGTTTTTCCCTGAGAGAGCAGCAACATTCCACAGTGCGCCACCTTGCCGATCGCATCGAGGCCACTTGGATGCATTATCTGGATCTGTCGCCCTATACCCTACCCGACGACCTGGGCTACGTCGAGGGCAAGCTGGAAGGGGAAAAACTGCGGATTGAAAATCGCTGTTACCAATCTCCACAGTTTCGCAAGCTGCACCTAGAGTTGGCACAGGTGGGTAATATGCTCGACATTTTGCACTGTGTAATGTTCCCGCATCCGGAGTATGAGCTGCCCATGTTTGGCACTGACTTGGTGGGGGGCCGGGGACAGATCAGCGCGGCAATTGTGGATTTATCGCCGATTAGCGGTGATCACCAACTGCCACTAGCCTACCGCCAATCCCTGCAAGCGCTGCCGATGCCGCACTTTAGCCAACCGCGCGAGTTGCCCGAATGGGGCCATATCTTCTCAGAATTTTGTTTATTTGTTCGCCCCATGAACGCTCAGGAAGAAATGGATTTTATTAACCATGTGGGCACCTTACTGGAACTTCACTGCCAACGGGCCATCGCCACAGCCCCTACGCCCGAACAACGGGCCGATATCCTGGCCGGTCAGCAGCATTACTGTGCCCAGCAGCAGCAAAACGACAAAACCCGGCGAGTCTTGGAAAAAGCCTTTGGTTCTGAGTGGACCGCCCATTACATGACCACGGTGTTGTTTGATGACGTGCCGGGTGAGGTGACCTATGACGTGGCCAACGAAGTTGCGGTCTAGAAGCACTATGGGGCGGTGAGGCGTGGGGCGGTGAGGCCGGTGCATCCGCCCCACCATGCTTCTGTTCCTTGCCTCTGTTCTGAGGATGAGGCAAGGCGATCGCAAAAATATGTAAACTTTTTATAAGTTTAACAAAATTATATGTAGAATCTTCTTCTAATTCGGGATCTCGCGGGACAGTGAAAATAGCCGAAGTGTTGCAGCAGACAGGCATTAGCTACAGTGTTACCAAAGTTGAATGGCGGGATGATGGTAGACGTGATGTGGGCGATTACTCCACCATTCACGGTGCCCATTCACGGTGCAACACAGCTTCAGCGCAGCGTAACGCACTGGATATAGATGCATAATTCACTGCCGGATTAATCAATGACCTTTGATGATCAGTCCCAACGAGAACAGCAGTTTCAGGCTGCCCAAGATGCATTAGCCCAGCAGGTTGCCGAGCGAACAGCAGAGTTGTCAACGCTTAACGCACGGTTGCAGCAGGAAATTGAGGAGCATCATCAAACCGTGATGGCGCTAAAACTTCAAACCCAGCGCGATCGCCGCATGGCTGAGATTGTCCAGCGCATTCGCGACTCCCTCGATCGGGATGAAATTTTAAGCAACACCGTGACAGAGGTGCAGCGATTTTTGCAGGTTGATCGCGTCCTCATCTATCGTCTGTGGGCAGACGGCACCGGCAGCGCGATCGCTGAATCAGTCCTGCCGCCCTATCCGGCAGTCTTGGGAGAATCGTTTCCCGCAGAAGTATTCCCCAACGATGCCCGCCGCGCCTACTCCCAAGGCAAAGTCCGCGCCATTGCCGACATGAACCAAATGGATGTGATCCCCTGCTTGGCAGAGTTTGTGCGCCAATTTGGGGTGCAGGCCAAGTTGGTCGTGCCGTTGCTGCAAGGCACTCACCTGTGGGGGTTGCTGATTGCCCACCACTGTACGGAAGCCCGTCCCTGGCAACAGTGGGAAATTGATGGATTATGGTATCTGGCCAACCAAGTCAGTACCGCCCTCTACCAGGCCGAACTGTATCGGCAGGCGCGATTGGCCAGCTTTACCCGCCCCAGCCCCGCGACCGATCCACACAGCATTCTCCCGTCAGCAGAGCGTCCCCTAGCCCAAGCCACGCTTTCCGGTCCGGTACATTCCGATTCAGTACATTCCGATCCAGTGCATTCCGATCCGGTGCACTCCGATCCGGTGCTGCCTGATCCCATGCTGTGGTTGAAGATGACGACAGATGCCGTACTCGTCCAAGATTTACAGAATCGTGTGCACTATTGGAATCCCGGTGCAGAACAGCTCTACGGATGGCGGTACGATCAAATGATGGGGACAGCCTTGGGCGATCGCCTTTACCAAGACGTATTTCCCACCCTGGCGCGAATCACCAAGATTGCCCTGGCTCATGGGGAATGGCAGGGAGAATTGCCCCAAATTCGGCAGGATGGCAAAATTCTACGGGTCGCCAGTCGCTGGCTCCTGATTCGAGATGCGCACGGGCAACCCAGCGCCATCCTCACCGTTGATACCGATATCACCGCCCAGAAACAACTGGAGTCCCAAGTGCTCCATACTCAGCGCCTAGAGGTGCTGGGCACGCTGGCCAGTGATATTGCCCATGACTTGAACAATGTCCTCACGCCGATTTTGGCAACGGCTCAACTGCTAACCTTCAAACTGCCCACCTTAGACGCAGCCAGCCAGCGGTTGATCCAATTGCTGGAACAAAATGCCAGACGCGGTGCCAACTTAGCCAAGCAAATCCTGGCCTTTGCCAGCGAAGGCAGTGAGCATTGTGCCTTAATCCAGATTAAACCGCTGCTATTGGATGTGATTGAGACCGTGCGGCATAGCTTCCCGGCGGACATCCAACTCCAAACAGATATTCCTGAAAATCTTTGGACCCTTTCTGCCAATGTGACGGTGCTGCAACAGGTGGTAACCACCCTCTGTGCCCAGGCCCGGTCGGCCATGCCCCAGGGCGGAATTTTGGGACTGACGGCCAATAATCTGCACATTGACACCACCTTTAGCCCTCTGTATCCAGCGGTTCCGCCGGGGCGTTACCTCCGGATTACGATCACGTATACGGGGCACGGCATAGCGCAGGAGGCGTGCGATCGCCGATTTGCTCCAGCATCCAGCACCGATTTGGGACTTGGGCTGTCCGTAGTGCAGGACATGGTGAAGAGTCAGGGTGGAGTGCTCCAAGTCACCAGTCATGTCGGCAAGGGCAGTGGCTTTACGCTATATTTGCCGACCCTGGTGCAGAACGAATTCGATACCGATGTGAATCTGACGCCCTCTGTAGGCCAGGGTGAGTTTATCCTGGTCGTCGATGATGAAGCCACCATTTGTGAAATTGTGCGGAATACGCTGGAAGATCACAATTACCGCGTGTTAACAGCCACCAATGGGATTGATGCGATCGCCCTCTATGCGGAACATCGACAGGCGATTCGCTTGGTGCTGTTGGATTGGATCATGCCCGTGATGGATGGAGCCTTAACCCGGCTAGCCCTCCAACGGCTGCATCCTCAAATTCAGATTCTCACGATGACTGGGGCAACGGCTCAATATACTGCGGGGCCGCATCCTCCCCCAGGATATCTGCCTAAGCCCTTTAGTGCCCAGAGGTTGTTGTTGAGTGTCCAGGAGGCCCTCGCCAGTGCGGCTCCCCCGGCATAGGGCTTCCCAGTATGAAAAAGAGTTGTGCGGGAAATGCGTGAGATGACGGTGTGAGGCGGGTGTGAGGCGGCTTACCGCGATCGCCGCCAGCTCCAGAATTCCTCCAGCCAATCCCGCAGCCACGGACGTTGTAACCGCCTCAGCCGCTGCCATTCCAGAGCTGTAGTCGGAATAATTTGGGCAAACGTTAGCGGGGGAAATGCCAGTGTCGCGAGAGCCTGTACCCGGAGCTTTTGTTGCAAAGCCAGGATGATGGCCCCCCCGATTTCGCTGGCGGCGCTGCCCACAATCTGTGCCCCTAAAATCTCCCCATTCCGCCGCACGACGAACTGACAAAACCCTGTGGTCGCGGCCTGCCACTGGGCCTTGGCCAGGGTATTAAACGGCAGGCGCAAAATCATCACGTCGCTGTAGCGTTGCTGGGCTTGGGCCGTCGAAAGCCCCACGGCCAAGAATTCCGGCGTTGTCTGCACGACCCGGGGCACGGCGTGCCGGTCAACGGTTTTGATCGGCCAAAATAGGGCATTGTCCACGGCCACCTGCGCCTGTTGGAGGGCTAAATGCTCCAGATAAGAGTTGCCCCACTGTCCCAAACAGGCATAGATGCGCGGGTTTGTGGTTTGTAAATGGGAATTAACGGACAGCCCTTGGGCGTGCCATTTGACATTGACTGCGGCCAGATTCAGTGCTGCCAAACTGGGTTGGTGAACTGGCGCTAGGAGAATTGCATCGGCAGCGATCGCCTGATTTCCAGCCTGCACCCAAACCTGGTCTTCAATGTGGCGCACCTGAGTCACGGGGGTTGCCGTCAGTAGGGTGATGCCATCCGCTTCCAGTTGGGCCTGCAAGAGAGCCACCGCTGCGGCATCTTCCTCTGGCAAAATCGTTGCGGTGGCCATAATCACCGTCACCTGGACTTTCTGGCGCGTCAAGGCTTGGGCGATTTCTAATCCACGCGGATCTTCCCCCACCACCACGACCCGATGCTCTGGCGTAAACGTGTCCAGGTGGGGGGCAATGGTGGCCACGGTGAAATAGGGAATTGCCGCGATGCCCGGAATCGACGGAATTTGGGGAATGGAGGGGATAGCCAGGAGGTAGGCCCGCGATCGCAGCGATCGTCCATTGACGCTGACGCCTAGTCCGGGTTTCCGAAAGAACTCCGCCTGTCCCGCAATCACCTCGATGCCTTGGGCGGCGAGCACTTTGGGAGCATGAAATTCCCCCAAGGTGGCGGCAACGGCCTCATGCCACTGGGCATAGGGGAGGGGCAGCGCCGGAGCCGGACAGCAGGGCAGTGAAATTGGGTCAGCCTGAAGTCGGCCAGCCTGGGATGAACCAGCCTGAAATGGACCAGTTCTGGATGGGGCAGTCCTGGGTGACTCGGCTAGAGCCGGATTAATCAGGGCGACTCGGGCGTAGAACTGCGCGGCCCGCTGCGCCGCATGAATGCCCGCAGGGCTGTTACCGATAATGACCAAATCGTAGTCAACGGCCATAGGGAGAAGGGAAGGAGAAAAAGAAGGCCAAGTTGGCCATGGGACGCAAGCATAACCCACGCCCCTTACCCTACCGCGATTCCGCAAGAATTTCTTCGAGACCGTTTAACAACCGCTGATTTTCGGCAGGGGTGCGTACGGCCACCCGGAAATAGCGATCGCCCAATTCCTCAAAGCTCAAACAATCCCGAATCAAAATCTGATGACGTTTTAATAATTCCAGTTGGACCTCGAGCACCGAATAGGCACAGCGCACCAGCAAGAAATTTGCCACTCCCGGCGTCGGATGAAGCCCAGGAATAGCGGCAAGCCCCGCGAACAGCACTGGTTTCGCTGCTTGGAGCCAGTCCCAGGTTTGTTGCTGGAAGACATGATCCTGAATCACGACTTCCCCCACCGCCGCCGCCAGCGCATTGACTGACCACGGATCCCGCCACTGTTGCCACCGTTGCAACCGATCCGGATGGGCGATCGCATAGCCTAAACGCAATCCCGGCAGGCTGTAAAACTTCGTCAGCGATCGCACCACCACCAAATTTGGATACTCCTGCACCAGGCCAATCACGCTTTCTGCCTCTCCCGGCAAAAAGTCCATAAACGCCTCATCCACGACCACCAACGCAAACTGGCTCAGGCATTTCTCGACCGCTTTCCGCGCAAACAAGCGCCCAGATGGATTGTGGGGATTATTCAACAACAGTCCGGACTGGGACCATGCAGTGGGCGATCGCCCTTCCGGCAGCGCTGGCCATGCCACATCCAACTCCCCGCTAACCCGCTGCACCGTCGCCCCAAATGCCTGCAAACCCCGGTGGTAGTCGCTAAAGCTGGGGGCCAAGATCACCGTCTTGTCCAGCGTTGACAAGTCCCGGCAGGCCCAGGTTAACAACTCCGCCGCCCCGTTCCCTGGCAAAACCCAATCGGCAGGCACCTGATGATGGCGGCCCAGGGCGCGACAGAGGGTGCTATAGCGTGGATCGGGGTAGGCGGTCAGATCGACAAGGTGAGCCTGAAGGGTGGCGATCGCGGACGGCGGTGGCCCAAGAGGATTAATACTGGCCGAAAAATCAAGTAGCGCACTAGGAGAGCAGTGGGCCAATTCTGCGGCCCAAACTAAATTCCCCCCGTGCGCTGGACGATGCAATGGGTCAATCACAAAGTGTCGATTACAGGTTGTCAGTCACAAAGTGTTAATTATAAACCTTACTTCTTTTTAGCAGCGGCTTCGGGCTCAGGCGCGACTTTTTCCTTGAACAGCTTGCCTGCGGAAAAAGCGGGGACCTTGGTTGCCGGAATTTCCATTTTGGCCCCAGTTTTGGGATTGCGGCCTTCGCGGGCTTTGCGCTCTCTTGGCTCAAAGGAACCAAAGCCAACCAAGGTCACTTTGTCGCCGCCACTGACCGCATCCACAATCGCTTCCAGCGCTGCGGAGAGCACTGCATCCGCCTGTTTTTTGGTCACACTAGCCTTATCGGCAACAGCATCGACTAATTCACCTTTGTTCATAAAGTCTCCTGAGAGGGGTAATGGGTTGCAAGGGACGGCCCAGGGAACTGGACACCGAAAAGTTCGGGAGTGGAAAACGAGGGCGAAAACTCCCGTAAAACCGAATTTTCAATGCCCCATTCTATAGGCTGTATTTGGGAATGGATCAGATCAAACCTTTAAGATTGTTGGCTTTCAGCTCTTTTTTCTAATAGAAATCCGCTAAAAACATCAGACAATCCTATGAAACCCATCCCCAGCGGCAGTTTCGGGCCATGATCCAGGCATAAATGCTTACGGGGGCAGTCCAGGAGGCTATTCTGGGTCCTGGGGTCTGGGGCTTGGGTGCTGGGACGTAGGTCCTGGGTCCATGGCCCATCGAGCTGATGCAGGCGGGGCCGTGAGAGAACTTGTGAGGGGAAAAGACCCGCGCTCCTAGCGGAGTGGCCCTCGGGTGACGCCCAATTGATTCTGTAATTGAAGTGTGCGCCACAACTGAGTCCCCCGAATTTCGCCCCGGAGGAGTTGTTGGTAGCACTGGATCGTCTCTGTGACTTGGGCGGGGGTCTCGTTAACAAATTCGATCCGAAAATAGCGCGCCCCCAGGGCCATGAGGCGCTGGACTGATTCGGAGCCGGTTTGGGCTGTGCCGTTGTAGAGGGTATTGCGGCAGCCTGCATCGGCATGGAGGATATGCTCTGTGCCCACGCGATCGCGTAGGGTTACCGATTGTGTTTCGCAGGGACGGCCACAGTTGGTAAAGTCTGTCCCCTCGGACAAAAAGGCGCAAAATACACAATGCTCCATATGAAACATCGGCATGTGTTGATGGATGGTAATCTCTAAGGACTCGCGATCGCACTGATTTAGTAAATCTTCTAGTTGCGTGATGTTGAGATCATAGGAAGCCGTCCAGCGCTCTAAATTAAAATTTCTCTGAAAGTAGTCCGCCGTCAGAGGGTTCGCAATATTAAAGGAGAAATCGGCAATACACCGATCCTCTGCAAAAAACTGCAACTGATCATAGTTCCGCACTAAATAGCCATCAGCATTGCAGGCCCGGACCTGGTGCAAAATCCACTGCTCGCCCGGTTTGGTAATCCGGGGCGGGGCCACGTAGAGCCGAGGAGACTGGCCACCTGACGGGGAATTTTCGGCACCCCGCACGAGCGCCACCGCATCTCGATAGCGGCGCGGATCTTCCAATTCGCAGTACACCGTGCTCACCCCGGATGCGAGCGCGGCCTGAAGTTGGGCGAGTGTCCGCACCAAGATGGTCAACTCTGGGGATGCGCCCGTGCCTTGAGGCGGCGTGGGTAACAGATCGTGAAGGCGGTGGCTGGGGTGAAGTTGCCAGCGTTTGGGACGCGATCGCCACTCCGTCAACTGCTCGACCAACTCTCGCCGCATCCGGTTCAGTTCCTTGACGGGCAGTAGCACGTCCCCGTTTAGATAACTGGTCAATTGCCCTAAGCAAAAAGGAGTATTGCCTAGGCGACTAAACTGTTCCTGGAGGCGATCGCGGGTCAAGGGCAGGGTATGGGCGGCCACCAAGGGCATGGTCGAGGCCACTTGCACCACATGCCCCTCGGCATCATGGGCGATCGCGATCAAGGGCAAGTCCACTTCCCCGTGCACTTCGATGTCAATTGGACGCTGAAACTTGGGCGTATCTCCGGCAAAGGTTTGGCGAACGTGTCGATCCAATTCGGGATCATTGGTTTTCCACACCTTATCTTTAACATGGACCTGCTTAAAGTTAATCGTGCCCCGACCAAAGGTCACAATCGTTTGGGATCCCCGGTGTTCCACGGTATAAACCCGCCCCCCGGCTTCCTTTGCCTCCGGATGTCCGTTGTCAAAGACGATGCCATCTCCCGGCTTTAATGGGGCTTGGAGTGCCAGGGTCACCTGTTCATTGTGCACCCGAATCACTTCACCCAAATACACGCCGCGTTTTTTGCCAAAGCGCCCATGCACCAGTTCCTGATTATTAATCCCGTTGAACCAGCCTGAATAAAGCCCTCGGGAAAACGCCATCTCCAAATTGTAGCGATCGCCCTGTCCGCCCTCGGGGTGCTTGGCTTCAGCACCCAGCAACCGATCCAACGCCTGTCGATAGACTCGGGTCACATTGGCAACATACTCCGGTGTTTTCAAGCGGCCTTCAATTTTCAAGCAGGTGACGCCGGTTCTAACCAGTTCGGGTAAGACCTCTAGTCCGGAGAGATCCTGGGGGCTGAGGAGATAGTTGCGATCGCCCAAGTCCAGGGGCTGCCCCTCAACCATGAGCGTGTAGGGCATGCGGCAGGCTTGGGCACATTCCCCCCGATTGGCCGAGCGTCCGCCCAGTGCTTCACTGGTCAAGCATTGGCCGGAATAGGCCACACAAAGGGCTCCATGGACAAACACTTCCAGGGGCAAAGCGATCGCGCGATCGGCGATTTGCTGCTGAATTTTGTGAATTTCTTTGAGGGTGCATTCCCGCGCCAGCACGACTAATTGACAGCCCAACTGGTGGGCAAATTCCACCCCTGCCGCACTGGTCACAGTCATCTGGGTGGAGGCGTGGATTGGAAAATCCGGCGACAGGTGGCGAATCAAGCGACAAATGCCGACATCTTGCACAATCATGGCATCTACCCCGGCGGTAATGATGGCGCGAATGTAGCGTTCTGCTTCCACCAATTCCCGAGGAAAGACGAGGGTATTTAAGGTGACATAGCCCTTCACGCCCCGCCCATGCAGAAACGCCATGAGTTCTGGTAGATCGGCCCGCGTGAAGTTCTGGGCGCGCATGCGGGCATTAAATTGTTCCAGCCCAAAGTAAATGGCATCTGCGCCATTTTCCACCGCGGCTTTGGCACAGTCCCAGGATCCGGCAGGGGCAAGCAGTTGGGGGCGTGGCGCGATCGCTGCCGAGTTGGCGGGGGGATGAGAGTGCATGATGCCCACGGAACAGGGTGAAACGGTTTCACCGCCTATCATAGTACAGCCCACAGGCATCAGGACACGATGCCGGGAGCGGCAACGCCCGATTTCCTGGCCCTAACTTTCGGGGCGTTGCTGAATGAAGCTATGAATCAATGAGGAATCGGAACATCCCAGAATTTGAGGTAGTGCAGTAGCAAGCGAATCGAGTGTCTCAGCATTTTCTCTGATTTGGAATAACAAAGTGTCTTGCGATGCAGTCGCGCCAAGTGGTGTCGCAACCGAGTGTTTTCACCTTCTACCCGTGTCATGTAAGTCTTGCTAACAATCTGGTCGCCGTCTGGAATAAATCCTGGATAGACTGACCAGCCATCTGTGACGTAGAAATAGCATTTCCAAGTTGCCACAATGGCTCATAGAGGCTTGAAGGTTTCGGCACTGTGGTCACCTAATACCCAGCCTAAAATCCCTTGCTTAAAGTGGTCAACGGCTGTCCAGAGCCAGATTTTGTTTTTTTGAGCGCACAAACGTTTCCAGTTCGTCGAGTTCTCCGACTTGGGGAATGGTCTCTGGGTCGTAAGCATCAGGTAGGAGTTCTCCGACTTGCCTAACCCAATTAATCACGGTGGTGTGATGCACGCCTGTGACGCGTTCAATGCCTCGAAATCCCATGCCATTGACGTACATTTTCAAACATTGCGCTTTGACTTCATCTGAGTATCCTTTGGGCGGCGTATAGACATCAATAAATTGCCGACCACAATCGACGCAAATGTGATTTTGTTTACCTCTCATTTTACCATTCTTACGGATATGACCGGAGCCACATTCGGGACATTGCATCAGATTTAGCCTCAATTCATAGCACTATTATGCAACGCCGACATTTTGTCCTGGGCGCATACCTCGGATTTCTGTGGTGTTTTGAACGATTGTTTGTCAAATCGGGAGCGGGGCGGAAACGCTTTAACGTCTTAGCGGCTTTGAATGCGATTAGCCATGAAATTATCATGGTCACGAATGATGCCTATATCAATGCGCTGAGCGTTTGTGACTGACTCAATCAACTAGCGGCTTTAGGCTTGAGCATCCCGATTACTCTGGTATTAGATAACGCCCGCTATCAGAACTGTGCGGTGGTTAGTGAGCTCGCTGCACAGTTGGGGATTGAATCATTGTATCTGCCCAGTTATTCGCCCAACCTCAATTTGATTGAGCGGTTGTGGAAATTTGTCAAAAAGAAATGTTCGTACTCAATCTATTATCCGGATTTCGAGTCTTTCAAAGGCGCGATTACAGAGTGCCTGAAGCAGTGCCCGACTACTCACAAGAAAGCGCTAGATTCATTGATGATATTGAAGTTTCAGTCATTTGAGAAAGCCAAGTCTATTGCCTGACGCAGTATAGTAGCGCTTTTCCTCCACCCGAAATACAAGTTGAAGACGCTCGTTCGAGACTTTGATTTGGACAGAACCTTTGGAAGCCTTACGGGAAGAAGATTTGTTGTACATCAGCTTCACCTCCAGAGTGAAAACGTTTGTACTCCAGTTTTACCCCCAATTTACCTCCAAATCTAGCCCAACTCCGCCCAATATGACCCAACAAGCCGAGGAGAGGACCCTAAAGATTCCTCCCTAAACGCCTCATAGAGCTTGTTTTCCTTATGGCTCAGGCGGGATTTGAACCTGCGACCTTGGGCTTATGAGTCCCCTGCGCTAACCACTGCGCCACTGAGCCGTGCTTCTTAAGCATCATTACTTTTCAAGCTTTATTAAATTAGCATAACCGAGCAAGAGATGACCAGCCTCCGCCAAAATTTTTCTGCTGGGGGCTGCTTGCACTCTCCAGCTCCCCATCAGGATGTTCGCGCAGTAGGTTCATGGCTAAAATTGTCCCGGCGCGCGCGGGAATTGGCGACCCAGACTATTGCTAAACCCCTTTTATGAAGCATGGTCCCAATCGCTTAACGGCTCCTGCGATGGCGAGGAGCGTAAGTTTGGCGTGGAGGTTTCTGGGGGCGAGGTGCGACGATGCTTGGACTGAGTTGGCTGAGCTGGCTTGGCCTGAGTTGACTGGGCTGGTTTTGGGCTGAGCAGCGATCGCGAGGTCATAGCAGGAATCTCCTTCAAGGTATCGCGTGGAAGGTCACAGGTGGTGTCTATTATTAAAAAACAGAAGCTAGGCCACTATTTGTAGCATAATTTTTGGTTTTGACCGATTTTTTCGTCGTTTTTATCGGCCTGCTTATTCTGGAATCCTCGGGTGAGACAGGGAGATCCGGATCGTTTTAGATTTCGTGCCGGGGAACAGGAGCCAGCCTGCGCCACCGGTTCAGCGCAGCGGCTAACTCGAACCGGCGAAACCGGGCTAAGTCCCCCTCTGGTAAACGAGTAAAATGATCAAAACCATCTCGGTCCAAGGTTTTCAGGATCTCGTCTAATATTTCCGGAATGATAAAATTGCCCGAGCGGGATTGCAGATACCCCAGCATGGTGGCGATCGCCCGTAATTGCCCTGTTTCCACCAGTTGCTCTACCGCCCCCAGATTAATTTCTTCCTGGTCCAGAACAATTGTGTCTAGATTCCGCACCTTGCGTTTGGGAACGCGGTTTTCCCCCAGCCCTAGGCACACCCTGCGGGGAAGCAACGGGCCAAAGTGAGCACCGCCTTCAGCCGCGCGATCGGTGACGTAGGTGTGGGCAATGTGCTGCGCCCGGGCGGTTACGTCCTGGGGGACAAATTCTTGCATGGCAATCACGGTATCGGCCACGTCGAAGTAGTCGCCGCTGCCACCTATCACCAGGAGGGTGGAAACACCGTGCTCGGTGTAAAGCTGGCGAATTTTGTCAATGAAGGGGGTGATGGGTTCCTGCGCTTTGGCGATCAAGGCTTGCATGCGGCGATCGCGGATCATAAAGTTAGTCGCGGCGGTATCTTCATCCACCAATAACACCCTCGCTCCGGCTTCCAGCGCTTCGATCACGCTAGCCGCTTGGGAGGTGCTGCCACTGGCATTGGGGGTAGAAAACTGTGTTGTTGATCGCCCCTGGGGGAGGTGATTGATAAACGGTGAAATATCGACTCCCACGACACTGCGGCCATCTTCTGCGCGTACTTTGACGGCGGCCATATCGGTAACCACGCGCTCCCGGCCATCCCCCGGCACATGGTTGTAAACCCCGTGCTCCACAGCTTGCAAAACCGTTGATTTGCCGTGGTAGCCTCCTCCCACAATCAGCGTTACTCCCATGGGGATGCCCATACCCATGACCCGACCGCCGTTAGGACAGTCCAGTTCCACCTGTAAGGAAGCGGGGGATTGGAATGGGATGCTGAGTTCGGTTTGGGTAGTCAAGAGTGGGCGTTCATCCACGCCACTGCGGCGGGGCAAATCAGCCCCATTGGCGATAAATGCCACCAAGCCCCGTTCGGCTAACTGGGCGCGCAGAGCATCGGCATCCTCCGCCGTTTCGACATGCTGTTGTAGGGCGGCGGCATTGAGGGATGGGTAAAGTAGGGCTTGGACGATTGCTGGAAGGTCGTTACACAGCATTTCAGCCGCTTGGAGGCCAGCAATTCGCCGCCCAAAGGCGGGTAATCCGACGACAAATCGGATTTCGATTGCCGCTGCATTAACCAAGACGGCACTACGCTCCAGGATGGCTTGACTGGTAGGGGCGATCGCCAACAGGCCGCTTTTGCCACTGCCGCGTTGGTGCCGTCGGGTGTTGGCGGCTTGGGCAAATTGGCGAGTCAGGTAATCTCGCAGGGCAATTTCGCGGCTGTGATTGGAGAACAGATTCGGGGGAAAGCCCGCGATGGCTTGGGGATCAGGATGCGGCACTGGCTGGGGGCGGCAAAGGGATCTCCCTGAATCCGATCAAAAATGAGGTTGAAGTTGGGGAAATCGTAGTGGCCGAGGATATCTTTATAGGCAGGGTAACTGGCTTGGTCAAGGTGGTGCAGGGTTTGGCGGAGCTGGGCGTGGGTGGGCATGGGGGAGTGGACATGGGGGGATGGGCGCAGAGGGAAGCGAGGGAGGATTGCTCAGAAATGGCACAATGAGATCAGCGATCGCTGATTGAACCCCACCGATCGCTCGATCTCGTTAATGATCAAATCAGATGATCAAGTCATTAGTGGATAGACGTTGTGAGCCGGAGCAGCATGAGCCAAAATCAGTCCAGTCAAAATCAGTCCAGCCAAAATCAGCCGCTGGAGCCGAATCAAAAAAATCCAATTAAGCTGGATCAGTTTTTAAAGTTTGTGGGGATCGCCCAAACTGGCGGACAAGCGAAGATGTTGATTCAGGCGGGAGAAGTTCGAGTGAATGGCAAGCTGGAAATCCAGCGAGGGCGAAAGTTGGCAGAGGGCGATCGCGTCACCACGATGGGGGAAACCTTTACCGTAGAAGCTCGCCCAAGTCAGTCTGCTCCCAACGATTAGGTAGCGATTAGGCCATCTCCGGGTGCTCTCCCGGTGCTCATTCGTGGGATTGGCTGCTGTTAGGATTGCCCCAGGGCTTGCAGTTCAAATCGGTAGTTTTCAATCACGGGATTTGCCAAAAGTTGATCACACATGCGATCGATCTGCTCTCGGGCGGCGGCTTCATCGACGGCATTCAAGGTGAGCTCGACATATTTACCAATCCGAATCTGCTCTACATTGTCATAGCCCATGTGAGACAGGCCCGACTGTACCGCTGTCCCGGCGGGGTCCAGAACGGAAGGGCGAAGGGTAACATAGATTTGAGCTTGGTAATGTTGTGTCACGACAAAGTTCCCTAGGGCTGCAAGTGCACTACTGATGCTACCGCGAACCTCCCCCGGTTTCGTGATGAAATCTGCTTTGATGAACTCTGAATCTCTTCTCCGTGAGTCTATGAACACCCGCCGCACCCGCAGTCAAGACCGCATCGTCGCCGTGTTGAAGTTGCTGAATGAAGCGATCTCTGCCCAAGCGCTGTATGTCGAATTGCGCAATCGCCAGCAACCGATGGGTTTGGCGACGGTGTATCGTGCGTTGGAGGCGTTGAAGTTGGAAGGGGCCGTGCAAGTGCGGACGATCGCCAATGGCGAGGCTTTGTACAGCTTAGTTCAGGAAGATCGGCATCATCTGACCTGTGTCCAGTGTGGCGAGTCGATTCCGATTGACGGTTGTCCGGTCCATGACCTAGAGGTGCAATTGCACCGCTCCTATGACTTCAAAATTTACTACCACATGCTAGAGTTCTTTGGCCTATGTACCCGCTGCCAAACCGTTCAGATCGGTAATGATCATGTCCCTTCCTGAAATCGCTGTGCCCGCGCTAGATCTGCAATTGCAATCACTATTGATTTACCGCGAGATTTTGCAGGATGAGGTGGGCCAGCGGTTTTTGCAGATGTTGCAGACCTTGCGCCAGACCAATTCCGATGGCTCAAATTTACTCCAAGCCTATGGTGCCTGGTTTCAGGCCCTGGCGGCGCGCCAGCAGGGGTGGCAAGACTATGTGAGCGATCGCCTTTATTTGGCGGACAATCCCTTCACCCGTCACGTTCAAACCACGGCCTGGGCGGATTTGCCAGAACCCTTGCGGGAGGCGGTTGGCAGAGATTTAACGATCTTGCAAAGCCTGTATTTTTGCCGCGCCGATCTGATTCGGCAATGGGTTTTACGCAAAGTCCCGTCATTTGAACAGCTCCCGGCCTGGTATGATACCGCCGTGCCCGTGGCTCCGCCGTTGCCTTCCCACCGACACGCGCTGGCTCAACAGGTGCGGGCACAGTTGGAAACGGTCCAGAATTGGGCGGCGATCGCGCCGGATCTCGCCGCCTACTATGCGCAGTGTGGCTGTGGCATTTTTGCCGAGTACCACGCTTTTCGCTGGCAGTCCGGCCAGTTGCAGGGAATTTCCCACCCGGATCGGATTCACCCCGACGATTTAGTGGGTTACGACGCCCAAAAACAGACGCTGCTCCAAAACACCGAGGCTCTATTGGACGGCTATCCGGCGCTGCATGTTCTGCTGTACGGCAGTCGGGGCACGGGCAAATCGTCCCTCGTGAAGAGTCTCTTACAGGATTACGGCGATCGCGGTCTGCGCCTGATTGAAGTCACCAAGTCAGAACTCAATGCTCTGCCGTTGATCGTGGATCAGCTGCGGACGGTGCCCCAGAAATTTATCATCTTTGTGGATGATTTATCCTTTGAGGAAGATGACGAAGCCTTTAAATCGCTAAAAGTTGTCCTAGAAGGCAACCTGACCGCACGCCCTGCCAATGTGGTAGTCTATGCCACGACGAATCGGCGGCACTTGGTGCGGGAATTCTTTGACGATCGCCCCCGTCTGAGTGATGCCGGGGAAGTCCATCAGTGGGACACAGTGCAGGAAAAGCTGTCTTTTAGCGATCGCTTTGGTTTGACCCTCACCTTTGAACCGGCGAATCAAGACACTTACTTAGAGATGGTGCAGCACTTGGCCCATCGCGCGGGCCTTGTCATCAGTTCCGCAGAGTTGCGGTTTCAGGCATTGCAGTGGGCCACGCGGCACAATGGCCGTTCCGGACGCACGGCCCGCCAGTTTATCGACGGGCTATACGGCAGCTTGGCCCGGAAAGACGCGGAAATGTAACCTTAGGTAAAGACTTTCGCCGTTTTTCTCATAATAATTCGTAGCAAATAATACATTTTTGCGGATGCTTGCTATAGTCTAAAGGTCGGCTATGCACATCTCTCATTAAAAAGTAGTTCACTATGAGCAAATATCGCAACGAAAACCCGGTTAAAGTCGCCGCTACCCACCGCGACAATCTCCAAAAAAACCTGCAACATCGCCTAGATGTGGCCCGAGCCAAGGGCGATGATCGCCTAGTTCGTCAACTGGAAGCCGAAGCCCAATACATTCGCTAAGCACTTCTGGCCCCTTCGCAGTCAGAGGGGGTGAGGGTGAGGTCTGCCGAAGTTGTATTTCTCATTGAATTGCCCCCATCTAGTTAGACCAGGCTATTTCCGAAATGCCTTGCCAAATTGCTTTGCCATACGGCAGGGGTGTTTGACGAAGGGATGTGCTTCAGAAAAATTCTGAAGCACATCCCTTCGTTTTTGAGTATTTTTGATTTTTGAGTATTTAATGAGCGTTATGAACCGGACTTTGAGATAAGCGATTTTCCAGTATAGATGTGCTGACTGGCCTTATATCGCTCCTTGGAACCATTTTTATTGCCTTTCTCAAGGTCTTTATCTATTGTTGGATAGACGACCTAATTAAACGGCAAGGCTTTCTAGCCGTGCAGAAGTACTATTTTGTATCGCAGGCTACATCTTTACCATAAGCCCAGAAAAGCCGGAAGATGAAGGCTATCCTTACATGTTTGATAATTATCACATCACACTAGCTTCGGTTGATAGATTGTATCCACTCTTTAAAAGCAAGCTGAATAGATTGATTTCAGAGCATAATTAACTACCAAAGGCCCATAAAACTGGGAGTGTTTCACCGCTTTGAATAAAAAATAAAATCCCCGAAATGCTTTCTACCATGGTTTCGCGATCATTTGCCAGCGATCGTTTGCAACGGAGAATCATGCAGCTTTCCCAGCAATTTTGCCTAGCTCGGGGCTAACAAATTGATCATGGATCGCGGCAAAGTTAGGCTGCTTTATCACTCAATATAGCAATCCTACGTGAATCGTGAGATCACTCTCCAGATGGAACAAGGCTTTCAACTTGAAAACTGCTCACAAAGCACATCAGATTACTATATCCGCGAGTGGTGATACTGTTGATCTAATTCCAGCCAATCTTGAGATATTTGCTGCCGCTCTGCCAGGGGGGATCACTGTGTCGCCAAGGTCCGTGGCCATGGGAGAACGCCTTTGGGGGGTTGATTTTTCTACTTAAAAGGGTGAATGTGATCGATCAAGGATGATATTGTATAGTGGAGCACAGTTAAGGCCCTTTTAAGCATTTTCTTAAACTTATAATGAACCTTTACATCAACCATTGTGAAGTAGGCTCCGTCTCAATTAAGCTAACGGTGTTGAAATTGTTCTCATGTTTTACACTCATTCTTCCCAATCTATGACCCAATGGGCATCAAGAAGGGGAGAAAAGACTAAACTCGGATTTCTCACAAGTCTCATACCTGATTCTTCAAGAACCATGTCCAAGTTTGCTTTTGCTGCAATTCAGCGGGATGCTGAAAAATAATAGCCTATTTGTTCGAGCATCTCGGCAAGGACGTTACTGCATAAAGCTTAGAAGCCATTCTAAAAAATACTGGAGAAAAATTCGGGCTAAAACTGATAGGGAGCATGTCATTTTTTAATGAAAATCTTCTCTCTTAAAAGAAGATTAGCAAAGCTAATAATATCGTATTCGAATGACAACAAATGTTTCGGAGATTTGATTTTTTACCCAAAAGGCTGATGTAATTCTAGACCTCCGACACTAAACGTTAACATCCGAAATTTAATGCCAGCGAGCTACTGATAAATCAATGCCTTCAGAACAGATTGATCAAATTCACATGGAACAGACCCGAATTGAAGCTTCACAGGAGAAGGGGCGCAACTATCGCCCAGAAATTGATGGCATCCGTGCATTGGCAGTGATTGCCGTTTTAATCAACCACTTTAATAAAGATCTGCTGCCCAGTGGCTACTTGGGTGTTGATATATTCTTTGTGATTTCGGGATATGTGATTACTGTGTCCTTAGCAAGTAGACAGTATTCATCATTCAAGGACTTTATACTGGGCTTTTATTCGAGACGAGTCAAGAGACTGGTTCCTGCTCTAGTTGTATGCGTTTTCATTACTTGTCTGGTTGGATATTTGTTTATTCCGCTCAGTAGTGATCTTGCTAATGATTCATCCAGAACAGGTATCGTCGCCCTCTTTGGATTATCTAATCTATACCTTTTTATGAAGGCGACGGATTATTTCGGTGCCTCAGCAGAGTTGAATCTTTTTACCCAGACCTGGTCTCTAGGGGTGGAAGAACAGTTTTATTTTCTTTTCCCGGCACTGATTTGGTTTACGGGATTTGCTCAGAAGAGAAAAAATGGCGCTAGAAATCTGTCCGTGGGGATTAGTGCACTGTGCACGGCTTCATTGGCTATGTTTATTTATTGGAGTTATACGAATCAACCCGCGGCATACTTCCTGTTGCCATCTCGATTCTGGGAGATGGGCGCTGGTTGTTTGCTGTTTATCTGCCTAGAAAAATTTCCTAGGCAGGCAATAAACTTTCCTAAAAATTCTTCCATCATTCTAATTTTTCTGTTGATTTCTATCCTGTTTGTGCCGCCAGGATACCAGGTTTACACAACTATTGCTGCGGTTGCCTTAAGCGCCCTGCTGATTGGCATGATTCGCCCCGCAACATCGGCTTATCGAGTCCTCACTCTTCGACCAATTATATTTATTGGTCTTATTTCTTACTCACTTTACTTATGGCACTGGAGCGTACTTGTAATCAGTCGCTGGACAATTGGTATTAGTTGGTGGTCGGCCCCTGTATTGATGCTTTTTTCGATTCTACTAGCCTATTTATCCTATAAAACAATTGAGAAACCCGTGCGCGGGATGCAGAGAAAAATCCCTAGCCGGCTCGTATTTCTGAGTGGTTTTGGATGCGCTTTAGTTACCTCGGGATTTCTATTTTCGGTGGGTGAAAAAGAATTTCCTAAACTTTACTTGGGTACCAGCTCCAGTGCAGCTACTGTCTCCAGGGTGCAAAAAGGCCAGGGCACTTTAATTGAGCAGGCTCTGCAGCAGGCTGATCGGGCGGCGGTAATAGCGCGCGCGAATAAGAATATTGTTGATTGCAATATGACTCCTTATCAGTTACGTGGGACGGATTACCGTCCGAAACCGACGTTAGATGAGAATTTTTTCCGCAGTTGCCTTTCCAGTAGTAAAAATAAAGTTGTTCTGGTGGGAGATAGTTTTGCCCAGGTGATAGGGCCGCATATGGCTCTAGCGGCATTTGATATTGGATACGATTTCAAGACAGTTATTGGGTATGGATGCCCGTATCCACTTGACAAGCGCAATATCCCTTCCAGTAGTACGGGATATTGCGAGATCAGCTCTACTCTTATTAAGAAGGCGCTTCAAGACAATCTTCAGCCCGGAGATGTCTTAGCATTAAGGTTATATTTTTCAAAAAATCAGTATATTAGACTTCCATCTAATCAGGATATGCAGGGACTTGCTATTTATGATCAAGAAATCTTGAGTCTTTATGAGATTGCCCGCAGCAAAGGTGCCGCTCTTTTGGTAGTCGGATCTAATCAGACTTCCCAGTCTCAGCCTAGAGCATGTCTATATCCTGAATGGTTTAATGCACCACAACGAATGACAGGGGATTGCAATAGGATTCAATTAGACGATTCGACAGAGAATAAATTTATTTTGGCGCATAATCAACACTTGGAGTCCCTATTACCAAAGGGTAGAGCGTATCTTTCCGTTGTCGAACCGTTAAGCGTACTTTGTGAAATCGATAAGATGAGTTGCCTTTTAGAAAATGAAAATCACTCTTATATGTTTGATGACTATCACATAACGCAGGCTGCGATTGATAGATTGTATCCACTCTTTAAAAGCAAACTGAGTGGATTGATTTCAGGGCATAATTAACTACCATTTTAAGTGAAAAGAATGGCCATTTCATTTCACGCTCAGTGCCTGAAACCCGCATTCTACTGTTTGATATCGGCAAATGCTGGAATTTACAACTCTGCATTACTTGGGCAGAAAGCCCTGTCCAAGTAACGGGATTATACCTTCACAATACTCAAGTGATTAACGGACAAATCCCTTGAGGGCCTTGTCCAGAAGGGGCTTCAGTCTTTCCCGCGACTATGCCCTGATAACTTTTGTTGGAAGAAATTTTAGAGATTTGCTAAGGAACCCGAAATTGATTAAAATCGACCTAACCTAAAACCTCTGCACAGTGAGTTTTTTAGAGCTTTTGTCCAGCCAACCAGGGGGATGCTTATCCATCGACACAGTTTATTCACCATGGCCGCGCCCTGAGAATGTGAGTACAATAGTCAGCCAGTAGAACGCTCCTGCAACCGCACGGATTTTCCCATGGCAACTGTTACCGAGACCCTCAGCACGGCCCTCCAACGGCAACAAGCTGGACAAGTGAGCGAAGCCGAGCGGATTTATCGGGCTTTGATTCAGCGACAGCCGGATTATGTGGATGCCCGGAACTTGCTGGGGGCGTTGTTATATCAGCAGGGGCGACTGGAAGAAGCCTTGGAGCAGTTTGAGCAAGTGATGCATCTGGAACCCTCCTCCGATGCCTATAACAGCATGGGCGTGGCCCTCAAGGGGTTGGGCAGAACCCAAGAAGCGACCCATTACTATCGGCAAGCCCTAGATCTCCAACCCGATCGCGCCGAAATTCACAACAATCTGGCCAATGCCCTGCGCGACTTTGGGGAATTTGACGCCGCGATCGCGGCCTATCGCCAAGCCCTCCAGCTCAAACCCAACTACGCCGAAGCCGAAAATAATTTGGGAGCCGCCCTCAAGGACTTGGGGCAGTTGGATGACGCCATTGCCCATTACCGCACGGCGATTCTACTCAAACCGAATTACCCCGAAGCCCACCATAATCTGGGCATTGCCCTGCACCGCCAAGGCCATATCCAGGAGGGCTTGGAGTATTTACAGCAGACGATTCTGCTCAAACCGGACTATCCGGAAGCCTTAAACAGTTTGGGCAACCTGCTGCTACAAACGGGCGATATTGAAACGGCCATGGTGCATTATCGGCGGGCGATCGCCCTAGTGCCCACTTACCCCGAGGCGCACCACGGCCTCGCCAACGCCTTGTTGCAGCAGAAGCAGGTGGCCGCGGCCATTCCCCTGTATGAGAAAGCGATTGAGTACCGGCCCTGCTATCCCGAAGCCTTCAATAACTGGGGCAATGCCCTGCAAGAGCAAGGCAAATTGGCCGAGGCCATGGAGAAATATCGCAAGGCGATTGAACTGCATCCCACCATGCCAGAGGCCCACAGCAATTTGGGCGCTGCCCTGAAAGAGCAGAAGCAATTTGCCGAGGCGATCGCCCATTTTCAGCAAGCCTTGGCGATTCGAGAAGAATACGCCGAAGTGCACAACAATCTGGGCAACGTCTATCAAGAGCAAGGCAAATTGGAGGAGGCGATCGCCGCTTATCAACGCGCCCTCGAAATCAATCCCAACTTTGCCGAAATCCACAGCAACTTGGGCAACATGCTGCAACAACTGGATCGCTATGACGAAGCCTTTACCCATTTTGAGCAGGCGATCGCCATCCAGCCCAACTTTGCAGGCGTCTTCAACAACCTGGGCATCACCCATCGCAACTGCGGCCAAATCCCCGAATCCTTTGCCGCCTACGACAACGCCATCCGCCTGAATCCTGATTTTGTCGAAGCCCATTGGAACAAGGCGCTGACCCAGCTTTTAGTTGGCGACATTGAAACCGGCTTTGCGGGCTACGAATGGCGACTGCAATGGAGCAAATTCCGCGAGCAAAATCCCCCGCGCCCCTATCCACAGCCCCTGTGGGATGGATCTTCTCTCCAAGGCAAAACCATCTTCCTCTATGCCGAACAGGGCATGGGCGACACGATTCAATTCATTCGCTACGTTCCCCTTTTAGCCCAGCAGGGGGCCACCGTAATCGTGGAATGTCATCCGCCCCTGATTGGCCTGCTGCAACAAATTCCCGACATCCACCAACTGATTCCCTCCGGCAGTCCTGCCCCAGATCATTTTGATGTACATGCGTATTTGCTGAGTCTGCCGTCCCTTTGAGCAATACATC
>CAVYAN010000046.1:0-27578 GCA_963766075.1 uncultured cyanobacterium | reverse complement strand
AGCGCCATCCCCGTTCATATCAATGCGCGTTTCCCCCGGCAGGGTGTAGGGGTCATTGAGTACAGGGTCACTACCCCCCTTAAGCAGTGGAGGGGCCGATCGCCCTTTCACCGTAGCGCCGTTATTCAGCAACATGGACATCAGGAACTGCTCAGCCGGAACCCCGCTGGGGAAGCGCGTGTCTTTAGTAGCATCAAAGAGATATTCCAACTTGGAGCGCGCCCGGTCGATCGCCGGGGTGGCCGCGTTGTAGATCACCCGATTTTGGTTGCTGGCAATGGTCGTGTTGCTGGAGTTAAACGCCCGGAAGACCAGTGCTCCTGTAGTCAGCGTTACGACAAGCACCAGTAAGACCACGGTGGGCAGCACAAACCCCGTTGCGGCAAGCCGCGATCTACGGTTCATCACAAAAGCGGCCCGGAGGAATGTCGTCACCAGTGACTTGGCGGCGTTTTGGAGCAGCTTGCGAACTCGCCTCACAAAGTTAGGTTTGGCTGATTTGCGGTCTGACATATTGGCTTCCTGCAAATTCGTCGGATGGTAAATGTTAGGGAAAAGGGAAACTCGGGAACGGGTGTTAACGGGCGGCGGCTGGAGGGGCGGCTGTTGAATGGGCGACTACTTGAGGGGCGACTGCTAGACGGGTAGGTGGTCGCTGGCGAGTGAATTATGAATCAACTCTGCTGCAAGATCGCATTTCAACGCCTAAATCGAGTGAACAAGAGGAGTAAACAAGGCCCCGGAATCCTTAAGAAAAGGCTGATCCAGAGTCTCTACGAACAATCTACCGAAGGGCTCATTCACCCTGGAGTGACTGAAATATTCAGCAGAACCCCTTTTCAACCTATCCTGATTGGATGTCAACTCTGTGACAGGAAGATGACAAGGTGTCATCAGGGTGACTCGGCCATCTTCGCCGCTCCTCTCTCAACAAGAATCTGGTTAAGCCAGAATCGGGGGATTGTGTGGGGAGAATGTGACACTTTCTACACAGGCACGTCGGGCGATGGCAGGAGTGCCCTCGGAAAGTGTCTAATTATTTTCAGTCAACTAATTTTCAGATGATGGCTATTGGGGATTCCTCACCAGAGTACCCAATCTCGGGAGCAAAACTATCAAATACGTAGAACTGTGTATCAATTATAGGATTATTTTTGAAGTTGTCCGCCTATTTACTGATAAAAATCGGAAACCACAGGTGTCTGACGGCGGATTTAGGCTGCAAGTCCTGAACGTTAAGGAGATTTCCCGCTCCCTTCGACTTCGCTCAGGGAGCAATTTCTCGCTGGTGGAGTGGAGTCGTGGTCGGCTCCCTTCGACTTCGCTCAGGGAGCAATCTTTCGTTGGTGGAGTGGAGTCGTGGTCGGCTCCCTTCGACTGCGCTCAGGGAGCAATCTTTCGCTGGTGGAGTGGAGTCGTGGTCGGCTCCCTTCGACTTTGCTCAGGGAGCAATCTTTCGCTGGTGGAGTGGAGTTGTGGTCGCTCCCTTCGACTGCGCTCAGGGAGCAATCTTTCGCTGGTGGAGTGGAGTTGTGGTCGGGAGGGGGCTCCCTTCGACTGCTCAGGGAGCAATCTTTCGCTGGCTGAGCGGAGCCGAAGCCAGCCTTATCTGACTTAACCTTTTGCTGGTGGAGTGGAGTTGTGGTCGGCCCCCTTCGACTGCGCTCAGGGAGCAATCTTTCGCTGGTGGAGTGGAGTCGTGGTCGCGCTCCCTTCGACTGCGCTCAGGGAGCAATCTTTCGCTGGTGGAGTGGAGTCGTGGTGCGCTCCCTTCGACTTTGCTCAGGGAGCAATCTTCCGCTGGCTGAGCGGAGCCGAAGCCAGCAGACGGTTGTGTTTAACAGAAATCGCCTAAGGTCCGAAAACTTGCCCCTAAAACTAATTAGGGTGAGCATGGTGCCCACCCTAATCAACGCGATGCCTCGTTGTCACGGAAAGTCAAAGTTTGAAGTGGCTTCAGATTGCTCAGCCTGGAGCAGGTTCGGCCTAAAAGTTGTCTAAGCTGCTGGCTTGTTTCACCTGCTGGCTTGATTGGCTGGTCCGAATCTAAAATCTGAATCTAAAACTTGTTCAGGTTGATGCCTGCTTCCTTAGCAAAGGCGCTGATGCCTTTATGTTCTAGGGTTTTGATGGCTTTGGTGGAGATGCGTAGGCGCACCCAGCGGTTGCCTTCGGCCCACCAAATGCGTTTCCATTGCAGGTTGACTTCCTGGAGCTTTTTGGTGCGGCGGTGGGAGTGGGAGATGGAGTAGGCGTTGTTGGCTTTTTTGCCGGTCAGTTGACATTTACGAGACATCGAGGTGCTCCGGGAGATTTGAAAAAATACACGGGTTCTGATTGTACAGGATTTTGGGGGACTGGTGAAGGGGATTAGAAAGTGGGTGGCAATTCTAAATTCAAATAACCCAAATTCAACCTAAATCAATCCAAATTCAACCTAGCTAAGTCAGCCCGCCCGATCCCTGCGTTCTTTGGTGGCGCGGTGGCTATTGAAGGATCGCGTTCCCGATCCTCCGAGCCTTGGGGGACTTCCCCCCAAACCCCCGCTTTTTGGGGGCCTAACTCCCCCAAGCCCCCCGAAAGGGGTTAAGGGTTGGGGGAGTTAGGCTGGGTTCAGTAGATTTTGGGGTTGGGATCGGGGAACTGTTGCTCTCTTTGGGGTGGATAGGCGCTTTCGGGGTGTGCGGACCCAGGCTTTCGAGATCGGTTTGAATATGCTGGGTTGAATTTGGAATTGCTGAAAGACTAGGGCGGGCGTTAGCCGATCGCGCGTTCGGTGAGGCGGGTGAGGACTTGGTTGGAGCGATCGACGAAGGACTTCATGCCGTCGGCATCGAAGCCTTTTTGGGCCATGAGGGCCAAGTCGTACACGTGGTGGCAAATTAAATTGGCCAGATCCGCTGAGGGTGAAGCCCCATCCGCTTGCAGGATTGCCCCTTGGCTGAGATTGGCTAGGTTTTGAATCAGGGGATGAGCGGTATTGACCAGCAGCACATGCTCTTCGGGGAATTGCATGGCTTGCTGCTGGAGGAACGCGTTCATTTCCTGCATGCGGCGCAGGTGCTCGGGCAGAAGGACCATGGCTGGGGGCGTGGCGTCGGCATTCTCGGTTTTGAGAGCTTCGGTGCGGATCGTCAGTTTGGGCTTATTCAGGGCCGCCGTAAAAATATCTTTGATGGTTTCGCTGCGGGTTTTGTTGGTGTTGGGGTCAACGATTTCCGTGGCCTGGTCTTTTTCGATCAGGGTCTCGTCAATTTCCGCATCGACGCGGGAGAATTTGACGTCGGAGTATTCCCGCTCCAGGAAGCTGACGAAGTGGGTGTCGATGAAGTTGTCGAGGAAGAGCACCTCTAAACCTTGCTGCTGGTGCAGGGCAATATAGGTGGCTTGGGTGACTTCATCGGTGCAGTAGAAGACACGGTTGGCGTGGCGTTCTTGATTGCGCTCTAGGTATTCCTTCAGGGTGGTGTAGGACTTGCCGTCTAGGGTTTGGCTGGGGGTGCTGTCGGCGGGTTCTTGCCAAACGTCACCTTCGGCGGTTTGGACTTCCACTTTGGGGGCGTCAGTCTTCACGCTGAGGTCAGCAGAGGTGCGGTAGATCAGAATATCTTCGACTTGTTTTTTGAACTTGTCGTCGTTCATGGTGCCGAACTTGACGAAGGTGCCCAAATCCTGCCAGGACCGCAGGTATTGGGGGCGATCGTCGCGGTAGAGTTCCTTGAGGCGATCGCCCACTTTCTTGGCAATGTAGTTGGCGATTTGACGAACGGTGCGATCGGCTTGCAGAAAACTGCGGGAGACGTTCAGGGGAATATCGGCGCTGTCAATCACCCCGCGCAGGGGCAGGAGGAACTTGGGAATCACCTCTTCGCAGTTGTCGCTAACAAAGACTTGATTACAGAACAGCTTGATGCTGGCCTTGGAGGTGTCAATGTCCGGCTGAAGCTTGGGGAAATACAGAATGCCGTTGACGACGAAGGGATAGTCGGTATTCAGGTGGACCCACAGCAGCGGCTCGTCCTGGAAGGGATAGAGGTAGCGGTAAAACTCTAGGTAGTCTTCTTTGGTGAGGCTGGAGGGGGCTTCTTTCCACGGCGCTTTTTGGCGATTGATTTGCTCGGGGGCGGCGGGGGCTTCCGGCTCAGGGGTGGCTTCTCCTTCCACCAGGAGCTTCTGGCGCAGGTTCGGCGACCTTCACCTCTTCAAGCTGGATCGGCACGGGCATGAAGTCGCAGTAGGTTTTCACCAGGTGGCGAATGCGGTAGGACTCGGCGTACTCTAGCTCTTCGTCTTGCAAGTGCAGCGTGATGGTGGTGCCCCGTGTGGTGCGGGTGGAGTCGCTGAGTTCGTATTCTGTGGAACCGTCGCAGGACCAGTGGACCGGTTGGGCATCGGCCTTGTAGGAGAGGGTGTCGATTTCGACCTGTTTAGCCACCATGAAGGCCGAGTAAAAGCCAAGGCCAAAGTGACCGATGATTTTCTCGTCGGTGGTGGCTTTGTATTTTTCGACAAATTCTTCGGCACTGGAGAAGGCCACTTGGGTGATGTATTTTTTGACTTCTTCGGCGGTCATGCCGATGCCGGTGTCGGTAATGGCGAGGGTTTTGGCGGCTTTATCCAGGGTGATGGTGATGAGAGGTTCAGCCCAGGTCGCCGGAGTATTCGCCGGAGTGGGACACCATTTTCAGCTTTTGGATGGCATCGACGGCGTTGGAAATCAATTCGCGGAGAAAAATCTCGTGGTCGGAGTAGAGCCACTTTTTGATGATGGGAAAGATGTTCTCAGTGTGGATGCTGATGTTGCCTTTTTCCAGAATCGTTGTCATGGGTATCCGAGAAGAGGGAGTAAGGGTTTGACATTTATGATTGTGGGCGATCGCCGCCGGAAGGAATGAGGGGGATGAGGGGCGGATTTCCCTACCTATGGTTAAGGTGCCAAGGCCTAGAGTTCCAACGACCAGTCCTCCATTTGCAGTCCGGGTATCCGTTCAAAATCCCGACGGTTGCGCGTGACTATGGTCCCCCCGAGTGAGAGAGTAATGGCTGCAATCCGTAAATCCTGGGTGCCCACCCGAAGCTTTCGGTCGATGAGTTGAACATAGCTTGCAGACGCCGCTTCCGTAAAATCCAATACTTGTATATCGCCGAAGAATCGGCGTGCGGCTGATAATTTTCTATAGTTCTTCACCCATGTGTCTTGGGAAGACGATCGCCGAATGACCGCCAACCATCCACGCATTTGCTCTTCAAACGTGATGATTGTGGTTGCAATTTGATCGGCCTGTTTCAGACTAAACCTCTGCGAAACCAGAGGATGTTCAGCCTGAAACAACGAAACATGATCTGTATCCAAGACCCAAAGCATGACAATCTTTATCCATCGGGCTGAAATTCAGCGAGCTCCCCGCGTTCGGTATCCAGTGCACGACGGTAGGCAGAAATCTCGTCCAACACCTCCGCAAATTGCGGATCGTCTTTGAACATCCCTGCATACTGCATCAATGGGTTGGTCCGCTTCTGAATGGGGAGGTCCAAATAGACGACTTCGGAACGCGCTAGGCGATCGCTGACAATTTTTTGCAGGCTCTCTAGGGCAATCTCTCGGCTGCCCCCTTCAGCATGGCAGTCTGCCCAACCCAAAGCTTGGGCTACCCAGTGGCCCTGATCCTGCCGCTCAACCAAAACGGCATAGGGCTGTCCTGATGTTTCCAACGATGGCATGTTGACGGCATCCAGAGTCATACCCCTGCTCCTATCCTGAGAATTTTCCTATCGCCATTGTTTTCCTATCGCTATTGTAGGACGCACCGCCAGATCCGGTATCGCCTGTTGGAGAACCTTGTTGGAGACGCTTAGGGCATTTCCAAAAACGAGAGAATGCCCCAAGCCATCCCCAACGAATATCCCAGCCAGATATTCCAGCCAGAGCGGCGGGATTAATCCACGCCTTCAATTGGGGCAAAGCCCTGCCGCTGTACGTTTTCCGTCACCACGCGAGGCTCCAGGAATTGCAGCAGATAGTCAGGACCACCCGCCTTGGAACCGACTCCGGACAGCTTGAAGCCGCCGAAGGGCTGACGGTTGACGATCGCCCCCGTAATCCCTCGATTAATGTACAAATTGCCGACTTCAAAATCGGTTTCCGCTTGGGCAATGTGAGATGGGGTGCGGGAGTAGAGGCCGCCGGTGAGGGCATAGGGCGTACCGTTGGCGATCGCCAAGGCTTCATCAAAGGTCGTCGCCCGCAGAACGGCCAGGACGGGACCAAAGATTTCGGCTTGGGCGATCGTGGCGGTGGGCTGCACGTCTTTAAAGATGACGGGGCCGATGAAGTACCCCCCGGCTAAGGCAGGCATTTCCAGCGCCACCTCCGACTCTTGCTTGCCCTTGGCAATGAACTCCTGGATGCGGGCATGGGCCGTAGCATCGATCACCGGGCCGACCTTGGTGGCGGGATTCTCGGCGGGACCCAGATTGAGGGATTCCGTCGCGGCGATCAAACGGCGCAAAAAGGTGTCGTAGATGGGGGCGAGGACGATGACTCGGGAGCAGGCAGAGCATTTTTGACCACTGTAGCCAAAGGCCGAATGGACCACGCCCTGAACGGCTTGATCCAGATCGGCACTTTCATCGACGATGATGGCGTTTTTGCCGCCCATTTCGGCCACCACGCGCTTCAGGTGCTTTTGGCCCGGTTGCAGCGTCGCCGCAGCCGCATAGATTTTGCAGCCCACTTCTTGAGAGCCGGTGAAGGTGATCATGTGGACATCGGGGTGCTGCACTAGGTAAGCGCCCACGCTGGAGCCATGGCCAGGAACATGTTGAAATACCCCGGCAGGGATCCCCGCTTCCACCAAAATTTCGGTGAATTTGGCGGTGATGATGCTGGAGGTTTCTGCTGGTTTCAACAAGGTGCAGTTACCCGCGACGAGGGCAGCGACGGTCATGCCCACGGGAATCGCCAGGGGAAAGTTCCAGGGGGCAATGACCACGACAATGCCTCGGGGTTGGTAGCGGTAGTGGTTGGTTTCGCCGGGAAAGTCGTAGTCCACGCCGCGATCGAGGCGCTCCATTTCGGCAGCGTAGTAGCGACAGAAGTCGATCGCCTCGGACACTTCCCCATTCACTTCATTCAAAGGCTTGCCCACTTCCAAACAGACCCAGGCGGCTAGTTCCTCCCGGCGCTGCTCCATCAAGTCGGCGGCTTTATACAGGATGGCGGCGCGATCTTTTGCAGGCGTTTTGCGCCATGCAGGCAGGGCTGCCTTAGCCGCTTGCATCGCCTGTTCTGCCTGGTCCACGCTGATCAGACCGACATCGCCAATCTTTTCGCTGAAGTGGGATGGATTCAGGGAAGGCATCCGCTCCTGGGTATCGAGGAATTTTCCATTCACCCAAGGCAAATAGGTTTTACCGAACTGCTGGCGGACGGCAGTCAGGGCGGCGAGGGCGCGATCGCGCTGAGCCGTGTCCGCATAATCCTCATCGGGAGCATTGTGGAATGGGGCTTCGGATTTGGCAACAGCAGCCACGGCAGGGATGGGTGCCGCGAGCAGTTCTGCAATCGGACGCTCCTCTAGGTTTTGGCGGAGGAAGGAACTGTTGGCTGTATTTTCCAACAGTCGCCGGATCAGATAGGACATGCCGGGAATCAGTTCACCATAGGGGCAGTAGACGCGAGTGCGGTAGCCCTTTTCCACGATCGCTTTCCCCAACTTATCCGCCATGCCATACAGGACTTGTAGCTCAAAGCGCCGCCGGGGAATCTGGAGTTCTTCCGCGATGGCAATGGCGTGGGCCTGCGATCGCACGTTATGACTGCCAATCGCGGCGTAGAGGTATTCGTGACTTTCCAGCAGCAGTCGGGTCATCGTCTCAAAGTTGGCATCGGTGGATGCCTTATCGTTATAAACCGGCTGGGGCCAATCCTTCTGGGCCGCTTTGATGGTTTCTTGATCCCAGTACGCACCCTTAACCAACCGAATCGTCACGGGCGTGCCCCGCTGCTTGGCCCAGGCGATCAGATCTCGCAAATCCTGTTCGCTATCCCGCAGATAGGCTTGCAGGGTCATGCCGACATCGGTGCGCTGCCGGAACTCGTCTTCCAGCAGAATGCGCTTGAGGATTGCCAGCGTTAGAGACTTGTAGGTGTATTGCTCCATGTCGAAGTGGACAGCGGCCCCCATGTCCTGGGCACGGCGCAGCAAGTGACGGATGCGATCGCTGACCTTGGCCTCGCTCCCCACCGCATCCAGGGGATCAAACTGGGAATAGAAGGCCGTGAGTTTGACGGACACCTGGACTCTGGGCAGCGTCTCGCCATCGGCGGTGTCGATTTGAGGGTCCGGGGACCATTTCTGCGCGGCGGTGGTGAGTTGCTCCATGAGTTCGATGTAGCGATCGAAGTAGGAGGCAGCCTCGGCTTCGGTAATCACGGCTTCGCCCAGGAGATCCACCGTGAAACCCATCCGGTCTTTGCGCAACCGCTCGATGGTTTTAATCACTTGCTGAATACTTTCGCCGGAGATGTATTTATGGGCCAAGGTTTCCACGGCGGTGCCGATGGTGGTGGCGGCGATTTGACCCGGCACGGAATCGGGGCTGGCAAAATTCAGCATGCCTTTGAGGGTGGTGGGCAGTTCCACGGAGGCATCGCCCAGATATTCCTGAAGATGGCGGGCAATTTCGGCTTTGCTTTGCAGCGCGGGCAGACAGTCAATGAAGCGAAAAAGCTGAACCCGCAAGCCGGGATTGCTCATGGTCCAGTCTAAAAGCTTGTCGTCCCAGCGCATTTGATCCCGCATTTGAGCAAAGAACGAACGGCTTTCGCGAGTAGCCGACAGGAGCTGCTGGGCGATCGCCTGGGTTTGCGGTTCGTAACGGTTAATGGACGCGATCACGGGTGGAAACTCCTATCAGGGATAGTAATCATTTAACGCTGAATTGATTGGCGCATCTAGCAATTCTAAATCTAGCCGCAGCCATCGTTCATCCCAGAAGTCTGGCCGAAGCGGCCATGCCCTCAAAATCTTGCCGTCAAAATCCTGCCAGCGTGCAGTACCGGGTTCTGGCCCAGGATCGGCCAGAACCCGAACTGACTCCACCCGATCAACTACAGAAGATCAACTCCGCCCGATCAACTACGGAAGATCAGCGCGGCTGATGGACAAGGCGCGACCGTGGGTTCGCAAAAATTGAGTAGCGGCCTCCGGCGGCACCGCCTCGCTGAACAGGTAGCCTTGCATGCCGTCACAGTGGAGGGATTGCAGGCATTCCAGTTGTTCGATGGTTTCGACCCCTTCGGCCACGACATTCAGGTTTAAGCCTTGGCCTAGGGCAATGACGGAACGGGCGATCGCCACATCATTGGAATTCAGGGGCAGCTCTTGAACAAACGACTGGTCAATTTTGATCGTATGGAGAGGAAACTTCTTCAGGTAGCTGAGGGAAGAATAGCCCGTGCCAAAGTCGTCTAAGGAAATGTGAACGCCCATTTCATGCAAGTCATGGAGCATCGCCGTGGTGAAGTCCACATTTTGCATGGCAGTGGTTTCGGTAATTTCGATTTCCAGGCACTGGGGAGCCACGGCCACATCGGCCAGAATTCGGGCAATGGTGGGGACCAACTGGGGCTGCTGGAAGCGACGGGCCGACAGGTTAACCACCAGGCGATGGGGGGCGGTGCCAAGGGTCTGCCAGGATTTGTACTGGGCACAGGCTGTGCGAATCACCCATTCATCGATCGCCCCAATTAACCCCGCCTCCTCAGCCAGTGGAATAAACACATTGGGGGCGATCGTCCCCAAACTGGGATGCTGCCAGCGCACCAACGCCTCCATCGCAGTCACCTCCCAGGTGGAAATATTGACCTGGGGCTGGTAGAAAATCACCAACTCACCCCGGGCGAGGGCGTGGTGCAGATTGCTTTCCAACAGCAACCGCTCCGTCGCCTTAGAGCTAAGTTCGGGAGTATAGACCTGGTAGGCATTGCGGCCCTGCTCTTTGACATGGTAGAGCGCCGCATCGGCATGCTTCAACAAGGTTTGGGCATCCTCGCCATGGCGAGGATAGAGGGCAATGCCCATACTGCCGCTGATATAGAGTTCGTTGCTGTCCAGGTGAAAGGCAGGCCGTAGGGACTCCAGAATGCGCTGGGCCGCTTTGGTGGCATCCTCTGGCCCCGTGATTTGCGGCAGGATCACCGTAAATTCGTCGCCACCCCACCGGGAAATGGTGTCACTTTCTCGGAGACAGGCGGCCACCCGCTGGGCAACGGTTTGCAGGAGCAGATCGCCGATCGCATGGCCCAGAGTGTCATTGATATTTTTAAACCGATCCAGATCGAGAAACATCACGGCCAAGGGCTGGCTATTGCGATGGGCGTTGGCGATCGCCAATTGCAGGCGATCGTTAAACAACATCCGGTTGGGCAGACCCGTCAATGAATCGTGAAACGCCTGATGGCGCAGAGTTGCATCCGCATGGCGGCGCGCAGTAATGTCCTCCACACTGCCCTCAAACCGCAGAATTTGGCCCGTGGCATCGCGCCGCACCTGCGCATTTTCGGTAATCCAGATCAAACTGCCATCTTTGCGATAAACCTGCGATTCAAAATGGGTCAGGGTATCCCGATCCTGGAATAGAGCCACAAAAGCATCCCGGCGATCCGGATCAACGTACAGTTGCCGAATATTCGTCACCATGGCGATCAACTCCGAGGCCGAATCATAACCCAGGATTTTGGCCAGCATGGAATTGGCGGTAATGTACTGTCCCGAGGGTGTGGTCTGAAAAATGCCTTCAATCGCACTTTCAAACATGTCGCGGTATTTTTGTTCCGCCCGGTGCAGCGCCTCTGCCGTTTGTTTGAGGTGCAGGAGGGGAGACAGTTGGGCGGCGATCGCGGTAATCACCCCCACCAAGCGCGCATCCTGTAGACAAACTTGGCGCATGAAAAAAATCATGACTGCTGCAACTTCCCCCTGCACCAGAATCGGCACCGCCAATCCCGTTTCCAGCCCCGCCGCTATTCCAGCCAACCAGCGCGATCCGGGCACAGCCGTCCGAAAAACATTGGTGACCCATTCGGGCTGCCGACTCACCCAAACCTTTCCCGGCAAATCTTCACCAGGAGCAAACCTGATATTCCGACTCGCTTCTCGAAAGGGCATATAGTAGGGAGCAGAAAAGGTATAGTCCCCATCCACAGGGCTATAGTCCGATTGGGCATACCACGCTTCACTACAGACCAAGTGCGTACCCGCAGGATTCAGCACCCAGGCTTCGGCAAAGACCCAGCCCGTGGCCAGACAAATTTGACGCATCACGCGACTAAGGGCCGTCTGAAAATCAGGGGCACCGGCAATTTCCAGCGCCGTCGATCGCCATAAATGCACCTCCTGCTGGGTCTGCTGGATCTCGGCAGTATCTTGGCACAGCCCAATCACCCGCACCACCTGCCCCTTTTCTACAATCGGCACGAGAATGGTCCGGAGAATGAGGGGATGTTGTTCTAGTTCCAGCATGGCTTCAAAGGCAACGAGACGCTGCTGCCCAATACACTGGTGGGCATGGCCCAAGACCAGTTCAACAAAGGTCCACGGCATAAAATCGTGGAGCCACATCAACCAATTCCATGCCGAGGCATGGGCTAGCCACTGCCGATAGGCAGGATTGGCCGCAGTAATTTGAAACTCCACCCGAGGATTGCCCCTCAATTCGGAGGATTGCATCGCCAAGACAAACGCATCTTGAGTACCACTGACGGAAGTGGTCTCCAAGGCAGCGGTATTTTCAGAAATCATCTTTCTGTCTCAACCACGAATATAGCCAAACGGCAGCCCCATAAATTCTCCGAAAGAGAAAATAGGAACTCGGAAATCAGAAACGGCCTGGTCACGACGACCGCTTTGAGAAAACAGACTAGCCCAGCCGCGGCAACCCCGGAGGAGCGTATTCAAGGTTGGCCGAAAGACGACATTCTGGATTGGCGTCAATGGTTTCCTAAAAGCACAGAGCGCGTCAGGGCAAAAATGGATAGGGATAGGGACTCAAGTGTTGTAATTGAAGCGTGATCTAATGGGGAGCGTTTATCGAGTCGATGTATAGAATAATGCCTCAGGGCAGGATTGGACAGTACTGGTCAATACGGGTTGAAATCTGATTGCTGGGTATTAAATCGGTCTAGTAACCTTAATTTTCTTAGCGTTATAATTAGCACCTCTTTCGTAAGATACCAACTTTTCCAACTTTCAGGTATAGTCTACAGTGAAAGAATGATCGTCACAGGTGTTGAGAAGATCGCACAAAGCCTTACGGGATATGTGCCATAGACGGACCCATAGCGGTCTAATCAGGGTAGTTTACTCATTAACAAATTTAATTTACGCTATTTGGCTGAGTTATTTCTCATTTGGCTGAGTTATTTGGCTGAGCTAATTTTTCGGTCGATCAGTTCAAATTATTTGTGAAACTGAGGGCAAGCGGAGTCAGCGCTGGCTGCCCAAAACAAAATCACCCCGGACATCCCAGACGCTGTAGGGCAACGGCTGTAGATCCAGGGTGGTTTTAAGGTGACTTTAATATAGACCCGACGTAAAACAGACCCGACGTAAAAGAAACTACCGAGGTCCCATCCCCACGGTGCCTGCGTAAATGGCCTGAGCACCGAGTTCATCTTCAATGCGGAGCAGACGGTTATACTTGGCGACGCGCTCGCTGCGGCAGAGCGAACCCGTTTTGATCTGACCCGCGCGGGTGGCCACTGCCAGGTCCGCAATGGTCGTGTCTTCGGTTTCGCCGGAGCGGTGGCTGATGACGGAGCGGAAGGAGTTCCGGGTGGCTAGGTCGATCGCCTGCAATGTTTCCGTGAGGGAGCCAATCTGATTCAGCTTGATCAGAATGGAATTGGCGGCCTTTTGATCGATCCCCGTTTTCAAGCGAGTGGGATTGGTCACGAACAAATCGTCGCCCACCAGTTGGACGCGATCGCCCAACCGTGCTGTTAACAACTGCCAATGCTGCCAATCCTCTTCTTGCAACCCGTCTTCAATCGAAACAATGGGATATTGCCCGACTAATTTCTCTAGGTAATCAATTAATTCCACGGCAGAATGGGCCACGCCGTCATAGATATAGTTGCCGTCTTTGTAGAATTCGCTAGAGGCGACATCCAGAGCCAGGGCAATTTGCTCACCCGGTGTATAGCCCGCTTTGGCGATCGCCAGCATCAGCAAATCCAGCGCTTCCTGATTAGAACCCAAATTAGGGGCAAAGCCGCCTTCATCGCCCACCCCGGTCAGCAAGCCCTTGTCGTGCAGGACACTGCTCAGACAGGCAAACACTTCCGCGCCCCAGCGCAGGGCTTCCTTAAAGGTCGGCGCGCCCACCGGCATAATCATGAATTCCTGAAAATCAATGTTGTTGTCCGCGTGGGAACCACCATTGATCACATTCATCATGGGAACGGGCAGCAGGTTAGCCAAGGGGCCGCCGAGATAGCGGTAGAGGGGCAGTCCTAAACTGGCGGCGGCGGCCTTAGCCGTGGCCAGGGAAACGCCCAAAATGGCATTGGCCCCGACCTTCGATTTATTGGCAGAGCCATCGATCGCAATCATGGCGCAATCAAGCGCTTCCTGATTCACGGCATCCATGCCGATCAGTTCCGGTGCCAGATATCTCGGACATTCTGGACGGCTTGCTGTACCCCTTTACCACCGTATCGGGAAGCATCCCCATCCCGCAACTCATGGGCTTCAAACGTTCCTGTGGAGGCCCCGCTAGGCACCTGTGCCAGTCCATAGGCCCCATTTATTAGCATGACTTCGGCTTCAATCGTGGGTCGCCCCCGGGAATCTAGAATCTCCCGCGCTTCAATCGACTCGATCAGGGTGTCTACTGCATCAATCATTGGCAAAACCTCGAATGTAGGAACGTCCTCTAGGGGGGTTGAAGTCAATCCCTATAGAGAATACGACCTATTGGCAGATTTAGTTAGGGAACTTAACATTGTTTTCGACCCGATCGTTTCAAAAAAAAGGGATGAGCAACCGCTCATCCCCAACTACCACTCTGCGTAGCGGACCAAACTTATGTAATGTCATAAACCTGTGCCATGACCCGAACGGCATGGCGGCGCGATCGCGCCTAGTTCCGTTAGTTTTGGTTGCGGGTTTGCCGTGCCAGGGCCAACATACGCTCCCACCGTTTTTGGAGCTGCTTGGGCGTGCACTTGATCGCTTGCAGAATCTCGGGATCGGGGGTTTGCGATCGCTTCAGTTCCAAAATGTGGCGCTGTTCCGGGGTCAACTGATCCAGAAAACTCTGCCACTCCTGTAGGGATAAGCCCAGATTTTGGTCAATATCTGCCCCTAACCATTGATGCACCAGTTTCCAGTTGTTGGAGAGGGTGAACTTTTCGACATGGTACTTGAACCGCTGCTGCAAATAGTCCCGTTCTCGGGGTGTTAAACCCAGCACTTCGTCAATTTCCGGCGCAGACAGATCCTGCATCTTCAGACAAAGGTAGTCGATACACTGCTGCTGATCCTGGGATTTAAGGTAATCCACCAGTTGCGACAGGACGCGATCGCGCAGCACCGCCTCCGACAAATCCACTGAGTCCGACACCGTGCGCTCCCGCAACTGCTGGGCAATGGGACTACGATTATGGGCCTCGGCCTCCTCACCTTTGCCCCCACCGCCCAGGGCTTGCTCAATATCCACCGAGACTTCCTGGGGCTGGCGCTGGCCAAACCGCTGTGCCCGCAGCACCACCAACTGCTGACTATTGCCACCGGGTAAAGTGATGCGCCGCTTGGCGTACTGCTCGGTAAAGGCCATGTATTCTGCCAATTCCAGTCGCGACTTCGGCTGAAAGTTTTCCGGCAGTTCATTCTCTCGCCGAAATGCCTTGAGCGACTCGGTATAGAACCCCTGCAAGAAATCCTCGATCATGCTGTAGCGGGCCTGAAACCCTAACTGCAAGCGTGTCGGAGCCACATGGCGATACACCATGGAACCCAAGGTGCTGTGCAGTTCTACCCGTCCGCGCTTGGAACCGTGCTTGTAATAGGTCAGGCACTTTTGCAGGCGATGACGGGCCAGGGACAACTGCCAGGAGCGGCTTTCTTCAGAGGCTTGAATGCGGCCACTGCGGTGGCAGATGCGATCGACTTCCGCCGCAATGCGGTGGGCTAGCTGATCGATATTGCCGCTGGGCTTGGCAATTTCGGACCGTAACTCCGTCGCAATAATTCGGACTAAATCCAGGATATTGAGTAGTTCGGCAGCGTCTTGGTCAGCGGCTTCAAAGGTGAAACCCGAAATGCCTTGAGCCGGGTTGACCAGAGCCTGATTGCCCAGGGATGGACCGGTCAGAGAGGGGCTGGCCAGAGAGGGGCTGGTCAGAGAGGGGCTGGACTCAAGAACGGTGTGGAAAGAAGTTTCAAAGTTCATAGGTCGGTAGCGCACGCAGATTTACGGTAGAGGCCATTAACTGTCACATTGAAGCTGGGTTAACTGGCACATGGGGAGCTACAGGGTAAACTCGGCGTGTTCCGGGAGGTTTTGAGGCGCATGTGTCACTTTCCTAAATGGGCGATCGCAGTACCAGTGTTGACCTCACCACTCAAACACAGTCCTAGGCTTGAAAGCTAATGTGATTAGTTTAATTTCGCGGGTAGCGATTGCCCGTGAAATGATCAGCCTAGAGTGGACGGTTTTTCATCTGGCTATACGGTATGACGAACCCCTACTCATAGAGTGCACCCCGGGCCGGAAACTTTATACATCCTTTACCAACTTTCTTTTTCCTTGCTCTTTTCCTCATCTAATCAGCTCCCCTCCCATCGCCGGGGCCTCATCCCTTCCGATCATCTCCGGCCCATTCCACCACAGACTCCCAGCCCAGTCCGCGCCGAACGATCACCGGCGTTTCCTCAGTCAGGTCTAAAATTGTCGATCCTTCATGCCCTGGATCCGTCTTGCCATCCAAAATCACATCCACGAGCTTGTCTAGGGAATCAAATAATTCAAAACGAGATTCCTGAAACTGGCCCCCCTTGGCCCCTTTCCCCCCCTCCTCTCCGATTTTATACGCCGACGTTGAAATAATCGGATTCCCCAACGCTGCCAACAAGGCTTGGCAAATGGCATGGTCTGGCACCCGAATTCCAGTGGTCCGCCGCTTAGGACTCATGACCAGCTTGGGCACCAGCTTAGTCGCAGGCAACAAAAACGTATACGGACCCGGAATGAGCCGTCGCATAATCCGATACGCCGAGTCGCTGACTGCTGCATAGTGCGAAATATTCGACAGGGAAGGACAAAGGAAAGTTAGGGGTTTGTCATTGGAAAGTTGTTTAATTTGCCGAACGCGCTGAATTGCGCTTTTAGACTCCAAGTCACACCCGATCGCATACACCGTATCGGTCGGGTACAGCATCACAGCGCCGCCGCGCAAGGCATCCCGAATCATTTCAATGGTGCGCGCTTGGGGCGTATCGGGATGCAGTGTGTATAAAGTTGCCATAGATCAATACAGATATTTTTGTTAAAAAGGTTAAAAAGCGACTCAATCGGGTTTGTTAATCAAGTTGTAAAATTCGCGCGAAACCCCACAGCCAGCTCCGGAAAGGAAACGCCAGCCCCAGAGTAAGCCCAAGAGTACGCGGGAAATACTCAGCAAAAACTTAGTGGTAAAAGGATGTGAGCATACACGAAAGCGCTAGGATGCAAGGGGCAATCTAGCCCGCATCTTTTGACACTGCATCTTTACCTGTCACCCTGCACCGATGATCAAAATTGCCTATTTGGAGTGTCCGACTGGAATTGCCGGGGATATGTGCCTGGGGGCACTTGTAGATGTTGGGGTTCCTCTAGACTACCTGATCGCGGGCCTCGCAAAATTAGGCATTGCCGAGGAATATCATCTCTGGGCCGAGTCAGTACAGCGCAATGGTCAGCGGGCCACTCAGGTGCACGTCGATCTAAAGTCAGACCTAGCGAATAAGCATCACCCTAGCAATCATCACCCTAGCAATCATCACCCTAGCGACCATCACCATGATAGTGACCTACTTGCCTCCTCTGACCACACTACTGCTCATGGGCATGCCCACGCTCATGCCCATGCTCATACCAACGCCCATGCCCATGCTCATGCCAGTCCAAGTGAGGCTGATCAGGCACCAGCTCATCACCGTCACAGCCCCCACAGCCCCCATCACGGTACCCGCCACCTCCCCGAAATTGAAGCCCTAATCCAAGCGGCGGGATTACCCCCCCGAGCCGCCGCTTGGAGCCTTACCATCTTTCGCAAGTTGGCAGCCGCAGAGGGGGCGGTACATGGCATTCCACCCGAGCAGGTGCATTTCCATGAGGTGGGCGCAACAGACGCGATTGTCAATATCGTCGGCACTTGCCTGGGGCTGGATTGGCTGAATATTGACGTCTTGCACTGCTCTCCGCTACCCACTGGTGGCGGCAGCATTCGAGCAGCCCATGGTCGCTTGCCGGTTCCAGCACCCGCTGTGCTGCAACTGTGGGCCATGCGCCAAATTCCAATTTACAGCAATGGCATCGATCGCGAATTGGTCACCCCCACCGGAGCCGCGATCGCCACCACCCTAGCCATCCGCTTTGGCCCACCCCCAACCATGACCCTACACAAGGTTGGCCTGGGAGCAGGCTCGATTAATCTAGCGCTCCCCAATATTCTGCGCCTGTGGCTCGGTGAAGCACCCGCAGAAACGCCCACAGCAGCGCCCGTGCTGCACCAAGCCATAGAGTCAGCCAGTCCTAGCGTGTCCTTCCCCAGCAGCGGACCACTGGCAAAGCCAGCCAGCCAGCCTACCAGCCCCTACAGCGATCAAATCGTGTTGCTAGAAACCCAAATCGACGATTTGAATCCCCAAGCGATCGGCTATATCTTTGATGCGCTGTTTGCCGTGGGAGCCGTGGATGTGTTTACTCAAGGCATTGCCATGAAGAAATCGCGTCCGGGAGTGCTACTGAGTGTGCTGTGTGCACCCAACGCCGTAGACGCCTGTGAGGCGGTGATGTTTCGGGAAACGACCACCCTGGGCATTCGGCGATCGCACCAACAGCGCCAAATCCTCCGCCGCGAAATTCAATCTGTCCCAAGCCCCTACGGACCTATCCGCGTCAAAGTCGCATGGGCAGAGGGAAACCCCGTGCCACTCAACGTCCAACCCGAATACGAAGACTGTGCCAGCATTGCCCGTCAGCACAATTTACCCTGGTTAGAAGTAAATCGGTTGGCAGTGCACAGTTGGTATAGCCAGCAGTCCGTAAAAACCGTCATCCGCCCTGTGGTCTGACATTAAACACTCATCGCTGCAAATTTTTGGCGAATTTCCTCCACCCGCTTGCGATTCACGCCCAAATCGGATTTGCCCAGCCGCGAGGCCGATCGCACCTGAATTTCCTGCCCCTGGGGGCTAAAGTAAAACTCCACATCATCAACGTAACCCATCAGCCTGCTCGTAAACTCTGCATGGAGATAATCAGCACTTTCCACAACAATCGCCGTGCGCTCCATCCCTTGAATGACTCCTTTCAGGGCTGCCATCGCGGCATCGCGACTAAAACTGTAGGTCAGGGGAGCAATCCCATGCTCGGCATCCGTATCCGTTGTGCACACACAGTTAGGCGAACCGGGGCAGGGGGTTAGCTTCAAATCTTTAACGCCAATATTGGTGGGGCGAGTTCCGGAAAATTTGAACATGGGGTAGACGCTTAGGTACAGAACAGTGGGAAAGAGCAGACCCAAGAGCTTCAGCAGGTTACGCCTGCTCTCATCAAGTGTCACGTTCCTCATCCCTTCTTACCAGATTTTGGGTCCGTTTCGGAGGCTTTTCCTTCAGGTGATCGCAACGCCCGATCCAAAATTGCCCGAGCCTGTTCCGCTTGGGTTCTTGCCTCTCGATAGCGTAAATTCGTCTGGGCATAACTCTTCAGGACTTTAAAACCCTCCTTCAGCGCCGCCACATCCGCCTCACTCACAACTTCATCCACGAATAAAACATCGAGCTGAGCCCGTACATGCATCGCCTCTGCGCGCGACTCCTGCGCCTTCAACTTCAACGTCGCTAAATTGCTTAGAACCTGGACGGCTTGAGTAATCGAGTCTTCGGCCTCTGTCACTAGAGAGGGCTGTTCCTTCACCTCTATAAAATTTTGCGGCCCAAAGCCATCGGCCAAATCGGTGGACAGGCTTCCGGCATCCATCATGTCCATTAGCTCATCCATTGCCTTTTCACGGGCTTTGGCCGAATCCTTGCCGGGGACGGTCAGGATTACTTCGGGACTTTGTGGCAGCGTATATTGAACCATAGGGAAAAATCAGACGTTTGTACTAACTCGTACTCATAATATAGTCCAATATATAGGCCAATCCCCCAGACCAATCCATACAACATTTAGACCACACGGCTGGAACTTAGAATTGCCCCAGCCAAGATCGCTGAAATCACGCTACCCCCTTGAAATCACGCAGATCGGTTACCAATCCGGATCAACCGGGTCAATCCAGATTAATTCTGATTCACCTGCCCCCCAGCAATTGAGTCCCGTCTCATCGAGGCACCCCTAGGCATGGGGTCAAGCCTCATTCAATGCGTCACATCTATTTGCGTCACCATTCATTAGGGAGCAGATTTTCCAGCAAGGAGGGAAACCTGCTCCTCTCCAGACTGGCCGCCTCCGGGCTGGCTGCTTCCAGTTAATCGGGGCAACACCACAACATAGCGATAGCCTGCCTCTGAAGCATTTTGAATCGTCAATTGACCGCCGTGCACCTCAGCCAATTGTTGGCAGAGCAGCAACCCTAAATCGCTACAGGTTTTCTCCTGTAAGCCTAGGGATTTTTCCGAGGGGACTAAGCGATCGCCCGCCTGGGCCACGTCTCCATCCAGAGATCTCGCCCCGCCCTGAACAGCCTCACCCAGCGAATAGGTGTCATCCCACTCCGAGTCAGAATGATTCGCACTGGCAGCCATCAGAGAGGCTTGGAGATGGCAAGATGTGTAGGATAATCCCTCCCCTAACCAGGGATGGGACACCCACGCGGCAATGTTCAAATTCCGATTCTTCCGCGAAATGTGCAGCCGCACCGTACTCCCCGAATTGGAGGACTGAATCACACTAAAAATCAGGTGGTACAGCATTTGCCGAACTTTTTCCCGATCCAGCAACCAAATGCGATGCCCCGGCTCCACGGATAGACGAATCTTTTGATCGCGACGGTTGGCGGCCAATTCCAGGGAACTGATAGCCTGCTGGCTCAGCATTTCAATATCAACCGAAGTGAGCTGCAACTCGTAGTCATTACTCTCCTTCAGGGCAGCCAGTTCCAGAATTTCATTGACCAGTGACAATAAATATTGCCCACTGTTGTGAATGATGTCTAGATACTCCTTTTGCTTGCCCGTCAAAGGCCCATAAATTTCTCGCATCAGCACACTCGCCATGCCCATGACAGAAGTCAAGGGCGTGCGGAGTTCCTGCGTCAGTTGTGCTAGCAGTTCCAGCTTGATCTGATGGGCAAGGGGAAGGGAACAGGGATCTGCGGGGGCAACAACCGACGGCACTGACGAGGAGCTGGGTACAGACTTACTGGCGTGTTGACGCTCAAATTCGCTCATGCTCCAGCGGGCAGTCAATTGCAAAAACTCCACATCTCGGGCAGTAAACTCACGCGGTTTTTGGTCCATAACTGCCAACGTGCCGACACAGCATCCATTAGAGGCGATCATGGGGACACCGAGGTAGGCACGGATGCCGTACTGATGGGTGAGGACACTGGTCTCAAATGCAGGATGGCTAAAGGTATCTGGCACCACCAAGATTTGATGGCTGTCCACCACATGGGTGCAAAAGGACTCTAACCGTGGCAATTGGCGCGCTGTGGCCAATGGGCTCATGGGTCCGAGGCGGGATAAGCCCACCGCCGATTTTAATTTTTGCTCGTGCTCCGTCATCAGCCCCAAAAGACCGATCGGGATGTCCAGAAAGTGAGTTGCCACTTGGGTGGCTTCCTCAAAGGCTGGAATACTGTCCGATTCAAGCAGGCCCAGATCTCGCATAGATTGCGATCGCTGTTGCTCACGTATTGTCGTGGACAAGCCGTCTAATCGGCAAAATAGCCTATTGTCAGGATTTATCATGCCGCCCCGTATCCCCCGTGCATTATCCATAGTCCCTGCGGTTTATCAGGGCTTTAAACTATACAAAGCATGCCCTGGGTTTAGAGGCTTGGAACGCCCGCCAAGTCCGGAGGACTACTGAATTTCCGCACGCTTTTTTCCTTCTATGAGAAGGATTACGGAGAAGCAGGATCCTTATCTGCTGGGTGTTTCTGTGAGATGGGTTCTAGGAAAGACAACTTTGGAGGGAAATACCTGTGTCCAATAGCACTGCTGTCCAGTAGCACTACAGCGCTACCGGCACTCCAGAGTTACAGTCAAATAACTGGGGTCACCGTCAAATAACTAGAGTTACCGCCGTATAACTGGCAAATGATTGCGGCAGAATTCTCAAAGTACTGCGGCGAATCTCAAATGGCCAGCAAATGGCCAAGTCTGTCAGGACTGCTTGATCCAGGCCGGATGGGCGAACAGTGCCGTAATGACCCGTACCCCTCGCAGTTGATTTGACAAGGGTAAATGCCCCCGAGGAGCCGACAGATCCCACGTAAACTCCTGGGGATAGCGGGTCCAAACGTTACCGTGCTTCCAGTTAATTTTGGCCCAAAATTTTTCCCAATTTTTGTTGGTACCCAGCCATATTTCTCTCTGAACGGAGTAGCCGAACTTCCCCTCGGAGTAGGCCAGCCACAGGGCGTTCATCGTCTGTAGGTCGGTCACGGGAAAGCGATCCACATCGGTGAAGTAGATCCATTTGCGCTGCACGGCGATCGCCCCGGCCAATTCGCAGAGTTTTTCGTTATTGAGCTTGTCCGCCTGTTGAAATTCCCGTTTGACCAGGAGTTCCTGGAGTCGGGAATAATCCACGCCCACAGCCGATCGCAGCGGCACTACGCCCCGGGGGAAGTGGGTGGTCAAAAATTCCACAGCTTGCGGATCCGGTGAGTGGAAGAGCATTTGGTAGGCTTTGCCCGCCACAATTCTGGAGACTTCCTTTGGCAGGGCGATCGCCGGATCTGGCTCCAGCAGGTGGCCTTTATGCTCCAGTAAATACTGCATGAGGGCAATCCGCCCCGCGTCTCCAGCCTCAGATAGGTCCTGCACCACTGCCAATTGGGTCTTCTCTGAAGCCGCCTGGAGTTTGAGATACAGAGCTGTTGCGGCATCAACCGTTTCCGCACTAGGGGTGGGCGGTAGGGGAGTGGTAGAACTGCTCATTTCTGGCTGTAAAGTATTCATTATTCAGAAAATTAAAAATCGTCGGCTGATGGAATCACCTGAAAAGGCGGAAGACAAAGGCGGGAGACAAAGACTGAGATCATTTAGGTTAATCGTGGCCCAGAGACGGAGGGTTCAGGATGCGGGCGATGATTGCACTAGTAGAACTGGGCACTTCAATCTGAATCAGGGCAATTTTCCCGCCATAGGCTTGCACGAGGGGCGCTTCGGGCAGCGTATCAATCTGATAATCACCGCCTTTGGCGTAAATATCAGGCTGGAGCGCTGCCACCAAATGGCTAGCTGTCGGTTGATCAAACATTACGACTCCATCGACAGATCTCAGGGCGGCTAACACTTCCGCCCGTTGTCCGTCCGGCACAATGGGTCGGAGTGGCAACCCTGGGGCCTGCGGTTTGATCGCCTGGACCGAACAATCGCTATTCAAGCCCACCACCAGCGATCGCCCCAAATTTCTAGCGGCCTTTAAATACCGTACATGACCCGCGTGGAGTAGGTCAAAACACCCATTGGTAAAAACCAAGGGCCGCCAATGGTCGGGAGCGGTGGCGATCGCAGTTTGCAAGTCGGCGAGAGTGTAAATTCCGTCGGGCATAAAGGCAACAGTACAGGGAAGAAGGGCGACATCGTGCAGGGGGTGGTAATCTGAGGGTCTATCCTCGCCCCTCAGCGCGACCGGAATCGGTTGGCGGTTTATGTCCTCCCTCAAACGCAAAGCGGACGAGCTGAGCGCGATTTTCCAAGCTGAGCTTGCTGAGAATATTGCTCAGGTGGGTTTGGACCGTGCGAGGGCTGACAAATAGGCGATCGCCGATTTGCTTGTTGGTGTAGCCCTGAATCACCTCCCAGAACACTTTTTCTTCGGCAGGGGTGAGCGGCAACGGGGCGGGGGCGGGATGGGGAGCTTTGGCCGCCGCCGTAGTGGTTTGAATTAACCGGACAATTTCCCGGTGGATACGCCGCGATCGCTCCAGTTGGGCTTCAATTTTAGCCAGCAGTTCTCGGGGTTCAAACGGCTTGGCCACGTAATCGTCGGCCCCAATCGCATGCCCATGCACCCGATCCTCCACCTCACCTTTACTGGATAGAAAAATAAACGGGACCAATTGTCCAGAGCGACTCGCCCGTAGACGGCGACAAAACTCGAAGCCATCCATTTCTGGCATCATCACGTCGGAAACCACCAAATCTGGAGGGTCCTGCTCAAAAGCAGTCAATGCCTCGGTTCCCGATGCTGCACTTTGCACATCATAGCCACGCTTCTCCAGGTAGCGGCTGAGTGCCATGCGCAAGGTACCATCATCATCCACAATGAGAATTCTTTCCATCTGGAGGGTATACCCGTGAATTGCCGGCCTGAGAGGGAAAAATTTGCCTCTGTCCCTATCATTCTAGGGTTCTGTGGCTCACCGGAACCCTTTACTGTTGAATCTGGTTTAAAACTTTTCCAGAGATTTCTATGCGAGTTTTTTCTAAAAGATCGTGGCGACTGTAGCGATAGAGTACATCGGGGGGCAGAAACTGCGATATTCTAGCTGCGATTGACCCCCTGTGATTGACTACCATCGGAGCACGCTTGACATGACCTACGAAAAAATCACACCCCCGACTACCGGTGAAAAAATCACCTTTCAGAACGGCGAGCCCATTGTCCCGCCCAATCCGATCATTCCGTTTATCCGGGGGGATGGCACGGGCATTGACCTGTGGCCAGCGGCACAGCGCGTTTTTGATGCGGCAGTAGAAAAAGCCTATGGCGGCACCCGGCAGATTACCTGGTTCAAAATTTATGTCGGCGATGAAGCCTGTGATCTCTATGGCACCTACCAATATCTGCCGGAGGATTCTTTAACGGCCATCCGCGAGTATGGTGTGGCGATTAAAGGGCCGCTGACGACGCCGATTGGCGGCGGTATCCGCTCCTTGAACGTGGCGCTGCGGCAAATTTTTGACCTGTATGCCTGTGTGCGCCCCTGTCGCTACTATGCGGGGACACCGTCGCCCCACCGCACCCCAGAGAAGCTGGATGTCATTATCTATCGGGAGAATACTGAGGATATTTACCTGGGGATTGAATGGAAGCAGGGCAGTGAAGCGGGCGATCGCCTGATCAAATTCCTCAACGAAGATTTGATTCCTTCGACGCCGGAACACGGCAAAAAGCAAATTCCCCTGGACGCGGGCATTGGCATTAAACCCATCAGTAAAAAGGGATCGCAGCGGTTGGTGCGGCGGGCCATGAAACACGCCCTGCTGCTACCGCCGGAGAAGCAAATGGTGACCCTGGTCCACAAGGGCAACATTATGAAGTACACGGAAGGGGCCTTTCGTGACTGGGGCTATGAGTTGGTGACCACGGAGTTTCGGGATGTGTGTGTGACGGAACGGGAATCGTGGATCCTGGACAACCAAGCGAAGAAGCCGGATCTTTCCCTAGAGGATAATGCCCGTCAGATCGATCCCGGCTTCGATAATTTGACGCCGGAGAAGCAGGCCGTAATCTGTGCGGAGGTGAAATCGGTGCTGGAGGCGATTGGCGAAAGCCACGGCAACGGCCAGTGGAAGACCAAAATTATGGTCAACGATCGCATTGCTGACAGCATTTTCCAACAGATTCAAACCCGGCCCGATGAGTACTCGATTTTGGCGACGATGAATCTGAATGGGGATTATCTGTCGGATGCGGCGGCGGCGATCGTCGGCGGTCTGGGCATGGGGCCGGGAGCCAATATTGGCGATGCCTGCGCTGTGTTTGAGGCCACCCACGGCACGGCTCCCAAGCATGCCGGGTTGGATCGGGTGAATCCCGGTTCGGTGATTCTATCCGGCGTGATGATGCTGGAATATATGGGCTGGCAAGAAGCGGCGGATTTGATTAAGCAGGGAATTAGGGGCGGCGATCGCCAATGGCGAAGTTACCTACGACCTGGCCCGGATGATGGAACCGCCCGTGGAACCCTTGAAGTGTTCGGAATTCGCCGAAGCAATCATCCGGCATTTCTAAGGCAGATTCAGATCACTCGGATCATCACTTAGTGAGGAGCGAGCTAGTGGCGGGCTACTGACGACCAAACAGGATCAGTAACCCCGCCACTAGCCCCAATAGCACGGGCATCCAGCCGGCAAAAAACGCGGACAAAATCCCAAACCCGTAGAAGGCTTCGCAGATGCCCACAAATAGGTGATAGGAAACAATCAGCACCAAACTCAGCCCAAAGCCTGCTGCTCGGCTGGTGCGCTGCGGACGGGTGCCGAGGGCCGCCCCCACTAGTCCAAACATCAGACAGGCAAAGGGAAAGGCAATTTTCTGATCGATGCGCAGTTTCAGCCGTCGCACCGTTTTCTCATCCCCAGTCTGGCCCACCAAAGCCAGATACTCGCGAATCTGAGCAATGTTCATCTCCATGGGGTCTAGGTTAGTTTCGGCAATGTCTAGCGGCGTGCGTGGCAACTGCAATTTCTGATTATCGAACCGGACAATGTTGCGATAGGAGCCATCCGGCGCAATCACGTAAATGGTGCCGTTGCGAAAGTCCCAGGTTTTTTCGTCGGTGTTCCACAGGGCCGACTCCGCCACGATGATTTGATTCAGGCCGGTTTGGGAAAAGTCTAGGATCGTTAGACCCTTCATTTTTTTGCCGTCGAATTGGCGGGCATAGAACATGCGGGAGAGGAGCCGTTCGCGATTGCCATTGGGCAATGTCTGATCCCGAAATTCCTGATAAACAATATCCTTTTCTCGAAAGGACGGTTCCTTCTGGTTCAGGGCGCGATCCATAATTTGGTTGGCCTGCCGATTGGCCGCAGGCACGATGGCCTCATTAAAGGCAAAGGTGAGTCCCGTGAGGACCAAACTCATCGCCAGCGCTGGCACAATCAGTCGATAAATACTCACGCCACAACTGCGCAGGGCAATCAGTTCACTATCGCCCGCCAGTCGCCCATACACCATCAGACAGGCCAGCAGCATCGAAAGCGGCAGCGCCAAACTGACAAAGTAAGGCAGCTTGAGGAAAAAGATCTGGGCGGCGATCCCCAAGGGCAATCCCGACTCGGTAATCCGCCGCACTAAGTCAAACAACACACCGATCGCCACACCAATGGACGAAAAAGCCACAACCCCGAACAAAAACGGCATAATCAGCTCCGTCAGGATGTAGCGATCCATCACGGAGATGCCGAAGCGGGGCAGATGCAGGCGAGGAGATTGGGACATGGGCGCTAGGGTTGGAAATTGTCCCCTAGATAGTACTGCCTGACCAGGGGATCACTGTAAAGTTCTTCGGCGCTGCCAGAAGCAAAGATTTGGCCATCGCGCATGATGTAGCCGCGATCGGTGATAGCGAGGGTTTCTCGCACATTGTGATCGGTGATCAGAATGCCGATTTGGCGATCGCGGAGTTGGGCGATAATTTGCTGAATTTCGGCCACCGCGATGGGGTCCACCCCCGCAAACGGCTCATCCAGCAGCAAAAATTTGGGGCCATCGCGGCCCGAGGCTAAGGCGCGGGCCAGTTCGGTGCGCCGCCGTTCGCCCCCAGAAATCCGAATGCCCAGGGTGTTGGCGACTTTTTCCAGGCGGAATTCTTGCAGGAGGTGATCAAGGCGATCGCCCCATTCTCGCTGAGGAACCTGGGTTTGTTCCATCACCAGCAAAATATTTTCTCGCACGGTCAAACTGCGGAAAATGCTGGCTTCCTGGGCTAAATAGCCAATCCCCAGGCGAGCCCGTCGATGCATCGGCAGGGCCGTAATTTCCAAATCGTTCAGCCAAACCCGGCCTTCGTTAGGACGCTCCAAACCAGTGGCGATATAAAACGTGGTCGTTTTACCCGCGCCATTGGGTCCTAGGAGTCCCACGACTTCACCTTGGGCCACCGAAAGACTCACCCGGCTCACGACGGTACGCGGCCCGTAGGATTTATGGATATTTTCAAGGGCAATCTTCAAACGCCCACTCCTAGCGATTTCGGTTGGTAATCAAGTGTCATCAATTGAGCTAAGCCACTATCAAAGAATATCAAGATATAGCTCCCTGAGCGGAGTCGAAGGGAGCGGTCGGTAGTTCGTTTCGACTCCGCTCAACAAACTGAAACCTGTGGTCAGACCCACTCCCGCCCTCGGTGATTCCTATAATCTTAGAGAAATTTAGGGAATCTAGTTAAGAGAGAG
>CAVYAN010000045.1:0-60739 GCA_963766075.1 uncultured cyanobacterium | reverse complement strand
ACCCATTGGCGTCGTCTCCCTCCAAGACGTTGATGAAGCCGTCAAGGAAATGCACCGCTGCCCTAACAAACTGGGTATGGTCAGCGTCGCTACCGCCCCCAACCTGCCAATTCCCCACCCCGCTGCGCCGGATGCCTTCCCCGAAATCCGGACCTGTAAATCCATCAGCCATCAGGATTTTCGTCCAATTTTGCAAGCAGCGGTCGATTTGGACATTGCCCTAGGTATCCACGGCGGTCCCGGCTCGTACATGGTGGGCGGTATCGCTGACCATATGGAAACCTTTGTGCTCAACCACATTTTTGTGCAGCGCAACCAGCAGCAGTTGGCCATGACCCGGATGGTCTTTGATGGAGCCTTTGAACAGTTCCCCACCCTGCGCGTTGGCTTCTTGGAAGGCGGCTGTGGCTGGGTGGCCGACCTCGCCCACGCCATGCATGAGCACTGGGAAAAGCGTATTGGCGACTTTGATCCGAAGCATCCCTATCGCCCTTCGCTGATGGAGTTCACCAAGCTGATGGTGCAGGAACGGGGCACTCACAACAGCACCAATATCATCAGCCAAGCCAAAAACCTGTTTGACCTCATGTGGACCAAGGAGCACGATCCTACCAAAATTGATGACTCTAGCCTCTATGAGCATTGGGACCTGAGGCATCGCGATCCCCTGGATTATTTCAACCGGGGTCAAATCTTTACCTCCTATGAGTCTGATGATCCGGGTCCGGCCTACCTGCCCCTGGCCATGGGTGAAGCGGGTCGGCATATTGCCTGTTTCTCAGGCGACTACGGTCACTGGGACGGGGTGCTGAAGGATTGTGTCAAGGATGCCGCGACGGCGGGTGAGTACGATCGCGAGTATCTAGCGCTGCTGTTAGGCGGTAATGCCTTGGCACTCTATGGCGATCGCCTACGCCAGTCTCTGCCCGCGGCCTTCCAGAATCAACCTCTGGTGGCTCGCTAACGGGGTGGCTCGCTAACGCTGACGGCAGCACTGCCGAACAGTCAAGTTAAAGCAAGTTAGAACAGTTTTCAGAACGGTCGAATCGCCCTCCAAATCAAAGCCTTGGCTTTGATTTGGAGGGCGTTTTATTGTTTGGGTTGGCTGCCCCGGGGGGGCTAGGAGAGCCAAGGTTGCCCCTCTAGCGTGGGAGAGGTTCAATCTTTGGGGACTCGGTTCATCCGCCATTCCCCCTAGACTGAGGTTGAAAGCTTTACAATACTGGCTACTTACTCGGGCTATTTCTGCGGCACCAAGCCCCTAGGGCTTGCCCCAGCGCGGCTATGTTCCGAAATCGCATCCAAAATCCTCTCGCAAACTAGCGCGTAGCGCTAGTCAAACTTCCCATGACATCGATCGCCCGCAAAAATCTCTTCGAGGACATCCCCCGATTTCTGGTGGCCCAGGCGGGCATCATGTTTGCGGTGAGTCTCGTGACGATTCAGACCGGCATCCTGAACGGGTTTACCCGCTCCACCGGCTTGCTGATTGATCAATCCACCGCCGATATTTGGATCAGTGCTAAGGAAATGGTCCATTCGGAAGTCACTCTGCCCCTGCCCCTCGAGCGCTTGACCCAGGCGCGGGCCGTCAAGGGCGTGGCGCGGGCAGAGGCCCTGCTCACGCGATCAGTCCTGTGGAGATCGCCGACGGGCACCATCGCCCCAGTGCGGCTGTACGGCTTTAATCCCAACGGCCAACTGTTTGCCAACTGGAAACTCTCCCAGGGACAATTGACCGCCCTCAACACACCCTATACTTTCATGGTCGAACGGGCCAATCGGTCTAGCCTGAACATTCTTCACCTCGGTGAATCTGGGACCATTGGATCACTACCTGCCAAACTCGTCGGCCTTACGGAAGATACTCAATCCATGGCCTCCAGCACCTATCTCTTCACCTCCCTAGAGACGGCTACCGCCTACGCCACCACTGGGTTCAACTCCTCTGTCATCTGCCGCCGCGGCATAGACGGCGATTTTAACTGTTTGAATGATTTCCAGTCCAATCCCCTTGCCGCTGCCGCTGCCGCCCCGCCACTCCGCCGCCTATCCCTGTCCGATACCCTCTCGTTTGTCCTCGTGCAAGCCAACGCCGGAGAAGATATTACCACCCTCAAACAACGCTTGGAAGCGGCTCTACCCGGCACCCGTGCTCTCACCCGTCAGGAAATGTCTTTTATTACCCAAGATTATTGGCAGCGGCGAACGGGCATTGGCTTTGTGCTGGGTTTAGGGGCGGTGGTGGGCATCGTGGTGGGCATCGTGGTCGTCAGTCAAATCCTGTATGCCTCTGTCTCAGATCACATCCGTGAATTTGGAACTCTTAAAGCCATGGGCGCGTCAGATTGGGTAATCTACCGCGTCATTACGGAGCAGGCCCTGTGGATGGCGATTTTAGGCTATCTCCCCAGTATGGCGCTCTGCATCGGCTTAGGCTACTGGACCGTAGCCGCCAAAGGGATCATGATTTTGATCACTCCGGCAACCGCTGCGGGTGTATTGGGGATTACGATTGTTATGTGCGTGGGATCAGCGCTGTTTGCCATTCAAAAAGTGACCCATGTAGATCCAGCTATTGTGTTCAAAGCGTAAAGCACTGTAGAAAGTCATGAAAAGTGAACCCGAGGGAGGAACAATAGAAACGCTAGACTAAGTTAAGAAATGTATACAACCTTCGGGAGTGCTTCCAGCTTTTGATGAATCTAAGCCTAACGAGGACTGCCGCCCCTCTGTGGAAGATTCTGATGTGGGGGATTCTGACTTCATTAAAAATTCATGACTTGTTTAGCATTTTCTCACTTCTCACACCTATCCTTAATTTCATGCGTAGGCAGACTTAAAGCGAATGACGGCTTCCCAAATTAGACCCAGTGACTTTTTTATACATCAGGATCATGCTGCTTCTGTCCCCATGGGTCGGACTCGATTAAGTGCTCAAGCGGTGAGTGCGCGGGGTGTGGGGATGGTCTACTATTCCGGGACCGAGCCCTATCAAGTTTTGCGAGATATCGATCTGGATATTCAGTCCGGCACGATTCAACTGCTGATGGGGCCGTCGGGTTCCGGCAAAACTACCTTACTGTCCATTTTGGCCGGGATCTTGACCCCGACCACAGGCAGTGTTTCCCTCCTGGGGCAAGAAATCACCGCTTTATCTCGTCAGAAACTGGCCCAGTTTCGCCTAAAACACATTGGATTTATTTTTCAGGGGTTTAATTTATTTCCCGCCCTCACGGCGGCGGAAAATATTGAGGTGGCTCTGAAGGTCAAGGGTATCCGGGGGGTGGCTGTGCGACGGCGTCAGGCCCAGGAACTTTTGGAAAAAGTGGGTTTAGGCGATCGCGCCCATCATCTGCCCCGCGATCTTTCCGGTGGCCAAAAGCAACGGGTGGCGATCGCCCGTGCTCTTGCGGGCGATCCCGAGCTGATCATGGCTGACGAACCCACGGCAGCCCTCGATTCCCAAAGTGGACACGCTGTGATTGAGCTATTGCGTCAACTGGCCAAGGAAAAAGACCGCACCGTTCTGATCGTCACCCATGACAGTCGGCTCATTGATGTGGCCGATCAGGTGGCCTACTTAGAAGATGGCGTCCTGCGGAGTTAGCCAGGAACCCCCATGACGCTCCTGCCGACCTCCCTAGCAACATTGCGCCATGGCCTGATTGTCTCCTGTCAAGCCCCGGTAGATTCGCCCCTACACGATCCAACGGTGATTGCGGCGATGGCCCAGGCGGCTGTCAACCAGGGGGCGGTGGGTCTGCGGATTGATACACCGACCCATGTGGAAGCGGTCTGTACCCGAGTAGAAGCCCCCGTGATTGGGTTATGGAAACGCCAGCTTCCGGGCTATGACGTGTACATTACCCCACGTTTTTGGGATGCCCAGCGGCTTGTCCAGGTGGGAGCCGATATCATTGCTGTGGATGGGACGCCCCGCGATCGCCCCCAGGGCGAAACCCTGCCAGACCTGATTGAACGCATTCACCAAGAACTGGGCAAACCCGTCCTCGCCGATGTAGATACCTTGGACAATGCCCTTTACGCGGCAGCAGCAGGGGCCGATGCCGTCAGTACGACCCTCTACGGCTACACCCGCGAATCGAGGCAGTTTCAGCCACCGGGACTTGATCTGCTCGAAAAAATGGTGGCCCGCCTAGTTATTCCTGTCATTTGCGAAGGTGGTATTGCTTCTCCGGCCATGGCCCAACAGGCCCTAAGGCTCGGCGCCTACGCGGTTGTTGTCGGCACTGCTATTACCGGCATCGATATTCAAGTGCAACGTTATCAAGCCGCACTGGCACAGCCCGATTAAAATAAATTTCAGGAAAAATATAAACTGTTAATCAATCAACAGCCCCAAGTAATGGAGCTAAGAGTAATAGCTCCACCTACCCCAAATCGGTCTACTCCACGTCAGTTGGTCGGCTGGAGGTCGCCAGAATCCAGTCTCGCACAATGGGATTCACCAGTTCTGGCGCTTCATCTTGGGGACAGTGCCCCACACCCGCTAGGGTAATAAATCTCTCTACCGTCGGGTAATTCTCAAAGGCCCGTCCTAGGGCGATTGGCTCCCAGGGGTCCGCCTCGCCCCAAAGAATCAGGGCCGGACAGGGCAATACCGCAAGCAAGTCTTCGGGTAAGGGCCCTTGGGAGTAGCCCGTAAAGGTCAGAAAGACCGCTGCCGCGCCGGGATCTTGGGCAGGCTTCATTAAAATATCAATCAGTTCATCGGTGACGGCAGCGCTGCGCCCATAGGCTTTGAGCAGGATATTCCGGACGACTTGAGGTTTTGCCACCTGGTCAAAAAAGACGCGCCCAATGGCTTTATTTTTCAGAATCCATTGCAGAATCGGAGCCCCGATGCGTTTGTAGAAGGGCTGAGTGGCCAAACGGCGATCGTGCAGAAGGCGCAACGAGCAATTAATCAGCACGGTACCGCGCACCTGGGCGGGGAAATCTACGGCGGCTTGCATAATTCCCACACAGCCAATAGAATTTGCCACTAAAAAAGCCGGACTGCCCACCACCTCTCGACAAAAGTCCGCAATCAGCCGTCCCCACGTCTCGAAGGTGTATTCAATCTGCTGACCGGGGATCAGGGGGCCGGGTGTCGGTTTTGCCGATCCGCCAAAGCCGATCAAGTCGATCGCATACACCCGACAGTGCTCAGCCAAAACGGGCACGTTTTTGCGCCAATGGCCGAGGGAAGCCCCAAAGCCATGCACCAGTACCACGGCTGGGCCGGCCTCCCCCTGAGTTTGGTAGGTAATGGAAAACCCTTGCCATAACCAGGTTTGGGTCAAAATTGGCGGAGAAGAAAGGGGCATGGGGCGGGCGGGGTTTTATAGGCAGGATTTACAGACAGAATTTACAGGCAGAATTTACAGCGAGAGTCCCAGTTTGAGGCCCAAGGCTGCATGGACAATCAGAAGTCCCATGACCACGGTGCCTAGATAGGCATGGGTGATCCGCAGGGAGGTTTTGTCGCCCCAAAATCCTGCTTTGGAAAGGATGCTGTTGGTGGCTAGGAAACCCAGGGCGATGCTACCGGTCCAGAAGTGGGGGCTCTCCAAAATGGGTTTGTGTTGCATCACCAGGGACAGCAAGCCCCCCGTATAGCCCATGGCCAAGAAGGCAAACATCAGCGGCGCGAGTTTGCGGTGATCGGCACGGCTTTTGGCAGCAATGTCCTTGTCGGTGGCCAGTTTGGCGTTCCAACCGGCATAGGCGGTATAACTACCCATTACGAAAATGACAATCCCCATCATGGCGGGGTGTCCCCAATGGACGATGGGCTCGGGTACGTTCAAATCTCGAAATTTGGCGGCGATTGGTTCGAGCAGTTCAGTGAGGTCCATAAAGTCGGTGCAAGGAGGGTAAAGAGTGATGGGTTGTGGGAACGTTAGCTCCCAGACAATGTGCTTAAACTTTCTTAATCTTAAAACTGAATCAGCAAGAAAACTTCATCAGCCGGAGCAATGCCCAGATTTCTGGGAGATTTGCCCCGTGAAATTGGCTCGCCGGAATTTACGATCGCCCCCATAATCCAGTATCCTCACTTCCAGGCTGAATATTTCCAGCCAGAATATTCCCCGTTTGGGTGTTCTAGGGATTAGCCAATAGGAGATATGGTGCGAAAGCTTTGGACCCGGGTCAAGGATGCTTGGAAAGACAGTAACTTTCTCCATAACCTCGAGAATCTGGAGGTTGTGGTTTCCAAGATTCTGTCCATTGCCATGGTGTCGGTCACACTGGTGGCTGTTTATGACTTGATCGTCTTTTTGGTTATTAAGCTGGCAGAAGAAGTGGTTGACCCTAATGCGGTTCGGTTTAGTGATGCTGTGTTCAAGATTTTTGGGTTATTTCTGAATATCCTGATCGCTCTGGAGATTTTGGAAAATATTACGGCGTATCTAAAAAAGCATGTGGTCCAGGTCGAACTGGTGATTATTACGTCACTGATCGCCGTGGCCCGCAAAATTATTCTGTTGGATTTTGAGAAAATTGAAGGGGCAGAATTGATCAGTTTGGCGATCGCCATTTTTGCTCTTTCCGGAAGTTACTGGCTGATCCGCAAGGTCAATGCCGACTTTAAGGATCAACGGTCTCAAGATAAGTCTCAAGAGAAAGATAATCAAGACTAGAGCTGTGATCTGTTTTTTCTACCGTCTGCGCTTCAGCGACCCTCCCCCATGCTGCCTTTTTTTCAATTTGAAGCTGATTTTGTCGATTCCCTCCGCTGCATTCCGATGCAGGTGCGGTTTAAGTTGGATAGCTGTGGCATCAAGTTAAAACTGACCCAATGGCATCAATTTGAAGACGGCGATCGCCATCGTCTCGTCGAGTTGCCCTGCACTACCGCTGTCGAGATCCAACAGTACCGAAAATTCTTAACGGATTTAATTCAGCAGCGGACTGGTGAACTGGCCAGGGATTTACTCATCGATCTGGATCCCGATTGGTTAGATTCCTGCGTCATTCCGGCCAGTGTCCGAGAAAAAGCGGCTGCCGTTGGCACTGATATTAGTCCCGTTCAATGGGCCAACCTCACTGCCATCCAACGGTTTGCCCTCATCAAACTCAGTCGCTCCACCCACGAAAACCGTAACTTTTTACCGGCATGGCAGGAGTTTACCACTCAATAAGACCGGCTCAATAAAAAATGGCCCAATAATAAAGCCTAATAAAAAAGCAAGAGCGATCGCCCTTGCTGACTTGAGTGGACCATTGCCATGAAGTAGACCCAAAATTATGAGAATAGATTCCAGGGATTTAATGTTGTGAAGCCTTAATAGGCTAAGTCCCTTCCAGACTAGAGATTTCAATTTTTCTCAGGAAAGTGAATGGGCTTAGGCTAAAACAAAGTTGATGAAGAAAGATTAAACTCTTCTCAGATTTTCATCACCTCATTCCATTGATTCAACCCATCATTGACATCACAGCAACGATGCCTACGCTGGCTACCACTAGGAGTAGAACCATTGAAATAGACTGACCCAGATGCTTGTTAGGAGTATCCATACGCTTGCCTCGTCGTTATGTGTTGTAGAGAACAGTATGAATCCTCGACCCATATAACCACAGGATTCCCTAACAAACTTAAAGCCGCGTAATCTTTCTTAATAATTTACTCATTTTAGGCTGTATTTAGCCGTGCTGCATTTAAATTAATATTTAAAGCAAATAAATATTGATATGCCTCAACGGATCTGTTTATGGGGCTTTGCTATCTCTTAGTGGGGCCTTTGCCGGGGAGATCCCAGGCTGGGAGATGTCGGACTGGGAGAGATCAGGGAGGGTATCCGGTTCAGAGCGGTCATCGGCGATCGCGCGGTGCCATTCACAGCGATTCAAGGCTAAGCGGCGGCGATGGATCGCATCCGGAAAGTCAGGTTTGATATGCAAGGCTTTTTCGTAGCTTTCCACCGCTGCTTCGTACTGACCCATGTGGCTGAGGGCTGACCCACGACTGTACCAAGCCAAATGAAATTCTGGATTGACTGCGAGGGCGCGATCGTAGCTGTTTAGGGCTGCTTCGTTGTGGCCCAGATGCCCCAAAGCCAATCCTCGACAGTGCCAGGTTTCATAGGCATCGGGTTGGAATCGCAGGGCGTGATCGTAGCTCAGAATCGCCTCAGTGTATTGCCCTAGTTTGCGCTGGGCATTGCCGCGACTGGCCCAGGCTGTAGCAAAGTTGGGTTGCAGGGCAATAGCATGGTCAAATTGGGCGATCGCCTCTTCGTAGCGCCCCGATTTGTGTAGGGCACTGCCCCAGTTGTAGCGGGCTTCGCGCAGGTTGGGTTGCAGTTCCAATGCCTGACTGTAGCTGGACATGGCTTCTTCGTACCGCCCGAGGGCCTCAAAGGCATTGCCCCGGTTGTACCACGCCTCGTAGAGGCTTGAGTTAAACGTGAGGGCTTGATCATAGCTGTCTAGGGCCTCTTCATAGCGGCCCAACTGGTGCAGGACATTCCCCTGGTTGTACCAAGGGGCATACCGATCGGGTTTGGTGGTGATCACCCGACTGTAATTCGTGAGGGCCTCTTCGTAACGTCCGAGGGCATACAGGGTATTGGCGCGGTTGTACCAGGCATGAGCATAGTGGGGTCGAATCTCTAAGGCGGCATCATAACTGGCGATCGCCTCCTCATAGCGTTTTAGCTTCACCAATACTGCGCCGCGGTTGTACCAAGATTTACTGTAGTCGGGAACCCATTTCAGAGCGGTTTCGTAGCTTTCTAAGGCTGCTTCGTAACAGCTACACCGCTCTAGGGCGTTGCCTCGATTGTGCCAAGCCTGGTGATAGGTGGGGTGCTGTTCAATGGCTTTGTCGTAGTAAACAATGGCTGATTCATAGCTGCCCAGCTCAAATAGGGCCATGCCTAAACTATTGAGGGCCTCCGGGTAGTGGGGTTGCAATTCCAGGGCTTGCTTAAAGCTGTTGATGGCCTGATCATGGCGACCTAGCCCGGATAGGCAGAAGCCGTGGGCGTACCAGGCTTGATGGCTGTCTGGAAATAGGGCGAGGGTTTGACTTAAGTGCGCGATCGCCACGTCGTAGGGACCGGACTGGGCCAGTTGCAGCCCTTGCTGAAGCCGAAGATTCACTTCCGAGTCGGGGGACGGGGGCATGGAGATTGAAAACTGGGTAACTGCTTTTCCTATTCTACCTGTGTCATCCAAGACATCAGGTTTCACGCTGAATTGCCGCGTTGAATTAGAGCTGCCACGTTGAATTAGAGCTGCCACGTTGCATAGCCAAATTGTTCCTCGGAAGTCTTGGACTTGGGAAAGCCCTGATATTTTGTGTCTACGGCTTCACATGCTGTGACAATCGGATATAAAGTATAAAGAAATCATGACATTCTACAAAAATCTCTATGAAACTTTTGAGAAATCCCTAGAAACAAGACCTTAGGGTGATGCCGGGTATGTACCTTACAGGGTATGAAATTCGATACCGTTGAGTTTAAGGGGGACCGCAAGGATTGGCTAACCAGTCATCATCGCCACATTCATCACTACCAGATCGGGCATTGCCCCCCAGGTTATCGCCGGATGGGGAACCCACTCCCCCAGCGACTGGGCGACACTTGGCATGGCTAGAAGGGCTACGGATTGGGGCGGCAGTGTTGCTGCTGCTATACCATGCCCAACTGGCGTTTACAGGCTATGCCTACACGCCCCAACCCACGGGCTTGCTAGAGAATGTGCAGCGGTTACTGACCCCGCTGGATGAATTTGCTGAACTGGGGCTACCCTGGCAGTGGGTGAGCCTGCCTCTCTGGTTTGGGTTCCAGTTTGTGGATGTGTTTGTGTTGATTAGCGGCTTCAGCTTGGTGCTGTCGTTACGCAATCGGCCCCTACAGGTGGGAGCATTTTTGAAAAGTCGGCTGCTGCGAATTTTGTGGCCCTATTGGACTGTCGCCTGGTTATCCTACCCGGTGCTGTGGGCAATTGGGGCCGCAACAAACAGCTATATCCCTCACCCCTGGCACATCTTTGCCGGGGCCACCTTTCCCCTCGTATTTGACTATGAGGGACGTTTACTGCTGCATACCAGTGGCCCTTGGTGGTTTCTGCCGCTAATTGTGAGTTTTGCGCTCCTGTTTCCGGTGCTGTGGAAACTGTTGCAGCGGTGGGGGGCAGTGAATTTGTTGCTGATCAGTACGGCAGTGACGATCGCCTATCGATTCCTTGCGGTCTATCAATTCGAGGGGCATCCTACCTACGTGGTGCTGCAAACGGCTACGGATTGGCAACCATTTTTGCTGTGGTTGGCCAAGTTAAGCACGTTTGTGGTGGGCATGGCGGTGGGGCAACTTTATGTCCAGGGTAAGGGGCCAGCATTTTGGCCTACTCGACGGGCGTTGACTGTCGGGGCGGGCCTTTACACAGCGGGCTTTGTCTGCCAATTCGATCGCTTGGGTTGGGTGCTGGTGGACTTGTTGCTGCCCCTGGGACTGACCCTGTGTAGTATGGCTGTGTTGCAGCAGCTCGCGCGATCGGGTTGGGTCAGTGTGGCTTTTACCTGGCTGGGACGGCATAGCTACAGCTATTTTCTGATTCATAATTTTGTAGTGGATCGAACCCTAAAGTTGGTGGTGCAGGATGATGCTGGCCTCTACATACTGCTGCTGCCGATTATGGTGATGGGAACGCTGCTGCTGGCGCTGGTAGCAGATGGTATTACGCCTTTGATTCGTCGGATTATGACGGGGCTGCTGTCCGATCTGGATTATGTTCTCTCGCGGGAGCCGGTTTTGCCGCAGGCTGTCTGGAGTCCTCAGGTTGGCGATGTAGTTAAATATCAAGGGCAGGACGCTTGGACTGTGCTGAAGGTGGAACGGCTACTGGACGAACGGGAGATTTGGCTTTGCCAGGTAACGGATGGTCAGCGATCGCTCTGGGTAAATACGGAAGATCTGGAATTGCCCGATGCCGCGTTGTCGGATGGAGGTGAGTCAGAGGCGGCAGGATCAGATCCCCATACATCCGATCCGGAAACAGCGGTGTTTCATCCGCGTTCAGGGCGATCGTGAGGGTGCAGGGATAACGGTGAGCAGAGACAACGGTGAACAGAGACAACTGAGCGGGTGTAACGGTGAGTGTGGTGTTGGTTGTGATTGTGAGGAGTGTGGATTGTGAAAACCTGGACCAGTGATTTACCCAAGCTGATTTTTACGCATGTGTTGCTGATTGGGGTGCCGACGATTTTCTACTATTGCCTGCGGTTGGGCGGATTCACGCTGATCGATGTGCATATGGCGATCGCCACTCTATTTTTTTTGAGTTCGATTGTGATTTTCATTGAAGCCAGTACCGCAGCCTTTCGCCGGTTTGGCTCATCCAGCTTATCTCCCGCACGGGGCCGAGGCGATCGCCTCAAGCGCTCCCTGAAGTCATCCCTGGGACTCAGTGGACGCAAGTATGCCCCCAGTCAACGTCCCCTGCCACGCAGTACGTTTTTGGTGGCGGCTTATCTGCCGAATGAGCAAGACATTATTCTGGAGACGGTGCATCACCTGCTGGAAACAGTTCACCGTCCTGCCGCAGGCATTGAAATCATCCTGACCTACAATACACCGGTTGATTTGCCGGTGGAAGCCGATCTGCGGCTGATTGCTGAGGCCCATCCGGAACTGCGTCTGCTTCGGGTGGAGGGCAGTCACTCCAAGGCCGAGAACTTAAATGCGGCCATGGAGCTAATTACGGGCGAGATTGTGTGCATTTTGGATGCCGACCATCACCCGATCGCCGATTGCTTTGAGCGGGCTTGGCGCTGGCTAGAGCAGGACTATGATGTCGTGCAAGGGCGCAACGTGATTCGCAATCACGGGCAGAACTTGTTGACCCAAAACATTGCGATCGAGTTTGAAAGTGTCTATGGAGTTAGCCACCAGGCCAAGTCACTGCTGACGGATACCACGATTTTTGGCGGCTCCAATGGCTACTGGCGTACCGAAGTGATTCAAAAAATTCGTTTTAATCCTGTGCGGCTAACAGAGGACATTGATGCCTCCATGCGGACTCTGCTCAGTGGGCATAAAATCGTCCACGATCGCAGCATTGTCACCACGGAACTAGCCCCCATGGACTTTAATTCCTTTTGGTTTCAGCGCAAGCGCTGGGCTCAGGGTTGGCTAGAGGTGAGTCTGAAATATCAGCGGCGGGTCTGGAAGTCCGACAAACTCACCCTCTGGCAAAAGGCATACTGGACCTATCTCCTCTACTACTGCGTCCTGTACTCGCTGATTGCCCTGCAAATTCTGCCGCTGTTGCTGAGCATGTACTTATTTCAAAGCGACGCGCCTCCGGTCAATAACCCCTACCTGTTTTTTACGACGCTAGTCACCTTTGCCAGCGGCTTTTACCAAACCCTAATCACGATGCGTGTCTCAGTGATTCGCTATCCCGGTTGGTATTTTGCCCAGCACGCCATTCTCATTTTCCTATACACGATTCTCAAAAATATGATTTCCGTGGTGGGTATGTATGACCACATTCACGGGGTAAATCGCTGGGTAGTGACTCCCCGTGGCAGGCAACAGCGGAAGCAGCAGCGCGATAGCCGTCCGGTGCTATTGCCCCCTACGGCCACTGCGGTGGAAACAGAGGGCTAGTGTGGAAAGGCAAAATTAAAAGTGAAAAATTTTAAAGATGCAAAATTAACGCTCTGCACCACCACAAGATTGCTCCTGGAGGGGAATTTTCCCCGGAATAAAATTGATTCCTGTACCTCCCTGAGGGGAATTACTTCCTAAAAAAATTTATCCCTAAGGAGAATTTTACCGTCAGTGAAATTAATTCCTGGACCTCCCTAAGGAGAATTGCTCCCTGAGCGAAGTCGAAGGGAGCAATTCTCCTTAGCTGATTTGTTTCGCGCCATCTGGCCTGCCGAGAAAATGACCGATTAAATAGAGGGAACCGCACAAAACGGTTAAGGCGGTATCGGAAACCGCGGCTTCGAGGGCGATGGTCACGCTGGCCTTGGTGTGGCAGGCTCCTAAGTCGGGGCAAACATGCTGAGCAAGGGTCAGCAACTGTTGAGGATCGGCGGAACTGTGGCCAGGAACAGGGACGAGGTAAAGGCGATCTCCCGCGCGCAAGAGGGCCTTAAAAATATCGCCATGATCCTTGGTGGACAGCATGCCGATTACCCAATGCACAGGGCGGCGGCGGGGGGCAAGCTGGCCTTGGCCTGCGATAGCGGGAGAGGACGCGGCGTGGTCGAGCCAGCGATCGACAAATTGGCGGAGAACGCGGGCACTGTCGGGATTGTGCGCCCCGTCAATCAGGATTTTGTGTTCGCGCCACGGGTACCATTGGATCCGGGCGGGCCACTCGGTGCGGGCGATTCCCTGGGAGATCGCCGCATCAGAAATTTTCCAGCCCTGGGTTTGGAGCAGTTTGAGGGCAGCAATGGCCACGGCGGAGTTCTGAAGTTGGATATCCCCTTGGAGGGGGAGCCGATAGCGAATGCCCTGGGATTCGGCCCAGCCATTGCCCAGATCAAGGGCGGGCGTGGGTGTGATGGCGGCAATCTCTAGCTCGGCAAGGCGGCGATCGACCACGGCTTGGGCAGCGGCGGGAAATTGACCCAGAACGGCGGGACAGTGGGGTTTGAGGATGCCGGCTTTTTCTCCGGCAATGTCGGCCAGGGTTGGGCCTAGGCGTTGCCAATGCTCCAGGCTCAGGGAGGTGATGATAGAGACTAAGGGGCGATCGCAGACATTGGTGCAATCCAGCCGCCCGCCTAAACCGACTTCCACCACGGCAATATCGACCTGCTGCTGGGCGAAGTAGAGCCACATGGCGGCGGTGATCACTTCAAATTGGGTTGGGGATGACTCTTGGGGATCAATGGCCGCGATTACCTGCTGGAGAACCTGGACCAAATCCGCTGGGGCGATCGCCTGGTTGTTGATACAAATTCGTTCGGTCCAGTCAATCAAGTGCGGCGAGGTAAATCGCCCGGTTTTATAGCCCGCTGTGGTCAGCACCGAGGCAAGATAGGCACAGACCGAGCCTTTGCCATTGCTGCCCGCCACATGCAGGATGGGCACGGACAATTGAGGATTGCCCAGGGCGGCCAGCAGCTTAAAACTGGACTCCAGGCCCAGCTTTACCCCAAACAGTTCAAATTTTTGCAGGATAGAATCAACGGTCATACTGAGTCACGGGGATCGCCATGGTGGGGATCAGGGAATAAGAACATGCTAGAGAGAAATCGGCGAACGGTCTGAGGCTGTTGGTGTGTTCCCCTTGTGCGTTGAGAGGCACGATGTCATCATACCCTCAGGGAAACTCTCCCCATTTCTAGAAATTTGGGTTGCAGTAATGGCAAAATCCTCAAAATCAGAAACAGTTCCAGAGCCAATGCGGGCTAAGTTTGCAGAAATCACCGCGTTGACGGAGGAGTTTTGCCAGCAGCACCTCAATGCCGAGTATGCTCAATTCTGTCGCTATCTGACGGCGGCCCTGTGCCGTAAACGCCCTTCGCCCCTGAGTACGGGTAAAGCCAAGACCTGGGCCTGTGGCATTGTCCACGCTCTAGGGATGGCGAATTTTGCGTTTGATTCTTCCCAAACTCCCCATATTTCCGCTTCGGAGATTTACACGATTTTTGGGGTGGGGGCCAGTACGGGCCAGGGGAAATCCAAACAAATTCGTGACCTGATGAACATTCACCAAATGGATACGGAGTGGTGCCTGCCCAGTCGGATTGAGAAAAATCCCTTGATTTGGATGGTGTCGGTGAACGGGTTCATTTTAGATATACGGTCTGCACCCCGCGCCCTGCAGGAAGAAGCCTATCTTAAAGGGATGATTCCTTATCTTCCCGCCGATTGCGAGTCTAAAGAATTCTAATGGGAGCAGCTCACAGAAAATATCTAGAGAATATCTAGAGAAAACACGCTAAAAGAAACTCAACTGCTCCGCATCAGGGGGTGGAGCCGAGGGGAGTAAGTCCCACGGTAGAGGAGGCACGAGCACACCGTGCTTTTCAAGCAGGGACTGGAATAGGCGAGCATTAGTGGGCGATCGCGCCTCGACCGGACAGTGAACAAAGACGTAGATGCGAGTACCTTGGCGCAGCCACTGCTCCAAGCGTTCCGCCCATGCTTGCAGGTAAGTGCGGTTGAAGTCGCGATCGGGATGGCTGATATAGCGCACCAGAGTAAAGGGGGCGGTGACGGTCGGTTGCAGAGGCAGTCGGGGTTTTTTCCGTTCCGATGCGACCTGAGGATCGTCCGTACAGTCGTAAATGGGCCGGGTATCGAGGATAACGCGGCCTAGGCCCAGACGCTCTAGCAGGTGATTGAGGCGGTGGGTGTGGGCGGGTTTAAACCAGTCTGGGTGGCGAACTTCCAGGGCAAAATCGTGGGTATTGCGGGGAAGCGCGGTCAAAAAAGTGGTCAGATCAGTAAACTGTTGCGGGCCATAGTGGGGCGGCAGTTGGGCAAAGAACGGACCGAGGCGATTGCCCAATCCTTGCATGTGGGCAATGAACCGGAGGGCATCGGGAATGTGTGGGACCAGTGGCCCGTCATGGGTAATGGCACGGGGTAACTTCAGGCAAAACTGAAAGCCTGTGGGCGTATCAGCGGCCCAGCGCTGTACTGTGAGAGCATCGGGAATCGAGTAGAAGGTGGTGTTGCCTTCCACGGTGAGAAAACGTTGGCCGTAGAGTTTGAGGAAGTCCGCAGGGCGACTGCCAGTGGGAAACAAGTCGCCCACCCAGCCCTTGTAGGCCCAGATGGCGCACCCCATGGCAAAATTCGGGACTTTGCGCTCTGGTATGGAAATGTTTGTGGAGGAATGCATGTGTAAAGTTGGTTGTAAAACTGGGCTACGCTGCGGGAAACCATCAACATCTTGAATTGGGGGGTTCGACTTCGCTCACCCCCAACCGCCTGCCTTTACCTAGACAACCTGTGCCACGGGCTCGTAACCATGGTACGGTTGAAATCGCGATCGGCTCTGATGGAAACTAGCCATTGGACGTAAGGGGGAAAGTTCGGTGTGAATCCGGCGCTGTCCCGCAACTGTAAGTCAATTTTAGATTGTGGATTAGCGCGCATCAGCAAAATCCAAAATCCAGGATTGTAAGTCAGAATGCCCGCCGATGCTTGTTTGCTCAATATCTGCGAGGTACAGATAATGTCTCACTACTTTTTTCGATGTCGAATTTTGGGGCGTCAAGGGCTCCGCGATCGCAGCAGCCGGCCAGGTCTGGCAATGGTATTTGATTCGCCGAAGGGCAACGACTCAGGCTATCCATGAAGTGCCTGCCCTGCAGATCAAACAGCTTGCCTCTAGGATCGAGTACCGACGGTGCTGCATGCATCGCCCGCTATCCGTCGTCGTCCCCGTGCCAAGGGAGATCAACGCCCATGCCATATAAACATGGGCCGCAATGGTGCAACGATTGGCAAAACCGATTGATTCATCACAATTTTTTGACTATCGGATACCTCGCCTGGGATGGGTATATCCATGTAGGCCGGGGTCTGGTCGTTTGTAATGTCGTGGATGCTGTCTCTGCCACCATCGATTGGTCCGTTGATACCGTGACGTTTTATCCAACCTTTGTTCCGCTGGCGCAAATAGCGCAGTATTTAGAGGCACTTAACCTAGAAGCAGAATCTGTAACTGCTCTCCTGCCAGCGATCGCGACCTATGATCCGACCCAAGCGATCGGAGTGCTGATCACGAGGGACGGGACCGTGGATATTAGTCTGCTGCAAAACCTAGCGATTTCCCCTGCTGACTGCTATGCCGAAGTCCAGCATCGTTGGGCAGAATTTCGGCTGGATACTCCTGTTTATCCCACGCCCTTTATTCCATGAATCGGTCTATGAATCGGTTTGTGCCGCGTGGATTGCATGACAACCCCATGACTCCTTCTACAACTAACCCGATGGCGAACCACCAGACGACTACTCACTACTAAACTAAGGGAGTTAAACCTATGCCAGGGCCGGATAGATATTCTGAGCCAAATATCTCTGAGCCAAATCATCCATCGTAAATCGAACCATGGTGTCGAGGCGTTATCCCAGCACGATCGCATCAACCAGTTGCCACCCGGAGAACGTTATCTCTATCAGCTTTTCAGCCTGATTGAGACAGGCGATCTAACCGTCACAAACCCCAAAGGCCATGTATTTCGTTTTGGCAAGGTCGGGACGGATCAGCCTCTCCACCTCATCATTCATCACCCCAACACCTACGATCGTATTGTGACTTTTGCATCTCTGGGGTTTTGTGAAGCCTATATGGAGGGTTGGTGGGACGAGGAAAACAACCACATGATGGAACTTTTGGGATTGTTGTATCGCAGCAATGTTGCCGATAAAGCGCGGGATCACGTGACGATCGCCTTGGTACGCCAAGTTGTCGTGCAACGCCTCCGGACCTTACCCATTTTGATTCAAAATAGCCGCAAAAACGTTCAACACCACTATGACTTAGGCAATGATTTCTATCAGTATTTTCTCGATTCCACGATGACTTATTCCTGCGGCTATCGCCTTCAGGAATCCGACTCTTTAGAACAGATGCAGCTTCAGAAGTACGACTTGATCTGTCAAAAGCTGGCGTTGCAGTCCGGAGAATCCCTGATTGACATTGGCTGTGGTTGGGGCGGCATGCTAATGTATGCTGCTGAACGCTATGGTATTTTGGGAACCGGGATTACGCTGAGTGTCGAGCAGGCCAAGCTGGCTCAAGAACGAATTGAACAACGCGGATTGGGCGATCGCATCAAAATCATCATTGCTGATTATCGGGAAATTACCGGACAATTCGACAAGTTTGTCAGTATTGGCATGTTTGAACATGTGGGTAAAGGCAATTTTGCCACGTTTATGCAAAAAGCATCCGAGCTGTTAACACCCAATGGAGTCGGGCTTCTGCATACCATCGCAACCCAAAGCTCCGAGCGCAATGGGGCCTGGGTGGATAAATATATTTTTCCCGGCGGGTATGCCCCCCAACTTCACGAATTAACCCAAGCTCTATGGGCGTCAAAATTAGCGGTTGCCCATTGCGAGGACTGGAAACCTCACTATGCTGAAACCCTAAAACGTTGGGCAGATAATTTCATGCGCAACCGCATCCGAATTGCGTCATTAGATGCCGCCTACGACGAGCGATTTCTCCGCATGTGGCATCTCTATCTCCAATCGTTTGAAGCCTCATTTCGCTATGGCAGGCTGCATGTCTATCAGATCCTGTTTTACAAGGGTAACCCTTGGCCATTGGATATTCCGTTAACGTTTATGGCCAAGGCGATTTCGCCCCTTTAACGCAGTGCCTCTTTAACGCAGTGATTGACAGGCTGTCTTTAAATGCTATTTTTCTGTCCCGATCGCCATGCTGCGATTTTTCTAGAATCAATGCCACCATTATCCTTGACTCCGACGATTACCATGCCCCAACATACGTTATTTGTTTGTGTGCTTTGCCGCTCTATGGAAACTGGCCAAGTGGAAACTGGCCAAGTGGAAACTGAACCAGACCAACCTAAATTAAGTGCGGGTCAGTCCCTATTCGATCGCCTACATACGGAACTAGAATCCTGTGATTGGCGTGACGCGATCCATCTTCAACCGGTCCGCTGTATGGGCGCTTGCAATCGTTCCTGTGTTGTGGCCCTTGCCGCTGCGGCTAAACCCACTTTTATTTTGAGCGAATTGTCCCTGGCCCATGCCGTTCCGGCACTACTGCAATTCAGCGGCCAGTATATCGCTTGCGCCGAGGGCAAAGTTCCGTACAAAGCCCGTCCAGACGTAGTGAAGAAATCAATCCATGCGGTTTTGCCACCCCTACCCGGGGCGCAGGCGTAGCGCCCAACGGCCCATGGACTGGGCTACCGGGGTGGAATTTGGGGGATTATCAGCCGGAGGGGGCATTGTGCGTGACTTCGTTATGTTATGCTTTTATGTGATCCGGACCCATGCGATCGCAACGCCTAAATCTTGTCAGGACCGGAAGGTAGCAGCAATACAGGATGCTTGTGATAGGCGTGGAATCCGGGTCACCTTGAGCCCGGTTCCGTCGCCACTCCTCCGTACCAATACCTCTACAATTGTGTGCGGTTTTCTGCTAGTGGCAGTTCCCAAAATTTCCTTCTATGCTTGAATCTAAGCTGATGCGATCGTGACGGATGGATCGTGACTGACGATCACTTCTACATTTCGCACAGTGATTCCGGCAATTCACTAGGAGTTAAAGTCACCATGGGCTTAGGCGATTTGATGCAAAAAGCAGTGTATCTGGGCGTTGGCATAGCCTCCTTCGCCGGAGAGAAAGCTGGCGAAAAACTGTCTGAACTGAAGGTCCAGGCCCAAAAACTGGCCGATGAGATGGTGGAGCGGGGCGAAATGTCCACTGAAGAAGCCCGTCGCTTTGTAGACGACATGATCCAAAAGGCCCAGCAGCCCCAAATTACTGTTGAGTCCAGCGATCGCCCCCATCCCTCGGAACCCCGTCCCATCGAAATTCTCACGGACGACGACCCCAGTCCCTCGGCTGCACCCGCTGCTGCCAATCCTGCCGCCAATTCCGTCCCCAATATCCCGAATACAGTAGACGACATGCGCCAAAAGGTCATGGACCTCCAGGAAGAGCTGCGTCGCCTGCAAAAAGAGGGGCAGTAGGTCAGCCTGTCTATGGAACCACTTTTTACGCTCCTTGACGCCACCGCCAAAGAAGTCGAAGAATTTTTACTGACCGTCACCGCAGGCATGGAGTTTTTGGCGGACGTCCTCGTCGAAACGGTCGAGGAAGCCACCGATCAAATGCTCCATACCTTGGAAACCGAGATTGAGCCCCAGGTGAACCAGTGGATCGTCGAACCCTTACTAGCGCTGTTACTTGAAATAGACCGGGACATCAATGATGCAACGATGCCCCTAACGCAAACCCTCGATCCCTTAATCAATCAACATCCTGCCTGTGTGGGCTGTCGGCATTACCATGGACAAATCTATGGGGAAAACATGCTCGTGTGCGGGATGCACCCCTATGGCTGGGAGGGTGAAACCTGCCCCGATCATGAATCGATGTCTTAAATGCAGGCCCAATGGAGACCCAAGGCCAGCCACACCATGGCTTGCCTACTCCCAGGCGATCGCCGCCCGCTCATGCAGCACCCGGCCATAGACCGCTGTTGTTTGCTCAGCCAGCTTCACCCAGTTAAACCGATGCCCAAGATCCTTGTAGGCATTCTGGGTCATCCACTGGGCATAGGCCGGATTTTTCAGCACTGTCAGGATTCCCCACGCCAACGAATCTGGATTGTTTGTCCACGTCACAATCCCCGTTTTGCCATGGCGTACGACCTCCGGTAGGCCGCCCGTGTCAGATACCACTACGGGCACGCGGGCCGCAAAACTCTCCAAGGCAACAATACCAAACGGTTCGTACAGGCTGGGAAAAACAGCACAGTCGGCCACGGTTTGAAACTTATCAAGATCCGCATCAGACATAAAGCCCGTGAAATAACACTGGTGCCAAATTCCCAGATCCCAGGCTTGCCGCTTCAGCGATTCGGTATTGCCACCACCAATAATAATCAATTTAACCTGCTGTTCCATCCCCGCCAGTACTTTGGGGGCTGCGCTCAGTAGGCAGGCCACCCCCTTTTCATGGGTCATCCGCCCGACATAGTAGACCACTTTTTCGTTATCGTGGGCAAAGCGCCGCCGAAATGCTAGGGCGTCAAATTCCGGGGGATGTTGTTTTTTCTCCGGACGAATGCCATTGTAGACCACATCGACTTTGTTCCAGGGCACAGCAAGGGCGCGCTCCACTTCCAAGCGCATGTAGTTGGTGCAGACAATGACGCGCCAAGCTTCATGGGAGAGCTGTTTTTCCTTGCCGTGGATGTAGCGCTGGGGATCGGTGTGGATGCCGTGGCAACGGCCAAATTCAGTGGCGTGGATGGTGGCCACCAAGGGGACTTTGAACAGGTGTTTCAGGGCGATCGCCGCGTCTCCCACCAGCCAATCATGGGCATGGATCAAGTCAAACGGGCCTTCTTCCCGCAGCAGTTTGCCACCGTGGTGTCCCAGGCTTTGGTTCATGTTGCCCACCCAGTGGAAAAAGTCCTGACTCGGCGGGACAGCAATGCGATGTACTTGGATACCATCCACCACCTCGTAGGCAGGCGCATGGCCAAATTCCACAGTCACTAAATAGATGCTGTGTCCAAAGTTAACGATCTCAGGGTATAGCTCCGCCACATGGCGCGCAATACCGCCGACGATACGAGGGGGGAATTCCCAAGCCAGTACCAAAATCTTCATGGAGATGATTTTTGCACTTTTGTGAATAGATTGCCTTACTTTACAATCTGACGGATGGTTCTTGAGCGCGATTAGAGACCTAAACCAGAATCCCGCTGGCTAAAAAACCTGCCTGATCTTCATTCTGCCCAGCAGTGACCAAAGATTTTCGCCTGTTACCGGGTCAAACGACTGAGTTTCCGTGCCAAGACTCTTCAGATCACCCCTTTTATGTAAAGATAAAGAGAATTGGATCATTGTTATCTTCTTTACTTATTGTATTGAAATTGACCCTATTAAATCTGATCTAGGTCCAGCAGTCGGTTCTTTCTGAGAAAAGTTCTGGCCTCCGGGCTGGACTGCGCTAAGCACACCTCATAATATTCGCTTCACTAAAGCTGGGAAGAGTCATGCAGGCATTTCCTGAAAAGTCAGTTAATGTTGAAATGCCTTTGCAACTGTTGTTGTTTGTGGACAAACGGACGCGAACGGGCGAGCAGGTACGCCAGTTGCGAACGTCCCTGAAAAAGAAAAAAGCGGACTATCCGTTTGAGTTACAGATTATTGATGTGGGTGAGCAGCCACATCTCGCAGAGCACTTTCGGCTGGTGGCGACGCCCTCTTTGATTAAGGTTCATCCGGAACCGAGACAAACCCTGGCGGGCGGCAATTTGTTGGCGCAGCTAGACCTCTGTTGGATCCAATGGAAGCTATCGGCGGAAGCTGTGGCAACTGGGGCACAGTCGCAGCCGTTGGAAAATGCGCCGAGTCAGGCTGTGGTCGTCTCCCCGGAAGTGCCTGTATCGCTAGAACTATCTCCCCCCTTAACACCAACGGATTTGACAGCAGCGATCGCCAAGCCGGGGGCGTTGCAGTCCATTGCCCGCTCTTCGGAGATGATTCGCCTATCGGATGAGGTGTTTCGCCTGAAACGCGAAAACGAAAATCTGGACAATCAGCTCAAGTTCAAAGATCAGATCATTTCGATGCTGGCTCACGATTTACGTAATCCGCTGACCGCCACCTCCATCGCCCTAGAAACCTTGGAAATGGGGCACAGCGAAGCGGAGGGCTGGTCTTCTCGCTTGACGCCTGCCCTGACGGCGCAGCTTTTGAAGCATGCGCGGACCCAAACTCGGGCGATCGACCGGATGATTACCGACATTTTGCAAGCTTCCCGGGGGGCCACCTCGGAACTGCGACTCCAAGCTCAGCGCCTCGATCTGGGCAGTCTTTGCCTCTCGATTTTGGATTATTGTGGGGAGCAGTTTGTTGCCAAATCGCTCCAGGTCACGACGGATATTCCCTCGGATTTGCCCATTGTCCTGGCTGATGAGGAGCGAATGCGCCAGGTGATTGTGAATTTGCTGGACAATGCGATTAAATACACGCCCCAGAATGGCAAGGTGGATGTGGCGATCCTGCATCGCACTGCCCAAAAGGTGCAGGTCAGTATTTGTGATAATGGTCCAGGCATTCCCGAGGACAACCTGGAGCGGATTTTTGAAGACCGCTTTCGGTTGGAACGGGATGTGGCCCAGGAAGGCTATGGGCTGGGCCTATCGCTGTGTCGTCGGATTGTGCGGGCCCACTATGGTCAAATTTGGGCGGATTCGGTGCTGGGACATGGCACTTGTTTTCACTTCACGCTGCCGGTGTTTCAGGGGTAGCCAGAGCGCAGAAGGGGGCGATCGCCGCCCATATTTCCCCACTGACATTTAAGAGGCCATGGTCACTGTCCAGGGGCATGAGCTGCACCCAGGGGCGATCGCGGGCAAACTTAATGCTGGCGTCGATCGGGATCACGGTATCTTGATGGCCATGGAGAATTAACGTCGGGATAGGTCGCCGCAGGGCGCTGTCATCATAGCTCCGACAATCTTCCACAAACCCGTAGTGTAGGGGCAACGGCTTGCCGACTCCATGGTGAAAAACAGACAGGCGATCGCTCGTTTGCCACTGGTGCAGTTGGGCCGCTCCTAACTGGGGGAGCCAATGGCTCAGAAACCCAAAAGCCGGTGCTAACAGGACCAACCGGGTGACTTGCGGACAGTGTTGGGCCACCCAAGCGGCGGTGAGGCCACCCAAACTAGAACCCAACAGGGTGACGGAAGCTTGCGGCAAGACAGCTTTTACTTGTTGGATTTGGCGAGAGAGGGTCAGGTGGGGGAAGTCGCCCTGGTTGAGGTCGGGGGTGACTAAGGGGAGATCAAGTTGGGCGAAGCGGTCCCGTAAATCGCACGCTTTGCGAGACCGGGGGCTAGAGGCAAATCCGTGTAGGTAGACATAGTGCATAGGCCGTGCCTGAATCAGGAGAGGAGGGCATGAGCCGTAGGGTGTTCCGGTAGTGAGAGGGTGAAAAGAACGCCGGATCAGGGCCGATTCTGGGGGACGGGATCCGCTAAAGCGTCAGTCACAAACAAGGCCACGGCGCAGGGCTGCGCGAGCGTGAAATAAACACTGGGATGCAGGCAAAAAATCAATCACCGGCCAGACCTAAGAAACAAGGTTCATCAAATCTGATCGGGCTCCACTCCCAGCGATCGCAGTCGTTCCGCTAGGGCCTGCGATCGCTGCTGTTCGGCGGCCAACTGCTGTTCTTTCTGTTCCAACTGCTGCTCGCCACAAATACATGGGGATTCTCCGCAAACAAAATTTCCAGATTTTCCTTCACCAAAACAATCCAGCGAAATTGGGTGGTGTTGCTAGCCATGGGCTGCCCGTCAGTTTCCGGGTACACATCCGTTTGCAAATAGATAATGTCGGCAGCGGCTTTGGGGGGGACTTGGAGTACCATGATTCCAGCCTTGAGGCGTGCATTAGCTCTAGTTTAATGGATTGCCCACTTCAGCAGATCTCCAAATCGGTACTCCTGACCACAAAATCTAGCGCGATTGGTTGGATAATAAGACCTTTGTTAGAGTCCGGAACGGCAGCAAGAAAGGCAGAAACTAGAGAGCCGGAAATTAGCGGCCAGAAATTTTAGAGGCAAGTGAGACATGAATGCGCAAGAGTTGAAGGGAAAGACCGTGGCATTTGCTGGCTCCGGGGGGTTGGACAGTTGCACCATTACCCGCTGGCTGACCAATCAAGGGGTTAATGTGGTGTGTTTCACCGCTGATCTAGGTCAACCGGATGAAGAAGATATGACCGCTGTGCGCGATCGCATGTTGCAAGCGGGGGCCGTGGATTTTGTCCTCTTACCGGTCCAGGAAGAAATTGCGATCGCCGGTCTACAAGTGGTCCAGTCCCAAGCCTGTTATGAAGGGCGCTACTGGAACACCACCGGCATTGCCCGCTGTGTCCTCACCAAAGCCATGATTGTGGCGATGAAAGAGCGAGGACTCACCATCTTTAGCCACGGTGCCACCGGGCGGGGCAACGATCAGGTCCGGTTTCAACTGATCACGAACATGCTGGCTCCTGATTTTGACGTGTATGCGCCCTGGCGGGATGAGTCCTTTCTGGCCCGCTTTCCAGGCCGCAGCGAAATGATTGATTTTTGTCAGGAAAGTGGCTTGTCGGTTTCTGCAACCAAGGAAAAACCCTACTCCACCGATGCCAACCTGCTGGGGCTAACCCACGAATCTGGCAAACTGGAGGAACTGACGACTCCCGCACACTTTGTCAAACCGATTATGGGTTGCTATCCCGTCGATGCTCCGGATGTGACAGAAACCCTGACCATTACCTTTGACAAAGGCGTGCCCGTGAAGCTAAATGGCACATCCGTGGGCTTGGTCGAAGCACTGATGCAATTGAACCAAATCGGGGGCAAGTTGGGCATTGGTATTGGCACTCACCTTGTGGAAAATCGCTTTGTGGGCATTAAGTCCAGAGGCGTCTATGAAAGTCCCGGAGTGGAAATTCTGGGGACCTGTTATGCGCTGCTGCTGCAGTTGATCTTGGATCGCCGCGCTCGCGAATTCTTTGACCAACTGTCTCTACTAATCGCCAAGCAAATCTACCAAGGCCAGTGGTTTGACCTGACGACGCAAATGGCGCTGAACGCTGTGCAACATATTGCGAGCCTTGCCACGGGGGAAATCACCGTATCACTCTACAAAGGAAATATTTCCTTTGTCTCAGCCGCGCATGCCCCACATTCCCTCTACTCCGAAGAAAATGCTTCCATGGAAGGCATTGGTTCCTACAACCATGCGGATTCAGAGGGGTTGCTGCGGGTGTTTGGTGTGAGTGCGCGGGTGTTGGCTACTAGCGGACAGGTGACCCTGTAAGCAGTCTGACTGCATTGGCATAGTCGAGACTAGCAAGACTGGCGGCACGCCCCGACCATGCCAATGCAGCAATTAAAAATGCAAAATGCAAAACGTAGAATTTAAGAGTGCTTGGGCTCCAATTCTGGAAAGGATTTTGGGGAGTTTCCACGTTTACGCTGTGATGGGCTAGGAGGCTAATGCGATTTCTTTGGGCAAAGTATTCCGTTGCGATCGCCGTTCTTTTCCGTTGTATCAGCCTGGGCGCGGTGTTTGGGCTGCTGCCGAGTGCTGCTGTCGCAGAACCAGCGGAAATTACCACCCTACCCAATGTGGATGGGGTGCGATTTCGGGCGTTGACCTACGATCTCGCCAATACCCTAGACAGTCCAGCCTTGGAAGCCGCCCTGCGTCGAGAACTGGCCGGACGGGTTGCGGGAGTGCGCTATCTCTACAATCAGATTGATTTGAATGGGGACGGGCGATCGGAAGTTATTGCTTACCTACTTGGGCGATCCCTCTGCGGCTCGGGAGGGTGTACGATGATGGTCTTTCAACCGACGGGCCAAGGCACCTATCGGCTTGTGTCCCGCCACACCGTGGTAAACGCTCCTATCGTAGTCAGCGACGCAACAACCCAGGGCTGGCGAGAATTAGTCCTCTATGTGGCCGGTGGTGGGGCTCAACCCACCTACCATGTGCTGAAATTCGACGGTAAGACCTATCCCAGAAATCCCTCGATGGCACCAACGGTACGCCAAGGGACAATCGTCACGGGACGCGCTGTCGTGGCCGATCGCCTTCAGCCCGGAGTTGGGTTTGTGATTAAGCCGGCAATTTCTCCATAGCTTTGGTCATCTGGACACTCAACGGGGAGCAGCCTCCTGTGACCCATGAACTCCAAAAATTCCTCGACTTCAGATTCAGAGGTCATTACTCAAGGCCATCATTGCAGAGATCGCCTCGGAGACCGCCTCAGAGATAGTCTCAAAGATCGTCAAAGGTGAAATCATCAAAGGCTGAGTTGCGAAAGGTCTGGGGAATGTCTCGTTCGAATATCTGGCAAATCCGAGGGGGGCCGATCGCTGCTCCAGGCCCACCAAGCCGTGCTACATTCACCGCATTGGTAGAATTCTTGCCATTTGCGGCGGTGATTTTCCGTGTAGACAGGCGATCGCCGATTGATCCATACCTTGACCGCAGCTTTGGGAGAACTGCCGCAGCGGGAACAGCCGAAGTTGGGGGCATGAGTGGCCGACTGGGTCCAGTCGGGTGGGGTCAGGTCAAAAGCTTCCATGCAAACAAGGGACAGGACTTATCCATTATCCTTGAATTTTTGGGATTTCAGCAGGGCGGCGATCGACTTCGGGACTCTGCACCCGGATAAAGGACATCTCGCCATAGGGAACGGCATCAAAAATATCTCGGCATCTCGGTATGTTCTTTCACCCATGCCTACTTTAGTGGTAGAAACATATATCGCGTTTTGAGGCAGTTATGGCAAAGCTAAAGGTCGGACTATTGTTTGGGGGATGTTCCGGAGAGCATGAGGTGTCGATTACGTCGGCCCGGGCGATCGCGGCGGCCCTAGCCGACCCCGCCAATGCGACCACCTATGATGTCTTGCCCTTTTACATCCAAAAAGATGGCCTTTGGCAAGGGACTGTCGTTGCCCAGCAAGTATTGGACTCGGGCATCGCGCTGTCCGTCGAAAGCAATACCCCCATCAACCGCTGGCAGTTTCCCGACCAAGCCGCAGCAGTCGAGGTGTGGTTTCCCATTTTGCATGGTCCTAACGGCGAAGATGGCACCGTCCAGGGACTATTGCAGCTCATGCAGGTGCCGTTCGTGGGGTCTGGAGTGCTCGGCTCCTGTGTGGGGATGGACAAAATTGCCATGAAAACGGCCTTTGCCCAGGCGGGGTTGCCCCAGGTGCAGTACGCTACTGTAACGCGATCGCAGGTCTGGTCTGATCCCTGTATCTTTCCTAAATTGTGCGATCGCATTGAAGCGCAACTGGGATATCCCTGTTTTGTCAAACCCGCTAACCTGGGTTCCTCGGTCGGTATTGCCAAAGCCCGCAACCGTGCCCAACTCGAAACGGCCCTTGACAGCGCGGCCAGCTACGATCGCCGGATCATCGTCGAAGCTGGCGTCACGGCCCGCGAAATTGAATGCGCCGTTCTCGGCAACGAGTCTCCCCGCGCTTCTGTGCTAGGCGAAATCACCTTCGAGAGCGAATTTTATGACTACGAAACCAAATACACCGACGGCAAAGCCAACTTAATCATCAACCCCGTGCTGCCCGCCAGCATCACCCAGCAAATCCAAGACATGGCAGTACAAGCCTTTCTGGCACTGGACTGCGCTGGACTGTCCCGCGTGGACTTTTTCTATGTCGAGGCCACTGGTGAAATTTTCATCAACGAAATTAACACCCTGCCTGGTTTCACGGCCCTCAGCATGTATCCTCAATTGTGGGCGGCCACAGGGGTGCCGTTTCCGGCGCTAGTTGATCAACTCATTCAACTTGCCGTGGCCAGAGGACTCTAGCCCTCTGTTCGGCGGTTTAATGCTCCCGCTTAATCACTTAATCAAAAGAGTGGGAGAATAAAAAGAGTGGGAGAGGGTGTGCATCCTCTCCCACAAACGGTATTGCCAAGTTGCTAAGCAACGGCGTTTCATCAAAAATTAATCGGAACTAACCCGCCAGATTTTGGGCCGCAAAATCCCAGTTAATCAACTTATCAAGATAGTTCTTGATGTAGGCGGGACGCGCATTACGGAAGTCGATGTAGTAAGCATGTTCCCACACATCCAAAGTCAGCAAAGGCTTTTGGCCATGGACCAGAGGGTTTTCCGCGTTGGGGGTTTTGGTGATTTTTAAAGTGCCGGCTTCTTCCACCAGCCACGCCCAACCGCTACCAAACTGAGTCGTAGCCGCAGCAGTAAACTGCTCCTTGAACTGATCGAGGCTACCGAAAGCCGCATCAATCCGGGCTGCCAGTTCGCCCGTTGGTGCGCCGCCGCCACCAGCTTTAATACTGTTCCAGAAAAATGTATGGTTCCAAACCTGCGCGGCATTGTTGAAAATTCCAGCCTTGGCCGCATCACCGTAGCTCATCCGGATTACATCTTCCAAAGATTTGCCATCGTACTCTGGTTTGTCTTTGAGCAGGTTATTGAGGTTATCGACATAAGCTTTGTGGTGCTTACCAAAGTGATACTCGAAAGTCTCCGCTTTCATTCCGGAAGCTTCCAGTGCATTGGCGGCAAAGGGGAGAGGGGGTTGTTCAAAAGCCATGGGTTAGTCTCTCGCTTAGGTTTCTGTTCTTGAGGTTTCCGCCTTTAGTCTAAACTTGGCGGTGCGCCTGTGCGCGTAGTCGAGGATGCTGCCCACTCCAAAGTATTCTGAGTTAGGCAAGGCAGACCTTAACGTCTTTAAACCATTTTAGGATAAAGTCGGAGTCATATCAACTTTGAGTTGGCTCAATTTTGATTTGGCCATTCCTATCGGAATGGCTCCGATGGGAAATTCAAACCGATGGCCCAGTTGATTTTTCGAGCCGCTCATTCGGTTAACTATTGCGAGCAATGGGGTGACTAGCCAACTATTTTGCAAATTCGGGTTGCCATTCATGAATGAGTACGCTATATTAAATAAGCGAAACAAAGCGAAGAAAAGCTGAAAGTGACGCAATCGACGCGGGGTAGAGCAGTCTGGTAGCTCGTCGGGCTCATAACCCGAAGGTCCATGGTTCAAATCCATGCCCCGCCACCAAGTGAACAAATCCAAATCGCCTTCTCAAGTAATATGAGAGGGCGATTTTGGTTTAAACCTAATAAATCAAGACAGCCAAAGTAAATTAGAGAAATCCACTAACCCCAATAAATCCCCCCAATAAATCTCCGCCTGCCCAGTAAAATAGGAGCGTTAGCACTGTCGGTGCATTCATGCGGCTTTTTCCTTTTTTCTCTAGAATTCTAGATATCCTGTTCTCAGCAGTTGTTCTGGAACTCTTCTCTGGAACACTCTTCTCTGGAACTCTGCTAAATATAAATTTTTTCGACTTTTGCTATGGCTGTGAAGTTGCAACGCCCGATTCTCGTTGGGGGAGCTACCCTATGTTTGTTATTGCTGCTGCTGGATTCCATTGGTAATTTCCTGGAACCCCTGAGCGTTTTGATCGGCTGCGTTGGGCTGGTGGGAACGGGATTTTGGTGGTTTCGGCGATCGCCGCGCCCTCCACTCCCCGCCTTGGAGCCTGTTAATGCGCCTCTAACCCCAGCGGTCATCCAGCAGGCTATTAATGACGCCCAGCACGTGATCAGCCAAATTACCACCGAAGCCGCCGAACCAGACTTTGTCAAGCTGGACATTGCTCCACCCGATCTCTCCCCGTTGCAGACTGAAGCACGCCAAATTGCCCAAGGTGTGACCCGCCAGACCCTTCATGTGGCCATTGTTGGCGCCCAGGGCACAGGCAAAACGACTCTAGAGCATCAGCTTCAGGTCCAAGGGACCGCTTTACCCACTCCGATTACCTGCACCGAAGTGCCCAGTGCCGCGATCGCCCCAGACGAGATGGCCCAGTATCCGGCGATCGCGGCTGACCTGGCTTTATTTTTGATCGCCGGAGATATAACTGCCTCAGAGCATCAAGCCTTACAAGCGCTATCGGCCCACACGCGCACTGTGCTCGTCTTCAATAAACAGGACCAATACCTGCCACAGCAGCGCGCCGAAATTCTCAGCCACATTCAGCAGCAAATGCCGGTCCAGGGTATGGATCTGGTGGCGATCGCCGCCGCCCCAGCCCCAATTAAAGTTCGACAGCACCAAGCCGACGGCAATCTACGAGAATGGCTCGAACCTCAAGCTGCCGATATAAGCTCCCTGCTTCAGCGTTTGCAGTCCATCATCCAGCAGGAAGCGCCACAACTGGTGCTCGCGGGGTCATTGAATCGTGCGATTCACCTCAAAGCCCAAGCTAACGTTGCTCTAAATACGCTGCGGCGTGCCCGAGCCTTGGCCATTATGGAGCAGTTTCAATGGCTAGCGGCGGCGACGGCCTTTGCCAGTCCCCTGCCCACGGTCGATGTCATTGCCACCACTGCCATCAATGCCCAAATGATCTTGGATCTGGGCACGCTCTATCGCCAGAAATTGACCCTTTCGCAAGCCCAAAAAATGGCAAGGACTCTAGGCAATATATTGCTCAAGCTTGGCTTAGTCGAACTGTCTAGCCAGACCATTTCAGCTCTGCTCAAAACGAATGCGCTGACCTTCGTAGCCGGAGGCTGTGTGCAAGGCGTGAGTGCCGCCTATCTCACCCGTATTAGTGGTCTTAGCCTGATCGAATACTTCAGTGCCCAAGAGCCCAATTTGGCTCTGGCGGAAGCGAGTCCCCTGGTGCTTGAACGGATCACCCAGATTCTACAGGCTGTTTTTCAGAAAAATTACCACATTGGATTACTACAAACCTTTATGGGACAGGTGATGCAGCGCTTGACACCCCCCGTACCTTCTCCACTACCTCCAGTCCCCGCCCCCCTGACCCCACCCTTCCCAGTCGATTCTTCGAGTCCAGCGATCGCCCTAGAGGCCATTCATGCGCCCCAGGCTGTTCATACGCTCCACTCACACGCTCCATAAGGTGGGACAATAAACAAACATTAACAGCACTTTAAGCAAGGGGAGCGTGGCATATGGCACGTATTCAATTTTCTCAAGGGGTAGACGAGACCGTCATTCCCGACGTGCGGATCACCCGCTCCAAAGATGGCACCAACGGCACCGCCACATTTTATTTTGAAAAACCCGATGCCCTGTCTAGCAAAAGCGATCTAGAAATTACGGGCATGTATCTGTTGGACGAAGAAGGCGAACTCGTCACCAAAGAGGTTAAGGCCAAGTTTGTGAATGGTCAGCCAGAAGCCCTTGAAGCGCTGTATGTGATGAAGTCCACGGCTGAATGGGATCGCTTTATTCGCTTTATGGAGCGTTATGCAGCAGAAAATGAGTTGACCAAAAGCTAATCGTGGCGGTTCCCCCAATGGTCATTCCCCATGCTGATCGGATTGTTCTCAGTATTCCTTGTGCTGTAATTACCGTGAGTGATACGCGCACGGGGGAAACGGACCTCAGTGGTCAAGCTATTCAAGCCCTACTCCGAACGGCGGGTCATCGCACTGCTTTTTACATCACAGTGCCCGATGATCCTGACGCTGTAACCTCCCATGTCATGGCGCTGGTGGAGCGTCCGGACGTGGCAGTGGTTCTGCTTAATGGGGGTACAGGAATTGCCCCACGGGATACAACCTATGATGCCATTGCCCATCGGCTTGAAAAAACCCTACCGGGCTTTGGGGAATTGTTTCGCTGGCTCAGTTATCAAGAGATTGGCTCCCGGGCCATGGCTTCACGGGCGATCGCAGGCACGTGGGGGCATACTGTAATCTTCTCGATGCCGGGTTCCACGCCCGCAGTGACTCTGGCTATGGAAAAGTTAATCCTGCCAGAGTTACAGCATCTCGTAAAACAACTAGGCTGGGTGGAGCCTCCGCCCCCGTCCAGCCTAGCATCACCGTAGCCTAGCGTAGCCGTAGCCGGCAAAGGAGGTGCGAACTAGTCGCTGCCCTTCTGCACATTTTGGCCGGTGCTGGCTTGTTGACTGGCGCGCGGAGCTACTCGGGACGCAATGAGCTTTTCCAGGGCAGACACGGCCCGCGCGTACTGTGGATCACCCAGCGTGGCAATGAGTTTGGGATTGGTTGCGAACTTCTGGCGATCGCTGATCGGTTAGGTCAATTTTGACATCAGGCGTAATCCCCTTATGGCTAATATCTGTGCCCTTGGGCGTGTAGTAATGGGCGATCGTCACGGCCAAGCCTGATCCATCGGACAATGAGTGTACAGACTGGACCAACGCCTTGCCAAAGGTCTGACTACCGACCACCGTGGCACGGCCATTATCCTTAAGTGCCCCGGTCAAAATTTCGCTAGAGCTGGCCGAGTTGCCATCTACAAGTACCACCAGAGGCAGTTTCGTGATTGCAGTGCGGTTGGCGGCGATCGCCTCACTTTTGCCGCGACGGTCCACAGTTTTGACAATGCCGCCTTGGTCCATCCACATACGGCTAATTTCAATACTGGCTTGCAGGAGTCCACCTGGATTGCCCCGCAGGTCTAACACATAGCCATCTACCTTCTTGGTATCTAGCTCCTTGATGGCACGTCGCATCTGGTCCGCTGCATGGGAGCTAAACTCATTCAGGCGGATGTAGCCGACTTGCCGCTTGCCTTCGGTTTTCAGGGTATAGCGTACCGTTGGCAATTCAATCCGGGCACGGGTTAAAAGCAGTGCCAACTCTTGCTCCTGCCGCCCAATTTTTAACTGGACCTTACTGCCCGCTTGGCCCCGAATTAGATTGGAGGCATCTTCAACGGTCATGCCCTTAGTGGCTTTGCCATCAATCGCCAAGATGCGATCGCCCGCCTTCACGCCCGCCTGCATAGCTGGAGAATTTTCTATCGGCTCCACCACGGTGAGCAATTTGGTCTTTTCATCGACTTCTAACCGAATACCCACCCCAGAGAGTTCCCCAGAAGTTTGATTACTCAGGGCTTCATACTGCTTGGCATCCATAAACCGCGTATAGGGATCGTCTAGTTTTCCCAGGGCGGCCCTCAGGGCCTTATATGCTTCATCCTTGGAGGTGTAATTGCGACTCAGCAACTGCTGCCGGACTTCCTGCCAATTGGTCTTGTTAAACGATCCATCCACATAATCGCGATTAACAATCTGCCATGCTTCGTCTAGAACGACCTTGGGACTGTCCTTGAGGGCGGCCCGCACTCCTGGAGAGCCCAATAGTGACAGCGCGGCCACCCCGACGATTGCTCCACTAAACATAGCGAGTTGGAAAGAAAAGCGCTTGTAGGTGTAATTCATGAAGCTCCAAGACCGATGAGGAATGACTGAGAGAAACAAAGATAAACAAAAATAAAATAGCGAGCTTAGCCCTTGCCCAAGGCTTTAGCCCTCACCCAAGACTTTGGGGCGATGCTCAGACATTGCCTGTGAGACATTGCCTATGGCCGCCACAAAAATTTAAAAGAGGATTCACGGAGAGCAGCCAGGAGAACCCAAAAACTAGAGCACCCAAAAATTATCAAGTCCGTTCGTTCATCTTAGATACAATTAATTTCAGGAAGCAAACTGGGGAATTTCATTTCATGAATGCCTTCCTCAAATCACGACTAGATTAAGTCCATCGCCATTTGATTAAGATAAATCGAAGGACAATTGAGGCTTTCCGTAGAATTACTGAAAATTCTGGCAGTTCCTGCAGATGAGCGCTTAATCTTTCCGCCAATCTAACCGAATCTTTGGCAATTGGGGTGGAAGGAAAGGCATGAACTTTATGAAGATTAATCTTAGTTAATTTTTGTGGAGTCTAGCGGATTTTTCTAGTGTTTTTAGGCGCATAAACGCATAGTTGGTGAAATCTAGCGTGAGCTCTGGTTGAAACGTGTTAGACGTGGAACCTTTGCGAAGGCAAAAATGATTGGGATGGAATGATTGGGATGGATGAGTGCCATGGATAGGACGGATAAAGACCGGGCGAGCCAGGATCAGGGCAATACAGCGGCACGGGCGGCACGGGCTGACTGGGCCAGTGGTTTGGTGGGCGGAATCATCACCGGACTCGCCATCATTGGAGTCATGCTCATGCAGCGATTGCAGCTGGCCCAGTCTACGCAAGCCATCGATTACCCCCAGGCTGACCGCGAAGAGGCGATTCGCTTGCAGATTTTACGGCAGTCGCCCACCTTTGGCTTTAGCAACCTGGTGGCGGATTGGACCTTTATTAATTTCTTGATGTATTACGGAGATGATGATGCGCGATCGCAAACGGGTTATGGCCTTAGCCCAGAGTACTTTGATATCGTCACGCGTCTAGACCCTTGGTTTGTCCAGATTTATCCCTTTTTGTCTGCTGCCGTGTCCTACCAGGCTGCCCAGCCTGAAAAAGCTGTGGCCTTGATGCAGCGCGCTACGGCGTCGCTTTCACCCCAGATCAATCCCAAAGCCTTTATCGCTTGGCGCTATCAAGGGCTGGATCAACTGCTCCTCTTGGGAGATGTCCCAGGGGCCATCGCTTCCCATAAAATGGCTGCTGAATGGGTAAAAGGTACGCCGGATCAGGCTTTGGCCCCGCTGTTTCAGCAAACTGCCGAATTTTTGGCAACCGATCCAAACAGTATTCCGATTCGCATCAACTCCTGGGCTGAAGTTTATATTCAAGCTGCTAATACTCGCGACAAGCAGACGCTAGCCCGCGCTGAACGCGAAATTAGAGCCCTGGGTGGGCACATTCAGGTGCGGGATGGGAAGGTTTCGCTCCAGATGCCACCCCCAAAAACGACTCCTTCCCCCTTGGCGTCACCACCCACTTCTCGCTAAGCGCCACAGGCTGCACCAGTTTTCTGCCCTAAACACACCTAAACCAGCCTGAAACTGCCCACCGTAAAGCGTCTATGGTGGGCGAAAACCTGTTAAGTTTTGTTCATTTATGGAATGGTTTCAGGAGCGCTGAATTAGTTCTGTGTAGGTGTTGTGGTGTGTGAAGGAGATGTGAAATATGCTCAGTTGGGAGCAAAGTCCGAGTATTGCCCGGATGCGTCAAGAACGGGCTTGGGTAGAGGTGGATCTACGGGCGATCGCCCACAATGTCCAGCAGATCTGTTGCCTATTGTCTCCGCGCACGGCTCTAATGGCCGTTGTTAAAGCAGATGCCTATGGACACGGTGCCGCGACCATTGCCCAAACAGTCCTCCGTGCTGGGGCCCGCTGGTTGGGTGTGGCTACGATCCCCGAGGGGATTGAGCTACGGGAAGCGGGGATCACTGCGCCGATCTTAATCCTTGGGGCGACGAATACGGCAGAGCAGATTCGGGCGATCGCCCGTTGGCACCTCCAGCCCACCCTGTGTACCCCTAAACAAGCTCTGATCTATTCAGAGACAATGGCCAGTCTAGCGTCCAGTCCCCCCCTGCCGGTGCATGTGAAGCTGGATACAGGCATGTCCCGTTTGGGAACACCCTGGCAAGAGGCCGCCACCTTTGTTCAGTTGGTGCAGGGGTTGCCCCACCTAGCTCTAGCGAGTGTATATTCCCATCTGGCGACTGCCGATGATCCCGATCCTACAGTCATGCAGCAACAGCAACAGCGGTTTACGGCGGCGATCGCCCAGATCACTGCCCTCGGTTCCCCGCCACCGCTCCTGCACTTGGCTAATTCTGCGGGCACTCTGGCTGATGCTGGCCTGCATTATGACTTGGTGCGAGTGGGATTAGCCCTTTATGGCCTCTACCCGGCTCCCCATTTGCGTTCTGTCGTCGATTTGCAGCCCGCCCTCCAGGTCAAGGCACGCATTAGCCAGGTGAAAACCATTGCCGCTGGAACAGGGGTTAGCTATGGGCATAGCTTTGTGGCCGATCGCGAAGTCCAGATGGCCGTGGTGGCGATCGGCTATGCCGATGGTGTCCCTCGCAACCTATCCAACAAAATTCAGGTCTTGGTTCGGGGCCAGCGTGTTCCTCAAATTGGGGCAATCACCATGGACCAAATCATGCTGGACATTAGCACGGTGCCTGATGTCCAGGAAGGCGAGGTCGTGACGCTGCTGGGTCAACAGGGCACGGAAGCCATTACTGCTGACGATTGGGCTAGGTTGCTCGGTACCATTTCCTGGGAGATTCTCTGTGATTTCAAACATCGTTTGCCCCGAATTGCCGTGAGTCGGGCGTTGCCAAATTTAGTGGGAAAAGGTTAAGGGCAGGGAATCCTACTTTAAACCAACGCGATTTAGGCAAGGGATTCGGGCAAGAGTCAGTTAATCATGTCGTAGGGGATTGCTAGTGCTGTTAGTTGAAGTCGTTCTGCCAACAATTGCTCAAATTGCCGATTCAGGGGGCGGGCTGGAGACCAGCACCCAGGTTTCGCGCAGTGTGACACAGCTTGTGTTGCAAACCGTTCCCAAGATTCTATGGGCGATCGGAGTGCTGCTGATCACGCGCATCGTGATCGGGGCTGTCGGTCGCCTCAGCCGTCGCGTCTTCTATCAAATGGAAGCAACGCTGCGGAAGTTTTTTGTTCAGGTGGCAGAAGTTTTGACCTTGATGGCAGGGGTGTTGGCAGCACTCAACATTGTGGGCATTCAAACCACCACGATTGTGGCGGTGCTGGGGGCTGCGGGCTTGGCCGTGGGCCTAGCCTTACAGAATACCCTGTCTCATTTTGCGGCGGGGGTGATGTTGATTAGCTTTCGCCCGTTTGAGGCAGGAGATTTTATTGAAGGCGCGGGCGTTGCGGGCACCGTTGATAGCATTGGTATTTTTTCCACGACGGTGATTACGCCGGACAACATTAAAATTGTGGTGCCTAACAGCAACCTATTTAGTGGCACCTTGAAAAACCTGACGACCTTGGGAACCCGGCGCGTGGATTTACAGGTGCCAATTGGCGATCGCCCCATCAATCCGACAATCGCCAAACTCACTGCCCTGGTGCAACCTCACCCCCTCGTGCTCGACGACCCTAAGCTTACGTGCCATGTAGCCTCCATCTCGCTAGAAGGCACTGTATTATCGCTGCGCCCCTGGTGCGCTGCCGAAGTTTATGAACAAGTTCGTTCCGAAGTGCAACAAATCGTGCAGGAGGCGCTTGTAGCGTAAGTAAAATTATCGAGGTAATATAACTAAATCCGTAATCCCGTGGGCATTCGTAGGAGAGGTGTCCCCTGCGTCGCCCCCGTGCTTGCAAGGTTTCTGAATTTGCGGATGCTTTCCCACCATTTTCATCAAACCATCTTTCAAACCATCTTTAATAAACCCAATAAACCTGACTTTAATCATTGGCCCTTAGAACTTCCTACGATTTGCTATAAGCTGTCTGTCTGGCTTTCGTTTTTCTCGCTTATCCACTGTTCATTCTTGAGAATGTGCTGTCTAGAATCTGCTTTCTAGAATGTACTCCCGAGAAACTGATGCCGACTCAGCCCGTGCCTCAGTTTCCTCTGAAAAGGCTCTTCCTGAAAACCCGTCTCAGCTCTGCCCTGGTTGGTCCGATTTATTGGGAAGCCAACTCGAGACACGGCGAGTCAGCCATCCTGGTCATTGTTCTAAAATAGTTCAATTACCACCCTGGCATAGATGCGGCGATCGCCGTACCGCCCACGACCTGTGTCCGTTGACGGTCTGCTTAATTTACCTGAGAATCTACCCAGCCCGAATACTCTATGACGCTTGAGGGTGCCGCTTACAATCAGGGTGGCCAACCGGCGAAAAATCCGGACCTGCCGACCCCACTGAGACCATCTCGGATCGACCTGACTACTGCTCAGGAAACGATTTATAGTTTTCTGCTCGATATTGTTAAGAAGTGGCCCCCCGAAGAAACGCTGCTGGAATTTAAGCGGCTGTTTGTCTATAACCTGGGCTCCATCAGCAAGCCCGCCATGCGGGCTTTAGAGAGTATCATGCTCTCCAACAACGAAGCAGAATTTCGGAACACCCTAAAACGGTGCTGCTATATTCTCGTCAATAACTGGGATGCCACGCGCCACTACAAACCGATTCAGAGCCTAGTGCAGACCCTTGCGGAGGCTGCGGACACTCTCTATGCCCCCACCCCCGCACTCAAGCGCATCCGCCAGTGGCTAGAAGGCTTTATCAATAGTCCTGACTACCAAGACCTGTGCCTCTTTGCTTCCCGCTACGAAGAGCAAAGCCGGGGCCCGTGGGCCGCTCGCTACACATCCTACCTACTCGTTTCTCAATACATTGATCCGAATAATCCGATGGAGCAACGGGAAGCCGCCCGTATCCTATCAAAACAATTAAAGGAGCGATTCAAATTTGACCTCGCGATGTATATTGCGAAATCTCAAATCGCTGTTCCCGAGAAAAAAATCCCAAAAAATCCCACCATCTTAGGCGACGAGGCTCTGCGGTTGATCAAAACCATCGTCGCCAAGCGCGGGCCGTTTAGCTATGCCAACTTGGCGAATATTTTTATCAATCAGGTGAAGGATTCTCCCTACGAAGCCTTCAAGCGTAGCTTAAATAACTACCTGGTGTTTTCCATCGAAAGCCAGGAAGTGATTCACGCCCTCCGGAGCCACCTGACACAAAAACTAGATCCCCTCTATACAAATTACAATGCGCGATTAATTGACAACGCCTTGATTTTACGCACCTGTAATCGTGTGATTGAGTACCTGACCATTGAAAATCAGTCCACCCCTTCCCCATTATTTCAACTGCTTTTAGCCCAAGGCAACCCAATGACCCTGGTCATTGCGCTGCTCAAAATTATCCTGATTTGTCCCTACGCCCGCACCCATCTGGAGGCGCGTATTGCAGAGCTGATTCGCTATTACCAACATGAGCCTGAAGATGAGTGTGCTTGGGTTGTCAATTTCCTCGAGATTTTCAACGTGACCTTTGCCATCCACGCTGAAAATGTCCAATACAACTTGATCAAAATGAGCGAGCAACAGGCCTCGCAGCCCTCGCAGATGTTTGATCCCGATGATTACCGCATTTTTTCTCAGCTCAAACGGATGGTTCCGGAGATGGATGTGCTCCCGGAAATGGTCAATCCGGAAATGCTGCTGGATGTGTCAGAGGGGCATTAGGTCTAGGCTAAACCTAGGGTAATTCCAGATTAAGCCTAACTTCGCTCCCAATTAGCCCCCAAATTAAACGCAACATTTAGATCCAGAGGCGTTGATCGAGTGTTGCGAGTCCCGCCGCGATCGCCTCTGCCAACACGCTAATCAGCCGATAGAGTGCCACAATGCTCAGCAGCGTTCCTGGAGCAAAGGTCGTGCCCAGCAAAGCCACTGCCGTCGCTTCAAAGACACCAATTCCCCCCGGTGCACCCGGTACAACCAATCCTAGCAACCAAGCCAGACTAAACGCCCCTAACAGTAACGGCACCTGTTCCCCCTCAACCTGACTGATCGCCTGAAAGGTCAAAAGAAACCCCATCCCACGCAGAAGCAAAAATCCCAACTCCCCCAGAAACGGGATCCAGGGGTAGTGCTCCATGCCAAAGGATGGACCGACTGAGGCGATAGGATCGGCGGGCTTTGCTCGTTGCTGCATCCGATTCAAGCGTTGCAGCAGGGGATTGAGGACCTGGGGATGGATTACCCCCAATACAATGCCAAAACTCGCCCATTGCGCGATTAAAATGGGCCATCCGTAATAAAAGGCAATGCGTTGACTACAAAACAGCGTGACCAGCAAGGCCGCTGCCGCCATTAACAGGGGTTCGAGGAGGACGCTAATGGTGGCTGCCGTCAAACTTGCCCCTGCGGCGGTGGCTGCCGTTACCCGTCCGTAGTAGTGCCAGACGTTACCAGGCAGGTATTTGGCGATGGTGGTCTGCAAATAGGCTTGGATGACCGCAATTCCCTGCACGGGCTGCTTAAACTCATACAGGATGCGCCGCCACACCCATCCAGCGCAGATATGGGCCGCTAGGGTTAGCCCCAGGGCGATCGCCAAACAGGCCCATCCCGCTCCATCCACCCGAATGGCGACCACCCCTTGCCAATGCCGCCGCAGCACGGCACCCAGGAAAAATAGCGCCCCACCTAAGATCACCCACCGGAGTATGGGCTTTAGCACCGATTTCACCCGTTTCATGTTGGATCCTGCTGCCATTATTCTCTCCAAATTAACCCATGGGATGGTCCCCGGAATTGCCAAATACCCTAGACACACCCTAAAGTCTTTAGAATGCCTGCGTAGAAAAGCGTTAACACGCGATACGCTCATATCATCCGGTATCAATCTGCCGTTAAAAATGCGAGGTTAATCGTTCATGCGCGCGTTACTGATTTACCCTCAATTTCCCAAAAGTTTTTGGTCCTTTGAGAAAGCTCTGGAACTGGTCGATCGCAAAGCCATGTTGCCCCCTCTGGGGCTGATCACCGTGGCAGCAATCTTGCCGCAGTCCTGGGAATTCAAGCTCGTGGATTGTAACGTTCGGCAAGTCACCGACGCCGAGTGGCAATGGGCAGAACTGGTCATCCTCTCCGGCATGATCGTCCAAAAAGACGACATGGTTAACCAGATTCAAATCGCCAAGCGCCATCATCTCCCCACAGCGGTGGGCGGCCCCTATGCCACAGCTCTACCTGAAGACATGGCGGCCTCTGGGGTTGATTTTATGATTTTGGATGAGGGTGAGATCACCTTGCCCATGTTCATTGCCGCGATCAAAAACGGTGAAACCCAAGGTGTTTTCCGTGCTCCTCCGGGCGATCGCCCGGATGTCACCACGACGCCGATTCCTCGATTTGACCTGCTGGAGTTTGAAGCCTACGACAGTCTTTCTGTCCAATTCTCACGGGGCTGTCCCTTTCAATGCGAATTCTGCGACATCATTGTCCTCTACGGTCGCAAACCCCGCACCAAGACACCCGCCCAGATTCTGGCTGAACTGGAGCGACTCTACGACTTGGGCTGGCGGCGCAGCATCTTTATGGTGGATGACAATTTCATTGGCAATAAGCGCAATGTCAAACTGATGCTGAAGGAGCTGAAGCCCTGGATGGCGGCCCACAACTACCCGTTCCGCTTCAATACCGAGGCTTCTGTGGATTTAGCGCAAGACCAGGAAATGATGGATCTAATGGTGGAATGCAACTTTAACGCCGTCTTCCTAGGAATTGAAACGCCTGATGAAGACAGCCTTGCCCTCACCCAAAAATTCCAAAACACGCGGGATTCCCTCACAGAATCGGTTGACGCAATTGTGGCGACTGGCCTGCGAGTCATGGCTGGCTTCATTATTGGCTTTGATGGGGAAAAAGCAGGGGCGGGCGATCGCATTGTACGCTTTGTCGAAACCACTACCGTGCCCACGGCCATGTTCAGCATGCTGCAAGCCCTGCCGGACACCGCCTTGTGGCATCGCCTTCATAAAGAAGGCCGTCTGCGGGATCAAGCCTCTGGGATGAACCAAACCACTTTAATGAACTTTGTGCCCACCCGCCCCCTAGAAGACATTGCCCGCGAATACATTGATGCTTTCTGGACCCTTTACGACCCCAGCGCCTATCTGAACCGGACCTACCGCCATTTTCTCAAACTGGGTGCCCCTAAATGCCCCAGTCGGGTGCGCCAAGTCAACTGGGTCAACATTCGGGCACTGCTGACCTTATGCTGGCGACAAGGGGTGGTCCGCAAAACCCGATTCCAATTCTGGGCAAACTTGGTCGGCATCCTGCGCCACAATCCCAAGGTTTGGGAACCGTACTTAGGCATCTGTGCCCTAGGAGAACACTTTTTGGAGTATCGCCAAATTGTGCGAGACGAAATTGAGGCCCAGGTTGCGGCTTACCTGGCCCAAGAAAAACCACGGGCCGTTAGCAATGCGGGCTCAGATCTAGCGCCACAGGCGGTAGAGACAGAGGCGATCGCCAGTTGATCCACCCCCGAGAACTCTAAAAAACGAGAGGCCAGATTAAACGGATGTTCAACTTGGCCTCTCGTTTAATTTTAATATCCAGCACGAGCCAACCGTAATGCTCGGTCGGGTTATGCCCGCCCCAAGTTTATGCCCCAGGGCACCTGCTTCAGATCAGTTTAACGCCACGCAGGACAAAAAATAGACCGATCGCGGTCCCAAAAGCACCGCCCAGAATCAAGAAATAACTCACAATACCCATCACAAGATTTCCTCAGACTACTACCTGAACTATACAAAATAATGGGGCCTCTTCAGCCAAACTCCCGAAGAGAAAGCTGGCCAGCGCAGCACCTAGCGTCCCCGAGCAGTCCAGATGCCCGTGAACATCATTAGCATGCCACCGACGAGAATGGCGATCGCCATGCCCCCAGCTACGACACTCATCCAATCCGTTGATTCCATAACGCTGACCCTACTCCGCATTGGAATGAATGGTAATTAATGCTGATTTATTCTTCCTCTTCCTCTTGATCAACCTGCTTCAAGCGGATATGCTTACGTCCCAATGAAATCTCAAACTCATCCCCAGGTCTAAGATCCATCTGCTTAGTATAAGCCGCTCCAATCAATAGATTGCCATTGGACTGCACACTAATGCGATAGCTGGCGCTGCGGCCCCCACGGCCATTGCTGCTTCCCTTCCCATCCAGTTCTAGCCCATCGGCATCAATCAGGGCATTGTAGAACTTCATCATATTGACCCGCTCTACCCCCCCTTTGGTCACGGTGGAGTAGCCACAATCCCGGGCTTTTTCCTCTTTGCTCCGATTGCCAAGCTCTTTGACTTTTTGCAGGAGAGCCTCACCCGTCAGCGGTTCACTCTTCTTCTTTTTATTAGACATCAACCCACTCTCACCGAAATAATATGCAACTTATCCTTGCCTAACCATTATCCAACAATCGTTACCCATAGGCTGAAATCAGCTTATGAAATCATACTATACCGAGAAGCAAACTTCACTTCATAGAAAACGCAGAATTCCCCGGAAACTGAAGCCCATAGCCGCAACTTCTTTATGCTATCCAACTATTAGCCAAACTCACGGGACCAAGAATATAAAATCGATCTGAAAAATTCGACTCATCGAGCCGAAAAATTCGACCCAAAACACCAGTTCCCAACAGATTTTAGGTCAATCCTATCGCTACGAATCAAGCCACCCCGCTTAGTCATGGGAAAAATTGCGGATTCCTTTTAAAGGCAGCAAGACGTAATCCCCGGCAATAGCTATCAGCTAAACTGATGAGTTATTGTCTTAATCACGACTTTGCCCCAAATCATATCCCAGACCCTATAGATAGAAAGGCTAACGGATAATCGACCCTTCTAAATCCCAGCACTGCTGCCAAGAATTGCTCCTGCAAAAGTAATTCACAGCTTAGAGGCTCCAATTCTTGCGGGAGTCATCCATTAAATTCAGCTTAAGTTTTCAGCAGTCTTTCCCCGCTGAGAACTCCCGCTGAGAACTCCCGCTGTATGATGAGCACAAAACCTTGATCGGTCCCGCTCTCCAGTGTGGTTATAGAACTCTACCGTGGTATTCCAACTCTGATTTGGGCCGGTTTTAAGAGTTGTATTGCCTAGTCCCAAGGGGCCTCCAGGCTTTCATCTACACCCCTTCCACTGATATTTATTGGAAGAAATTTTTTGGCGGTGAGTTTACAGCCTGCCCATGTTTTGCTGATCTCCGTGAAAAGCCTGATTTCCCTTGTTATTCTATTGACCATACTAATATTGCAATATTCAAGCTATTTCAAGGCTGTAGAACATCGGCATCGACGCCTTTAGCTGGCGTCCTTACTGGCGTCCTTAAAAGTTAGCGTCTTTAGAGACAGCCCTTTGAATCCATCTCTAGCCCAAGGTCTTTCCCAGTGAACTGTCTTGATCCTGTCCGCCCCAGAGTTCTTATTGTTGATGATCACCCCTCCAGTCGAATGACAGCCGTAGCCCTGCTTTCCATGGAAGGGTACGAAGTGTTTGAGGCAGATAGTGGTGGATCAGCTCTCAAGTCTGTTACGCTCCTTCAGCCTGATCTCATTTTGTTGGATGTGATGATGCCTGGAATGGATGGCTTTGAAGTGTGTCGGCGGCTCAAACAGGATGACCATACTCGGATGATTCCGATTGTCTTTGTCACGGCACTAGATGATCGTCGGGCTCGCCTCAAGGGGATTGAAGCCGGGGGCGATGACTTTTTAACCAAGCCCTTTGACCAGTTGGAGTTGTCTGCTCGAGTCAAATCACTGGTTCGCCAAAAGCGCCTGAATGAAGATCTGGATCACGCTGAACAGGTCCTATTCTCTATTGCCCGGACTGTTGAAAGTCGCGATCCCAATACGGGTGATCATTGCGAGCGCCTTCTCCAACAAGGTCAAAGTTTTGGTGAATTCCTGGGCCTGTCTCGGATAGAAATCCGCGATTTAATGTGGGGCAGCTATCTGCATGACATCGGCAAAGTTGGGATTCCTGACGCCATTTTGCTCAAAGATGGCAAGTTTACGCCGGAAGAGTGGCAGATTATGCAGCAACACGTTTTGATTGGTGAAAATATCTGCAAACCCTTGCGTACCATGCAGGGCGTTGTCCCGATTATTCGTCACCACCATGAGCGGTGGAATGGCACGGGCTATCCCGATGGACTTGTTGGCGATCAAATTCCTTACCTGGCACAGGTGTTTCAAATTATTGATATTTATGATGCGTTAACGAGTGAGCGTCCCTATAAGAAGGCGTTTACTCCGCAAGAGGCCCTGGCGATCATTGAGGAAGAAACCACCCGGGGCTGGCGTAATCCTGAGTTAGTAAAACTGTTTCAAACGTTTATCCGTGCAACTCAAGCGATATTGCCATCTGAGCGAATTCCGCATACGGCCCCTTTCAGACAGTCTGCTTAAAGCCGGGATGAATCTGACTGCGTTTTCACAGCTTTGGGGGCCTCTGCACGGTATACTCCGAGGGCAATTGATGACGATACAGGCACAGCATGGTAGCGGTAGCAATTTTGGCGGCAGGGCGTGGGACACGCATGAAATCTGACTTGCCTAAGGTCCTGCATTCCTTGGGTGGTAAATCTTTGGTGGAGTGGGTGCTGGCCAGCGTTGCCAATTTGGATGTGACGCGGCGTTTGGTGATTGTGGGATATCAAGGGCATCTAGTTCAGTCGGCGCTGGCAGCGATCCACGATCCTCACGCTGGGCGGCCGGACTTGGAATTTGTGGAACAGCCGCAACAGTTGGGTACGGGCCATGCCGTGCAGCAAATTATTCCACATTTGCAAGGGTTTGAAGGGGATGTGCTAGTGCTGAACGGGGATGTGCCGCTGCTGCGGGCTACGACCTTGGCCCATTTGCTCAATACCCATCGAGAGTGTCAAAATGCTGCCACGATTTTGACAGCGCAGTTACCCAACCCGGCGGGCTATGGGCGGGTGTTTTGTAATGGTGAAGATGTGGTGCAGCAGATTGTGGAGGATCGAGACTGTACTGCGGAGCAGAAGCAGAATTGTCGGATTAATGCGGGGGTGTACTGTTTTCGTTGGGCTGATCTCGAAAGGGTACTACCCCAATTAACTGCCGAAAATGACCAAAAGGAATACTATCTGACGGATGTTGTGAAATTTATGGCACCGGTGATGGCCGTGGATGTGCCGGATTTCCAGGAGATTTTGGGGATTAACGATCGCAAGCAGCTTGCGGCAGCCTACGACATTTTGCAAACTCGGATTAAAGACCGCTGGATGATGGCTGGGGTGACATTAATTGATCCTGATAGCATTACGATTGACGACACGGTACAGCTGGAAGCGGACGTTATCGTGCAGCCTCAAACCCATCTGCGCGGCAAGACGGCGATCGGCGCAGGTAGTCGCATTGGGCCGGGAAGCTTGATTGAGAATAGCCAGATTGGGCAGGAGGTGACGGTTTTATATTCGGTGCTGCGGGATAGTACGGTGGCTGATGGCACGGAAATTGGTCCCTTTGCCCATCTGCGGGGACACGCGGAAGTTGGGCGGGATTGCCGTTTGGGGAACTTTGTTGAGCTGAAGAAGACAACGTTGGGCGACGAGACTAAGATCGCGCACTTATCCTATTTGGGGGATGCGACCTTGGGCAGTCATGTGAATATCGGCGGTGGGACGATTACGGCCAATTATGACGGAGTGCAAAAGCATCCAACGGTGATTGGCGATCGCAGCAAGACCGGCGTTCACAATGCTCTAGTGGCTCCGTTGACAGTAGGCGAGGATGTGGTGATTGGGGCGGGTTCCACAATTACGGAAGACCTGCCGGATAACTGTTTAGCGATCGCGCGAGCCCGTCAGGTGGTGAAACCGGACCGGGGCGCAAAGCATCAGCAGACCTCTGCGCCGAACGGCTCAGTCTAGGTCGCATCTGCGCAGAGAATATGCAATATATGTGGAGGAGGGCGATGCAGTGAGCACGTCTAGCGGCTTTGGATGCGGATCAGTTCTTGCTGAATCCGTTGCTGAATGGCCGGATCGTTGGCACGACGATGCACGCTGTTGAAGTCAGCGCGGGTTAATCCGTATTTTCGCAAAATGGGGTCAAAGCGATCAGAGAACCGACCACAGATGGCTTGGACCTGGGAAGAAATGTTGCCGCGATCGCAAATTTCCTCGGGAACAATGCCGCCCATGATGCGCTTAACTTCTGCGTAGTCCCGACGGCGGAATTGCTCCATTTCGTAGGCAGCGCGGGCATAACGAGTGATGAGGTCATCGCTTTGGGCACGGACGGTGCTGGTCAGGCTGACTTCCCAGACGGGCGATCGCCAAGACATTTGGGGCACCACTCCGCCGAGAACACCCACACTGGCTAATAGACCGGTCAGAAGCAGCCGAGACAGCAATCGAGAGGGGAGTGAAGGGGGATTAGAGTCCAAGTTGGGATGCGTTGAAGCGTGCCCTGTAACATCAAGGCGCAAGCAGGCGATCTTAAAAAGCAGCTTTGGGGTGAGAGAAGCCATCATAACGGTATGTGACACCAGTCAAACTAGCACAGTAAAGGTTTCATTTAACTTGAAGTATTTTAAGGGGATAAGTTCCAAGAAACTGGCACTATCTACGAAAAACTGTCACAAAGGTGCTTCCCAATGCTCGCGTTTCTATCACGGATCGTGTTGCTAGGACAATTCCGAATATTCTGAATATAAAATTTCCGAGGACAAAATCACCACCGCAGGTTGGGTCCTTGTGAGCGCAAAGCCGCTGCATCGAACTGCGATTGCCCACCGACTCAAGCCAATTCTATGAGTGCTGGACCAAGCTGTACCGAATCAAAACGTACCCGAGCCAAAACGTACCCGAGCCAAAACATGCTAACGGCGGTTGTCTCCTGTCTATATTTCTACAGGGTGGCATTACTTGTCTTAGACAGGATTCCATCCCGGCGTCTACTCGCTAAAACTCCAGGCTGGCCCAGTCTGGGTGCCGATGGTATTCCGTCATACTTTCAAATTTATGGAGTTCAGCACGATGGACGACAAATTCTTGGGCGGGTTGGTCAAGCCACTGCTGGTTGAGATGGATGAGGATATCCCCTACGGGGGCGCGGGCATCGGTGGGGGGCAGTTCGCCAAAGTAACCGAGGGTAACGTGGGGGGTGAAGTAGTATTGTTGCTCGACGCCCAGACGGATGAGATCGGGGTTTTGATAGATCGCGCGCCGAAATTGCAGGATGATGTCGTAGAAGGACTCCGCCGTGGGGATCAGGCAGGCAGCGATCGCCCGAGTCATGACCATGACGCCGACGACTTGGAACTTCAGGGAGTGTGTGGATATTGCCACCGGAGACTGCTGAAAGGTTTGGGCTAGACAGCTTTGCAGTTTGGGATCAAAGTCAGGATTGGCCTCACAGGCGTGGCGATAGTTGCTGTCCCAGATTAGATCGGCCAGGGTGAGATGGAAGGTTTCCGGGGGGACGGCGGCAAAGCACTGTGGCCCAAGCTGTTCGACCAGATGGGTTTGGAGCTGTTGCAGGCGATCGTAGAGGGCGGCGTTGACAGGATCTTGGTGGCCGGGGGGGGTGATGACGGAGTAGCCGGGAAAGGGGACGGGCTGGAGATGAGTCCCATCAAAATGAAACTTGGGCGATCGCTGCAGGTGAGTCACCTGGGACCGATAGGTTTCCGGTAGGGTGAGACGGACTGCCCGATTAAGATAGGTGTTATAGTTTTCGTCCAAGTTCGCGCTCCTCGCCGTCTTTAAAATATCCTCATAACAGTGTGACAGATTGATTGGAGAATGGAACCGAATTCCTGGAAAGGGATGGGGAATGGTGGACCACTGGATCGAGAGGGGATATGGCGGCGATTTATGTGTTTTGGGGGGAGGATGACTTTGCGATCGCCCAGGCGGTGAATGCCCTGCGGCAGCAGGTGCTGGACCCGGATTGGGAGAGTTTCAACTATGACAAGATTGGTCCGGAGGCTGCCGATGCCGTGATGCAGGCACTGAACCAAGTGATGACGCCACCTTTTGGCCTGGGGCGGCGGCTGGTGTGGCTGGTGGAAACTACCCTGACCCAGCGCTGTGGGGAGGATCTGTTGATGGAATTAGAACGGACGTTGCCCGTGGTGCCAGACACCTGTGTGCTGTTGCTGACCAGTCGGAACAAGCCCGATGGCCGTTTGAAATCGACCAAACTGCTGCAAAAGCATGCCGAGATTCGGGAATTTTCACTCATTCCACCCTGGAAGGGCGATCTGCTGGTGAAGCAGGTGCGTCTGGTGGCCCAGGAGATGGGAGTCAAGCTGACATCGGGAGCGGTGGACCTGTTGGCCGAGGCGGTGGGGAATAATACGCGACAGCTTTATAGTGAGCTGGAAAAGTTGAAGCTCTACGGGGGAGAGGGCCAACGGGCCTTAGATGAAAGGGCGATCGCCAGCTTGGTCACGGCCAGCACCCAAAGTGCTTTGCAGTTGGCGGCGGCGATTCGCCAGGGAAAAACGGGGGAGGCACTGGATTTGGTGGCGGATTTGCTGCGGCGCAACGAGCATCCCTTGGCAATTACCAAAACCCTGGTGGGCCAGTTTCGGACCTGGGTTTGGGTGAAGCTAATGGTGGCGGCGGGAGAACGGGGGGAAGGGGCGATCGCCCAGGCTGCGGAAGTGGCAAACCCCAAGCGAGTTTACTTCCTACAACAGGAGGTAAGAGCCTTAGATTTAGACTGCCTACTGCAAACCTTGCCGTTGCTGCTGGACTTAGAATCGAGCTTGAAGGGGGCCGGATCCGCCGATGAGTTGGCCACACTGCAAACCAAAGTGATTGAATTGTGCGAGCTATGCCGCTAATTCAAACTATTAATGTCAGCACCATCTCCGCCCGCTGCTCACGCCGAGAAGAGATTGAAATTTATGCAAGCCGAAGAGTTTGATAGCCAGTTCGATCACGGAGGAGACATCACAGCAGCGCTGGACCTGTCCCGCACCCGTGGTCCCGGCCAGGAGCAAAAGCGTGTCAACGTAGACTTGCCAGTTTGGATGATTGCGGCCGTGAATCAAGAAGCATAGCGAATTGGCGTGACACGGCAAGCGATTATTAAAGTGTGGTTAGCGGAGCGCCTAGAGCAAATCTCCGAATAAGCACCCATGAGCGCCCTGTATTAAAGCATCAGTCGGTAGTCTTTAATTCGTACACATTCCATAATGAGTTCTCATAAAACAGGGGAGAAAGTTGTACGTCTTGGACACGATTGCGAACAGCGGCCATCACTAGGGGATTAACAAGATGAATCAGCGGCACTTGCTCTTGGACGATTTGCTGCATTTCCCAATACAGTGCTTTGCGTTTGGTCTCATCGAGTTCCTTCGCCGCTTCAATGAACAGTTGACCAATTTTGGCTTCCCAATCGGCGACTTTCTGCCCTGAGATAGGAGGTTGTTCCTTTTGGGGTTTTTGGTTAAACATATGAGAGCCGCCTTCTGGCATCCACAAATTAGAAGCCCCGTTGGGCTCAACGCCACCGCTAAAACCCAGGGCATACATTTCTAAATCCAGGCTGTTCGAGAGCTTATCGACCAAGATGCTGAAATCAATCAACTGCAAGTCGAGCTGGATGCCAATGCTGCCCAAATTTTGCTTGATCTGAGATAGCACGGCTTCAAACAAACGACTGCCGGAATTAGCTGATAGGGTAAATCGAACGCGATGACCGTCCGCATCCAGAAGTTGCCCTTGGGGATTATATTTAAACCCTGCGGATTTCAGGAGCTGTTTAGCTTTTTCAGGATTGTAGTCGTAGGTCTTTAACCCGGCTTCGGGCGAACGATAGTAAGGACTTTGGACTGAAATTGGGGAGTTTTGGGGTTTGCCGAGGCCTCGATAAATATTGTTGATCATGGTTTGGCGATCAATGGCGTAGGCGATCGCCTGCCGAAATTCCTTGGTATTGAACCAGCGAGACTTGATCGGATCAACCAGCGGTTGGCCATTGCGCTGCCCCTGATTGAGATTGAAGCCAATAAAGGTTGTGCCAGAGTCTGGACCAGCTTCATGGATGGTGTAGTTACCGGATTTTTCTTGACGTTTTAGCAATGAAAAACTGCTAGGACCAATTGTCAACATGTCAAGGCCCCGCGAGCGAAATTGCAGCAAGGCGGTATCAGAGGATTCAATGATTTGCCAAACGATGCGATCGATGTAAGGCAGTTGTTTCCCCCGCACATCTTTGCGCCAGTAGTGGGGATTACGCTCAAAGACAAGGCGCTGGCTAGGCACATAACTCACAAGGCGATAGGGGCCATTGACGATGATTTGACTGGGATCGGTATCGGTCCCCCAGGTGGAAATAAATTTTGGTTTACCGTCTTTATCATTTTCAAAAACAGTGGGCCGCAGCACATGGGCAGGTAAAATCGCAGAACCGCCGATCGCCCGCAGGGAAGGGGCAAAGGGTTCCGGCAATGTAAATTCAATTTGGCGATCGTTTAACGCCTGAACTTTCGGCAAGGCACCGCTTTGCCCAATCTTGAGGGAGTCGCGCAGATCGGTAGGAATTTTTTCATTCAGATAGACATCCTTGAAGCTAAAGAGCACGTCTTTAGCCGTTAGGGGGTGACCATCGGACCATTGCAATCCTTGCCGCAGGGTAAAGAGAATATGTAATTTATCGTCCGAAATTTTCCAGGACTCCGCCAGGGCGGGACGGAGCTCTCCGGTTTTGGATTCGTCGAGTAGCCCCTCAAAGGTAAACCCAAAGATATTGGGATAGGACGAGAGAAAGGCGTAGTTAAAAGTTTTGGGTGAAGAGGCACAGCGGGCCACGATTTGAGATACTTGGGCAGCGGCGGTACGGAAGTTCATTGGATCACAGGCAGCAAGGGCGATCGCCACTACGAGCGCTAATCCTGCTACTAACCCATATCGCCACCGAGACAGCATCTTCATAGTCAAACTCAACTCAACCCCTAAAATCCTAGCCCCATTATGGAGCCAGTTGAGCAGAATCGGGCGGGCATTGGGGCACAGGGGATGCTGTAGCGTTGGCTTGAGCCACGGCATCTCCAATGATCAGGGCAAAAATTCCCGGCGCAAAAAATTCCCGGCGCAAAAAGGTTACGGTGTGGCCAAATACACTTGATCGGCCAAGTCAGCAATTGGGTCATGCATGACCAATTTCTCTAACCAGTGGGGCGGAATGCCGGATTCTCCATAGTATGCGCCAGCCAGTTGCCCGCAAATGGCAGCAGTAGTATCCGCATCGTCTCCTAAATTAGCGGCGGCCAGAATGGCTTGGGCATAGCTATCCGTTGTCCAAAAACACCATAGAGCTGCTTCCAAACTGTCCACCACATAGCCCGTTCCCCGGACTTCATCTACCGTTTTGCGTTGGTATTCACCCTTGGCGATGGAGACTAAGGCGGGGGCGATCGCCAAATCACGCCCGTCTAAAATGTCAGCCTTATGCCCGCCCGCCAATGCCCGCCCTAGCATCGCTCCAAATAGACGACTCGCATCCAAACATTCCACGGCTCCATGGGTGGTACGAGCACTTTCGCTGGAAAAATGTAGGATGCGATCGCGCTCTGGGAAATAGAACATCGGAATCGGGGCTAAGCGCATCAAACAGCCATTGCCAGCGGCACGGGGATCGGTAGATCCACTAAAAGGATCTCCAGAGATTTTGTACCGCTCTAGCGCCTGTCGCACCGTGCTGCCAATGTCAAAACAGGAGCCCGTGCTGCTGAGATAGCCGTCGGTATACCACTGACAATAGCGCTGCATTTGATCCGCCGCATCAAACCCGTTGCAACGAATTAAGCTGGTTCCCAGGCACAGTGCCATGGACGTATCGTCGGTCCATTGTCCTGGCTCTAGCTGAAAAGGACCCTGCCCTACCATGTCCGTTACGGGTGGAAAGGTACCACGCGCCTGAAACTCCACCGTCGTGCCCACAGCATCCCCCACAGCCAGACCCAGTAGACATCCACGAAAACGTTCTGATGTGTTCACAGGAACTCTCCGGTAGTAAATTTCATCCCAGGATCGGGGGAGCAATCCCGCAACGGGAGCGCTTGTTGGATCCGAACCCGCTTAACCACTCCAGTTTATGATCAAGCGATCCAGGCTAAGGGTTCATCTCTCCCATGCCCCGCATCCTCCACGACCGCTTCGCCAAGGATTAGATGCAAGAATTCCTCGCGGACTTCGGCACCGTCCAAATCAAGTATCCCTTCTCCGGAGAAATATCTCATCCTGATGGGGACAATGGCATCTACTTTCTGCCCACCCACCACTGGGCGATCACCCTTCACGAACTGCCCACCCTCTGGATACCCTTTGACTCCGCCTCTTTATACCTTTATGCGAGGCCGTGTTGAAAAACGGGCCGTCAACGAGCTGGTGGCCCTGCCCATAGACCATCCTCATCGCACTCTTACCTTGGGTCACATCGCCGTATTGCAGAAAAACCTAAAAGCACGGCAAAATCTAACTGGAGATCTGCGAGCTATCATCATGACAATTATCTATTACCTACGAACAAATCGAAGCAGAAATACTCCAGAGAGGTCGGCAAGAAGGTTGACAAGAAAGTCAGCAGGCGATCGCGCTTAATAGGCTGAAAGCTGGCATGGACCCAGAAGTGATCGCCCGCTTAACAGGACTACCCCTCACAGAATTCCCCACCCTCCAGAACTGATTAGCCTTTCTCTATTTTGCGAGGCAACTTCCCGCTCTACAATATCAAGCATGACTGCCTCCAACCCCCTGCTGAGTCTCAATTACGAAGCGGCGATCGCCCTCCTGGGAGATGATTATGCCGATCCAGTGCCCGCTGCCGAATTTCCACAGCACATTCTGCGCTGGCGCAATGACGATCTGCTGCCGATCCTGGGTGTAGATCCCCAGACCGTCAGCGATGCGGACTTCATCGAAGCGTTTGGCAAATTTGCCCATGCTCCACAACCGTTTTTGGCCCTGCGCTACCACGGCTATCAGTTTCAACACTACAATCCAGCCCTGGGTGATGGGCGTGGCTTTTTGTACGGGCAGGTGCGAGGCCGCGATGGCTTACTCTACGACTTTGGCACCAAGGGTTCAGGGCGCACGCCCTATTCCCGCGGCGGCGACGGACGCTTGACCCTCAAGGGGGGGGTGCGTGAGGTAATTGCAGCAGAAGCATTGCAACGCCTGGGAGTGCGGACTTCCCGCTGTTTGAGCCTCGTGGAAACAGGAGAGCAACTATGGCGGGGCGATGAGCCATCCCCGACGCGATCCTCCGTGATGATCCGGATGCAGCGATCGCACATTCGCTTTGGTACCTTTGAGCGGCTACATTACCTCCAACGCAAAGATTTGATTGCCATTCTCTTGGATCATGTCATTGAGCACTATTACACCCATCTGCAGGAGGATTGCGATCGCTATCTTCGTTTCTATGCGGAACTGGTGCAGCGCGTCGCCGAGCTGGCTGCGCAGTGGATGAGCGCCGGATTTTGCCATGCGGTCTTGAATACAGACAATATGGCCATTACCGGGGAAAGTTTTGACTATGGCCCCTTCGCCTTTATTCCCACCTATGATCCCGGCTTTACCGCAGCCTATTTTGACCACTCTGGGCTGTATGCCTACGCCAACCAGCCCGGAATCTGCCAGCAGAACTTGCAGTTGCTGCAACGTCCTCTCAGCATGGTGATTGATCCCATGGCGCTGGAGGCGGAGTTGGAACACTTTGCAGATTACTTCGAGGCACATTACCGCCAATGCCTGCTGCTGCGACTGGGATTTGCGGCAAACAGTTCCGAGGCGGCGACCCGCCTACTCCAACTGACCGTTCATTTTCTGAAGGAGTCCCAAGTGGACTATCACGGCTTCTTTGCCCAATTGGCCATGCAGTTTGATCCCGGTTGGCGGGAAGACGTAAGCCAGATCTTACCGGCGATCGCCCCCATGGATGAAGCTCTAACTGGGCTTTGGCAGCAGTGGCAGATTGCCTACTTTAACCTGCTGCTGGATCACCCTGCCGCTGCAATGCCGCAGGTGCAGCAGCAGTTGCATCAAGCTAATCCCCAAACGGTTCCCGTGCGTCCTTTGATTGAAGCCGTCTGGGAACGGATTACCGAAGCCGACGACTGGACTGAATTTCAGACATTAATTCAACGGATGCGGGCGTAGTTGCCCAGTTTTGAAGAGCCAGTTTAAAGGGCCAGTTTTTTGGGTGCCCGGTTTTTGAATGCCCGGTTTTTGGGTGATCAATCTGGGCACGCTCTTTCACCCATAGGCCCGCAGGTAAGCCATATTGCTGGGATGACTCCTACCTATAGACGCCCATTTCAAGGGCCATAGCTGGCCCATTGCATACATTTCCCAATTCAGCCCTATAAACACTCGTTACCATTTCTTACGGCAAAGTGCTTACGTATTCTTACGGCAAAGCAGGAACCTGATAGATAAAGTTTAGATGTAGCCAATTGGGCCTGGGTTGAAGAAAACCAAAAGTTGATCTCGTGTGTTGTGTGTTAATGCTTTTCGCTTGACTGGGTCTTGACCCTAGCCCTGAACCCAGGTTCTCAAGCCGCTACCATCTATCCCGTTCATTAGAGCCCCTAAAATGAACATGAATTATCCTGATAAATCTCACGATCTTTTCCAAGCCGTCTTGGAAAGCTGTTTGGACGGAATGCTATTGGTGTCAACTGACTATAAAGTGCTCTATGTCAATCAAACCGCCCGAGAAATTTGCCATCAACTCCTGCGAGATACGACGGATCCGCTCCCTCAGGAAATGAAGCGGATTTGTCAGAGCTTGATTGAAAGTCGAGAACTGTTTCCCGATCGCCCCTTGGTGCTAGAACACGAACTCACGGTTCAAGGGACCCCGTTTCGTGTGGAAGCCCAGTGGATGGAGCTGATGATGTTACCCCTGCCCTGTGTGCTGTTGCGATTACAGGATCAACAGCGGTGTTTGCATGGATTGGCGATCGCCGAGGCGTATCGGTGGCATCTCACCCAGCGGGAAACCGAAGTCTGGGTCCTGCGTCGTTTGGGTATTTCGCGTAAATTAATCGGCACTCAACTTTTCATCGCCGAGGACACGGTGAAAAAGCACCTCAAGAATATCCAAACAAAACGCAAGGCGGAGTTGGAGGAGGAGGAGTGGAGGGGCAATCATGCCTGTTAAGTAGCCCAATTAGAGAGACTCAGCGATAGATGATTTTCTAACACCTAAAGCTTGAAATTTAACCTTGTACGGAACGCTCTGACTAACCATAACCGCATAACCGGGGGCGTATCCCGAGCTTAGGGGAGAACGGACGTATGAGTGGATGTTGAATAGCCTAGTGACAAAAACAAAAAAGGACAGGAATAATAGTCCTGTCCTCAACCAAAATAATTAGTCCTGATTCTAGGGTCTTTGGAACAAGTTTGGCTCGACCGACCGGAATGGCAGCAATATCATCAAGAGCTTGAAGGGGCCAAAAGTCTAAGCACAGTGGTGTGGGTGGCGCTGCAAATGGGCCTGTTTGTGGCGCGGATCGTAGTGGAAGAGATGTTTGGTAAATGCCCGCTGCTGTCAGGTCACGATCAAGGATTCATCCCTGCATTCAGCAATACCAAAATTGACACAGCCAATGGCGATCCCAACCGAGCAAATCTCCCCCAAGAGCTAAAAGCAATGATATGGCACACCCAAATTGATGATCGAGTCCTTGGAAGGCAGCGAAGCCGCGTTGTACCTCAGCGCCCTGCAACACGCCGTAGAGTATCTCGAAGAAATGGCCGATTTAGAGGAAGAGGTAGATATTCTGACCTGCGATCGCAGCTTCGATAGTGCCAGCTTCGACCAAAAAGTCGTCCTCCTCCACACCTGTCTGTCCGCCCTGCTTGACCCGAACGTCCCCATTCCACCACTATTACTACCGGTGGATGTTGTGGCAAATCTTTGAAGGTAACTACTCAGCAATAGACCCACGATGCCTGGTGGGTTAAGCAAGCCAGAAACACCCAAATCCCGGTTCCAATCTGTCCTGAAGTAAAGCTAATGCACTGACAGTTAAGACCGATATATGACTGGTGCGATGCACCGTTACTCAGCATGGTTCCAGAGGGTCACGGTGAAGCAATTGGTGAAGTGATTTTGGTCACTATCCCGTTTAGGAGACTGGATTGACAGTGCCCAATGGGTCAGAGCAGGTTTACCTTAGCGCCGCGGAGGAGAGTATGAGTGAGGCCAAGACCGGAATATCCGTCGTCAACCCCAATGCGGCTGGGATCGATGTCGGCGCAGATTACCACTGGGTGAGTGTTCCAGAAGGGCGAGACAGCGTGAGCGTGCGCCGATTTGCCTGTTTCACAGATGACCTGCATGAACTGGCTAATTGGTTGCAGCAGTGTGGCATCGAAACGGTGGCGATGGAATCGACGGGAGTCTATTGGATACCCTTGTTCCAAATCCTAGGAACGACAAGCTTAGAGGTCAAACTGGTCAACGCTCGTCATGTTCAAACCGTACCGGGCGATGCCCAATGCTGCAAAAGTAAGCAATAAAAATACGGCAATCTGAGTATTCAGCGTACTCTCTGCACCCATCTCTACCAGCACCCCATCCACGAGCTCGTACCGCGTGTCAGTGCCGTCGTCATAGTCCAAATACTCCTCAGGGGTCATTCTGCGGTCTGTGGCGATGGTCATGGACAGTATTCCCCTAGGTTCCCCTGGATACATTCATCGTACAGAATCAGATGATTGTGATGGCCGCGTGATGGATTGTGATGGCTGGAACCCTTATCAAGGGGCGATTTGGCCAAGGCGATTCCGAATCGCAATTCCGAATATTGACTCCTCCAGGTTACTTCTGCAACACTTGGTTCAGCTTGCCACTGCGGAATCCTTCCAGGTCCAGGGTGACATAGACAAAGCCAAAGCCCTGAAAGGCGGTGGTGAGTTTTGATAGATCGGTGGTTTGCACAAATGCCTGAATTCGCTCTGGTGGTAACTCAATCCGGGCCGTGTCCCCTTCCGATCGCACCCGCAGCGTCTTTAGCCCCAACTGGCGCAGGTAGACCTCGGCCCGTCCCACGCGCTGAAGCTTGGCCAGATCGATCGCCTCACCATAGGGAAACCGTGAGCTTAAGCAGGGCTGTGCTGGTTTATCCCAGCAGCTCAGCCCGAGATGTTTGGCAATTTGCCGCACCTCTAATTTGGTGATGCCTACTTCGGCGAGGGGCGATCGGGCACCCCGTTCCTGGGCCGCCGCAATGCCGGGACGGTAATCCTGTAAATCATCCCGATTCACGCCATCTACCACATAGGGATAGCCCCGCTGCAACGCCAGAGGCTTCAGGGTATCGTGCAATTCACTCTTGCAAAAATAGCAGCGATTGACTGGATTGCTGGCATAGTTGGGATTCTGCAACTCATGGGTTTCCACCAGCTCGTGGGCAATACCAATGGCATCAGCTTGGGCACAGGCATCATCCAAGTCTTCGGGCAGCAGGGAAGGGGAAACGGCAGTGACAGCAAGGGCGCGATCGCCCAGCACATCCCAGGCCACCTTGGCCACCAAAGTACTATCAATCCCTCCCGAATAGGCGATCAAGGCCCGCTCCATATCGGCAAACAATGCTTGAAGTTGGGCCAATTTTGCAAGAACCATAGCAGCAGGAAATACAGGCGAAAGAATGCAAGCATTCCCAGCCTAGCGAATTTCTAGACGCTTGGGGCAATACATTTAGTCCCTACCCAGCATCCGTCTCCAGGCATTGCACAATCAGGCCCGCCAATTGCCGTAGATCCAGAGGTTTGGCAATGTACCCATTGGCTCCAGCCTTAAAACAAGCTTCGCGATCGCCCAACATCGCCATAGCCGTTTGCACAATGATGGGAATGCGTTGCCAACGGCTATGCGATCGCAATTGCTGCGTCAAAATCAACCCATCTGTTTCCGGCAGATTAATATCCATCAGCACCAGAGCGGGTTGGGCATGCTCTACAACTGCCACATTTCCCGCCCGCTTTGCGCCCACAGCACCTCATAGCCCAACTTTTTGAGGTAGATCAGCATCAGCTTGGCGTTGTAAAGATTGTCTTCCACCAGCAGCAGCGGATTCGCCGAAGACACAACCGGCATTATCGGAGCAGGCACAGGAGAGAGCATGGACGTCGTCGCGGGACTGAACATAGCAGGATGAGTTCGTAAGAGATAAAGGGAAAAGAATCAGGTGATCTCAATCTGGTTACCCACTCGCCAACCAGACCGCTCGACTTTGGCAATGCTGTCACAGGCATTCAGCCTCAGCATACGGAGTAGTCTAGCAGTTCGACTAAGATTTTCGTCCGCATCCGTGAAAGTACTGTGTAGATTGGTAGGGCGATCGCCCATTTCACCTCAGTTTCCCCACGCTCCAGAGACCATCTGTACCAGCTTGCCCCATCCATCCACTACAATACGGTGCAACCCCTTTTCTGTGGCGTTAGCTCCCCCCCTCTCACCTGCCATGGCCCCCCAAAAATTACCCAAACGAGTCTCCACCGCCCTGATCAATGCCTTGGGTCCGGAGTCGTCCCCCGCATCGGGGTGGAACACATTGCAGTTGGCCGCGAAAAAGAACTCGCGGTTCTTTCCCAGGATTTAGACAACGTGGCCCAGGGTGGTGCGGCCTTTCGAATTGTTGTCGGGCGCTACGGCTCTGGCAAAAGCTTCACTCTGCAACTGGTGCGCAGCCGAGACCCTGGAAAAAGGCTTTCTCGTTGCAGATGCCGACCTCACCCCCGAACGGCGGGTCGCCGGGTCCAACGGTTCTGGCGTGGCCACCTATCGCGAATTAATCAAAAATCTGTCCACCAAAAGTCGTCCCGATGGCGGCGCCCTCTTAGAGACGGTTATGGAGCGGTGGATCGCCAGCATTCAAACCCAAGTCGCCGAGGCGCACAAAATCAAGCCTAATGATACAGGCTTTGATGACAAGGTAGAAGCCAAAATCCGTGAAGTCGTGCGGGATGTCGCCGATCTGGTCAATGGCTTTGAGTTTGCCAACGTGATTATTGCCTACTGGAATGGGTATCGCCGGGACGATGACACGCAAAAAGCGGCAGCGCTCCGCTGGCTCCGGGGCGAATTTGCCACCAAAACTGAAGCCCGAGCCGCCCTAGGGGTGCGGGTGATTATTGATGATGAAAGTTGGTATGACTACCTCAAACTTTTTGCCCGATTTGCGGCAGACATTGGCTACAAAGGGCTGCTGGTCATCCTTGATCAGGCCGTGCATCTCTACAAAATTTCGGTTCCCATCGCCCGTCAAAATAACTATGACAAACTCCTGGCCATGTTCAACGATGCCATGCAGGGGCGAGTGACTCACCTGGCTACGCTGATTGGCGGCACACCTTCAATTTCTGGAAGATCCTCGCCGAGGACTCTACCGTGATCCCGCATGGCAGCGGCGCACCGTCACCAGTAGCATGGTCAAGTCCGGCGTCCAGGATATCTTCGGGCCTGCCATTCGGCTACAACCGCTGTCCAAGGCAGACATTCAAGTGTTACTCCAGCGTTTGGCAGAGATTGCCAGCGCAACCATCATGCCAGTTCCAAAAAGCTGTCGCCCCAGGAATATCCAGGGCTTTCTCGATGTATTGGTCAGTCGGGTGGGGGCCGATGCGCTGCTGACACCGGGGGAAATTGTGCGTGACCTGATGACAGTCCTAAATATTCTCCAACAAAATCCTCAACTTTCCCTAGAGCAGGTCTTACAAGGCTCGAACACTCTGCCATCGGCTACTCTGGCATCGGGAAAGTCCACCAAAGCCAAGCCCGCAGACGAAGATAATCAGTTTGCAGGGAACCGCCAGAGTGATTCCGGCGTGATTTGTCGGAGGCAGTCAGGCTTGTTCGACAACCTGATTCTGCAAGGGGCGTAGGACGGCATAGGACTGCCAATTCAGAGTAGTGTTACCCCTACTTACTCCCCTTTCCTCCTTGCATTACTATAAGTAGATGACCCGCAAAGTGCATACTGTAAACGGTTTGAAAGGTTGAGCGGATTGAAAGCAATGGGATTTTTTGACTCTGAAATTGTGCAGCAGGAAGCCAAGAACTTGTTCGAGGATTACCAGTCCCTCGTGAAGTTGGGCTCGGACTATGGCAAGTTCAATCGCGAGGGCAAAAAGCTCTATATAGAGCAAATGGAAACCATGATGGACCGTTA
>CAVYAN010000044.1:0-22833 GCA_963766075.1 uncultured cyanobacterium | reverse complement strand
CCAGCAAGCGCTCCCTGCTCATCACAAGTGTAGGAATTGGTGTGCTAGTTGGGATTGTGCGGTTTCTCGCTGGACTAAAAGGGCTGGAACTATGGGCATTAGACGGACTTATGGCGGCACAACAACCATTTGCCCAGGAAGATAACCGGATTTTGGTGATTGCCCCCGATGACAAGGAAGTCGAACAGCAACGTCAAGGAATTAATGGTCAAGAAATTGATTTAAAAGGGTCTTCCTTTACAGACGATAAGCTTGCCGAAGTATTAGAGAAAATTCAAGAATATCATCCGACTGTGATTGGGTTAGATCTTTACCGACCCTATCCAGCGAAGGGGAAACTAGCCAAGATCTTGAATCCAGACCCGGATGCACCACTCAAACAGCCTTCAGTCACACAGCCGGTGAAGGGGGCTGTTAGACAAAATCAATCCGCCAAACAACAGAAAAATCGTGCACCTAGTGTTCCCCCACTGGGAAAAAAAATCGCTATTAAGCCAGAAAAGCTAAATCTGATTGGGGCCTGTAAGGCGCTGAACACAGAAGTCAAAGATGATAAATTGCAATCAATGACGGGATCTGAGCTTTCCCCCCGCCGGAAATCACCAAGACTGATCCCAATCGAATTGGTTTTGTGGACTTTGTTATTGGTGTTGGAGCAAGAAAAGTAATGTACCGCCCAGTTCTGGCGCAGGAAATTCGACCCGATGCTGGTTTATGTAAAACAAATATTGCTTTTAGTGTTCGCATTGCCAGTCAATTCCTGTTTAAGGAACATGGCTATAACAAACTTGATACGAAGCCAGAAGACCAACAATGTCCCAAATTCACTCATTCAGATCCCAAACAGAATTTTGTTTTCCCATACTTCAATGCCGTGATGGGTGGTTTTCAGGGCGGTGCAGAAGAAAATGATCGCTATGGCGGATGCCAAATCTTGCTGAATTATGGCGTCAAAAAAATCACAACTCTTAACCTTACAAAACTGTTGCAGGAAAATGGGCTAGGGCAGCTCGACCCAAAACCAAAAATTATTTTGATTGGGTCTGCTTCCCAGACCCATGGTGATATGTGGCTTACACCTTTGGGTGAAATGGCGGGTGCCGAAATTCAGTCCCTGACAGTCAGCCAGGTTATCGATACAGTATTAGGCAAGCAGCGTCTCATTTGGGCGTTGCCGGAGGGCGTTGACTTTCTTTGGGGCTTAGGTTGGTCTTTACTGGGTGGTGTCTTGGGCTGGCGCTTGCGGTTTTGGAAGCCTTGGTTATTAGCGCTAACAGTCGCAACGCTTTCTCTTTATTTAGTCTGCGGTCTGAGTTTTTGGCTGGGACAGTTGTGGCTGCCTTTAGTGCCTCCCATAATTACCCTGCTGACTTCCGGCACGAGTGTGGCCTACCTCAATTTCCGACGTAAATTTGGCAGTAGCAATCCATTCCAAATTCTTCGGGCGGCGCTCAGCGCAAGTAATAGCGAAAGCAACAGCAAAAATAATTAACTTGGAGAATTAACGTGAAGAGCTGGCTGATGAACCAATTTACTTTTCCCCGAGTCAAGCGAGTGATGGCCTCTCTCTGCGCTCTGGTGTTGATTATGTCTCTTTGTCTCGTATTTCCGGCCCCGGCGCAGGCGGATAATTTTTTTACTTACGTTGGCAGACAGATCGCCTTGCGGGTTAGTCCGCCGAAAGGCCCTTCTCCCAATCGCCGCTCCGGGGGGTTTGGTCGTGGCGGCAGTTGTTCGGTTGAGGTTGATCCTCCTCTCACCGCACTGGCGACTACTAGTAAACCTGTCTGAAATAAATCCAACTAAGGCCGATCAACCTGAAAAAAGTCAACTCAAACTGAGTCGGACGCAATCCATCGGCGGCCAGACAACAGCGGATTCTCCACCGTTTTGGTTTTATGTTCCCTACACGCGCTCCACGCGTGAGGGCTTTGCCCAGTTTATGGTGCTGGATGAGTCTAAACGGCCTCTATTTGAAACCCCCATTAAAGTGGCCCTGGCTAATCAACCCGGCATTATCAGTGTCAGTCTGCCGCTACAATCCGCTCTCCAGATTCAGAAGTTCTATTTCTGGTATTTTTCGGTGATCTGCGACACAGATCGCCCCTCTCGTAATCCCAGTGTCAACGGTTGGATTCAGCGGGTGCCCGGTGCGCCTGGGGCACTGGCGGGTCAAGACTACAATCGCTGGTACGACCTCCTCAATGCCCTCGCAAGTGCCCGTCGTCAGTCACCCAACAGGTTAGATCTCCAACTCGCGTGGGCGCAACTGATGCGAAACAATAAAGGCTTGGAAAAGCTGGCCCAGAAAGAGTTTAGCCCGCAAGAGTTTAGTCCGCACGGTACGCTTGGGGAAAAGCCGGATGGTGAACCGCAGGGCAACCTTGTCAAGCTCTAATCATAGGATAATGTCAGTACCTCTTAAATGCGACAGTGATCGCCACTCCTCCCTCCAGCGACGATCTCGGGTATGGGTATGGCGATCACTGAAGGGAGGTGCGATCGCCCATTAAAAACCCTCAATCACCTACCAGGAAGTCAAGGCATCCCTTAGCATAGGGATAGTAGACAGTCCACACGACATACCCTTAAAGATGTCCCTTTACTCCGTTAACTTACCCCTCCAGCTTCAGCACGAAGTAGAACAATGTGCCACACGTCAAGGAGTGTCCCTTGACCAATTTGTCCTATGGGCCATTACCGAAAAAGTGGCTGCCCTGCAACATCAATACTATGATCCAGAATTTCCCCAAATCACCTATCGTCAAGGAGCCAGTGGCCATCCCGTCGCCATCATTCGTGGCACTGGGATTCGCGTCCAAACCATTGCGATCGCAGCGCACCGATGGGGAATGACTCCTAACCAGCTTACCGAAGAATACGGGATTACTGAATCTCAAATTACCGACGCACTGGGATTTTACACAACCCATCAAACCGAAATTGATCGTGCGATCGCCAATGAACAAGTGATCGAAGCCGCTAATGCCTAAACCTCGACTGCATCTGGATGCGGATACGTCCATTAGGGCCTTACAATTATCGCTTACTGTTCGTGGTCACGATGTCACTCGGACGCCAAATGAATGGATCGTTGAAGATGCAAGCGATGAAACGCAGCTTTTGAAAGCAACCGCTCAAGGTCGATGTCTTTTTACATTCAATATCAAAGATTTCTCTGCTTTAGCCACCCAATGCCCGGAGCATCATGGCATCATTCTGGCAGCGCAGAGCAGTTGGACTTTGTCTGAACTCATCAAAGCCCTTGATCAGTTGCTTTCAGCAACTCAATCAGAGGATTGGTTAGGGCAAGTCCGTTGGTTAAATCAATATCGTTCGTAGTGCGATCTCTTGCCTTGTAGTGCGATTCTCCCCCCTCGCCCCCAGCCCCCATGAGCAAATCGGTTCTTCTCAACCTAGCGGGTGGTGACCTGCTCCACGGCTGCCCCCACATCACCGCCCAGCTCTGGACCCCCGGTCACCCCCGTCCCGAGCAATACTCCGGCAGCCTCCCCGCCTCCCCCCACCTGATCGAACACTACCGCGACTGGCAAAGCCTGTACCGCAGCCTCTGCGATCGCCAGCCCCTCCGCACCCCTAACCCCAGCGACGACGAACTCGAAATCAGCCCCGGCGGCATCACCAACGTCTCTCAACAAAGCTTCACCCACCTCTCCACCCTCCTCCAAACCCAATTCAACGAGTGGCTCCACTCCCCCGACTTCCTTAAACTTGATCGCGCATTGCGATCTCACCTCCACTCCAGCGACGAAATCCACATACTCCTCCAAACCCGCGACCCCTGGCTGCAACGCCTGCCCTGGCACACCTGGCACATCCTCAAAGCCTATCCCTACGCCGCCATCAGCCTCAGCCAACCCGACTACCAGCGCCGCCCACCCCGCCCTCAACCCAGCCGCACCCAAATCCGCATCCTCGCCATCCTGGCCGACAGCCCCGGCATTGATGCCCGCCGCGAACGCCAATTACTCCAACACCTCCCCGACAGCGAAACCCACCTCCTCACCGCCCCCAGCCGCCAACAACTCAACACCCACCTCTGGGACAAAACCGGTTGGGATATCCTCTTCTTTGCCGGACATAGCCAAACCGAAGGCCAAACCGGCAGAATTTACCTGAGCGATCGCGCAGGGCGCGACGAACTCGGTCGCCACATACCCCACAGCCTGACGATCGCCCAACTGGAAGAAGCCCTAATCGGCGCGATCGACCACGGCCTCCAACTCGCCATCTTCAACTCCTGCGACGGCATTGGCTTAGCCCTCGCCCTCGAACGGCTGCATTTGCCCGCCATCATCGTCATGCGCGAACCCGTGCCCAATCAGGTGGCCCAGGAATTCTTCCGCCACTTTCTGCAAGCCTTTGCCGTCGATCGCCTGTCCCTTGCCCTGGCCGTGCAGCAAGCCCGCCGCCAGCTCCAAGGACTCGAAGACGACTTTCCGGGAGCCTCCTGGCTGCCGATGATTGTGCAAAACCCCGCCGTCGCCCCCCCCACCTGGACTCAACTCGGTGCCCTTGCCGCCTGCCCCTACCGAGGCCTGTTTGCCTTTCGCGAAGCCGATGCCAAGCTGTTCTTTGGCCGCGAAACCTTCACCCAAACGCTGATCACAGCTGTGAAACAACAGGCCCTCGTGGCCGTTCTCGGTCCCTCCGGCAGTGGCAAATCCTCCGTCGTGTTTGCAGGGGTGATTCCCGGCTTGCGCTCGCTCCCCACCCCGCCCGACCTGTGCGCCTTTCGTCCCAGTAACCAACCCTTTGATGCCCTCGCTAAAGCGATCGCGCCCTGGCTATCCGCCACCGCCGATTCCAGCCGCGACCCGCACCTCACCGAATTGGAACTCGCCGTCGAATTGCAACATCGCGATCGCGCCCTCACGCAGATCATCGAATCCCTCGTCCAGCAAAGCGGCACCCGCTTCATCCTGATTGCCGACCAATTTGAAGAGCTATATACCCTCTGTACCGCCGCCGATCGCCAAGCCTTTCTCGATAGTTTACTCTACGCCATTCACCATGCCCCTGCCTTTACCCTGCTGCTGACCCTGCGGGCCGATTTCTACGGCGCGGCCCTGTCCTACCGCCCCTTCAGCGATCGCCTCCAGGGAGCCGTGTACAACTTGGCCCCAATGAATCGGGCAGAATTACGCGCGGCGATCGACCAACCCGCCGCCCACCGCCAAGTGCGGCTCGAAGCCGGACTCACTGATCACTTGATCCAAACCACCTGGGATCATCCAGGTCAATTGCCTCTGCTGGAATTCACCCTCACCGAATTGTGGGCACAGCAACAGCAAGGCTGGCTCACCCATGCGGCCTATGGGGCGATCGGCGGAGTCGAAGCTGCCCTGGCCAATCATGCCGAACGGGTCTATGCGCAACTGGCTGGGGGCGATCGGCATGAAATGCAGCGGATCTTTGTCCAGTTGGTACAACCTGGTGTCGAGGCCAGCCGCCGTCTCGCGACTCTGGATGAAGTGGGCCCAACCCGCTGGGACTTGGTGTCGCGGTTAGCGTCGGCGCGGCTGGTGGTCACCGATCGGGATGCCTTGACCGGCGAACAAACCGTTGAAATTGTCCACGAGGCCCTGATTCGCTACTGGGGCCGACTCCATCAATGGCTCCAGGACGACAGCCAATTCCGCCACTGGCAGGAGCAGTTAAGACGCTTGCAACAGCAATGGGTCAACAGTGGCAAGGAGCCGGAAGCTCTGCTACGCGGCAAGCTCTTAGCGGAGTCCGACGATTGGTACCGCCGTCGCCCCGATGAGCTGAGTGCGAAAGAACAGGACTTTATTCTCCAGAGTTTGGGCTGGCGCGATCGCACCCTCCGGCAGCAAAAACGTCGCCGCCGCCTACTGCTCTCCAGTCTGTTATCGGGACTATTGATCGCCCTATTGCTGGCCGGACTAGCGGGCTGGGGATGGCAAACATCCATCCGCAGTGAAGCCCAAGCCCTTAGTGCGGCTGCCGATGCCCAGTTTGCTTCCAACCAACGCTTGGATGGACTAGTTACTGCCTTGCAAGCCTGGAAACGGCTGCAACAGTTAATTTTTCCCGATCCAGCAACCAAAAATACTGTTCAGCAATCTCTGCAACAGGCAATGTTTGGAGCGAATGAGCAAAATCGCTTAATAGGTCATCAGTTCACCATCAAAGGTATTGCTTTTAGCCCTGATGGACAACTCATTGCGACTGCTAGTGAAGACAAAACAGTCAAGATTTGGCAACGCAATGGAAAATTATTGAAAACACTCACAGGCCATACCAAAGATGTCAACAGCGTTGCCTTTAGCCCCGATGGAAAGCTGATAGCGACCTCTAGTTTAAGATCAGACTGCCAAACTCTGGAAATCAGACGGCACGTTGGTTGCCACTCTCCGTGGTCATCGTGCGAATGTCTATCGGGCGGTCTTTAATGCATCCCATCAATTAGTTGTCACCACCAGTTGGGATGGCACCATTCGACTGTGGAAACTCGACGGCACATTATGGAAAACGATTGAAAATCAAAGCGATCGCAGTCGCGGCCTCTACGATATTGCCGTCAGTCCGGACGGTCAGCGCATGGCCTCCGCTGGGGGTGACAACACCGTTAAGCTCTGGAGTTGGGAGGGACAGCCATTGCAGCAGTTGTCGGGACACACAGGCCCGGTCTACCGCGTCCAATTTAGCCCTGACGGGCAACGCCTTGCCTCTGCTAGTCGGGATAACACCGTTAAGCTCTGGAAATCAGACGGTCAACTGGTGCAGACCTTAACAGGACATGCCAACAGTGTTTATGCCATCGCCTTTAGTCCCAATAGTCAATGGCTAGCCTCAACGAGTTGGGATCGCACCGTTAAACTGTGGACTCGCGATGGCACTCTACTCAATACCTTTACGGGTCACGACGCAGAGATTTGGGATGTGGCGTTTAGTCCTGATGGGCAGGCGATCTCCTCCGCTAGTGCCGACAAAACCGTTAGATTTTGGCAGATCCAGAATCCCCTCCTGGTCAGACTGCAAGGCCATCGGGAAGAAGTACGAGACGTAAGCTTTAGCCCTGATGGCAAAACCTTGGCTACTGCCAGTGGCGATCACACGGTGAAACTCTGGAATCCGGCAGGACAGCTTTTGCATACGCTGGAAGGGCATACCGCGATCGTGTACAAGGTCAAATTCAGCCCCGATGGTCAGATGTTGGCCTCCACCAGTGCCGATGGCACGATTAGGTTGTGGAACCTCGATGGCACACCCATCCGAACCATTTCGCAATCCACCTCATCTGTGCAGGCCCTCGCGTTCAGCCCTGATAGCCAAATCATTGCTGCCGGTAGCAACGATCGCAGCGTCAAACTCTGGCACCTCGATGGCACCCTGATACGCACCCTGTCCGGCTTTCAAAATGACGTGATCGGTCTGGCCTTCAGCCCAGATGGGCAGATGATTGCTACCACCAGTCGAGACAACGCCCTGCGCCTGTGGCGATCGGACGGCACCTTGATCAGAACCATTGATAACCAGGATGCCGAAGCCTGGACGATTGCCTTTAGTCCCGATGGCAAGCTCGTCGCTACTGCCAGCGTCGATCAAACCATTAAGCTATGGCAGCTTGACGGGACATTGCTACGTGTTCTGTCAGGACACCACAACTCAGTCCGTGGCGTGGCGTTTGATCCCAAATCTGCGCTGATGGCCTCAGGCAGCACCGATCAAACTGTCAAACTTTGGCAACCTGATGGCACCGTGCTCAATACCCTGAAGGTGCATAGTGGGCAAGTTTATGCCGTCGCCTTTAGTCCGGATGGTCAAACCTTAGCGTCTGCCAGTGACGACAAAACAGCCATTGTCTGGCACCTAAATCAGGCTCTAGAATTCTCTTCAATGCTGAGTCAGAGCTGCGCTTGGGTGAAGGATTATTTGCAAACCAACACAGCCCTTTCGCCAACGGAGCAGCATCTGTGTGATGGACTTCTGACTCGATAACCTGAGATTGCCATCCAGATCTCAAGTCACGGGCATGGTACCATCATTCCGTCTGCACACCTCACACTTCACACCTCACACTTCACATTGGGAGAGCGATCGATGGCAATCCGGGTGCTTAATTTACCAGCTCAAATCACTGCCGCAGATCTAGAAACATTATTTTCACCCTATGGAGCGATCGAGCACATTGAATTGTTGCCAGAGACCCACACAGCGTTGGTCAAACTGATTCAGGGAGAAGATGCCGCTATTCAAGCGTTGGATGGAACCGAATGGTGTGGTATTTTACTCAGTCTGGAAGATGGTAGAGGAGATGAACCCAAACATTAAAGTCAACCGATTGTGGCGTGAACTGAATCATCTAGAAATGAAGGGTGTTTGATTGCAGCAGACGAACCAGCGCTGCTGCAACCGAGCATCCCATTTTTTATGCCTATATCCATAACTAGTGGGGACAACCTTGTTTAGATTGTGTGCGATCGGGCAGTATCGCGTTGCATAGGTTAGTACCGGTCAAGTTAGCACCCGTCAAGTCAGCATCCGTCAAGTCAGCACCGGTTAAATCAGCACCGGTCAAGTCAGCACCGGTTAGATTTGCCCTCTTTAAATTGGTATGCATTAACATCCCCTTGCCGATGAAGGCCCCTTTCAGATTTATATCTGGCAGCCAAGCATCCTTCAAGTCAATTTCTTTTAGGTCGGCTCCTGACAACAAAATTTCTGATTGGTTGGCTTGAATGAATTGGCTTTCGGCCAAAAACCGGATTACTTGCCCCTTCCCTTTTCCATCCAAGTTACGTAAAACGGTGAGCGTTTTTGCTTGAAGTAGTCTGTCTCCTCCAGGATGACTGATCTGCTGATCCTCGGGCAATGCTTTGATTAGATCTAGATAACTCATGAGGATGTTTTGCAATTTTATATCCGGCATGGAGTTACTAGTAGGGCTTGGAACTGCTGCAAAAGGGATAGAGCGGGAAGGAGGGGAAGGATTTTCCGCAGATGGGGAAGCGGCCTTGGCTTGTATCTTTGCGCCATCAAGGGTGGCTTGAGCCTGTATGTAGGCTGCCCCAATAGTTGCACCAGTAGCACCAATAGCCACGAAAAGCCCCGCAGTGGGGATGGCATAATCCTTGACAAGGATGCCAATGGACTTTAGGATGTCAGTTCCAATTTCTGCGCTTTTAGTGGCACCATCCTTAACGAGGTTTTCAGCATTTTGGAACGATTGACGACATCTTTTCGCACCTTTAGTGGCAGAATCTTTGGCAAGATTTTCGGCATTGCGGAACAATTGATTAAGGTGTTGCGCGATGAGTGCAATCGGACTCTGATTCGGTTCTTTACGGGATTCCATGAGTAATTTCCTGAGTATAGAGTGAAAGGTGGCCTAGAATGCGTCAACTCAACGCAGTGAGTAGGTAGGGAGCTTCTTTACTTCTGGTTCTTAGTAGTTAGCGACCCAATGCACTGATGCAGAGTTTTCTTCATCACTACTAGAATTTTCGTGACGTTAGCTGGCATGATTAATTCTCTCGAATCGCAGTTGAGATGTGTAGGGGCGTTTTGCTACTGCGGAGCCTCTTCGGCAGCAGCAACGTCCCTACTAGCTGATACTCAATACGGGGTTGATGCCTCAATTCCGCAATACCCAAAAACTCACTTGGCATCGGGTTTGGCTGTAGGCTTGCCATTGCCTGGGCTGGGCATCCACCAGCCAATGAGGCCGGTAATAGCACCCCAGTAGACTGGGCTCTCCTTGCCTGGGTCAGCAGTATTCAGCTTATTCAGGCAAAACACTAGGATGAGGAGAGTCAGTCCCATCCGAAAGGCAAATGTCAGGGAGTCGATTTTCTGCCAATCAAAGGAGTCATCTGTGTTAGAGTCCGAACGGGCTACATCTGCCCGAGGGTCTGGATTTGTCTTTTTTGGGGGTGATCCTAGCTCAACGTTCTCGGACGGAGCAAAGCTCGGTGCATTGACGTCGATAGTAGCGCCGTTAGTAGTCATAGGTGGACTTTCCTCATTAGGGTAAAGGGGATGATTTAGCGACAAAAGTGGGTCAGGGCAAGCTGGATGCTCTGGCATCGGGCAAGATGTCAGGAGGTGATTCGAGCCGGTCAAAACCTTGGTAACCAGGGTCTGACCGGTTGAACATCCGCTAAGCGGCCCGTGCTAATGTTTTAGCGCCAGCACGATCGAGTGCCTGGTTGAACTTCTCGGCATAACCTTGAATGTCAGGAGCACAATCGAGGCCGTTAATAATCTGTCTCGCATTGTAGAAATCGATGCTCTGTCCTTGATCAGGATCACCGATGTAGTGTTTAAGGGAACGGCTCGTGAACGATCCCATGAACATGCCATAAAATAGAATCACCGCGGCGAATTTGGGTTCCTTCACCGCTTCCGGATCGACGGTGAAATCTGGACTATCGGGGTAAAAATCACGCACAACTGAAGACATCAGCGTGTAGTTTGCCCGTCCGGTGAGTTGAACGTAGCCGCGTCCGCAGAATTTAGCGCCATCACCATCTTGCGTGTTTCCCAATTCTGGCGAACCTTCATACAGTCGAGTAAAGCGAGTATTATCCCCGTACTCTGAAATGGGTTGCATAGTGCGAGCAGTTTCGTGGTAGGTAGTGGCGAGTATGTAGGCTAACCAACCCAGATTGCGAATGTCCCAGTTGGTTTTGAATTCACCTGTCGGTGCAACCGGCGGCGACTCCCAAAAGTTGAGAATGGCATCGATGCCGTCTACTTGAGATTGATTGAGGCTGCCATCGAACAAAGCAACCCGGATACCGTCGTAAAACACTGTTCTATTCATTAGAAATTCCTCAATAAAATAGGTCACCTTTCGGAGGAGAGGATGCTGAATCAGCGTTTCTCTCTCCTTCTGCCTCTTAGTAGTGATCTGGAAAAGTAACTGATGCAGAAACAAGCTCCCCGACATTTGAAAATCGAGAATCTGCAAATCTAAGTGCATCAGCTGCGATCGCCTACATCTATCAGATCGTGAACCAGCACAAAGGAATAGAAAATGCAAAGCAAATTTCGTTATCTACCCCAACCGGCAGCGGCGTTCTTACTGCGCCAAATTAAGCGTAATTTCTGGGCTGCTGATACCACACGCGTTGCTGAAAATACATTGGTTTTTCTGACTGATATAGGCCCACTCGCACAGGATACAGACGGCCCTCCTGGAAATGCCGGGAAGGAGGAGAAGGAGAATAAGAAAAAAAAGAAACCCAAAACAGCCTAGCCCTTGCGAGTGGGATGCATTAGCCCCGAGTTTGGCCAGTGGCCTGCTCAGGAGCAGCCACTCCCGAAACCTAAAAGTTCTAACGCGATCAAATGCGGCATAATTAAGCTGCGATGCAGATCCCCGGCATTTTAGAAATGCCGGGGATCTTGGTCTAGTCCATGTTTAAAATCATGACACTGACGAGCAGACAATTGAGATTTTGAGGTATTCTGCAGCGAGAGATCGCAATTGATTATTTTTAGAGGATACCTTGATGACCCAGGAACGCTCCATTGAACCCGGTGAACTGATCCGGGCGATCTCCCAGGAATTGCTCAAATCTGGTTTAAAGATTCAATCTGCCGAACTAGAGCTAAAGGTGGTGGTGCACCGAGACCAGGGTGACTTGAAGATCCAGGTTCTCGATTCAACGTCTGAAGCCCATTGGCAGAATTTTCATACTCTCAGGGTGAAGGTATCTCAGGATTCAGACACGCCTCCCGGTGGCCGTGTTTCTAGTCCTCAATCTAATTTTGGACTGGGTGGCTTTACTGATTCATCCCCCGATGTTCAGACAGGTGATTCTGGCGATGGGGTCGAACAAGACCCCGACACTCCGCCTGGATACCCTGGAGATCCGCCTGGAGGCAGTGGAAACTCCGGTGGGACGGCTAAAACGAACAAAGCCAAAAATACTGACCAAGACGGCGACGACAAGCCGGGTGGTTCTGGCAAGAAGCCTCGCAGGCCAAAACCCCAAGACACTGGCGACAAGCCGGGGGGTTCTGGCCCCAAGGCTTAATGCTTAGGGCCTATCTGGGGCCACTGCATTGAACGTAGGGGATTATTGTACGGGGTGGGGGCAAAGCTGGCGATCGCCCCCACCTATGCTGGGATTGGTTTTCAAATAATCGCGTAGCCAATCACAGCCATGGGTGGGGAGAGCCTGGATATCGAGAACCCGCTGAAGATCCCAGAGGGTAACCGTTCCATCAACACTCGTTGCCGCCAGCGTTTGACCATCCGGGCTAAATTCCACACCAATCACCCCCTCGCGATAGCCATTGAGGGTGGCCAACAAAGCCCCCTCTTTGTTCCACAGTTTGATAGTTTTATCCACACTGGTGGAAGCCAGCAGTTGGCTGTCATGCCGGAATGCGACTTTAATCACGCCCTCTGTATGTCCCTCAAGTGTTTTCAAGAAAGTCCCATCCTGCTTCCAGAGCCTGATCGTTTTATCATTGCTGGCAGAGGCCATGAGTTGACCATCAAGACTAAATGTGACGGCATTGACGCTTTCTTTATGGCCTTTGAGCGCTTTGAGGAAAGTCCCATCCCGCTGCCAAAGTCGGATGGTTTTATCATTACTGGCAGAGGCAATGCGCTGACTATCCGGACTAAACGCGACACCCCAAACCCTGTCGGTATGGCCTACGAGTGTTTTCAGGAAAGCGCCCTCGCGTGTCCAGAGATTAACCGTGTGATCGGCACTGGCAGAAGCAAGCAACTGGTTGTCAGGACTAAAGGCCACGCCCGTAACCCAACCGCGATGTTGTTTGAGCGCGGTCAGGAAAGTCCCATCCCGCCTCCAAAGATTAAGCGTGTTGTCTCGACTGGCGGAAGCGATCGCTTGACCATCTGGGCTAAAGGCGACGCCATAAACCCTATCACTATGTTTTTCGAGTGTTTTCAGGAAAGCGCCATGCTGCGTCCAGAGCTTAATCGTGTGATCATTACTGGCGGAAGCGAGGGTTTGACCCTCTGGGTTAAAAGCGACATCCCGAACTGAACCATCATGTCCATTAAGGATAGTTTCCAAAGGATTTTTGAGATTCCAGAGTTTGACTGTCCGATCCAAGCTGGCGGAAGCAATGGTTTCGCTATCCGGGCTAAAGGCAGTTCCCATGACTCCATTACTGTGCCCTTCCAAGGTTCTGAGTAATGTCCCGTCTCGATTCCAAAGTTTGACCGTCTTATCATTACTAGCTGAGATAATGCGTTGACTGTCGGCGCTAAACTTAACGTCGTAAATTATATTACTTTGTGTTGGAAAAGTGGATTGCCAAGTACCATCCGATCGCCAGAGTCTGATCGTTTTATCCACACTCGCCGAAACTATCCACTGACCATCGGGGCTGAAGGAAATGCCTCGAACCCCGCCACTATGACCCTTCAGCATGTTGATCGGCGTGCCGTCCAGCTTCCAGAGGCGAATCGTCTTATCTTCACTGGTCGAAGCAAGGGTTTGACCATCCGGGCTAAATGCCACTGCATTCACCTTAGCGCTGTGTCCCGTCAATGCTTTGATGCGAGAACCATCTGAGTGCCAAAGTTGGATAGTTTGGTCATTACTCCCCGAGGCTATAGTTTTACCATCTGGGCTAAATGCGACTGCATTCACTTCATCGCGGTGCCCCTTAAATGTGGCGATCGCATCACCATCTCGACTCCAGAGTTTAGCGGTCTTATCATTGCTAGCCGAGGCGATTAAGTTGCCATCGGGACTAATAGCAACTCCCCACACCTCATTTTTATGCCCTTTGAGCGTTCTGATCACGGAGCCGTCTCGATTCCAGAGTTTAACGGTGTGATCTTGACTGCCGGAGGCAATCACCTGACCATCGCGGCTAAAGGCAACCGCCGTCACCCCACCGTCATGCCCCACCAATCGATTTTGCTCCACGACCCGAGAAACGGACTGCCGCAACGCTAGCTCAACCCCAGTCCGAGTCTCGGCATCTGCCCCCGCTAAGGTTTTTAGCTTTTGGCTAGCCCGAAGGGCCTCTACCAGGGCGTCAAAGGGCTTTCCTGAACCAAACAAAGCGTCTGAGGTGATTCGGATCGCTCGAACTTCGCTAAGAGCAGCTTGGACTTCGCTGCGGGCTGAGCGTTGCCATCCCCACCAAGCCAATCCCGCCAATATCAGTGCAGCGATTAAGCCCGCCACTAAGCTAGAGAGAATGGTTTTTCGCCGCCGCTTTTGCCTGCGATGGTCGCGCTCCTGTACCGATACACTCAAATGAATAAATTCGCGGTCTCTCGAACTGAGTTCATCGTCACGACTGACAGACCAGTACTTGGCATCGGTTAATCGCTTGCCTCGCAACAGAGCTTCTTCATCGTGACTACTGTTCTCCCACTGCCGCCGGACAATCCGCAGGCCCTCCTGCCAGCGCCGAAACTCACCATCCACCGCAATCCACTGCTCCAGGCGTCCCCAATTTCGTAACAATGCCTCATGGACAATTTCTACCGTTTCCTCGCCAGTGGTGTCATTCCGGTTTGTCACTACCAACCGTGCCGAGGCAAGGCGTGTCACCAAATCCCAGTTGGCCTCCCCCACCTCATCCCGTGTGGCTAACCGGCGACTCGGCTCAATGCCCGTTCCAGGTTCCACAAGCTGCACCAAGATTTGCTGAATGCGGCGACGATCGCTCCCTACCAGTTGAGCATAAACAGTTTCCGCATGATTGGCGATCGCCTCCTCCACCCCACCAATTTCCGCATACGCCTGATGGGTCAGCCAGCCCTCCTGCTGCCTCGCCCAAAGTTGCGTCAGGGCAAACTCCAGCAACGGCAACCGGCCCGCATGGCCCCAGGTCGCTTGCATTAGCTGATCGACTAAACCCGCTTCCAACTGCACCTGCCTTTGCGCTGCGGGTTGCCCGATCACCCGTTGCAACTCCGCCTGACTCATCGGCCCCAAATTGTAGACCGCATCTTGCAGAACATCACTGAAGCGGCGATCGGACAACGCATAGCCATAAAAATCAGCCCGCAAGGTTAACACCAGCGTAAAGGCGGGTGCAAGCTGCACCGCATTGAGCAAACTCTCTAGAAAGAGTTGGCGCTGGTCTTCTGGACACAGCGTGTAGAGTTCCTCAAACTGATCGACAATCAGTAACAGTCGTGCTCCCGGAGAGTGTTGCACCCATTTCGCAATCCGTTGACAGAGCGCGTGTGGATCCTGCTGAAGCTCCACCGCCAATTCTAAAGTTCTGAATTGAAGCGCTTGACTGGGGTCTAGAAACCGCGAATCCTTCGCCGCCAGCGTCACTTCTGGCAGTTCCTGGATGAGCGCCTCGGCCAAGGCATCAAACGGACTCCCACCGGGACGAAAGGACACAATCTGATGGGGTGGAGTACTGCGATCGCGCAAGCGGAGCTGTGCCACTAAGCCCGCAAACACAACCGAAGATTTGCCACTGCCCGAAGGCCCGACCACAGCAACTAACGCCTTGTGTTGAACAGCCTTAACCAAACTCTGGGTGAATTGCTCCCGCCCAAAGAAGACATCGGCATCCGTGGCTTGGAAGGCAAATAACCCTTGATAAGGACAAGGCGGCATCCCGCCAAGTTGTAACCAAGTGGGTGGATCAATCGCGGGATTTTGACAAATCACCGGCAACCACGAGGCTCCCGGAAAGTCATCTTCTAATCCCTGCAATCGGCGACGAGCTTGGCGCACGGCGACATAGAGGGGCAGGCGATCGGTCGCGTAGGCGGTGAGGAAATGCTGGAAAAATTCCTGTGCCACGCGGTTGGGCACTGGCTCCCGCATCACAATCACCTGGGGAATTGGCAAAGCTGCCAAGGCTTGGGCTAATCCCACACCATCACAGGAGTTAAAAATGGCGAGTTTTAGACCATTATCAATTGCCGTGTTGAGGGCTTCTCCGAGTTGGTCGATCGTCAGACTGTTGTGAACCGGGTTGTCATTGATGTAAATCCGGCCCATTTGCCCTTCTGTCTGGCTATGCCCCGCAAAAAACAGGATATCCCAGCCGAGCGGATCCCAAAGCTGGTGGTTGAGATCTGACCGCGAGGGCATCACCAGAACCTGCGTCTCCGCATCGGGCAACCGTTGCAGCAACTGGCGTTCTGCGGCAACATCAATCCCGTGACTATTGCCCAGAATCGCCAAAATTCGCACCAACTTTCTGGCCATCAGGGAGCGTGATCCGGCTCGACGTTTGTATTCGGGACAACTCAACGCCACTTCGGCATTAGTATAGTCGCGCAAAAAGTGCCAGCAGTGCCAGGGCAAGCGGTGGAGCAGATCATCATTGACCTCAAAAATTACTCGAATTTCGGCATTGGGATGAAGTTGCGATCGCAGTTGCCGTTCAATATTCCGAAAACCCTCCGATTGCAGCCAGTCATTCAACTGCCGTTGGAGTTGTTGACTGAGTGCCTGAAAGCTCACCTGAGAAACGTTCGTAATGCCGCCCGTCGAAATTTCTAACTCGTCCTCTGCTTCTTCAGGGGCAGAGCGGATGAAGCGGCGATCGCACAAGGCCCGATAGGTCGATTGCCAGATTCGATAGGATTCAGCCAGATCTGGCATGGCGGGCAGACTACCCATAAACTGTTCAGCACGGGGATGGCGATCGTCCCACAGCCGCGCAGTGACAGTGGGAAACCCTTGAGCGAGATCGCCATTGCCTAAATTAATGACAACAGTGTTAGGCATCTTAAAGTTCAAAGTCTTCTTTCACATTAGTTCCATTCAAGCTGACTTCAATACTAAAGCGTGTTCCCGGCTTACCCTTAAACGACTTCAGTTGAATATAATTATCCTGTTCTCTGGATTGCACGGACTGTAAGCTCTTGTCAGAGCCAGACAATAACGTCAACGTGAGCTGAGACGGCAAAACCGCTGCACCCCCAGCAGGTAAAACCTGGATGCCAATATTCAGTTTTTCCTCCGCATCGGGCACAACTGTGACGAGTAGCGCCACAGTTTCACCGCCTAACTGCATCCCCAAGTTAATCAACTTACCCCCTTTAGCACCAGCCGCACCCTGCCGAATGCTCAACGCCAAACTAGCCTCTGGATTCACCAGAGTATCAATCGTCTGCCACCCTTCATCCAGAACACCCTTTAACCACTGGCTTAAGCGCGTTCTAATCGCTATAGCCTCGTTGTGTAAGGTTGTTTCAACGGGCGGTGAAGCCACAGTGGGCAGTGGGATTGCACTGGGCGTTGAGTACTGCGTGTAAGTGACCAGATGATTGATCTCAGGATCTAACGCCGCTAAGGGTAGGGTATAAACGGGATTGTCCAGTCGGTCGGTAGTAGCAGGATGGTAAGCCGCCATGAGTTCGTCATAGCGCAGAAATCCCCGCACGATCGCCTCGGCTTCTTCTTCCAAAACTTCTAACACCACATAGAAATGCGCCGTTAATGCCGGTTGTTCCAATACAGCGCGGGGAATATTCACCACTTCATCCAAAACCTGTTCTGTTGCGATCAGACAGACTTTGAACGCGCCAACCTGAAGATAACCTGCTCCTGCCACTGGATTCGTCTCTAGATGAACCGGCTGATTGGGGATTTGCACCCGCAACCACGCAGCCAATCCCAGTCGGGCCAAGGCGTTGAGATAGGTTTCCCACTGGTGCACCTCATCACCCGACTGGTGGCTGATGGCTTTAGCTTGGTCAAACTGTTCCGGCTCTAACCCAATAGTTTCGGGTAGCAAAAGCCTAAAATCATTGGAATGGACTGAAAAACTGATCATAACTTGCTGCCTCCTAATTGTTCAAAGTAACGTTTTAATTGCTGAGCGTAGATGCTATTGAGCGATCGATGCTTTCCGGCTTTAATCTCCGTCGCCGCCTCGGCAAAGATTTCAGCATCAACAAAAGCTTCAATCTGTTCCGATAAGGTCTTGAGATAACTCGGCTCCGGCGGGGTGGAGGCTAACCCCAAAGCCTGGGCCTTTTTCAGAATTTGATCGAACACTTGTTGTACGGCCAAGCGTCGCACCTGGATGAGCAGATCGCCTGGATTCAGAATGCGGCGGGTTTGATCCCAACTGCTCATGCCCAATTGCGGCCCAATCTCCCGCAGCGATAGCCCTTCACAGTAGTAGCGCTGTAATCCCACCACAAAGCTGGCCGCAAAAGGAGCATACTTCCGACTTTTTTCTAACTGCACCCGATGGGCGGCAATGCCTTGCTCAACGGCATTTGCCAAGGCTAGCGGGAGTTGCTGTTGCAGAAATTCTAGAAACTCCTGCTGCTCCCCATCGAATTCATCGCGGTCATCGGTCGGCAAATCATGCCGCAGTTCATAGTGACCGCTCTCTGGGTTTTGCACTTCTAAAGGAGTTCTGTGACTCCAGATATCATACTGACGTAATTGCTGAGACACTTGCTTGAGGGCTTTTAAGAGTTCGTCCGGGGTGAAATGGTGAGTCGGCTCTAACAATCGCTGCATCTCCGTGAGTTGAGCAATGGTGGGATCTAAACATTTGCTATGACCTCGCTGCTGGCGGCGATCGCGCCGATACACCGCATGGAAAGCTTCAACCAAGTGGCGATCCCGCTCCGCTAATTGGTCTAACTGTTTAGGGCGCACGCGATTCAGCAATGCCCAATCGCTGAGATGTTGAAAACCAAATTCGGATAAAAAGGCTTTCAGTTCCGGATGCCGTTTGGTTTGCAGAAACGCCCAGTTGCCTAGGCTCATGCTAGTGGCAGAGTCAGACTTAAAGGTGCGCAACACTTCAACCGCAAAAATCCTGAACGTTGTTGGCTGTGGGGTGCCAGCATCCTCTAACTTTAGGTGGGTTTTGCCATCCTGATCCAGCAGGATCAGCGCTTTACCATCATCATTCAGCACAAACGGCAGCAGGTCGTGATAAGTGAATTGATGATCGCCGCTGAATGAATTGGCGATCGTCTGACAGGCTTTGAGAATGGGATAAGAAATATAACATCTTAGACACAGTCCCGCTTGCGCTCGGTGATTGGGGGCAATCTCTGGCAGTTGGGCGTGAAACTGCGACAGTAATCTGGCTTGAATATCCTGTTGGACTGAGCGTGCCGTCGAGAACAGGGCTTGAAAAAATGTCTGGGCAAGCGGGAGCGATCGGGTCTCGTACCCGGTTCGTTCCCGCGTCAGACTAATTTGGCAAAGTTGCCAATATCTTGATGTCGTTTCCATAGTGACTCTACTCCCCTGATATCCCCTGATATTCCCATCTAATCCCTTAAATGAATAGGTGCAAGGATTTTGAGCTTGTGCAGTTTGCGCTCCAGATTGAAGACTCAAAATGCCTCTGACACACCTGCTGTCTTAAGGCCACCGCCAGTTCGTTTTGGTAGATTTTTCCCAGAAGTGTTTGATGAGCGATCGCCGCTTCAGTAATGAAGCTGTGCCACTGGCCATCCGGCAACTGAGCCCTACCCACCGGGAGGCTTGTAATAGTCGTCCTGGGTGTAGTAGGTCTCCGCCTGCTCGGCAGAAACATTGCTGGTGGAAAGCATGGGCAGTTTCGGAAGGGCTGAGCTGAAGCAGAAGACGGGGGCCGCGAAAGCGCGGAGCGCGCCGGTCAAACATGAGACTGAAATCGGGGAGAGCGAAAGCGAGGAATAAAAATCGTTAAAACCGCTGTCTAGAAAGACTTTCCAGGATTTTTCGCCAAAGATGGCGTAGTGTGTGGTTTCTCCGCGAAGACCCGGATACGGGGCGTAGCCAAAGGAAAATACCGGGACATCTTCAGTTCAGTCCTACAGAAGAAGTGTTGCCTGCTCAGGACGTATTTCACAAATAGTCACTATTTATCACTCTATCCAGATGGCTTAAAATCAATATTTCACTTAAAGTCACTTTAAGTCACTATTATTGTGCGATAATTGGCTTGTCCTTGAATTTGGAGGATTTCGGCTATGTTCTCCCGCATCTCGACTCTGCCTACCCTGCTCCTGGCCTGCGACCTCGGTAAGTCCGGGGGCAAATTCTTTTACAAGTTATCCAACGGTCCTACCCAGGCGCTCTGGATGGATTCGGAAGTGGCGCACTGTTCCGGTGTCCGTCATCGGTCAAGCCCATACAGGTGGGCGATCTCAGGACAATGCCTGGTATCGACTGGGCGATGAATTAACCTTTGTTGGCAAGTCCGCCAGAGCGCACACCGATTACAACAGTTTCAAGGAAGACAAGTTTCTCAAAGCTCCCGAACGGATTGCGGCAGCGTTGGGGGCGATCGCCAGTTCTCACCATCTGCCATCAGCGTTTGAAGCGATCGTCTGGGTCTTGCTTCCCATCAACGAACTGAGCACCCGCAAAGACATTGCTACCCGGCTGACAGAAATCTGCAAGAGCTTTCTGCTTTCGGGATGAGCAGGAGTTCCAAATTTCCCTGCGGCTGAGCTTTCGACCGGAAGGCTACGGCATCTACGTCAACCGCAAACAGCAGTTGCAGCAGGCGGGAACCAGCGATCGCCACCCGCACCACCTGGATTGAAATGCTCGGACATCGCAATGGCACCCAACTGGCCTTTGAAACCGGAACCCTGAATCAGGCCAAGTCAACCTCCAAGTTTCCGGGTTTTTGGGAAGTCTTCGAGAAGGCGGCGATCGCCTCTGGAGTCTCCGCTACCGATTACGAGGTGCTGCTCAGAGCGCTGGAGACGGGGCAAGGACCTCAGTATTCCGTGGCAAAGGGGAAAGCGGTGGATTTCAGCGGTGCCATGCAGCAGGTGGAAGCGGGTTACCTGGCCGCTCTCGATCCCTATTTCAATGACAATCTGATTCCCAGTTTGGCGACTGGTAAAGGCGAGGTGGTCCTGGCGGGTGGTGCGGCCTATTTAATGAGATCGGCGTTGCAGCAGTACTTTGAGGCCAAGGGCTTTGGCGATCGCTGTACCATGGCTTGGGGGATGCAAGAACGGTTACAGACTTGGGTGGCAGAGCAACTGCCCGAGGTCCAGGAATGTCCTTCGATGCCGATGCGAATGGTGGACTGTTTTGGCCTCTTCCAGGCATTATTGGGAGACGTGAACCGCCTCCAGGGAGTTGCCTGATGACTGATACCGAAGACCGCTCGGACCGGGTGAAGCTGGTCTACAACGCCCAACGGGATGCCCCGGCAGGGATTGTCCTCGATTACTTGCTCAATCATCCCCATTTCACCAGTCGCCAGGGACGGCAGCAGGCGATCGATGCGATCTCAGCATTCTATCGTCCGTTGGCGGAGGAGCATAGAGGTGTGATGTCGCAGGTGGAGTTACAGGAAGTGGCCCGCAATTGTGTGGAAGTTATGGCGAAGCAGATGGAGGCGCTGTGCAGTCGCTACCAGATTGAGTCTCCGAGGACTGTACATGCTGGGGCAGAGGTTTCGGATGGTTTGGGGCGATTGGAAAGGGTGCTGGCGGATGGGTTGGAGGCGATCGCCCTGGCTTTGCGATCGGGTAGTTTTCTACCTGTCGGAGAATCTTTCCCATCGCCACCCGGCCCAGCGATCGCTAACTTTGAGCAAGGCGTGAAAATGGCAGGCGACGAGTTGGGTGCGTTGGGCCTGCTGCTGGAGGATGACGATTCCTTCGCTGACCTCGCTGCTTGAGCCAAAGCAAAAGCTAATTCCTCTTCACCCTTCACCCTTTACCCTTCACCCTTTCTCCCAATCGTGACCCTCTCCCCGAAAGAACCCGAAAAACTGGCTGGACAGGAAGCCCGTCAAACCTACTTGGTTTTTGCCAGGGCGGTGATTGGCGAGACCAGTGTCGATTACCCAACGTTGTATCAACGCTTTGCCCCCAATGATTGGGCTGCCATCAAACTCGATGATGGCGTGGCATTAGCGGCTTTGAAGTCCGGGTATGCCGCAAAAGATGTAGTGGGCTTTCTGCATCAGAGTCCTTATGTTCAGCATCAGATTCATGTGGGTCAGATTCCCGTCGCTACCATGACCCAGTATGCGAAAGCAACGGTACAGAAGGCGTTGCAAGTAATTGGTCAGGTACCAGGCAGCCCGAACCAATCGGTCACTGGAGCAGAAACTCAGCAACCGTCGCGCGATAGCTGCACATCAAGAGTCCGCCAATCTCGCCAGGGACTTTAGCCTGCCTCGCCATAAGGTGATTTCCAAGAATAAACCGCAATCCCTGCGCCGGATCCGCCAACCCCGTCAGCAACCGCCGCAACTCCGCCACCGCCAGCGGCAACTCCGTCCCCGGACTGCGCCACTGCCCCGCCGCATCCGGCACCTGCAACCGCCACAGCCGGTCAAACACCCCAAAGTCCCGCTGCTCCGACGATACCGCCCCCACTTCTACCGTGGGATTCAACCAGGCATAGGTCTTCGCCAAGGCCCGCAGCGCCTCCGTCACCCCTTGCCACTGTGCCTCCGTCGTCGTCGCCGGCAACGCCTCCAGCGCCACCCCCATCAGCGTTGCCTCAAACACCTGCACCCGCACTGCCAACGGACTCTTCATTGATTCTTGAGCCAGCCACCCCGCCGCCCAGGGCGTAAAGGCGTCCCAGGTTCCCATCTTTTGGTCACGCGGGTCATAGGCATCCTTGAAGAGGCCATGCATCACCCCCGACAACCGATTAAACATCGCCGTGTCATTAAACCCATTGCCATCCGCCTTGGCCAGCCCATCTAGCCGAACCGCCAGCGCCTGCACCAGCCCCTGCCGATTGAGCAACGCTGCCTTCTTCGGTGCCGCCACCGCATCATTGCCAATCATCCCCGTCGCGTGGTTCGCAATCACTGAGATACAGCAGATTTCAAGTATATGGAGTACGTCCCATGAAATAGGCTCCTGCCATATGAAGGTTAGGCTTTTCAGATGTGTCACATATAGGT
>CAVYAN010000043.1:0-36103 GCA_963766075.1 uncultured cyanobacterium | reverse complement strand
TCGATCTCCGCGTCAAAAAAAAAGTCTCTACCCCAGCCCAAAAGGAACTGAGCGCGTCCAACTCGCCCGCTGTGAGTACTGGCATCTGGTGCGCAGTATAGCGGTTCTCGGTCAAGCGCGGTACATATTCAGTCCTGAAGCCTTGCCAGCTAAGAATCGGCTGTACTTCACCAGCCTAAGAACTGCTATAGACCGTCCTTCCGCACTCAGCCCCAACTCCTGACTGAGCTAGGAACTGCCCGAGTCGGTTGAACAAAGCCCGAGCCACAGCTCTTAGCCCCTGACTTCTTAGCCGCTAACTTCAACGACACCGGTTTGGCCATCAATTCGCACCCGTTGGCCATCCTGGAGCCATTCCATAGCATGGGGAATGTCCATCACAGCGGGGATGCGGTACTCGCGGGCGACGATCGCCCCATGGGACAGACGCCCCCCCACCTCGGAAATCAGCCCGCCCGCCCGTGCCAATAGTGGTGCCCACCCCGAATCCGTGTAGGGCACCACTAAAATCGTATTGCGGTCAATGTCTTGACCATCGCTCAAGGTGCGCACGATCTTCACCCGGCCTTCGATCTGCCCAGCACTCGCACCAATCCCCTGGACGCGCTGAGCAGCTTGCCATGGGACTGATTCGGATAAAGCATCACCGGCAACGGTGGCGGGTGGATTGTGGCCATAGACCAAGTAAGGAATCGGTCTGAGTTGGCGATCGCGCTCCAAGTTGACCCGACGGGCGGCAATAATCACGGAGATGGCGGCAGAATGGGCCTGCTGTGCTTCAGCCCGGTCTGCGGCATCGATCAGCTCCCGCACCTCAGCGAGTTCGAGAAAGAAAATATCGTCCCTTTGGCGAAGGATGCCAGCGGCAATCCAGTGGGATTCCAACGCCACAACGCTCCAGCGCAATTCGGCCAGTAGACGACTGTAAACCTCGGTGACGTGCCCCTTTAGGGTGACGCGCCGTTGGACGAGTCGAACAGCATATGCAGCGGTGGTTCGGGGGCGATCGGTGCGGCAGGAAGGGAGGACTGCACTCCAGACGGCTGACAAACCTGTGTCAAACAAAACTGTGTAAATAAATCTCGCACAGGTTGCGGATCTTCCCGCCAAGTTGGCACAGCGATGTCCGTTCCCACCTCACTCAGAAAGTCAAACCGCGCCAAAATTTGCGTGAATTCTGCCAGAATTGCTTGGCCCTCTGGGGTGGTCGCCAATCTGGTAAACACGTCTGCGACGTTATCGGGCCGAATATTGGCATCGGGTATCGGAGGCTGAGACGCTGCCAGTGCCGATTGGGTTAAAGGGGATTGGGCAAGGGCTTGCAGCGATCGCCCCACCGCCACCTCCGGCGTAGACCCATTGTCCATGTGCGCCGCCTCCACCCGCCAAAGGGACTGTCGTAAGGCTACACTCAACGGAGCCAAAATGCTGTAGTAAGTGGCCTTTTGAAGCAAGTCCAGGAGTGTGTCAATCCGGGCCATCAATGCCCGCGCCGAGAGTCCCGCTGCCGGAGACTGGGCTAACTCCGTCAGGCTGGGCTGGAACAACCGCTGCCAATCCCGCTGCCAGTCCGTTGCCAAGTGCCATTCCCGCCCTGCCAGCCGAATTAATCCCGGCACATTGCTCAGGGTAGACAGCAGGGGCGGTTTCTGAAACCGCGCTCCCCGCGTCAGAAACTCAAGGCTTTCAGCAGGCAAACCCATCCGCCGAAAAATGTCGCCCAGCAGTGTAGCGTTGAAGTAGGCATGGGAGTAATGCAGCGTAGCGGTTTGCGTAAAGTCTAGGCTCCGGGCGCGATCGCCCAGCCCGATCGTGAACAACTGTCCCCACACGCCACAGGTCAAGGGCCGATTAATCGACCAAGTCAGGGGCCGAATCAGCCCCGGAATCACCTCTGCGGCAATCTTGCGCGTCCAAATCGGCAGCAAGGTCGTAATCGGGCGCGACTGCAACAGCCACAGCCGTTCTCCATCAAAGGTCCACTCAATATCCTGGGGCACCCCATGGTAGTGCTGTTCCAACTGGCGAGTCAGCCATGCCACCTGTTGCAGCAACCGCCCCGGCGTTTCCCCTTGGCCCATCACCGGCAAAACCACCCCATCAGGCATCTGCCAACGTTCTAAGTCCGATCCAGCGAGATCGGCCTCCGTTAGCCTGACGCGATAGGACTCCGGGGTAACTTTGCCTGAGACAATTCGCTGGGCCTCACCGGGAAGGGCCTCAATCACCACAGCTTCTCCATGGCGATCAATCGGATCACGGCTGAAAGCCACGCCCGAAAAGACACCGCGTACTTGCTGCTGAACCAAGACGGCCATGGGCGCATCGCCCACTCCCCGATCGCGGCGATACTGCTGAGCCGTAGGACGATCATAGGAGGCAAAACAATCGGCGATCGCCCGTTCCAATTCTCCCGGACTCGTCACCTGCAAAATCGACTCATACTGCCCTGCTGCCGAGGCTGTTTCTGAATCTTCTCCCACCGCAGACGATCGCACCACCACGGGATGCTCGGACGACGGATTCACCCGCTCAATCAGCAGTGCCAAGTCATCTCCGGGTCGCAGCACCCATCCCGGCGGCACCGGATAGCCCAGCCGTTTCAGTTCGGCTAGAGTGGCGGCCTTAGAGCCAAATTTGGCTGCATCCAACCGCATATCCAAGGAACGCACCCCGCGATAGCGCAATGGATCGGGCGATCGAGAAGAACCGGGAGCCGTCCCCTTCCCCTGGGCTAAACGAAAGGCTCCCTGCGTTTCGGGTGCCGCCAGGTCTGCGGATAAATTCAAGTCGTCCGGCATTTTGGTATAGATCCAGCTTAGAAGCATCGCTAAACAGACCGTTGCGCCCACGAGGGCAGAGCGATCCCCGTGCCGCAATAGCGTAATGAGGGGAAACAGCAGCAGGAGGCCAAATTTGCTCTGGCGGCGATCGCGCACCAGCGTAAACCCAATCCCCCCAATCAGGAGTACAAACAAGGCTGAAACCGGATCATGTAGGCTATACCCCCACACCACATTCGTTGTGCCCGCGCCCTTCCCCACCCAATAGCGCCCCATGACCAGACCAATCAGGGCGATAATTTCCCATTCTGAATCCATGGGAAAAAATTGCCGCGCTAGCAATACCACTGCCATGCCTTTCCCGGCTTCGGAGAGCACCGCCACGATCCCCGCCACTTTGCCGCCGTGGTAAAACGCTGCCGATACACTGACGTTGCCAGTTCCCAGTCGGGCCAAATCTCGCCCAGTGAACACCGCCGTCAACCACCGCACCAGCGGTATCCCCCCAATCAAAGGACAAAGCGTAAAAATGAGCAATGCCCCCCAAACCTGCATCAAGGTCACGGCTGACCATCCCCACCCCTAAATCCCATCCTCTGCGTCCCCCACATCGTCTCGACTTCTTCCTAGGCCGTAATTATTGCGACTTTCCATCAACTCGGGCCGGATCACCGTTCCTGTCAATGCCTGAACCTCTACCGTTTCGATGTAGCCCAAATAACAAGCCCCTGGCTGTATATTCAGCGCAGTGGCCGTTACATCTCCCTCTAACCGCGCTGTTTGACTCAGGGTAAGCTTGCCCTCAACAAAAACCCGTGCCTTCAGGACGCCATGTACAACCAGGTTTTTGGCCCTGACCTCGGGGCCTTCCACTAACCCACTGGTCGAAATTTCCATATCGCCTCGGACTTCTACGGTGCCGTGGACAATCCCATCCACCAGCAAGTTGCTTTCCACCCGCAGGGTTCCTTGCATCTCGCTGTTGGCGGCAATGTAGGTCGGCAATGCCTTAGGTTGAGCAGGTTTTTTAAACATCGTTTTCCACATCGGTTAAGAACGACCAGAAATTTAGGACAACCCCGGTATCAATAGCAAAAGCAAACAAAATCATCAGTCCACTTGTAGAAATCATACGCATCATTCTTTAAAAATGGGTAATCTCTTGCAAAAGTGCAGAAACCCCAAAAACCAAAAACGCAGGCCCCCCTATTCCTAGAGAGGGCCTGCGCCTAGAAATTAAATTCCTAGAAATCAACTCTTAGTCAGAGACTAACCATTGATAGCAGGAGCAGAGACAGCAACCGGAGCAATCTCACCCGCAGCCAAATCCAAGGGGAAGTTGTGCGCATTCCGTTCGTGCATCACTTCCATACCCAAGTTCGCCCGGTTCAACACATCCGCCCAGGTGCTCACCACACGACCCTGAGAGTCGATGATGCTCTGGTTGAAGTTGAACCCGTTCAGGTTGAACGCCATGGTGCTGATGCCCAAGGAGGTGAACCAAATCCCGACTACCGGCCATGCACCTAAGAAGAAGTGCAGCGCACGGGAGTTGTTGAAGGAGGCATATTGGAAGATCAACCGACCGAAGTAGCCGTGGGCCGCAACGATGTTGTAGGTCTCTTCTTCTTGACCGAACTTGTAGCCGTAGTTCTGACTTTCTACTTCCGTAGTCTCACGCACCAGGGAGGAGGTCACCAAGGAACCGTGCATCGCGGAGAACAAGCTGCCACCAAACACACCAGCAACGCCCAGCATGTGGAAGGGGTGCATCAGGATGTTGTGCTCGGCTTGGAACACGAACATGAAGTTGAAGGTGCCGGAGATACCCAGGGGCATGCCGTCGGAGAACGAGCCTTGACCAATCGGATAGATCAGGAAGACTGCGGTGGCGGCGGCTACGGGTGCGGAGTAAGCTACGCAGATCCAGGGGCGCATGCCGAGGCGGTAGGAGAGTTCCCATTCGCGGCCCATGTAGCAGGCGACGCCTAACAGGAAGTGCAGGACGACGAGTTGGTAAGGACCACCGTTGTACAGCCACTCATCCAAGGAGGCGGCGTCCCAAATCGGGTAGAAGTGAAGGCCAATGGCGTTGGACGAAGGCACAACCGCGCCAGAGATGATGTTGTTGCCGTACATCAGGGAGCCGGCGACGGGCTCGCGGATGCCGTCGATGTCCACGGGGGGGGCGGCGATGAAGGCGATGATGAAGCAGATCGTGGCGCTCAGCAGCGTCGGGATCATCAGTACTCCGAACCAACCGACATATAGACGGTTGTTGGTGCTGGTGACCCATTCGCAGAACTGGGACCACACGTTCGCGCTTTCGCGCCGTTGTAGGGTCGTTGTCATGGTTTTATGAGTGCTTAAAGTAACGTTGTATTCGATGTTCTTTGAACACCGTGTGATTAATATAATCGAATTTGTTGCGCTTTGTAAAGAACCTCATTAACTTTACTTGCAGTCAATAGAGAACTATTCGGCTATTGGCTTGATTTGATTCAGTCTTAGGCTAAGTGAAGCAATGAGCAGTTGCTCTCATAAATACGAAGAACTATAAAGCTACGGTAAACTGCCTAAATTCACGTCATTTGCGCCAAAAAGAGCTGGAAGAGTCAAAAGGATGGTTTTGTGCATTCATTAACCAATCGAGGCGATTTATGGGGGCGAACGGAGTCGGGTCGGATTGTGACCTATAGTCCGGCGTATACGCTGGTGCCAACCTATGAGTGCTTTAACCGCTGCACTTACTGCAACTTCCGCACAGATCCAGGCAAGAGCCCATGGATGACTTTGGCGGCGGCAGCGCAGGTGCTGAGATCGCTGCAAACCCAAGGGGTCATCGAAATCCTGATTCTCAGCGGGGAGGTGCATCCCCACAGCACCCGCCGTACGGAATGGTTGCAGCGAATTTACGATCTGTGTGCCCTGGCCCTCGATCTGGGTTTTTTACCCCACACTAATGTCGGACCATTAAGTTTTGCCGAAATGAGCCAGTTGCGGCAGGTAAATGTCTCGATGGGGCTGATGCTAGAGCAGCTCGCACCTGCACTGGGACAAACGGTACATCGCCATGCCCCCAGCAAAGTGCCGGAACTGCGGGTGCAGCAGTTGGCTTGGGCCGGAGAATTGCAGATTCCCTTTACCACAGGATTATTGCTGGGAATTGGGGAAACCGTGGCAGACCAGGATGAGACCTTGGAGGCGATCGCGGCGCTACACCAGCAATGGGGGCATATTCAAGAGGTGATTCTGCAACCCTACAGCCCCGGCAGCCGTGAAGCTTGGCAACAGTCGGCGTGCGATCGGACGGATTTCATGGCTGTGGTCCAGCGGGCGCGAAAGATCTTGCCGTCGGATATCGCTCTGCAAATTCCGCCAAACCTGATTTCACCGGAGGCGCTGTGGGATTGTCTGGCAGCGGGTGCCCACGATTTGGGAGGAATTGGACCACGGGATGAGGTGAATCCCAACTATCCCCATCCTATCGACTGGGATCTGGCACAAAGCCTGCAAGCACAGGGCTGGACTCTGGTGCCCCGCCTACCCATTTATCCGCAGTATGATGGCTGGCTGGCCCCCAAGCTGCGCCAGCGGGTCAGGCATTGGCGGCAGGTGTTATCGGCAACATCGGACTAGGGAGCAAAGAATCCTGTACTCCAAAAAATTCCAAAAAAATGCAGGGAGATGCCTCAATAGGCTTCCCTGCAATGACCGTCTATGGTCGTATCGCCTTATGAATCAAAGGCAGTTATCACTCAAAAGCTAAGTTGGATGGGGATCGCTCTCAACAATGCGCTGCCCCAGCCTGACCCAACCTAGTCTCGGCTATTCATCGCAATCAGGAAGCGCAGGATGAAAACAAACAAATTGATGTAAGTCAGGTACATCGATAGCGCTGCGGGCAAGTACTGTTCATCCGTGTAGCTGCGAGGCAGGATATAGAAATCCACGACAGCAGAGCCGACAAACAGCAGCACCCCAATCCCGGAAATTGCCACTTCCAAAAATGTGGGGGTGTGGATGCCAAACACGGCCAGCACCACTTGCAGCAGCATTACGACGACAAGGGCGATGATGCCCATCTGGACGGTTTGAGAGAGGGCTAAGCCATCGCGATCGCTCAGGTTAGAGCCGATCGATCGACCTGCGATGAAGGTAATGCCACACCCCAAGGCGGCAAAGCCTACTCCAGCAATACCAACGCCATCCGTGCCCATTGCTAAAGCGACCAACCCGGTGAGGGTATAGCCAGAGAGGAGGCTGTAGGTTGCCAACAAGGGCAGGGCCACAGCATTGTTGCCTTTTTGAGCCACGCTACTGGCAACAAAAAACAAGATCAGGTTACCGACCAAGGCTGCCCAGAAGGTCGGCATAAAAATGCCGGGATTGGTGGCTAAAACATTCAGCCCACCGTAAGTCCCCAAGGCCGTCAGTAATAGGCCACCCCCTAACCACGGCAGGGCCTTGGGAATCACATTAGGACCAACAAGGGCGTGACCTTGGGCCTCGCGCAAGGCTTGACGGAAATTACTGGTGTTACTCATAGGAGATAGTCCTGGAATCAACAACTTTCTTGTATTTTGACCTGATTTTCCGGAACGGGAAAGGGTAATAGCCGAACCGGAATGGGCTATTACCGTCTAGCGCCGAATGCGGTATTAGGCGATGAAGCCATTAAAAGGCAGCAATTCTAAATTCGGATTTTGACAATGGGTTAAGCGGGTAGGAAGATAGAAAGAGAGGACTTCAGAGGAATCTATGGAGCCAGTGCCGCTCAGTTTTGAGACCTTGATGGCGTATGTCAATCGGGCCATCGGTCAGATCCAAGACCCTCGACAGCACAGCAATGCCATCCAGTAGTATCGACTGAGTGATGTCATTTTAGGAGCTTTTTCAGCCTTTTTCATGCAATGTGACTCCTTTTTGAAGCCTCAACGGCAAATGTCCAGTCGTTGCGGTCAAGATAATGCGCAAACGCTATTTGGGCTAAGTCGAGTCCCTACGAATGCTCAAATCCGCAATATCATGGACCTGATCGGGTCCAACCCCTTCAGCGACATCTTTCATTGGGTCTATCAAGCCTTGAAGCGAGAGGGATTCTTAAAACCCTATGAGTATCTAGGTGGACATTTACTGGTCACCCTGGATGGCACCCAGTATCACAGTTCTAACAAAATCCACTGCGATTGCTGTTCCAGTTGAACCCATAAGAATGGCAGCGTTAGCTACTTCCATACCGCCATCTTGCCCGTAATCGTGGCACCGGGCAAATCGGAAGTGATCGCCTCAGCGCCCGAACTCATCACGCTTCAAGATGGCGCTGAAAAGCAAGATTGTGAGATTAATGCCGCAACACGGTGGCGAGCCAAAACCTCACCCCTCTTTGAAGGGCAATCGATCACGCTTTTGGGGGACGATCTCTACAGCCGTCAGCCCATGTGTGAGGACACCCTGGCCGCCAAGATGAATCTTATCTCCACTCCCATGCCACACTCTATGACTGGTTAGCGTATTTGGAGGGTATCGGTGAAGTCAAAACGGTGGTGATTGAACAATACAACCAGCAAACGAAAAATATTTACCACCATCGTTATGCCAACCAAGTGCCGTTGCGGGACGGACAATCCGCCCTGTTGGTCAATTGGTATCAACTGGTTTTAACCCGTCGTCCGATGGCCAGGTGCTGTACACCAATGCCTTGCTCACCCAGCATCTACTCACGGACCAAAAGCTGCCTCAAGTCGTTGCAGCGGGTCGCTCTCGCCGAAAAACTGAGAACGAAAGTCACAACGTCCTCAAAACCAAGGGGTACCATGTAGAGCATAACTTCGGCCATGGCCAAAATCAGCTCTCTGCGTCCTTGTTGACCCTGAATCTATCGGCTTTTTTGTTTCACACCGTCTTACATCTGGTGGATACGGCTTACCAGAAGATTCAACACCAGCGGGGAACCCACAAGGGCTTTTTTCAGGACATCCTCAGTCTCACCAAATATCTCCTCTTGGAAGGGTGGCAAGCCTTGATTGACTTGAGGTAGACGATTCTCCCCCTAAACGCGCCACCAATTCCTCCTGATTTTTGAATTGCTGGCAACACCTACTGGTTAGTTCCCCCTTTGCCTTGCGGTTTAATTACATCCCACCGCTGACACCGTATAGCTATTCCCCACTGCGGCCAAACCGCCCACACTCACATTCACTTGATAGGGGGTGGCATTGTTCCGCTTGGGGCCAGCCATGGTAAAGGGCCTACCCTCGGGTAATTTAGCAGTCTGATTATACACTTGATCGGCTGTATCGTTATTATATTTAAGCGACATCTGAAGCTTGTATTCACCCCCATTTTTGGGCACTACCGTGACTGCAAATCGATTAAAGACTTGTTCACTCGGCACCACAAAATCGGTGTTCCAATTGCTACGAACCAATACCGTTCCGGGAGCGGACACTTTCTTCTGAATTTGGGTGCTCTGTCCGCCCACGACCCGCAGAGGATAGCAAGTTTGCGAATGCACGGGCGTATCATAGCCTAAAACTACCCAACCTAAAGCTGTAGTGATCACAGCGATCATTCCAAATCTTGATAGCATAAACGCCTCATCTTTATCCTGCTTTTAAAAAATTATTTGGCCGCAGCTTATCAGCAATTCAAAATTCGGAGTGTATTGCAGGATACAGATGAATTTACAATAATCGGCATCATGATTCTTGCAATCTAAACTGAGATTTTGACGGATCGTTTTCCGGAAACTTACATAATTCTTGTTTTGTCAATATCGAAAAAACAAGGGTTATTATTGCAATTAATTCTGATCAAAGAGGCTGAAATGCCCTTCTAGCCTTGAATTTGGAATTGCTGATTAAAAAGCGTTCATCAACATCGGCAGCCTGAGATTAAAGCTTAGATTGAGTCGGCGGTTCTGGGAAACCTGAGGCTGACGAATGACTTATCATGGCGGCGGTAGGCGGCGAAGATAATGCAGCTGACCTGGAAATAATTTTACCGATGAAAATCCGATGAAAATTCTGTTAACTGGGGCAGGTGGACAGGTAGGGCAGGAATTGCAGCAGACCCTTGCGCCTTTGGGTGAGGTGGTGTCTGTGGGGCGCGATCGCTTGGACTTTTCCCAGTTTGACGCCGTGCAGCACCTGCTGGAATCGGTTCAGCCTGACCTGATTGTGAATGCGGCGGCCTATACCGCCGTGGATAAAGCTGAAAGTGAACCCGAGTTGGCCCACCAGGTCAACGGCAAAACCCCAGGGATTTTGGCAATGGCAGCCCAGCACATGGGTGCAGGGATTATTCACATTTCTACAGATTATGTGTTTGATGGCTGTCAGAGTTCACCGTACCGCGAAATGGACTTGACTCGGCCTTTAGGTGTGTACGGTGAGTCGAAGTTAGGGGGGGAAGAAGCGGTGCGGGCGGGCTGCGATCGCCACATCATCTTGCGCACCGCCTGGGTCTATGGCACCCGAGGCAAAGGCAATTTTGTGAAAACGATGCTGAAATTGGGGGCGGACCGGGAGGAACTGCGGGTGGTGGCGGATCAAATTGGGGCACCAACTTGGGCACGGGATTTGGCGGGCGCGATCGCCCAATTAGCACCCCAGCTCAATCCTGAAACTGCAGGCACCTATCATTACACCAATAGCGGCGTGACCAGTTGGTATGACTTTGCGATCGCCATTTTTGAAGAAGCCGCTGCCTTGGGCTTTCCTTTGAAAATCCAGCGCGTTGTGCCGATTACCACGGCGGACTATCCCACCCCGGCGCGTCGTCCGGCGTTTTCGGTGCTCTCCCTCCAAAAAATTGCGCCCTTGCTGGGAGATCATCCGCCCCACTGGCGGCAGAGTCTCCGCCAAATGTTGCTGGAGCTCAAGCAGCAGGGATGATAAGTGCACGGAGAAGTCAGGGTCACAGCAGTGTCAGTTCACGGCTTTTGCGTCCAGGCTCCCTGTCTACGCCAAAATAAGGTAACCCGCTGTTCCCATTCAGCCCAATAGGCGCTGAGCGCCGCAGCATCAAACCAAAACAATTCGGCAGGGTGATCGGGAATGGCGATCGCCAGCAGCGCGTGGTGCAAATCGACCCCGTGGGTCGCATAGCAATGGTTGGCAGCACCCCAATAGGCCGCTAGTTGCAGGGGATAGTCATACAAGCGATCGACGGTTTGTTTGGGGCGATCGGCAGTTTTCCATTCGCACAGGCAAGGAACGCCGTCGTAGCTCGCGACACAATCGACTTGCCCCGCGTAACCCAATCCCCCATGGAAGACCAAGCCTTCCACGAGCCGCACCTGATCTATCCCGGTTAGCACCGACTTCAGACTGTCCCAGTAAGGTTTAACTGCGTCTGGACATAGCACCACTTCCCCTTGGAGATAGCGCTGGGCCTGTTTGTGCGTACCGGTGCCACGCCGACTGGCGGTACTGCTAATCCGATTGGCTTCGGCGTGGCCCACCTGCTGTCGCCATTGCATGAGGGCGTCCCATTGCTCTGCGGGACGGGTGGCATTGAGAATCGTACTCACGCTGGGCAACGGTTTGCCCTGGGGATTGAGGTAGTATTGGTGGCCATTCTGGCGCTGCTGTTTGGGGGCGTAGCGGGGCAGTGGATCACCGTGAAGGGTCATAGGCAGGGACATACGTGGAAGGTGATCAGCAGAAGGCAATAGAAAAAGAAGACCACAGAAAATCCAGGCTCTCATGATCCCTTTCACCCTACACCTTTTTTCTGCGCGATCGGTGGGGGATCACAGCGGTTGATTCACGGTTACTCGGTGGAGATAAAATTGACCCGATGGTGATAGCGGCGCAGCAGATTGCTATAGAATGTCAAGATTGTTCTCAGGCGGAAGCGTATGACGGAAGCGGCGATCGGCATTATTGGCGGCAGCGGACTCTATAAAATGGCCGCCCTGCAGGACGTAGAAGAAATCTACGTGGATACGCCCTTTGGCAAGCCTTCGGACGCGCTGATTGTGGGTACATTGAATGGTACTCGAGTAGCGTTTTTGGCGCGGCACGGACGGAATCACACCCTGTTGCCGTCGGAATTGCCCTTCCGAGCGAATATTTACGCCATGAAAAGCCTGGGGGTGCAGTATTTGATTTCTGCTTCTGCGGTTGGCTCCTTAAAGGCAGAGGCCAAACCCCTGGATATGGTGGTGCCTGACCAATTTATCGATCGCACCAAAAACCGAGTATCGACATTTTTTGGCGAGGGCATTGTGGGGCACATTACCTTTGGCGACCCCGTTTGTCCCCAGTTGGCAAAGGTGCTGGCCGATGCTGTGGATAGTCTGAACCTTACCGATGTGGTGTTACATCGCGGCGGCACCTATGTGTGTATGGAGGGTCCGGCCTTTTCCACCCAAGCTGAATCCCATCTCTACCGCAGTTGGGGCGCAACGATTATTGGCATGACGAATTTACCGGAGGCCAAACTCGCCCGTGAAGCGGAAATCGCCTATGCGACCCTGGCTTTGGTGACGGACTATGACTGCTGGCATCCGGATCACGACAGTGTGACGGTGGAAATGGTGATTGGCAATCTGCACCGCAATGCAGAAAATGCCCAGAAGGTGATCCAGGAAACTGTGCGGCAACTGGCGGCCAATCCCCCTATTTCAGTGGCCCATTCCGCGCTAAAATACGCCATTCTCACGCCAATGGATAAGGTGCCAGCTACAACTAAAGCTAAGCTCAGTCTGCTTTTGAAGAAATATATTTAAGCTCGATAGAACCTCACGTGATCGCACAGCACCATGAATAGCCAGGGGGAATGGGCCAAGGTAGTCGGCGGCATGGTACTGGTAGCAGTGCTGCATTTCCTAGCATTCTGGGGATATTTTGGGCTTGTGGCGCTCCTGGGAGCGCTAAATAGCGAACTGAAGCTCCCCTGGCTAACACAGTTTCTCGGCAACTACACCTGGCTAATGCCAATATTTCTGCCCGGTTTGATGCAGATCTTTTACGTTCTGCCGGTGATGCTCGTGCTTCGGAAGCGACGCTACCGGGCGGTGGTCAAAGGAATGGCGATCGGGGCGGTGATTACGGCGTTGTTAAACGGGCTTTGTTTTTCCGGTCTGGGCCGATAGCTGATTTTAGGTTTTAGCGTTGATCCAAAATCTCACCCCCAAACTCTAAACTCCAAACTCTAAATCTTCTTCCCCCGATACCACTGAACAAGGCGCTGCGGGGGAATCCCACAGCGGTAGGCAAGGATGATCGCTTGATTGATTACGGTGGTCTTGACTACCCCAAATCGTTGCCATCGTCGTCCTGATGTCAATGCAGCGGCAGCAATTATGGTAATTGGTTTGCCTTGCTGCTTCAACCGCCACATCAATTCATAGTCTTCCATAATCGGTTGTTCTGGAAATCCACCCAGTTGATGGAATATCTCAGTGCGGATGAAGATTCCTTGATCGCCGTAGGGCATGGAGAGAAGTCGCGATCGCCAATTTGCTAGCCATTCAACTAACCTTAATCCAGGTAGTTTAGCGTCAATCTGGAGTGCAAATGCCCCCGCCAGCCTCTTTGGATCGGCCAGGGCCTGCCGAATGAGCAGGTCAAATCGGTTAGGAAGCTGCGTGTCGGCATGGAGGAATAGCAAAATGTCTCCCGTGGCCATCCGGGCTCCTTGATTCATTTGGTGAGCGCGTCCCGGTGGGGTGGACAGAATTTTAATGGGCAGATCTTTCAGGGTCTGGGCGATCGCCACGGTTTGATCCTGACTACCGCCATCGACCAGAATAATTTCCACCGTATGCCCTTCCACCGTGTGCGCGGTTTTGAGGTGTGCTAGGGTCTGGGCAATCGATAACGCTTCATTTAAGGTGGGGATGATGATCGAAATTTTGGCCGTAGCTTGTTGCCAATGGATCAAATCCTGGGGATGGTCAACATCACTAAGAGGGGGAAGAAATTTCGTTTTGAGGCGCTGCTGACGAGCGATCGCGACCGTTTCTGCCAAGGTATTTGCCGTGCTCCAGGCAATCCCTTGGAACAATTCTGGGACAAACCTGCGGAGCCCGATCAGATAATATCCCCCATCCTGGGCAGGGCCTAAAACCAGATCATGGTGCTGCAGCTGTTTCATAGCCTCAGCCAAAATAAATGCATTCAAGCCGGGACAGTCCGTCCCGATGATCATCACAGACTGGCATCCTGATGCAAAGGCAGCTTGACAGGCAACAGCAAGGCGATCGCCCAAATCTCCTTCCGCCTGGGGGCAATAGGTTAAATCCTCTCCTAACCACGCCTGCATTTGCGTTGGGGTTGCCCCCGTAAATTGAACTGTGATGTGCAGTCTCGAATTTTTTCCCTGACAACGGTGCATATGGGCCGTTTGAAAATGCCGCACTTCCCTGAGGCAATGCTCCGCCATTTGCCGATGTAAATCGGCGGCTCCAACGGGACCTAGAGTAGGAATCAGCCGAGTTTTGGCTTTTCCCGCTTCCGGATACCGAGTAAAAATAATTAGAGCATCAATCATCATTGGCCTCACAGTTGTGTGTCCATCGTCTTGTGTTGTCAGCGTTGCTGTACCCCATCCCATATCATCGTCGTGGGGCATCGTCTGGGGCATCGTCATGGGACTGAAAAAGTGTTGCCAAGTGATGGCAAAAATCACGTGCCTTCTGAATTTTAGTGTCAGAGATATTGAGGTTGAATGCCCTTACCTCGCACCTTACCTCGCAATTTTTATACAGGTGATATAAACGTTTCCGGCCATGGATCTCCTTGTAAGAATGAGGGGAAATAGCCGTTATAGCACCTATATTTTGGGGAACGCTTACTTCTGAACACAGGTTTTTACACAGGTTTTTCACAGTGCAGGTTGGTAGGTCATGAAAGCTGCCCAAATGATTAGCGCCTTAATTATCCGGTGGAAGCAAAATTTGAGGTTAGGTATCCAGCCAGCCTTTGCTGGGCTGTTTGCGATCGCCCTGGTTGTGGCGTTTATGATCAATGCCTGTAGCCTGGGACAACCCCCATCGCTCAAACCGCTGCGGCTTGGAATTACCAGTTGGGTGGGATTTGACGTTGCCCTCTATGCCCAGTCCTCAGAGATCTTCAAGCGGCGAGGGCTCGCGGTTGAGTTTGTCCGATTTGATAACCAGCAAGATTCCAGTCGGGCAGTCATGCGCGGGGGATTAGATGCTGCATTTGTTTCTTTTTGGGATGTGATGCAGGTTGATCCCGGCAATGGCAAGCCTGTGGTGTTACTGACGACCAATATTTCTGCGGGAGCTGATGGCATTGTTGCCAAGCCAGGGATTAAATCCGTAGAAAGTTTGCGGGGCAAAAAGGTGGGAGCCAAGCTAGGCACCGTTAATCACTTAATTTTGCTGGAAGCCTTAAAAGCGCATCATGTTGAACCTACCGATGTGCAGATTCTGGATTACTCCAATGATGTTGCGGCTGAGAAAATCAAGACGGGGGCGATCGACGCGGCCGTGCTGTGGGAGCCGATGCTGGGGGACACTGCCAAGCGTATCCAGGGCCAGGTGATTTACACGACCAAACAAGTAGACAGTCTGGTCATTGATGCCTTGATGTCCAGTGACAGTATTATCAAGGCCAAAAAAGCGGAATTCAAACAATTTATGCTGGCGTGGTTTGATGTGATGCATGCCGTGGAAACCCAGCCGACCCAAGTATTTAATGCTGTAGGCAAAACTCTAGGGCAAAGCAGTGAGTCGTTTGCTAGCGACTATGCGGGATTAAAGAAAGGGAATATTACGTTGAATCAGCGCATGTTTGCTGTCGGGGGGCGTCTCAATTCGGCTAAAGCAGAAATTGTCCAACTGCTCCACGCCGATCCGCGTCATGGTCGGGTGATCCGGCAAGACGTAGAAATTGATGCAACCCTTGTCAATGAGGCAATCACAGAATGGAAGGCATAAGCCCATCCCGTAACCGCCTATCCTCGAAGAGTCTATCCCCAAAAGGTCGCCTATCTCGCCAATTGCTGGTGGGGTTTGGGATTTCTCTTGCCACAGTGGGTTTAACCACATTGGGATTAAACTATTTCTTGATTCAATCCCAACTGGAGCAGGAGCTAGAACAACGCGCCCAATCCATTACCCAGGGAGTTAGTTTTTCTACAGAAGGATTAATCGAGCTGGGCAACACCAGCATTATTAAGCGGGTGGTACAAAACTACGCCACTCTGCCAACGGTTGTGGAAGTGGCGATCGTCAGTCCTGATGGCCAAACCCTAGCGCGGAATGGCTCAGAACTCCAGAATTTACCCTACGCCTCGATTCATCCTGTATTGACGCAAGTATTAGAACAAGCGGCTCAGACGGGGGCAGAGACGCATTTCCGAACAGTGATAGACGGGAAGACCGTTTTGGTCGAGATTTTGCCGTTTAGCAGCACGCTGTTTGGTCAGGCAAATCGCCGAGGATTGGCGATCGCCATCCTCGACCTCAAAGAGCTGCAACAGCAAGCATGGCAAACCTTTTCTACGTCTACCCTGACCCTGATCATCGGCATGTCGGCAATTCTGGCCCTGATGACGCTGATTATTCAACGATCCGTTTTGCATCCGCTGCAACGATTGAATAAAGCCATTACCGAAAGCCAGAGCATTGACCGCTTTGTCATGCCGCAGGGATTGCCCGACAACGAATTGCAGTTTCTGGCCCATACCATTCAGGCTGCTGCCACCCGCGTTGAAGCCTACCAAAAACTGGAGCAAGAAGTGGCCCAGCGGCAGCAAGCCGAGGCGGCGTTACTGGAGTCAGAAGCACAGTTACGGCAGCAAACAGAAGATCTGGAAAAGGCGTTACAGGAGTTGCAGCAGGCCCAAACGCAGATGGTGCAACGGGAAAAGATGTCGGCTTTGGGCAATTTAGTGGCTGGGGTGGCTCACGAAATTAACAATCCCGTTGGCTTTCTCAAAGGCAGCCTCAGCAATGCAACAGACTATATTCAAGATCTGCTGAAACACTTGCACTATTATCAACAAGCCTACCCCGCCCCAACACCTACTATCCAAGATCACGCCGAAGACATTGACTTAGCGTTTTTAGTCGAAGACCTCCCCAAACTCATCGCCTCGATGAAAGCGGCCACAGAGCGGGTTCAAAATATCAGCACTAGCTTACGGACGTTTTCTAGGGCAGACACAGAGCATCCTGTGAATTTTAATTTGCATGATGGCATTGATAGTACGCTGCTCATTCTCAAATATCGGCTGAAAGCGGATGCGAAGCGGCCCGCGATCGACGTTGTGCGCCTTTATGATCACATTCCGGCGGTATCTTGCTTTCCGGGTCAGCTTAACCAAGTGTTTATGAATATTCTGGCCAATGCGATCGATGCGCTGGAGGAATCCAATCAAGGGCGGAATCCCGAATTCCTGGCGGAGCATCCCAATCGAATTACGATCAAAACGGGGCTGAGCAGCGACCAAAAATCAGTGGTGATCCGAATCAAAGACAATGGCATTGGCATGGCAGATGATACCCAGCAGAAGATTTTTGATCATTTATTTACAACCAAGGCAGTGGGTAAAGGCACGGGATTAGGATTGGCGATCGTGCGCCAAGTGGTGGTGGATAAACACCAAGGCAAGCTCAATTGTGTTTCCAGCCCCGGTCAGGGCACAGAATTCATCATTGAAGTGCCTATCCAACAGGACTCGTGTCACATTGCAGCAGCCTAGTAACAGTGTGCAGAAGTTGGCATCCTCACCCAGATTTATGTGACCCACTATACTGATCACCGTGGTTAGGCTAAGGATACTCTCCACCCTGAATCTGCTATTTAGCGTTTTTTAGCAATGTGAAAAGCAGAAATATATGAGAGCGGCAGTCTGCCCTCAAAGTCATTGTCAATGCTATTTCTCAACCCTTCAAATAACGCATCCTTGGTCTCAGAGGCTAGTTTCAGGTAGGGGGAGTAAGTATTCAAAAGTGTTAAATATTCATCGCCTGTATAAATGACTTCAGACCTAAGACAGCCAAAGACGACATCTTGAAAGAGCTGTGAATCTGTGACTATTTGTCCCAATTCTTGCAAAATCTTTTCCTGAGTTTTTCTATCCTCGTAGCGGTCTAGGGATGGAGCATGGATTTGATAAACTTCGGAAAGGGATTGGTATACTTCATAGTCGGGCTGCAGCTCTTTGTTCCACAACAAAATCAAGTAGCCATCCTTGCCTAAAGCCTTTGCTGCTTTTGGATATCCCACCTCTGACGGTATCCAATGAAACGAACTTGCCGCTAAAACCGCATCAAACTGATCAGCCTGTAAAACCCATTCCTCAAAAGAAGTGTTTTGAATTTCTACATTTGGATACTGGTCACAATTTTGCTGGGCTAGTCGGTAGAAGTCTGGGTTGGGTTCTAAACACAGCATTTGGGAATCCAATTGAGCAAAGGCTGTTGTCGCTGTTGCGGGACCGCATCCCACCTCAAGAATTTTCGAGTTAGACGAGAGTTGAGCAATTTCTACAACCTGCCCAATCAAATCTTGGGGATAACGAGGTCTGACTTGGTTGTAAGCCTCTGCTGCTGAGGAATACCAGTTCTTTCGCTGCTCTAGATTTCTATCAGAGTAGCTGCTGATCGCTTGTTTTAGGTATTTGTAATCCATTGGCGTGAAGCGCTCCGTCTAATAGATATCCCTTAGATATCCCTAAAATGGATCTTAACCAATACCTCAGTCCATTGGAGATGAACGTGCCCTAGTATAAGGACTGGCAACCTCCTCTTCCAAATTTTCTTCAGAAATGTGAAAAGAGAGGGGCAATCGCCCCTCTCTTTTCGTTAAATCTAACCAGATTGCTCAAGACACTTCTTTGAGGCTGTTAAATTTAACAGCCTCAGGGAGAAATTTCCATTAATAGCGGTAGCCTGCGCTAGCACTCGCCGTTTGGTTAGGTTTGTGCACAATGAAGCTCATCACTTGGCACTGCTTCACGTTGTCGAACGCCACAACCCGAATGTAACAGTGACCATATTCCGAACGGCATTGTTGCACTTCCGCGAGCACTTCTTGGGGAGAAGAGCAGTTGAACAGGGGCAACTTCCACATTGTCCAGTAGTAGGTTTCGGGCTCAGAGGTTTCGTTGAACTCGATACAGGGGTGGAACCCTTGGTCAATGGTGTACTGGATTTGGCGGGCGATTTGCGCATCCGTCAAGGGAGGCAAGTAGGAAAAAGTTTCGTAACGACGCTCTTTGGGCAGAGTTTTCATGGATTTCCTCAGGAGGTTTCAACTAAGTTTGATCAGAAATAATGAGCCATCAGGAGACACGAGGCAGAGACGAGCTTGAGCGCAGATCTCGACCGAACTCGCGACTATTCTTCGGCTTCAGAAATAGGTTCAACGTCCGCAACAGAACCGGGCTGAATATTGGATGCTTCTGGATCTACGACCTGCGTCATACGTTCCAATTGCTGCTTACGCTGCAAGGTATTGGCTTGCTGAATACTTGTCCGCAATAACTCGGGCAAGAAATCTGCCAATTCTTCAGCGATATGCTCTCTCACCGTTAAAATGCGGAATGCCAAATCCTGTCGCTCTCGAAACAGGGCTTCCAGAAAGACTTCACCGTCCTTAATCGTTTCCCGCGAGGCAAACTGGTGCAACCAATAGGCTCGCTTGGGTTCGGTTTCATCCAACTGTTCGTACACTACCCGCACCGCTTGATAGGTGAGATAAGTAATCAGCGTCTTGGTCGTATCTTTCGCAATTTTTTTAAGATCCATGCGGCATTCAATTGAGGATTTTAGATTTTGGATTTTAGAGGAATCGATTAGTTCAGTTAAGCCTAATCCACATTCTAAAATCCGCTATCTAAAATCCCAAATCGCCTAGATGGTGTCTACAGCCTCGAACTCGAACTTGATTTCCTTCCACAGTTCGCAAGCAGCAGCCAGTTCAGGACTCCAACGGCAAGCTTCGCGGATGATATCGCCGCCTTCACGCATCAGGTCGCGACCTTCGTTCCGGGCTTGAACGCACGCTTCCAAAGCGACGCGGTTAGCCGTTGCACCCGGTGCATTACCCCAGGGGTGACCCAAGGTACCACCACCGAATTGCAGAACGGACTCATCGCCGAAGATGTCAACCAACGCGGGCATGTGCCATACGTGGATACCACCGGAAGCCACCGCCATGACACCGGGCATAGAAGCCCAGTCTTGGGTGAAGTAAACCCCGCGAGAGCGATCTTGTTCGATGTAGTTTTCGCGCAACAGATCGATGAAACCGAGGGTGACAGCCTTGTCCCCTTCCAATTTACCCACAACAGTACCGGTGTGGATGTGGTCACCACCGGACATCCGGAGGCACTTCGCCAAGACGCGGAAGTGGATCCCGTGGTTCTTCTGACGGTCGATCACGGCGTGCATGGCGCGGTGAATGTGCAACAGGACACCGTTGTCGCGGCACCAGTGCGCCAGGGAGGTGTTGGCGGTGAAACCACCGGTCAGGAAGTCATGCATGATGATGGGCATTTCGAGCTCTTTGGCGAACTCAGCCCGCTTCAGCATTTCTTCACAGGTGGCGGCAGTCACGTTCAAGTAGTGACCCTTGATTTCGCCAGTTTCTGCTTGGGCTTTGTGGATGGCATCAGCAACGAACAGGAAGCGATCGCGCCACCGTTGGAACGGCTGAGAGTTGATGTTTTCATCATCTTTGGTGAAGTCCAAACCACCGCGCAGACACTCATAAACGGCGCGACCGTAGTTCTTCGCAGACAGACCCAGTTTGGGCTTGATGGTGCAACCCAGCATGGGGCGACCGTACTTGTTCAGCTTGTCGCGCTCAACTTGAATACCGTGGGGAGGACCTTGGAAGGTCTTCAGGTAAGCCACGGGAATGCGCAAATCTTCCAAACGCAGCGCTTTCAGAGCCTTGAAACCAAACACGTTACCCACCAAGGAGGTCAGCAGGTTGGTGACAGAGCCTTCTTCAAACAGGTCCAAAGGATAGGCGATGTAGGCAATAAACTGACCGTCTTCACCGGGAACGGGTTCGATGTCGTAACAACGGCCCTTGTAGCGATCCAAGTCGGTCAGCAGGTCAGTCCACACCGTGGTCCAAGTCCCGGTAGACGATTCAGCCGCAACAGCCGCTGCAGCTTCTTCCGGAGGCACTCCCGGCTGGGCGGTTACACGAAACGCAGCCAGAATATCGGTATCCTTCGGGGTGTAGTCCGGGGTGTAATAAGTCAGCTTGTAGTCCTGGACCCCGGCTGCGTACCCACCTTTCGCTTGGGTACGGGTTTGCGCGTAAGACATAATCTCCCTTCCTGTTAATCTACTCAAATTTTTACGATCGCCACCCACCATCTCGCCCAGGTCCTAATCCGGAAGAGCCAGTAGATTTCGATAACAGTCCTATTTTGATTGGGGGCCGCCGACACCAGAACTTTACCCTGTGGAGTTAACTGCTCTAGTGTTGAATTACCCCAGGTTCGCGTAGAACGGGTTCTCAAAAATAATATCAGCACTGGGCACTGCATTCTCATAAGCCAGACTTCAGTTATTCTGTTTCGTTATATAAACCTGGATTATTGCATTTGACGAAACCTGAAAAAAACCTAAAGCAGGCAAGGCTTTGGGGCATTCCTACAATTTCTTCAGCCCAGAGCAAGCCTTGACAATGTAACTGTAACGTTACACTCTGCGATTATTGTTGAGGGTTGCTTACAGGCTGCAATCATTTTGACCCTGATTTTGGCGCACCCCTTCTCCAGGGAATTACGGAATTTTGCTGTGTCAATGGGTATTGTTCAGAAGCCTCAGGCGGCAGGGAGTGACCTAGTAGTAATTTTATTCCGTGTTAGTGGCTCATGATGAAGCGCATTTTTCCCAGTCTGGTCATTTTAAGTTTGAGCGGACTGGCAGGGCTGAGTTTATGGAGCTACATGGCCTGGGGATTTCCCTGGGAATTGTTGAGCCATTTTCGGGTGCAGTATTTTGGGCTGTCACTCGTGGTATTGGGGCTGGTTTTGGGAGTTTCTCGAAGTCGTTGGACACTGCCAACCTCTTGCCTATGGGCGGCACTGCTGGTCGTCGGCTTAAACGCTGTGGAAATTTTGCCGTGGTACGGGGACTATCCGCAACGGATTGAGCCGTCTTGGACGAATTTGAGCTACATGCGGTCCCAGTTGTCGCCCAACCTGCGGATTTTTTCGGCCAATGTGCATACTGAGAACACGCGGTATGACCAGACCATTGCCATTGTCCAAGCTGAAAATCCCGACTTGGCGCTGTTTATCGAAGTCACACCGGACTGGGTAACAGCATTGCAGACGGAGTTGGGCGATCGCTTCCCCTATCGCTATGACGTTCCTGCCAACGGCCTTTTTTTAATGAGTCGAGTGCCCTTGACCAATACCCATGCGGAAACCTTTCGGGCGGGGGATTTTAATCTAATGGCCACTTTAAAATTGGGCAAACAACCCATCCAGTTCATTGGGATCCATCCCCTAGTGCCCCTGCGACCCTTTTGGTTTGTGCAGCGGAATGAGTCCTTAAAAAAGCTGGGTCAGTATATTCAAGGTCTTAAAGACCCGGTGATTGTCATCGGAGACTTTAATCTCTCGCCGTGGTCACCCTACTATCGTCAGTTTATCCACCAAACGCACCTGCATAATGCCAGTCTGGGCTTTGGGATTCAGCCCACATTCCCCTGGCCCTCCACGGTCAGAAACCGTCCAGCTTGGCTACTGCCCCTGATTCGGATTCCCATTGATCACTGTTTGGTCAGCGCGCCCTGGCGGGTGTCCGGATTTGGCATTGCGGACCATGGCAATGCGGACCATGCCCCGATCGTGGTGGATCTGGTTTTATAGGCTAGCTGTTGCGTCCGGTTGTCTGCTCTGACGCTAGGCCCCGGTTCAAAATAAGGCCGTGACGCTAAAGTAAAAGGCTTTGTCTTGGGCATCTTCGCCGCGATCGCGCAGTTTGACAAAGGGCACCGCATAATCCAATCGAATGTTTAGCCCATTGATGGGTTGCCAGAGAAAGCCAATTCCTCCGCCCGCTAAAAAGCCCTGACTAACATCAAGATTGCCACGATTGTTCCACACGGTACCCAGGTCGATGAACGGGGCAAACTGCACTACCGGAATGCCTGCCTCGTCTCGCTGGACGGTGATGCGGTCTTCCAGGGAAAGGCGGAAGCCATTGTCGCCCGATCGCCCATTTTGCCGAAAGCCCCGTACTGACTGACCACCCCCAATGACAAACTGTTGCGCCGGCAGCAAGCTATCGGGAGTGAGTTGGATATCCGCTTGGACAATCAACAGTTGGCCAGGGCTGAGGCGCTGGACCCGTTGAATTTGGCCGAGCCAACTGACAAAGCGACCATCGGGCGTGGGGGCGGGGTTGAGGGTGGCATTCCCGATATCAAGACCCAGGCTGAACTGCGATCGCAAGGCCCAAGCCCCAGTGGACTGGCGCTGGACGTACTCCTGGCCAAACTTTAGCACCCGCGTTTTGGTACTGCCGTCTGCTTCTGCCCCCAGGCCAAAGGGAAACTTCAGATTATCAAACACAAAGGTCTGGCCATTTTGCACCGCTAGGGCAATGGACAGGGCAAATTCCTCCCGAGGCGTCCGCACCAAGGGCTGGCGATAGCTGAGTTCATAGAGTTCAGAATTGCCCCGAATGCCCAAATCATCAAACCGAGGGTCTACAATCCGATTGTTATTCGGCGCAAACCGAAATTGAACTGTGCCATTCTGGGCATTCACCGGGACCCGATAGCTGAGATCAAAGACATTGGCTCCATCGGCGGTGGTCCGGAAGTAAGCAGCGGACAATTCATCCCCCGCTGCGACCAGGCTCCGATAGCTGACACCTCCCCCAAACCGATTCGACCCAACGCCGGGGGGAGAGTAGTTATCCGCCCCCACAAAGCCGCTAAAGGCTCGAGCCTCCGTCACCCGGACCACTAGAATGCTTTTGCCTAGGTCTTGTCCCGGTCGAAGACTGGCTTCCACATTGGTGAAGAGGGGATCGGACTTCAGCAGGCGCAGTTGATCTTCCAGCTTCTCCCGGTTGAGGGGTGGTTTTGCCCCCCGGTTAATCCGGCTGATCACGTAGTGTTTGAGGCGCTGGGTACCCTCGACTTGAATCGGCTGTTCAAGTGCGCCCTCAATCACCTCAATGTGCACGACGCCATCAGTAATGGTTTGGTCTACCAGCACAGCTCGCGAGGTGATGTAACCTTTGTTGAGGTAGAGCTGGGTAATCTGATCGGCCACTTCCCGCAGTTGAGTCAGGGTGACCTCGTGGCCTTCTAGGGGCTTTGTCCAGCCTTCCCAGTCTTTGGGCATAAAGATCTGGCTGCCTGTAACTTCAATCCTGCGGATGGGAAAACGGAGGTCAGAGGCATCGGGAGCGGGAGCAGATGGGGCCGATGGAGAGGCCAGGGGGGGCGTCGCGTCTGTTGGCAGGGGCGCGGGGGGTGGGCTAGGCTGAATCCGGCGATCGCTATTTGGATCCGGGCGCTGGGCAATGGTGCGCTGTGGTGGTGCCAACTCAGCAGAAATGGGTGTAGCATTGCCTGCCGAAACGGGTACAATCCATTCGACTGTGCCACCCAAGACACCCAAAAGAAGAATGGCACACCGCAGTTGAGAAACGTGATGTTGCATCGGAAAGTGCTAGCTCTACTCAAAGGATCGAAAGCAAGGATTCAAAGAAAGCAAATCGAAAGCAGGCAAGCTTGGATTGGCCCCCCATTATCTTGCCCGTAAATTCTACTGTTGCTGTCGATAAACTTTGTTCCAGTTCAGAGGATTAATGCTGTCTATGTGTTCGGTAAACCGTGTCCCGCGCTTGACCTCGCGCTTCGCTCCTTGGTTGGGCTTAGCACTGGGAGTGTTGATTTGTAGTGAACCCCTGATTGCATCGGCACTGGGGTTCAAGCCACCTCGGCGCGGAATTCCCGGTCGGCGTGAGGGGGGAGGTGTGCGGGATGGCGCAGTAGGTGCTGATCCGTGCAGTTCGCCCTCTGCCCCGCAGTTTGCGGCCCTGATGCCCCCCACCAACTTTGGGTTAACCACCACGGAATTTCCCCGCTTCTTTTGGTCTACACCCAGAACCAAAGCGCGCTTTGCGGAGTTTACGCTGCACGAAGCGGTGGAAGGGACTGATAAGAAAATGAGCGATCGCGGCCTAGTCTACCGAACGACCTTCCGCATAAACGGCGATGCCGGTATCGCCAGCTTACCCCTACCGCGCAATTCAGGAATTCCCGGACTAGCGGTGGGTCAGGATTACCACTGGTCGATTGCCTTAATTTGTAATCCTCAAGATCGCAAAAAAGATGCCAAGGTGGAAGGCTGGGCACAGCGAATCGCTCCCGATGCCAACTTGGCCAAACAACTGGCGCAATCGAGTCCGGGCGATCGCCCCCAAATCTATGCGGACAATGGCATTTGGTTCGATGCCCTGTCCAGCTTGGCGGATCTGCGCTATGCCAAGTCTCTCGATCCGAGCTTGGCGGCAGACTGGTCCGAGTTGCTCAAGGCAGTCCAATTGCCCAACAGTGCCGCTCTGCCCCTCTTTCAAGCGGCAAACAAGTAGGTCGTCATCCTTAAATTTTGGATGGAGATTTGATAGAGGCAGATTGGCATCGCCGAAAAAAGGACCTGGAGTTTTCATCCAGGTCCTTAAATGATTGGCAGACAATTCTGCTGTATTTGCGCGTCTAGAGCATCCAGACCCCTAGAGCATCCAGACCTCTAAAGTATCCAGACCTCTAAAGTATCCAGATTCCTAGTCAGCTTAGTTGACAAAGCCTCGGAAAATCGCATCTACAACATCAAAATTGGCCAGTAGCAGGTAGGCGACAAAAGCACCGCCCATCGCCCCAATGAAAAAGCCGCCGCCAAATTGGCTCCAGCCTTCGGAGGTTTGCAGAGAGTCCTTAGTCGAGTCTTTATCACCACCTTGGAAGGTTGCCAAGCCATAAATGGAGAGGCAGCCCGTCAGAATGGTCACCAGACCCACAGCGGCAATGAGTGCCCCGAGAGCAGCGTGGTCAGAATCGCGCAGGGGACCGAGCTTGTACCAGGGACCAACGAGCAGATAGCCGTGTGCCATCCCCACTTCCAGACCCCGCAGCAGGGGAGCGACCCCTTTGCGATAGGCTGGCAAGTTGCCAATAAAGGCTCTAGTAAAATCAGAATCACTAATGGGGGTAGACAGGTTCCCGGTGAACGGATCACCGTTGAAGGGTTTCACAACCTGGTTTGTCATGTTTAGTATTCCTAAGTATCTGAAATGCTTGGACAGGAATTCGCCCCTTATTCTATGCAAGTTGGGGGTGCAAAATCTCACAAAGCGGAGCAGGCTTTAGGAAAGTTAGGGGTTTGTTAAAAAAGTTCATTAAGAAATTTGTTGTTGCTGCTTAATTTGCCAATGGGGCGGGCGATTGCCGCGATCGCTGGAGCTGCGATCGCAACTCCTCAGCCTGCTGCCAGAGGTCGGCTTGGGCGATCGTGGCCTGGGCCCCACTGTGCATCCACTTCAACTGGACGGTTTCGGTTTCGGCTTCAGCATCACCAAGAATCAGACAGGCCGCAGCACCGGAGCGATCGGCCCGTTTGAACTGTTTGCCAAAGGCACTGCCACTGAGATCGAGTTCGGCTTTGAAGCCCGTTTGGCGGAGCTGTTGCGCCAGCTTGAGGGCCTGGGTTTCTGCCACAGGACCCCGCGAAACGATGTAGAAATCGGTGGTTGGAGCAGGAGCCGATTGAAGCTGTTGGAGCAGACCCACCAAGCGCTCCAGACCGATCGCCCAGCCAATCGCTAGAGTTTCCGGTCCACCCAGTTCTCCCACTAAACCGTCATAGCGGCCACCACCGCCCACCGCCCCATATTGTACGGATTGAAATTCAAAGGCCGTGTGACTGTAGTAGTCTAGGCCGCGCACCAGCTTGGGATTCAGACTGTAGACAATGCCCAGATCGGTCAACAGCTGCTGCACCCGATCAAAGCGGGCTTGGGATTCGGGACTCAGGCTAGAACCCAGCAAGGGAGCATTTTGCAGAATCTCCTGGGTGCGGTCTACCTTACTGTCTAGAATCCGCAGGGGATTGCGGGTCAGCCGATCCTGAGAGTCGGGATCGAGATCGGCTTTATAGGGGGTGAGGTAGTCAATCAGGGCAGTGCGGTACTGGTGCCGATCCGCCGGGGTACCGAGGGAATTAAGGTCCAGTTGCAGGTCGCCCAGGCCCACAGATCGGAGTATATCGATCGCAATCGCAATGGCTTCCGCATCGGCCCGGACATCCCCACTGCCTAGCACTTCGACCCCCAACTGGTGAAACTGGCGCTGCCGTCCGGCTTGGGGACGCTCATAGCGAAACATCGGCCCGATGTACCACAGGCGTTGGACGCCGCCCTGGGCGTGGAGGCCATGTTCAATAAAAGCGCGCACCGCCCCCGCAGTCCCTTCAGGCCGCAGCGTGATTGAGCGATCGCCCTTGTCCTGAAACGTGTACATTTCCTTGCCCACGACATCCGTCGCTTCGCCAATGCCCCGCTGAAACAATTCAGTCTGCTCAAAAATCGGGGTGCGAATCTCCTGAAAAGCGGCCCGATCCAAAATCTTCCGAGCAATGGCTTCTACCCGCTGCCAGTAGCTAATTTCGGCGGGCAAAATGTCCCGAGTGCCGCGTGTTGCCTGAATGATGCCCATCAATTTTTCGAGTACATTAATTTTTATGCCACAGCCAAAGATTAATTAAAAATTAAAAGTGCAAAATTAAAAGTTGGGGATCTAGGCCGGATGGCGGTCTAAATTTTTAATTTGCAATTTTTAATTGATCCTTTCCCATGCGCCATAGCGATCGCTATAGTACGCCAAAATCTGCTGCACTTGGACTTGATGCTCTGAATCGAGGGTTTCGGCATGCTCGATCCACAGGCTGTCAATTTGGCTTTGGCTGTAGTCAAAGCTGGGCGATCGCTGCGGCAGGAGGGCAACGCTGACTCCACTGACCTGCATGATATGGGCGGCTACTTCGCGATAGACCGCCAGCGGTAACGTTGGGAACCGGACCCCATATTTCATCCGTGCATCTCCTCCTCCTTGCTCTGCTTCACCGGCAGCGGCAAGGTACAACAATTGACATCATCTAGGCACACCTTGCCCCACTGCAAGGCCCAGCGGACCAAAGCCACCCGATTTTTGGTATCGGTCTTTGTCAAAATGTTGCTGAGATGATTGTCCACGGTGCGTTTGCTGATTTCAAGTTTTTCGGCAATTTGCTCATTGGTTAAGCCAGCGGCTACAAGCTCGATCACTTGAAGTTCGCGGTCCGAAAGGGGACCTTGTGCCTGAAGTTCGCCACCCGCCATAGAATTCCCGCGCCGCTATGTATTTTTACTTATTACGATTCTATCCTGGGAATCGGGTTGCGGTGTGGCTTGGCGGATAAGATTTCGCCTTACACTAGGGCGTCTAGGGTGGGGGCGTAGTTGGAAAAGCCTAGAGCTTCGGGAACGTAAATTTCTCGCACATCTTCTGGCAGTGCCTCTTGGAGCAAACGATAGCCTTCCTGTAGGTGGACCCGCACTTGGGCAGGAGAAATGGCTTCGCCTTCGGCTTGTAAATAGGCGGAAATGCGAGTTTCGCTCCAGCTAAAGGTTTGGGCCATAAGCACCATCAGCCGCAGGACGGGGGACAGTTGGTCTAGGGCCTGCTCCAAGTAGCACCATAGGGGAGGCGAGGCGGCTTGGATGTTGTAGTGGATGGCTTCGACCGGGGGCAGTTCGGCTTGATTGATGCAGATGGCCGTGACGTTGATCAGCCAGCTTTGTAATGTAAACAGGGGTTCGCCGTTAGGGCCGACTTGGTGCAGATCGAGCCCGCGCAATTCATAGAAGAGGTGCCGCCAGGTGGTGGCGAACAGGTAGTCGGCCTGGACGGGCGATCGCGCGGAATGCTGCACCAGGGTATACACCATGGGACTATAGCGACAGAAAATGGCGATGAAATATTTCCCAGAGTCGGCATGCCGCTGTAACAGGGTGACCAGATCTTGATCGCTGTGGTGGGCAAGGGATTTGACAATGGGATGGCTACTTTCAGGAAAAGATGGAATAGTCACGGTTAAAGTCCCCAACGACAGGGCTGCAAACAGCAGACCCTAAAGAATATAGGCGCATTTTGGCAAATCGACGCAGTGATCTATAAATCTATAGTCCAAATCTATAAGTCCGAATTCCATTCCGAATTCTATTCTGAGTGAAACTTGGCATCGTCAGGAGGAAGCAGAACGGATATGCCCAAAATGGATAGGTCCAAAACGGATAGGCCCAAACTATCGGCTTGGAGCGTGCGGGATCAGGTATTTGACTGGGGCGATCGCACCTACATCATGGGCGTTTTGAACGTCACACCGGATAGCTTTAGCGATGGCGGACAGTTTACGACCGTAGCCGCGGCGGTGGAACAGGCCACAGCCATGGTAGCGGCTGGGACTGACCTGCTGGATGTGGGAGGACAATCCACACGGCCCCAGGCGGAAGAAATCAGCTTGGAGACTGAGTTGCAGCGGGTAATTCCGGTGATTGAAGCAATCCGGGCGCGATCGCCCATCGCAATTTCTGTGGATACAACGCGGGCAACGGTGGCGCGGGTGGCGATCGCGGCGGGAGCCGATGTGGTGAATGACATCTCTGGTGGCCTCTACGATGCCGCTATGCTTCCCACGGTGGCGGCCTTGGCTGTACCGATTATTCTTATGCATCTGCGGGGCACGCCCAAGACCATGCAGCAGATGACAGACTATACCGATGTGATGGGGGAAATTTGCACGGTGCTGCAACAGCGGGCGGCGGCGGCGATCGCGGCGGGCATTTCCCCCAACCAAATTGCCCTGGATCCCGGCATTGGATTTGCCAAAACCATGGCCCAAAACCTGGAAATTCTGCGGCGCGTCCCGGAACTGCGGGCCTTGGGCTATCCGGTGCTGATTGGCCCCTCCCGCAAGAGTTTTATTGGCACGATCTTGAATCAACCGGATCCCCAGGCACGGGTATGGGGCACGGCGGCAGCCTGTTGTGGGGCGATCGCGGGTGGCGCAGACCTGCTGCGAGTCCACGATGTTGCGGCCATGGCTGATGTGGCCCGCGTTGCCGACGCCCTATGGCGGCAATAGCCACACTCCGACACGCTTTTATTTTATTCGCCACTAGTTAATTTCTAAATTTCTAGCGGCGTTCTAGTTGGTTCCATTCCCATTACCCATGCCCCCGTTGGAATCATCTCCGGCAATCAGCTCACCAATCGTTTCGGTCAGCGCCTTGGGATCCATGAAAATGATCTTGGCATTTTCGCTTTCACCAATCTTGGAGTTGGCCGTCACGTAATCTTGCAGGGCCAGATATTTCAAAATCGTCTTGGCGTCGGACTGGCCCTCAAGCGCTTGGGATAGCAACTGAATGGACTTTACCTTTCCTTCGGCCTCGGCAATGCTAGCTTTGCGTTTACTTTCGGCACCACGCTCCAACTCCAGGGCCTTGCGAATATCATCCGATAAAATAATGCCTTGGATTTCCACCCGAATTACCTTCACGCCCCAATTTGCTGTGGCATCATCCAGCAATTTCAACATCTTTTTGTTGATTTCACCCCGCCTGGAGTTGATTTGCTCCAAGGTAAGTTGCCCAATCTCATCCCGTAGGGTCGTTGAAACCAAATTTTCCAGTGCCCCTTCCAGATCTTCCACGCCCCGATAAAACTGCTCCACATCGGTCAGCTTCCAGAAGACGATCGCATCTACTTCCAACGGCACACTGTCCTGAGTAATGGCAGGCTTGGGCGGAATATCCAGGGTTTGCTCCCGAGTCGATTCCACCGAAACCCGCTGAATTAGGGGTGGGATCCAATGGGGACCGGGTTCCAATCGCCCTTTGAACCGACCAAATTCTTCTACAACACCTTCTTCCCCTTCATTGATGACCTTCACGCCCCCGGCAAAGTAGCCGAGGATGGCGAGCACAATACCGGCAATGATCGGGTCCATAGCTAAAATCCATTCCCTTTGGGTTGAAGACGGTGTGATGAGATTGTAGCCTCAGTGCAAGAAGATGACGCAGGGTTTTGCCGAGGGGCTAAAAACAGTGTTCCAAATCTGGGAAGTGCTTTAGGAAGAAAGGCCCATTTGGGGAGAGACGGCGTACTATTTATGTACGGTTGTGTAATCCGGTTATTGGGCCGAGATGAGACGGGCGATCGCAACGGGGATTGGTTTAGGTTAGGGATTATTTCTTGTTGTCCACTAATTTCTTGCTATGGTGAGTAATCGCGTTTTGCTGGGGTCTGTGGCATTTGGAATGGGTTTGGCGATCGGTTTAGTCACCAGTCGCGATTTTGGCAAAGCGATGGGCACCGGCATGATTGCTGTGCCTGCGGCACTGGTGGCAACGGGAATTGTTAACCGCCGCCAGCGACAACAGGGCGAGTCGCGGTTGGCCGCGCTGACGGCCCATATTCGTGTCCTACAGCAGCGGCGGTTGGAAGAGTACGAGGCATTCCTAGACCTGTCTACGGAGCGACAGCGCTTGGAAGCCAGCTTATATATGCAGCCATCGGGGGTGGGGACGCCCTACGGGCAGCCCGTGCCATCCTTCGCCGCCACTGCCACGGCCATTGCCCAAATTGGTCCAGCCGCAGAGTCGGCTCAGATTATGGCAGTAATGGCAACGCGCAAACCCGCTCTGAGTTGGGATCTGTCCACACCAGTTCCGGCCATTCCCACCTTAGACTTGTCTCCCCACACCCTCCCCACGCAGATCCAGGATCCTCCACGCCGTGACCCCGATGATTTGAATAAATTTTTGGCGGACAAGAAATCTGCCAAGCGCAAGATTGAAGCCAAGCTGAATGAATTGCAGGCCGAGTATGCTCAAGTCCAGGTGCAGCTTAAGGAAGAACGACTAGCCTTAGATCGGCTGACTCAAGAACTCACGCCTTTGCAGCAGCAAAAACAGGAGTTGGAGTCAGCGGTGGCGGAGTTGCGCCAGGAAATTGAGGGATTAACGCAGAGTCGTGATGCGTTGCAGCAACAAACGCAGTGCTGCCACCACCTTAAACGCGGAATTGGCTGCAAGCACCCATGCGCTTCAGGTAGAACTGCAACAGTTACAGGCAACGATCGCCGATCGCCAAGCGACCCTCGCAGAACTGGAACACCAACTTCGCGATCGCGGCCAGGTTCCGGTCAATACGCACCCAGCGATCGCCCCCATGACTCGGTCCGTGGCTCCTCCGACGGAGCCTGCACCTGCGATCCAGGCCAGTTCACTGCCATCACGGGGGGTAGGAGAGGGCCACGGGGCTGGGCGGATGGCAACGTCGGCAGATCCCCAAATGCCAGTACTGAGTCATGTGGCCCCTAGTCGCGTTGTCCCCAACGGTGCGGCGCTGCATCGCGCATCTGCCAATAGCACGCCTGCCAATAGCGCGGCAGGTCGGTCTATGCGGCCAACTGAGCGCCCCGTCTCGGAATTTCCTGAGGAGTGGACCGTGTTGATGAGGCAGTTACCGGAATATGAGTTTCAGGTACTGAAGGCTATTGCCGAACAGGCCAACCCTGCTCCCGTGATTAAACAAATTGCCGAAGCCAATCTGACGATGCCCGAGCTGCTAATTGATGGGATTAACGAGCGGGCACTCGATACCATTGGCGACTTAATTTTGACTTCGGCGGGGAATACCGTGGCGGTTGCTCCGGAGCACCGCAAGCTGGTGACCAAGCTGATTCAAGCCTACGAGTTTTAGGCCGAACACTCCCCCAGAGCCCCATGGGTTAAGCGCTAGGGGTGCGTTGAAGCCGAGGGCCCCCCTTCTGGAGATGATGCGATCGCCACTACGGCTTCTACGGGCAACGTTAGGACTGCTGCAACCTGCTCCACGGACATCTCCATCCCTAACAATTGGCGTACAGCTTGGTGCAATGTTTCTTGGATTTGTTCGGCGCGTTGCTCGGCAGTTTCGGCGCGTTGCTCGGCGGTTTCGGCGCGTTGCTCGGCAGTTTCGGCGCGTTGTTGGGCAGTCTTGGCCCGCTGTTCTAGTTCTAGAAAACTCAGGAAAGGTTGCCCATTCGGGTAGTAGAGTGCCAGTTCTGAATTACTGATGTCAAAGCGGATGCCCAGTCTCGGGCTAGTCCACGTTTGCTCAATATCAATTAAATCCAGTCCTAAATCACCCCGCAGCCAAACGCTTAGCTCAGGGATAGCTGGGTCATAGAGGTAATATTCCTCGACCCCGTGGTGATCATAAAACAAGAGCTTCCGAGTCATTTCTCGGGGGGTGTTGCTGGGCGAAAGAATCTCAAAGACCACTTGGGGAGGCTGATTGCCCTCTTCCCATTGTTTATAGGAGTAGCGTTTGCCCTTGGGGCGGCCCAAAGCTACCATCACATCGGGTGCATATTTGACCGTATTGTTGCCTGCAATCGGATACCAAAACAAATCCCCAGCAATGAAGACATTGGGATCTTCTGCAAACAAAATATCGAGATTCCCCTTGATCAGGACGATGATTTCAAACTGCTCGGTATTATTGGCCACCGGTTCACCGTCGCAATCGGGGTAAATGATGTCTGCCGTTGCCGTGGGCGAAACTTGCAAAACCATCGCAATTTCCTCAAAACACAACCGTGCTGACTCTGCGTTGCCTTGCTTTATTCTATGTCGATTCTGCCAGTCGATGCATCCAGAACCGCAGGGGAAGGGCAATCGCGAAACTCTCTTGAATCGAGATCCCCAGCTTTTCTGAAAAGCTGGGGATCTGAGGAGCAGGCGATCGCCGCAGTTTCAACGACAACTCGTGGGCCTGCGCTAGGAACGATTGGGATCCAGCATCACGGCCAAGGCAAACAGGGTGATCGCAAACAGCGCCAGTCGGCCAATTTGCTCCCACAGCCAGTCTGGGATCAGATGAATGACTGGGATGCCCAGAATCGCAGTCAAGACACAGGCCATGAGCAACACCAACAGAAACTGCCCGTAGTGTCTAGCAAACCAGGAAGCCCAACGGAACAGCAAACCCCGTTTTTTGACAATTTTCACAGCACAACTCCACGACTAGATGATGATGTATCCGAACTTAATTCCCACTCCAGACTGCGTTCCCGGCAATCAGCTAATTGCATGTGTTGATTATACATAAAATAAGCACCAATATTAAACATATCCAACTTAATATTGGTGCTTTTCTAAGCGTGGTCCATCCATGGGCGCAAAGGCTTATAGAGTCGGCTCAATCCACAGGTAATTATTTTCTCCACAAATTACAGTCACCCACTCTCCGGCTCTATAGGAGTGGCCGGGAGCCAGCGATCGCGCTAAATAGTATGATGCACCCCATTGCACTTGAACCCGATCGGGGGGCAAGTCGGTGATATCAACAACCTGGGCGATCGCCTCATGGGGTGTCAGATTTAACCCCCAGTAATATTTTTGGGGTTGAGGTTTGGGGGATTGAGCCGGACTCAAGTCTTGGGTCGCCTGTGGACGGGGTAGAAACGGGATGTAGAACATGATCCTCTTCCTCCTGTGGCGTGGTTTTTGGGGTGTAGCGTCGCTCCTCATGTCAACATGCTAGCACACAACTTTATTGATACTAATTCGATACTTCACGTTACTTTATCGTGCTCCTCCGGATTAGACTCATTCCAGGAAGGGATATCGATTGGATGCTCCCTTTTGCATTCCCGGAAAATACGCGGCATCTTCAAAATTAATGATTAAATACATAGGTACTAAAAACTTGAGGGCCCTTTTTTAGTGCGGATTTTGAGTAGTAGCAGTTCGATAGCCTGCAAAACAAAAATTAAATATTTGAGAAGTTTAAATTTGCTGGGTAGCATCATATACTTTTTATTGAATAAATTTAAAAAGTTTGCGGTTTCTCGCATTTTTGATAGCATTGAGGCGATACGGTTAGCACGTGCTGATTTCGGCAGTGATTTCCCCTGCGGATCCTGGGGATGACGGTGGGGGTTTGCTCGTCTTAGCCTTGCTGGAGATCGTTCGGCAATCGCCAACCGAATTTATGCTTTCGTTGAATCCCCTCGTGTGATATCCCTGTGTGATGACTGATATTACCTACCCTATTCACAGCGCTGCTCAGATCAGTGGTTTTGAAATCACTCCATCGGTAAATCCCCCAGCATCTTCCGGACAACTCCGGCCAGCTCTGGATAAAGGATCTACAACAGATGTAGGAAAGAAGAAACCTTTGGCAGGCAAACGTGATGATATGGCTTCTCCCAAGGAAAAGGTGTCTTTCTCTGGGCGCTTGTTAGTCCGGACCACTCCGGCAATTCATCAAGATATCCACGACGCAGCCAAGCTGGCCGGACGTTCGATTAATGCATGGATTGAACAGGTACTCAGCAAAACGGCTCAGGAAGAGTTGCTCCAGGCTGCGGGGACCCCAGCCAAGTTGCCACCGCCCTCCCTGAGCCTGCTGGATGATGAGTCTGACGAATTGGCGGCCTTGGTGGATGATGTGCGGCCACGGCTCAAAAGTCAAAAGACGGCCTCGATTTTTGCGTTTATCGGGGCCGTGGAAATGCTGCAAATGGGCCTGCATGCTCTGCGACAGTGCCTCCGAGATGACCGCATTGATACCGTCAGCGAGTTACTGGATGCGATTTCTCCGTTCCTGAAGCAGCCGGATGACCTCGTGGCACCCGAATTTGGGGAGGCTTTGACCCAGTTTTTTGATGGGCTGGAGGGGATTAGAAAATGTATAAAAAATGAGGACACTCAGAACACTTTGCAAGTTCTGGCCCAAGTGATCGATTTTTTTAGCGCGGCAGATTCTACAGTGAATTCCACGGAGCGAAAAATCAATCCCCAATAATTTCGAGGTATTCCATGACGGCTTCCTGACTGAGGGTGATCGCTCCATATCTGAGGGTGATCGCCCTACCCCTAGCCCATCAATCTTCTCCACCTGAAATTCGCTGCGCTGGCTTACTCGTCCTCATCACACTTCCCTGACATCCCCCGTCCTATGTGCTCTTTTTTGAGTTCTGCTGGCTGTAAACGCCGATTAATGGCTGATTCTAGTAATTTCCAGATTGCTCCGAGCATTCGGAGAATTCCGAAGAAGATCGTTCTGTTCGTTAGGTGTGCTGCATTGCTCAATTAACCTCATGAGATGAGGAGATTGAGTCATGAATAGCACGAATCGCCAACGTATTCGCCTTCAGCTTACGGCAAGTGGGCTGTTCTTCATTTCGCCACTGTCGCAAACGTTAGCCGATCTGGAGACGGCGGAATCTGTTGCGATCGCTCCTCC
>CAVYAN010000042.1:0-6484 GCA_963766075.1 uncultured cyanobacterium | reverse complement strand
GACTCTTAATCCGCTGGTTCTGGGTTCGAGTCCCAGGTCACCCATAGGTTTAAGGCTCATGTGAATCAACCCTCCCTAACTGCCACTTAAAATTCATCCGCACAACACCGGATTGACAACTCGCCCCGATAGATTGGCATCACAGGTGAATGAACTACAGGGACAAGCAAGATGCGCGGTATCCGCCGTCCTGCTTGTCCTTTTGCTTGCCATAGAGCTGGCCTCCCAATAGAATCCACCCAGAACAAAATAATTCAGTACGAATTAATACATTACTCAGAATATTTCCCCCTCTCTACGGAACGGGAAGGGCAGCCGCTGTAGGGGTTAATCAGAGAGGATTCCGTTACAGGCGTAGCCGTTCAGTCCTCCATTTTCACCCTGATTCTGCACCCAAGAGGTTTTTCCCATGCTAGTCCAGCGTTCTCTCCTTGCTATGTTTGCTACATCGGCTCTGTCCATGGGCATGGCTCTACCTAGTTTCGCTCGGCCTGCCCTGTTGGATGCAGAAGATATTAGCAGCCGGATTAATGTGCGATCGGCCCCCACCCTAGCCGCCAAAACACCCCATTACGGCGTCGTCGGCGATCGCGTCGAAGTCCTGCGCACCGTATTCCAACCGGACGACTACGCTTGGCACTATGTGCGCTTCCGCTCATCTGGAGCCGAAGGCTGGGTGCGCGTTGACTTTGTCCGCTATCCCGACACTGATCAGAAGCGCTATGCCAGACTCGGCAACGGACAGCAAATGGGAGAAAGGGCTGATCGCATCAACGTGCGATCAGCCCCCTCGACCCAAGCATCCTCACCCCACTTTGGCCTTACGGGAGACATCGTGCAGATCCTAGACTCCGCCTCAGGCCGGGATGGTTATCTGTGGCAATATGTCCAATTTCCCTCCGGAGCTAAGGGCTGGGTACGGGGGGATTTGGTTCAGGAAGAGGAAGGTTGCTAAGCCCTAAAGCATCCTGTAACCATGCCAACTCCGCCGCCGTTAACCTACTCCCAAGCCGATCCAGAATCGCTTGGGAGTAGGCATCTAGCCACTGGCGCTGGCACGCATCCAACCGATCCAGATCAATCAATTGGCGCTCAAATGGAATATAGGTCAGGGACTCAAACCCATACCATGGCGGCGAGGCATCCTGGCCCCCCGGTGCGATCGCCCCATTGGTCTCTAAAGAACTCTCTGAATTGTTATCAGCAGCACTGACCACTGCTGGCGGTAGCTCCTTAACGATATAAAGATTTTCCAACCGAATCCCACCCCAACCCGGTTGATAAAAGCCCGGTTCAATACTGGTCACCATGCCGGGTTCCAAGGTCTGACTAACCTTTTTGCTAATGCCATTCGGCCCTTCGTGGACATTCAGAAACGCCCCAACGCCGTGTCCCGTCCCATGCCCATAGTCTAAACTCGCTTGCCAAAGGGTAGATCGGGTAATGCCATCCAACTGCGCGCCCGTAGTGCCCTTGGGAAAGCGCTGCATGGCACAATTGATATGGGCCTTCAGCACTTCGGTATAACAGGCAATTTGGGCCGCCGTTGGGTTTCCCACGACGATAGTACGGGTGTCGTCCGTGGTGCCTGCCGCATACTGTGCCCCAGAATCCAACAGCAGAAAATCACCGGATTGCAGCGATCGCTCCGCATCCGGCGTACCATAGTGCACAATCGAGCTATTGGCCCCCGCCCCAGCGATCGTGTTAAAGCTCAGCCCCTGAAACCCATCTTCCTCCGCGTAAAATCCCTCCACCGTCATCGCTACATCCGCTTCGGAAACCGCTATGCCCTGCGCTATCTGATCCTTAAGCCACTTCAGCGTGCGCGTTTTAGCCCGACTGGCCTTCAGGTTGGCCTGCTGCATTTGAGCAATTTCCACCCCATTTTTGCGGGCCTTCATGCCCTCAATCGGATTGTCCAGCTCCACAATCTGGGGCCGACTCTCATGGCGGCGCAGCAAATTGTACGTCCCAGTCGTACTGCGCTGTGGATCCAGCCACACCCGACACGGTTCCCCCGTAACCCGGTAGGCATCGGCTAGCAACCGATCTAAGGTGGGAGCATACTGTTCATAGGGCAAAAGCTGAACATCAGGTGCAATCAAGTCACGGATTTGGGGAGAAATACGATCAACATTTGTCAACAGAAATGCCTGATTTAGCGTAACGATAGCATAGGCGATAAAGACAGGATTATAGGGAATATCCCAGCCGCGCAAGTTATACAGCCATGCAATCTGATCCAGCTTGGTTACGGGTAAGATTTGGACATTCTTTTGCCGCATCTGAGTTCGGAGACGCTGGAGTTTATCGCTGAGGGCTTCACCCGTCCAGTCCAGGGGCAGATGAAACACGGGAGACTCGGCGATCGCTGGCACCGGATCCACCTGTCGCCACGGCATCGCCGCCCGCACCCGATCCACCAAATTGTCCACCGCCACCAACTGCACCCCAAATAAATCCAACTTGCGCTCTAGACTACGAAACGCACTCAGCGGCACCGTAAATGGATCTAGACCCACCCGCAGAGACTGACCCGCTTGCTGGGCTTCACGACCCCATGACTCCAGGGTTTCCTCCAGGGTTTTGTGTCCCTCCAAGCCCACCTTCGACACCTGAATCAATGCCGGGTCCACCTCTAATTCTGCTTGCTCATAATAGCGAGAATCCACAAACAGCCACGCCAATTCCCGCCCCAGTAAAAAATCCCCTGCCGATCCCGTAAATCCTGACAACCAGATCCGCCGCTGCCGCGCTGCGGGCAAGTATTCATTTAAATGCTCATCCGCCGCCGGAACCAAGTAAGCATCCAAATTTGCATCAAAATCAGCATTCAAATTGGTAAACAGCGATCGCACATCCGCCAATTTGTTCGCAATCGTAGCCGCCATCGGTCGAGTCAGCAACAGTTCAGAAGGAGACATAGGTGAAAGCCCAAAGGATTCAAAAAACATAGCCAAGGCCAGAGCCGCCGGAAAACCCGCAACTTTAACCCCTCCTTGGTTTTATAACGGTTTTCCTCAATTCTGACCACTCTCCCAGCACTCACCCTGCTACCGCCACCGCCCGCCAACGGTTAATTTTCAACTTTTAATTGACTAAGATTAATTGACTACGATCCCAATTTCAACGCTTCCACAAACAAACTATAAACCGCACCAATTTTGATCGCATTCAGCACCGCCATCACCAGAGATCGCGCCGAATTTTCCCGTCGCCGATAGGTGCCCCAACTGATCAGCTCTGCCGCGCCCAATAACATCGCTGCCACCACCACATCCAATTGCGCTTTTTGGCCCGCCACCGTGGAAATGGCTGGACCAAGGAAATTCCCCAATAGCACGCTAATAATCAGCACCGATAGGCGTCGCCACGGGTTCCGCAGCCATCCTCCTCGACGATCGAGCGTGGCGTCAAACAAAGTGGTGAGGCGCGTGTTTTGCATGAGGTATAGGTGTGAGAAATGACGGGGGCATGGGGTTTCAGGGTCGGCAATCGCCCGCAATCTGACTAGAATAGAAGTACCGATCCAGGAGGGCAGAATGTGGGTCAAGTCTATCAAAAAACTCAATCGGCGTGAAGTTGGGCTGGTGCTCGGGGCGATCGCGGTCTGTGGGGTTAGCGCTTGGGCGATCGGCCAAGCAGTTCACCCTTCTGGTCCGACGATCATGCCTTCTCAGCCCTCGACCACCCTGGGGCAACTGCCTCTTCCAGATGCGGCCCCCTTCCTGGCCTCAAAACCCGCTGCTGTAGGCACAACACTGAATCGGTTGCCTCTCGATGGCAGCCCCGCTGCTGGTAGCTCTAAGGTCGCGATCGCGGCTACAGCCCTCGGGCCAGTCGGGCATTGGTATTACCCGTCAAGGTGTGCTCCGCATTAGCAATCTGACTGACTCTCCGGTACGGGTGGCGCTACTGCCCCAAAAGCCTAGTGCAACGGAGCTGCCTGCCTATGAGCCTCCGGCCCACTGGGATTTTGATCCAGAGGAAGGGCAGATTAAGGGATTACTGGTGGGGTTGCCAAATCGTCCGAGTTTAAAGGTGAAACCCGGTGAGGTATTGGTGGCTTTTGCGTTGGATGGATCCGCCGCTATTGGGGGCCGTATGTGGTCGGGGCGACGGAGTTTCCCCACTGGGAACCGAAGGGATCGGAGTGGCAATTGGTGTTGCCACCGTGAGGGTGTTGTCGATCGCACGCATCTATCAGATCCGTTTTTTCAGATCCCCGGCATCTTTCAAAGATGCCGGGGATCTTGGGCAATCGGGATGGGTTTGGGTTGATGGGGATCACTGGGTTTGGTGGTGCCTCGTTGCTATTTGTAATGACTTATTACGAGATATTTTGCGAGATGTTTTGGATAAATAACTACTGTGTCAATGTAATTGACCACACAATTGAACATCTGTGCACTCTTTAGGATTTTGCCTAACGTTTCGGGTGTAGGCAACGCTATGGCAGGTCACGATCAGTCTCATTCCCCAGATTGCAGTCATCCCCATGACACCAGTCATGCCCACCGCTGTAGTCATTCCCCGACCCCCAGCCCAGCCCAGACTGCACCCTCAACCCCATCCGCATCACCTGGGGTTGGGCCTGGGGACGAATTCGATGGCGAGTCAGAGGCCGATTTTGTCAAAAAACATCCCCACTTTCTTTCTCAGCAGTCCCGACGGGCATTTTTGGGAGCCGCAGGGGTGGCTGGGGCCGCAGGACTGAACTTTGCCGCCAGTTTTCTCAGGGGCGATCGCGAAGCCGCCCAGGCGGAAACTCTGTTAGCGGCGGATTTGATTCGGAATGCCCGCAACATTCATACCCTCAAAGCAACACCCCAAACCTGCTTCTGGGGCTTTTTTGACAAAACCCTGCCGCCCGTGCTGACCATTGATCCAGGCGACATCGTGTATGTGGAAGCACTCACGCACCATGCCGGAGATGCACCCGATCTACTAATGGATGCGGGAGTGAAAGCGGTTTATGACCAAGTCAACGATCGCGGCCCCGGCGTCCACATTATGACCGGCCCCATCTCGGTGCGTGGAGCAGAACCCGGGGACACGCTGATGGTGAGAATTCTCAAAACTGAGCCGCGCCTGCCCTACGGCAGCAATATTGCCAGCCCACTGGGGCTACCTCTACAACACCTTTAAAGAGAACGCATCACAATTTACAAGCTGGATTTCCAGTCGCAATTGGCGGAGCCTGCCTTTGCCTATGACTTCAAGGGTCGCCCAATTTACGACAAAGTGGGATTTATCACCCCGCCCGATCCCAAGTCGCGCGAGAAGATCAAAACCAAGGTCGCCATTCCCATGCGGCCTCACTTTGGGGTAATGGGGGTGGCACCGGGCGAAAGTGGACGGATCAACAGCATTCCTCCCGGCGCATTCGGCGGCAACATTGATAACTGGCGGATTGGGGCAGGGGCGACGATGTATTATCCGGTGTTCAATAAGGGAGCTAATTTCTTTGTCGGTGACCCGCACATGGGACAGGGAGATGCAGAACTGTCAGGGACGGCAATCGAGGCATCCATGAATTCCTACCTGCAAATCTTTGTGCTGAAGGATTTTCCCATTACCAATCCCATTCTAGAAACCGATTCCCATTGGATTACCCACGGGTTCAATGAAGACTTGAACAAGGCAATGCGGCAGTCGGCTGACCAAATGCTGGATTTCTTGACAACCAAACGCCAGATGAGCGCGGATGAGGCGTATTCTCTGATTTCAGTGGGGGTGGATTTTGGGGTAACCCAAGTTGTGGATATCCGCCAGGGTTGCCATGCGGCAGTGCCCAAGCGGCTGTTTGTGCCGACCTAGGCACAAAAGCACAGTGCAGGAAGCGGGGAACAGGAAGCCGAAATTTCGACGAGGCGGGCTATTAGGCTGCTACAGGTAGTTTTTATGGGGTGGCATGAGTAGCGTCTAGAGCCAAATACCACTAAGGGACTTGCGGATAAATAGAATCCCAGTATAGTCAAGAATGAAAAGCCAGGGAGGGATCACCCCTGGAATGATTACTGAGGACTGGCACTGGCGATATGCAACTTAGCGATTCAGTCAAATCAACCTTTAAAGATGCGGCTCAGAAACTGACGGGACATCGCAAACGAGACTTTATGGCCAAAGTGACTGAAGATTACTTGGATGGCTCCGCCCGTGAGTGCCGAAACCAGTTTCGGCTGGAATCGGCATACGGTTCAATTCGGCTTACACGAACGGCGCACGGGGATTCTGTGTGTCGATAACTATCAGGCCCGAGGGGCCCATAAGTGTAAGACCAGATTGCCCAATTTAATCGCCAATATCCTGGCGCTAGTGGATGGTCAAGCCCAAGCTGACCCCAAGTTTGAATCCACCTTTTACTATGCCCGGATCAGTGCTCGTGCGGTGCGCATGGCGCTGATCCATGAGAAAGGTTATGCCGAGACCCAACTGCCAACGCGTCAGACCATCGGGGAAATCCTTAATCATCTGGGCT
>CAVYAN010000041.1:0-97211 GCA_963766075.1 uncultured cyanobacterium | reverse complement strand
GTTGCTGTTCAGCGGCGGCACAAGTTTTCGAGTCATTTCCAGAGTTTGAACACCGTCCGTTGCAACAGCGTTGTTGTGCTGCGCTATGCTGTAACCATTTCAGGCTTCAAGTCAGGTGATGCTGGCTCAAAATGTAACACCATGATTTGCTCTGGGCGCAATCCGATGGACTCAAACGTTCGTCCATCCCAATCGCTAAATTCAACCTCAAACGCTTCACCATCAGCTAGTAGCTCAACTATAGTTCCGACTTGTCCACACCAAAGGTTGTATTCGGGCAAATCAACTGTCAAAGCCACGACATCTAGCAATTTAGCTGTGTTCTTCGTCACTTGTATCACCTCCAAGTACTACAGAGGATAGCAGGTTGTTAATCTTGGAATCTCCGAGCCATGCTCGATAATCCAACCACTCCGAAGAGTTGCACCTCTATTGTGCCATTTAATCGTGAAGTCGAGAGTATAGCGCTGCCCAAACTCATCTTGCAGCCCCACCTGAGCTTCATGAATTATGACAACTTCTAGCAAAATTTGGCGTAACTCTTCAGCGTCATCAGCCGTCATGCCAAGAATTGATGAAAAAAGCCGAGCTTTATGCTTTCCGTCGTCGTGCTCTGAATTCAAGCAGTAGCCGCGTAGTTTACGAATATCGACGACTGCATTTTCTGCATTCGGAATCAACATATTCAATACGATATAGGCAGTCCTCACTCTACCTCAAATTTATCAGTGACTGAGATTTCGACTGCACCACCACCGAGAACTCAAGCGGCACAACTACTCTTTATAGAGAATCTTTCTACATAACTCCCTGCCTAGAGGTAGATATGCAGAAAGATTCGGCATATCTACCCCCTACAGAACATTATGCAGAAACAATTCTGCATATCTACCTCTATAGGGGGAGTTATGCCGAATCTCTAATCTCACTGAAATCCTATCCTACGGACAAAGCCGTGCGCCAATTTCTTCCGTAAATCTTTAGACTTATTACTGAATCAATTCGAGTACTATCTAATACATAAGTACTAAATTTACGGATATCCCATGCTAGAACCTCGCCCGCGTAAGCTGTTAGACCAAGTGCGTGACGTGCTCCGCCTCAAGCACTATGCTTTCAGTACCGAAAAAACCTATGTTCAATGGATTTATCGGTACATCGTGTTTCACAACAAACGACATCCCAAAGACATGGGCCAGGTCGAAATCGAAGCGTTTCTCACCCATCTCGCTGTTCAAGAGCAAGTCACTGCCTCCACCCAAAATCAGGCGTTCAGCGCGCTTCTTTTTTTATACCGCCAGGTTCTGCACCAAGAACTCGACACCATTGATGCCCTCCGAGCGCGATCTTCTCGCTACCTTCCGACGGTCCTTACGCCGCCGGAAGTTCAGACGGTTTTTCGACAGCTTTTTGGTGTTCAAGGGCTGGTGGTGCAATTACTCTATGGCAGTGGACTGCGATTAAGCGAAGGGCTAAATTTGCGGGTCAAGGATCTGGATTTTGCTCAGCGACAACTGATCGTTCGCGACGCCAAAGGCAATGAAAGTCGGGTCACGATGCTGCCCGCACGGCTGATTGAACCGCTGCAAACGCATTTAAACGTAGTCCGCCGCACCCATCAGCAAGATTTAGACCAAGGCTATGGCGCGGTCTATTTGCCCTATGCGCTGGCACGCAAATACCCCAATGCCGACCGTGAGTGGATTTGGCAATTTGTTTTTCCATCGAGCACTCGATCGCGCGATCCCCGCAGTGCCATCGTGCAGCGGCATCATCTTCACCCCAGCAACATCCAAAAAGCGCTGAAAACTGCTGTTCGCGCGGCCAACATCGACAAACGCATCGGCTGCCACACCTTTCGCCACTCCTTCGCCACCCACCTGCTGCAAAACGGCTACGACATCCGTACCGTCCAAGAACTCCTCGGCCACAAGGATGTCAAAACCACGATGATCTATACCCATGTGCTCAATCGGGGCGGTTTGGGGGTGCGCAGTCCCTTAGATGCCTAAATCCAGGCGCAGGCTCTGGGCGCAACTTGAATATGAGTTCATGAGTTCTCGAATATTGAATATGAGTTCTCGAATATTGAATACGGGTTCTCGAATATTGAATACGGGTTCTCGAATATTGATCTCAAGCCATCGGTGGATGGCACCCCCGCAGAAATGCCTGTCCATCCCAAATTTGCTCAAAATAGGACTTGCAAAGTGCGGCGCAATTCGGTATTCTCTTGCGTTAAGGTGAGTGCGCTTAGGTTTAGCACTCGCCCAGACGCCCAAAGACCTCGGTCTTAAAACGCGATCGCCCAGTGCTACCAACACCAAGCGATCGCTAACCCCCAAGCTGATAGCTCCAGCATGGCGGCTTGTTTCATTTTACAAGCCACCCTGTTTTGCAACGCATTCGGGGTGGCTGTGGTTTTTGGGTCTTCTTCCCCCACAAACAAACAAAGGAGACCCAACCATGAATATGACACCCCCGAGCCGCGACCCAGCGGCTCACAGTTCCGACTGGATCAACATCACCCTCAGCGGCCAAGCCCCCGCCGTCGAAGCCATGATCCACCTGCTCCATCGCCTCAACGTCATCGCCGCCAGCGAATGGAGTCCCATTGTGCCCCTGCGTAACTCCCCCATTGTGATTCGCGTCGCCTCGCGGGGCATGCGCGGATCTACCCCCGACCATCGGTAAATGCCGTAACTCCGACCTCACTCGGTCAGGCCCCCATGGTCGGGCCTATGCCGATCAGTCCTGTAATGCCACGACGGATCACGACGTAGTTCGCAATCCGTTGTGGCAACCCGTCACGCAGCAATGCGCTAGAGCAATCTGACCCAGGAAAAATCCGTGCGTCCAGAATGGATACTAAAGGCAATTTGAAGATTTTCTAGGCACTCAATCAGCCATTCCAGTTCGGTATGGATGCCCGCTTCGTAATGTTTTAACAGAATGGCGAATTGCTTGGAAACGTGAGACTTAATGGCATCCCAACGGGACGTCATGCTGCGGCACAGCAGCATAATTTTGAGCAAAAAGCCCATGGTCAGAGTCGCACCGGAATGCGCATTGAAGTCTAGGAAAATGAGATGATTTTCGGGGAGACGGCGGGGGCTAACCAAAAGCGCATCCAGCAAATGCACGCAGGTTTGCGTCAATAGCGAAGCATTGGGCTTGAGGGTGTCGTATTGAGGATAGACTTCCTGCATACGCTCATGCAGCCAGCCATTAAAGCGGTGTTTACCGTATTTAGAGGAAATGGAGGTCGTGAGATAGTCGTGGAGCTGCCACTTTGCCGCTTGCATCGAGGGAGCACGCTTAACATCAAACCAGAGGCGATCGGCCGTGTCCTGGTAAGTCCGTGTCCCGTCGCTCTTGCCTGCATAGTGATGAATAGCCGTGGCAAGCTGCTGATTGGTCAGTAAGGTAGGATTGAGGGCATCGTCCACCCCAAGCGGCATTCCAGCCGTCCGCTGCCCCCGGAGAAGACCTGTGGCATAACGGTGCAGTGCCTGTTCATAGCTGCATTCCTTCTGAATTTGCAGGCGCTTAATGGCGTATTGGCCTTCGGCGCTGGTATCCCAATTCATGAACAGATGGCTATACAGGAAGGGATAGCGTGGGATAAAGTCGCGAATCCGGCGGGCAGGTCCTGCGACTTGGCTAACAGGTTGAGTTCCAGGGCGGTGGAGCACGGTACGGGCACGGTCCTGCAAAACGGCATACTGTTCGGTCTGGGCGAACTGGCTGACCAGAGTGCGCAGCCTATGAGTGGCGTTGAAGTCGGTAAATCCAGAGGGCATCTCTAGCTTCTGGGGATCAAACAGAGAAACCAGTTGCGGTGTACCCTGTTCCAGCCCAGACTTGGACCACCAGTAGTTGACGAGGATGTAGCAGCACCGATTCAAGACGTTGTCGAACTCCATATCGGCCCACTTCGAGGTCACGATGCGGTGCAGGGTGGCCAGGATACCCGGTTCCGGGTAGTCGCTGCCATCGATAAACAGGGCCGCAAACCGACCCAGCAGTTCCGCTTGGGGGATCGTTTTGCGGAGGGTGGCCAGATAGTCGTACAGGGTGTTGCAGTCCCGCAGAAAGTCCTCGTAGGCGTAGTTTTGCTGGAAGCCACCCCCGCGAAGAATGACAATCGGGCGGGACGGATGGTCCGAATTTACAGGAGAGTCTGGGTTAAAAGGGTCTGACATGGCAAGCAGTTAAGAAGGAGGGCGATGCACCAATTACGTGAGGATGTTGGATAGCATGGGGACCAGAGAGCAGACGGGCCAAAGAGCAGACAAGTCGCTGGAGAAGGTGGCTCAAGGCTAGGAACACAGATCGCTGCCGCCACCGAGGTAAACATAGCCGTTACGGTAAAATATTCAGCGTCAGAAACTCAGAAATCCGATGCAATGCGTGCAGGTGAATGACTCCTCTAGGTGGGAGCGGTGAGCCAGCAAGAGATGGTCTTTTCTCAGAGAATTGTAGATGCAGACCATTCTAGTGTCCCATACTAGTGGACCAGTTTGCGTAATCGCCCATTGTATCGTTCTATACAAAATGAGCGGATGCCCGACCTGTTGGCCCCAGCATCGGCTCCCAGCGCGAGGTCATAGGACATGAACCCCGGCAAAACATTGGCGATCGCGCGCTTTCAAGCTGCCCTCCTCAAAGTAAGGCTGTGTCCAACTATCATCGGCTACCAAGCTTAAGGGCGCGGTGGGATGGCGGGGGTCAGGATTGTTCGTCCGAAACCGGAAGCGATAGTGATCATAAAGGCGCATCAGTTCGCAGCCGTAGCAGTCGGCCAGATGCAGGTTGCCCTCCAGAATTAAAAAGTTTTCGTCATTGCCTTCGGATGCCACTTTGGACAAATTGTGGGACCCGCTGATCACGATGGGGCGATCGCTGGTGAAGTCAACGATCATCAGCTTGGTGTGGATCAGAATATTGCCTTTCTGTCCCTTGGTGGATTCCTTCAGAAAGCCCTCTAACCCCTCGGAGAGCATCGCTGTGGTAACAAAATCGGCTGTGCGATCGGCATGGATGCCCGTGATTTGACTGCGGCTATTTTGTAGACCGTAGCGCAGAATGGCGTCGTGGGGCTGCCCTAGGAGCGCCTGTTCCAAGGGATCATACAGATCGAAGGCCGTACAGAAGAGGACATCCTGGCTGGCGCTCTGGATGCGGTTGATAAACCCCGTCAGATCCCCACCCCCGATCTCGGCGAGAACCCAGCAAAGACAGTGCTGTTTGTTGCAACGGTAGCCGAGGGATTGGGCAGGGGATTATTCTGATTGATCCAGCGCCGGGTGCTGCTGGGATCGGCCCCACTGAAGAGCAGGTTAAAGACGTTCAGGTACTGCTGGGCGATCGCGCGATCGTTTAATCGATGCACCACGTTGGCCTGCCGATAGACGCCATTGTGGGTGAAATTCGTTGAGCCACAGAGCACCACAGCAGGACTATAGCCGTTAGCTTGAATCCGGCTAAGGACGATGAATTTGTCATGGAAGATTTTGCTGGTGGTGCGGCCTCGGAGGCAGGTCGGAGGCAAATCTACCAGATTTTTGATATTTTCAGCCGTTTGGGGATCATCGGATTTAGCGTGGTAAACGATGCGGACTTGGGCCCCGCGCTGATGGGCTGCCACTACCGCTGCCACGATCGCGGGGAGTTCGTATTCGTAGATGGCAATATCCAAACCCCAAGTGGCATCAGCAGCCCGGTTGATCACGCCAATAATTTCTTCCAGGACACCCCGACTGAGCCAGTCTAGGACGACAGGCGACAGCGGTGGCGGTTCCTGCTTGGCTTTGCGGGCGGCAGCCAGTTGCTGTTCCACTTCGGGAAACTTGCGGGAAAAGGCTTGGCTGGCCGCTGCCGCCCGGTTGAAGAGGACATAGTGCTCATCCGTAGGACTGGCGGTCGTGACGGTAACGGTGGGTCCAGGGACCAATTCTAGTTTGGTAGGAGTGCCGTAGACAGCATAGATCGTGTACTCGTAGACAATGCCGGGGTAGACGCGGTAATCGGACCAGCGAAATTTTTGTAATGGGGCGCGATTGCTAGGAATCGGCGTACCGGGCGGATGGGCACTCCCAGGGAAATCCAGGAGTCCTGTCAACCATTCTTTTTTGCCGGTCCGACCATCCCGGCGGGCAATGGCAAATCCCAATAGCCCTGAACGGCGCTCCGGTTCTAGGGTAATGCCCAGCAAAACTCCCGTTGATCCGGCATAGGCTTTGACGGAAATTTGGTTTTTCTGGGCAACTTGGCGCATGGCAAACCCCACACAACGTAACAAAGGGCGGCAAGAGGATTTGTGGTTAACCCTGCCTTACCCCCTTCTACTGCAAATTTTCTCATTGAGATTTCAACTAGGGGCAAACTTTACACGGGCAAAGATTCCAACAGCTTGGACAATGCCTCTAACACTTGATTGCCCCAAATCACTGAAAGCGCGCCACAGAGCAGGATGAATCCCACTGAAAGCCCTATTTGTAGGGCGCTGAGGCCAATGCCAGGAGTAAAGAAGAGCGTATAGGACACCGGAATCACGAGCAGCAGCATGGCCAGTCCTGCGCCGGATAAAAACTGAATGGCGATCGCCCGGGGGTTGGTCGGAGTGGGTTCTTGATGCATGGGGATTCTGTAATAGCTAGGGTGTTCTACAGTGATCCAGGGAGAATTTCCGAACGCGGCGGAGAAATGCGATTTCATGGGCTGGAGATTCAGGGGTGGCAGCCTACGGCGAAAAGTCTGCCCATCGGATAAAGTCTGCCCATCGGGTCAGGGGCATCGCCATAGGCTCCATCTCTACCACAGGATGTGATCCGCTCGCCGGAACAGCTAGTCAATGCTGATCGCTTGTGGCCCTGCCCCCGGTGCGGCAGGGGTGGCAGATGCCTGACGATAGTCTGTATACAGCTTGTCCCGCCAGCTAAAGAACGGCTCAAACACGGCGCTATCCGCAATGCCAGGAACGCCTTTACCCTTCAGCGCCTCGGGAATATCCAGATAGTTACCCGCTGGAAATTTGAGGTACATACTCAGCCCTGCCACTGCAAAGTCCGCCAGGGTCGGGTGATCCGTGACCAGATAGGGCTGCGTGAGCAGAATTTCACAGAGGTAAGCCAGCGATCGCTTGGCCCCTTCCGGACCAAGGCCGACGCCATGATTCAGGGAGCCTAAGAAATCGCCAGGAAGTGCGCCAATCAAAGACTTCAGCGGGGCCGGAATCGAACTGGGCACAAAGGCCGTTCGGAAGCTGGCATCTTGGTTCATGGCCCCAATCATGGCTTTGCGAGCATCCCAACCGAGGACTTCGTCTGCCCACTGTTCGATCAGTAGACACAAGCCGCGCAGTTTGGGTTCTGTAGGAATAATTGGGCGATCGGGATAGGTTTTATCCAGGTATTCGGCGATCGCTGTCGAATCAGCAATCACCCGACTGCCGTCTTTGAGTACAGGTACCTGGCGCTGCCCGGATAGACGATACAAATCAATCTGCCCGATCCCTGGTGTCACTTCAATTTTGCGATACTCTAACCCCTTATAATCCAGGATTAAACGAATCTTTTCCGCATAGTGAGACAATTCAAATTGGTATAGTTCCAGCATGATGATCTAGGAAAAACAGCAAGGTTATCGAGTCCAGGTCAAAGCCTTGAATTCAAGATCGAACATCGTTAGCGTCCCTGAACTGCCACTGTCCCCAGCAGACCACAACCCCGTGCCCAGATCTCTGCCCGGACCAATTCCCGGAGGCTGATCATGCCTAGGGACAGCGAATTACAAGAGACACAAGCCAAAATCCAAACTCTAAAATCCAACATCGAAATGCCCGAATCCAGAGTCACTGTAACAGTTAAACTCTTTGCTGCCTATCAGGAAGCCTGTGGGGTTACCGAACTCCAGATGGACTTGCCCGCCGGAACGGCAGTGGTGGCGGTGCGCGATCGCCTGATCCAAGCTCATCCCCAACTTGGCCAATGGCGCGACGTCACTCGGTTTGGGGTGAATTTAGACTTTGTCCCTCCCGAAACGCTGTTACAGCCAGGGGATGAGGTTGCCCTCATTCCCCCGGTGAGCGGCGGTTAGTCAGCCATTACAGCAGGTAAGTCAGTGACTAGACAGGACTAAACAGTGGTGTAGACCTTTTGGTAATAGGCTTGGTATTCCTCGGATAGGAGGGGTTGCCACCAGTCTTGATGGGCCAAAAACCATTGGACGGTTTTCCGTAGACCACTTTCCACGGTTTCCGCCGGAGTCCAACCCAATTCGGTTTTCAGTTTGGTGGCATCGATCGCATAGCGGCGATCGTGGCCCGGACGATCCTTCACATAGGTAATCAGTGTGTGGGCGGGGCGCACCGGTAAATCGGGAGCCAACTCATCCATCAGCGCGCAGAGATGGTTCACCAAGTCGATGTTTTTGACTTCGTTATTGCCACCAATGTTGTAGGTTTCTCCGACTGTGCCGCGATGAATTACTGCATCTAGAGCGCTGCAATGATCGCCCACATACAGCCAATCCCGCACGTTTAACCCGTCGCCATACACCGGTAGAGATTTACCCATCAAAATATTGATGCACATCAGGGGAATTAGCTTTTCGGGGAAATGGTAGGGGCCGTAGTTATTGGAACAGTTGGTGATCAGGGTGGGCAACCCATAGGTGTGGTGATACGCCCGCACCAGATGATCGCTGCCCGCTTTGGAGGCGGAGTAGGGGCTGTTGGGGGCATAGGGCGTCGTTTCGGAAAAGCCCGGATCATTCGGTCCTAAGCTGCCGTACACCTCATCGGTGGAGACGTGGTGGAACCGATAGTCACTGGGTTGGTCGTGGGCGTTCCAGTGTTGGCGAAAGGCTTCCAGCAGGGTAAATGTGCCGTTAATATTGGTGCGGATAAAGGCTTCTGGGCCTAGAATGGAACGATCAACGTGGGATTCGGCAGCGAAATGGGCGATGGTGTCAATGTTTTCTTCCCGTAAGAGGGCATCAATCAAGGGGCGATCGCAAATATCCCCCTGGACAAAGCGCAAATTCGCCGTGGTTTCCAGTCCGGCTAGGTTGTGGCGATTGCCTGCATAGGTGAGGGCATCGAGGACGATTACGCGATCGCCGGGATAACTCTGGCACCAGTGATGCACAAAATTCGCCCCAATAAATCCCGCTCCACCCGTAATCACAATGCGGCGAGCGATTCTAGCTTCATTCGTAGTCATTCTTTACAGGCTCCATTGATTTATAAGCTCCGAAGAGGGCGTACAGAGGTCACGCCATCCCCACTGGATTGTGTCGGACGTTGGACAGAGGGGTGAGCTGCCACAGCAATCGCATCCGCATAGATTTCTAAGATGCGATCGACCTTGGCATCCCAGTCAAACCGCTCCCGCACTCGGGCCTGTCCAGCCCGCCCCATCTTATGGCGCAGATGCGGTGAATTGGCCAACCGCTCCATAGCGGCAGCTAGCCCCTGAATAAAGCTTTCCCGGGAGTCTGGGTTAACTAAAATGCCACAGGAATCATCCAAGTAATCGGCAGGCCCACCCCAATTGGTGGCAATGACGGGAAGCCCCATGGCCATGGCCTCCAACACCACCGCCCCCCCACAATCATGGACACTGGGCAGGATCAGAACATCTGCATGTTGCAGGCGTTGGGCACAGTCCACTTGAGAGAGCCACCCCACAAACTCGACGCGACTCTGGTGGCAGGGGGCGGGACTCTGCCCGGGGTGGCCTGTGGCAGAGTTCAGGAAATCGGGTTCTGAATGTAGCAATCCTAAGTCCAAGGCTTGCTGTTCTAGACTCTCCCGTTGGACTCCATCGCCAATAATGTCCAGCTTGGCATGGACGGTTTTTGTAATCCGCTGAAACGCTGACATTAAGCAGTCTACGGCTTTCCAATCCACGAGGCGTCCCACATAAACAAAGGTGAGAGAAGGATGGGCTCCAGCGTTGCCAGCAAACCGGGCGGCAGCCTGCACCGTGGGTGGGTCTAGAGATAGCCTAGGGGGGAGTTGAGCCAATTGATCTAAATGCGTCTTAGTCTGGAGATAGCGACGATATTTGGAGTAAATATCCGTCGCGGCAATCCGCCGAGTTGTGTGAATTCGGCGAGCCATCATATTGGACAAAATACCAAAAAAGTTTCTGCGAGCACCTATTCTTCTTCGATAAGAAAAACCGGGTGGATGTCTAAAGCCTGCTTCGCTCTCTAGAAGCTTATCTGCGGCTCGCCAAATCGAGAGATCCACGCCATTTTCTACCAATTCGATCACTTGCCCCTGCGTCCCTTTGGGCAGAGCGTTGCGGGTGCGCGAGTTGGCGACAACCAGCACATCTGCCCGGAGTTTTCCGGGCATCATCCAGTTCAAAAAGTTTGAGACTTTCCGGCCCAGACCGATGGAAAGGTGGGTAAATCGACTTTGTAATCCTCGAAAGGCGGGCGGGTATTCCATGCCGCCATTCATGGGACCCATGACGATGGGAACACCTAGGCTAAAAATTAAAGAGGGTTCTTTGGGGGAAACGGGGGTGGGTTGGTGGATGATGCTGATCTGATGGGCACGAATAGCTTTGCGAATGAGTCGTCGCTGGATCAACTGACTTAATAGCCGGGAAGCGTAACCCAGGGTGATGTTGTTCACAGGCACGGGTAAAAACTTGCCCAAGTGATGGGCGGCACGGTGCCAAATGGTATCGGGCACGTAGTAAATGCGATCGCCATCATCAGGAAATACGGCTTCCAATTCGGATCGCGTTCGCTCATGCACAATCATCCAGACATTAATTCCTCGCCGTCGCAGAATCCGAAAATAGTGCAAAGGCAGGGCTGCTTCACCGCCAAATTGGGCTGAGGCGTGCTCTGCGACCAGTAGTACCCGTAGACTTTGACTAGGCATGGGAACTCAATCAGTTGCTCCGAGGACATTTTCACCAGCGTGCCCCGAAGGTTGCAGCACGCCATGAGCGATTCTACTGAAAAGTTCAGGGCAAAGAGAAGCGATCGCCCGCGTTCTTCCTGAACACTTTATATGGACTTTAAACTTAGATAACATTTGACGTGAACCATACGGATCTCCTACCCCATCAAGCCCTGAATTACCCTGAGTTACTAATTACACCATTTTCTCATCGCGTTGATTTTCTGTACTGGGCAGAATGCTAGCCTTTTTTTGGGATTGCTGAGTTAGGCATTGTCAGGTAATAACATCAAGATATAGCTCCCTTCGACTCCGCTCAGGGATCAGTTTTCAGTTCGTTGAGCGGAGTCGAAACGAACTGAAAACTGTGAACCCATTGTTTGAAAGGGGCTGAGGGGTTTGATCAGGGGGTTTGATCAGGGAGTTGATTTTGCCAGTGTTCCGAATTTTGCTGGTGCCCTACGGCACACGGTTCGTTGAGGGCAAGGATGGGCAACCAGAAGAAATGTTCCCTACCGAGTATGTTCGCTACCGAGGGGGTTCTTCGCTGAGCTTATCCAGGTAGGTAATGATGGCTTTGACAATCAGACTTTTTTCGGAAACGCCTTTGACAACTTCAATGAGGGTTGCTTTTGTAGCCTGAAGATGGCGCTCCGGGTCGAGCAGTTGACGCTTGAGCAGGCTCATTTGATGCCGGAGGATGTGCCATCGGGTTGGGTTATCGCTTTGCACTTTGATAATTTCCGTTTCAATTACAGCATCGGCTTCGGCGGGGGTTTGGAGATGAGGATGCTTCGTTTCTAAATCAGCAATAAATTCTTTTAGATCGGTGATGTCTTGAGCGAGCGTTTTATCAGTGTCAAAAAAATTGTTTTGGGTATCGATTTTAGCGTAACTTTGGCTGCCTTGATTGGGTGTGAAGTTATTGATTCCGGGAAAATTTCCACCAGAAATATTGATGCTAACGTTTCCAGATTGCTCTTGCATTTTTTTTGTCCTTTTGTTGATGTCCTGGGTGGTTTGGTCGATTCTTGTCAGAAGATCGGTGCTACTGGACGAAGAGGGGGGTGGCTGCCGTTGAATAATTTCATAGTTATAAATTTCGTAGTTATAGAATTTGCATTTGGCTTGGATGGCTGTGAGCGCGCGGAAGGCTTCTTTGCCCACACGGGTCAGGATAAGGGGCATGATCTGGGGTAGGATGGGCGCGGTGCGATCGCCGGGGAACTTGCCCAAGGCATTGGCGGCACATCGCCGGGTCCAAAAATTTTTGTGGGTCAATGCTGCCAATAATGCTGGAATGGCAGATTCGCTGCCAATTTCTCCCAGTGCCTCCGCTGCACTGCCACGCGCATAGGTATCTGGGTCATCTTTCAATGTGGTAAACAAGGCTGAAATGACCGGTTCTGCCATTGGCCCAGAACCAAATTTTCCTAAGACGTAGGCCGCGCTGCCACGGACACCATAGTCTTCGTGGGTTAAGTGTCTTAGCAATCCGGGTACGACCTGAATCGCCTGTTGATTATCCAGTTCTCTCAAGGTGTAGGCTGCGATTCCCCGGTGCTCAGGATCCTCAACCTCTAAGCCTTGGAGCAGAGTTGGAATGGTCCGTTCGGAATCAAGATTGCCAAAAATAGCGATCGCACTTTCTCGAAGATAAGGATGATCAATTTCTAGGCCAGTGCACTGTTCCAGACTGGTGTGCGATCGTGGGGAGGATGCGTTTTTCAACCAATCAGGCATCTCTTTTGCATTGATCTTGGCATCCACCCGTGCTAAAGCCTGATGTCGGAATTCTAAACGCACCACTGTTGCCAATCGTATTCCCAGAGCCAAATCAACATGCAGTGCTAGTTCCACAATTCGCATTGCTTGGTCTTGGCTCTCTACCAAGGCCAGCATCACGGCTAGAGGCTCTGTCCATTTTAAATAATTCAAATAATTTTGCTGCAATTGGTCATCGGTCAAATCCGATAAGCGGGCCAGCAGTGCTTCTGCGGCATAATACTCCTGAACCAGTGGATGCAAAAACTCAATCTTGCCGGGTTCATTGGCATGTTTAAGGAGGTTGTTGCTATACTTCAGCAAATCCTGAAGACATTGGAACGCTTTATCCCCCGGATGTTGGACATCGCACGCTTTGAAAAATGCCTCAAACGTCTCCTGAGCAGCTTTTTTGTCAATCACGAAGAACTGTTCGGGGTGCATCATTTCGCCCGCCAATTGGGGCAGTAATCGTTGCCACCATTCCCGTGATCCGTCCTGAGCGAAAGGGGCCGCATTCATCACGCAGCTCTCAGTAAACTTGCGAAATAAGGTGCCTAGATCCTCTGAGACTGTTCTATTGTGGCGAAACTCGTCACACAGCATTCGCAAGAGTAAGGGGGTTTGCTCCAACCGTCCCTGGCAAAATGGGCGTCTGCGCCGCAGCGTGTTCAATTGTTGCAGCATGGCACCTGCTACCCCTGGGAAATTGCAGAAGTAGGTGCGCACAAACTGTTCAATTTGTTCGTTATCTAGCGGCAGCATAGCTAAGGTGTGATGAATCCGAAACGTGCCGTTCAGAAGTGAATCTCGCGTGGTGGCAACGATGGCACACCGCGGATGATCTTGGATAAACTGTTCTACCGCAGATCGAGATTCGGCAGGCAATTCATTTAAACCATCCAGCAGAACTAGAAATTTTCCACGCCGCAGATCAGTATCGAAGTCTTCTCGCTGGAGTTGTAGGTCTGGATCAATCTGGTGGAGGCGTTGGAATATCCGATCGGGGAGTGACATGGAGAATAAATAGCGAAGTTCAATCAAAACCGGAATGTGATCGCCCTGTTGCGCTTCTTCCTGAAGCAACTGCCTCAACACGGTGGATTTACCGATTCCGGGGCTACCCATCAATAAAACATGGTTGTGGGCATAGTCTCGCAATCCTTTTAATACAGACAGTGATGCGCTCTGTTCCAGCCATTGCAAACTAGGGCGAGGCACTATGGCAAAATCTGATACGTGGGAATAAATGGCCTTCATGGGCATATAAAATTCTGTCATGCCCACATTTTTTGAGCGTTCTTCATTAGTTTCACACAACAATTTCAAATAATTTTGAAACCAATTAGACTCATACAAAATCTTCATATTTTCTGTGATTATCTTTATCATAGTTAGCTAGAAAAGAATCGTGTCGTTGTCGTCGGCATCAAATTAAAGTTGATGTTTTGAGTGAATAATGTATTCTCAAAAATCATTAGGTCTTGGCCAGATCCAAAACCCGTATTACCACTAATACCGTCACTTAATCGGAACCAAGTTGAGCTGCCATTGGTCACGACATCAATCGCCCCAATTCCTTCCAGACGCAGCAAATCACCTCCGGCTCCAGCGCGGAAATTTTTCACCGTATCAGAACCATCACCAGCCCGATACACCACCAGATTGAACTTGCCTGTACCCAGTTGGATCTCATCGTTGCCGAGTCCCCCAATACAGGTTGTACTGCCCATTCCTCCGATTAGCGTGTCGTTGCCGCTACCGCCGTCTAGCACGTTATCGCTGTTGTTGCCCGTGATGCGGTTGGCTAAGCTATTGCCGATCGCATTAATGGCCTCCGTTCCCGTAAGGGTTAGATTTTCCAGGTTGTCGCCCAACGTCCAATTTACGGCAGCGCGCACAAGGTCAACGCCTGCGCCGGGGGCTTCAAGAATGCGATCGCCCAAATCATCCACGATAAAGGTATCGTTGCCAGTCCCTCCCACCAGCAGATCGCGACCGAGACCACCATCCAGCCAATCATCACCACTGCCACCGAGCAGGGTATCGGCACCACTGCCACCGCGCAGGATATTGTTACCACTGCCACCCTCAAGCCAGTCATCGCCACCGAGTCCGTTAATCACGTCATCGGAATTGTCGAATCCGCGCACTCGATTGTTGTGGTTATTGAGGAAGGTGACGCTATTGCGACTCAAAACCTGCCCCGTCCAAGGATTTTCAGGGTTACCGCTGGGCGCACCGTCTTGCCACCACTCATCAAACACATCAAAGCTATCCTGAATCAAACTATCTCCAGCAAACCGGATATTGCCCAGGGCGCGTGAGATATCGAGGTTGGCGGCGTAGCTAAAGTTATCGAGAGCTTCAATGGGGAAGTTCTTCAGGATAATGGTAGTATCTACCACGCCGTCAAAGGTGATTAGCAAGTCGCCATTGTTCTCCGTCGTTAGCAGCATTTGGCGGGCGGTCAGCCCAGGGCCTTGCAAGACCAGCATATCGAGTTCTTGATAACGTCCTTCGTCGTTGTCAATTTCTCCGCGTTGACCAATGCCGCCAAAGTTAGCAATCACAGTTGTGCCACTGCCCTGTTGCACCGGGACCGGTTTCTGTCCCCCGGCGGCATCAATCGGTGGTTTTTCCGGATCAGGCCCAGGATTGGGGCTAGGACTGGGGCTGGGAATAGGGATGGGAATAGGATGGGAATAGGAAGGGGGCCTGGGATTGGCGTGGGCACTGGATTGGGATTTTGAGGGGGAACAGGGCGATCCTGGCCAATGATTTCGATATTGATTTGTGATATCATGCTATTTCGACGAGTTTGCGGGGCATAGAGCCAGGACAGAGCATTCTGGGGAAAAACAGCGATCGCCCATCCCGGGATAGTCGCCTCGATTCCCAGGCTTATAGGCTCCAGGCTGGCATTTTGCAGATTTCGGTTCATAACCTGAGAGACGATATTAGAGACGATGGTATTTAGATGGCGATCGAGATGTTCTGAGATCGCCAAGGGGCTATCATTTTTCTGAAACCCTTGCTGAAACCCTTGTTCTAAGCTAGTTGGCGTGCTCGCCCTAGATATGCGATCTTCGTCTCCAGCCGATAGATTTGGAACAAACGTATTGGCTACAGATTCTGCCACCTGAGCAGCGGTACCAGACGTTGCTGGCGGTGGAGTCTCAATGGCTAGAGAGGTCAAAATTGGCTCTAGGGACAGTGCCAAAGCCGCCGTTGCTGGAGAAGCTGTCGATGCTGGGACTGCCGCTGCCACAAAGTGCTCTACGACCGATCCAGCAGAGGCAAAGGCCGCTTCGATCAGGGCAGATAGGCCCAAGGCTAGAGTGAGAGCGTGCTGAAGAGTAGTTCCACCCGGTGATCTCAAGGCCATGGCCAACAACCAGACCAGCAGACCATTGCGGCTTCTTGATTGTGGTGCTTTCTGGATGACTTCTGTAGGGCGTGATGTGGGCGATGGTGTTTGCGAGGAAGAATCACTGGATAGGTCAGGACGTGTTTCGCAACTCGGGCTTCCTCCCGGATTTAAATTGTGCGGACCCGATGAGCCACCATGGCCCGATCCACCATCTAAACCCCCATCTGGCCCATCATCTAGCCCATCATTTTCATCAATTACACGAAAATATCGTGCGGCGCTTGCCCAAGCGTCTGACTGTTTGTAAGGCTGTAGTCCGGCACTGCGATCCAGTTCACTCCGGAGAACGTAAACCACCCAATTCCCATCTTCTCGGCTCAATTGCTGGAGAACTTGACCGGGCAACATCAATTTAGGGAACGATTCCTCGATGTCCAGAGAAACGATTTCGTCGGCGATTTCGTGGATGAACTGCTCGAACTGCTGTGCCGCGATCGCCCCTCGACGATATTCTATGTCTCGCCTTTCAGAGAAAAACTCTTCCTGTACCACAATCACGGACAGGCCATGGTCTTTGGCCAAGTCAATGTGGGCCTCAATGTGGGGCGTACCCCAGCCAGTCCCCCGAAAAACGAAGGCTTGGGCATACTGCGGTGCGAGCAATAACAAGAATTTGGCTGCGTTCGACATCATGATCCATCGCCCTGTAGGAAGTTTGCCCCAATGCCCGTCTAACCGTTGCCCATTGGCGGTTTGCTATGGCCCGACCATTTATAGTACAAAATAACTATAAACCAAATATAGTATGTTTTTTCAATACTATAACTAATATCTTAAAATAATAAACTACTGGAATTTGGTTTTTGATTTAGTGCAACAGGGCCGTCTGGGGATAGCCCCTGTGATGAAGTTAATCGCCATTCCCTAAAACCCTGCGATCCATAGTTCAGACGGCCATACTCCAGGCATATCAGCAGTACTCCATAACAGTACTTCTGGCATTGATGGGGTGCCAGAGCTTTCAGCGCAGAAAAATTGGGCATTGACGCAGCCCCACAGGGCACTTGCGCAATTTGATTGCGCGATCGCGCAACCTGAATTTGGAAGTTTCTGCTAATCTGCCAATGGATTCATCGCATCGCTACCGGCGTTTTACGCCATTTCGCTAACATGGCCCCTGTCGTTCGTGCCACTGCAAGGGTCGGTAATGCCGGGTTGGCGCTGAGGCTTTGGTGTTTGCAGGCGATCGCTGGTCAACTAGTCAGGCAAAGGATCCATCACCCGTAGCACCAGTTCAGCCTCTCTCCATCTTCCACTGAGGCATGTATGTAGTTTTCATCAAGTAGTTTTCGCGTTGCCCTGTTGCCCTTAGGAGGACCCCGCTATGTCCCTAAAATACACCCCCCGACGAAGGAGAACGCTGGTCCTAGGATCGATTTGGGGACTGATATGCATTACCAGTTCTGCTTTAACCAGTTTGGTGACGGACGCTAGCGCTCTGCAAAACTTTGAGGTTGAGTTAAAGATGCGTCTGTTAAAGCAAAAACAACAGGAGAATCCCGATATTGAGCTAGAAGGAAATAATAAAAAGCCCGGGGGAAATAAAGATATTGTTTTGGTGAATATGGAAGATGCTGGGCAGCACGGTTTCGGGGACTTACTCACCTACACTAATTTTATTCAAAAGTTGATTAAAGCCAATGCCCGAGGAATTCTACTCCATATCCCTAATGAGTTAACTGAAGCACCGGGACCAAATTCGGCACAAGAAAAACTAGCAATTCAGAAGTTTCAAAAACTGCTTTCAGAACATCAAAAGAAGATCGTTTTGGTAGCCAACCCTTACGTTGACGTCAATAATCAGGCGTTTATAAGAACTCTTAACTTAGGTTATCAGCCTCAGAATTTTAAAAAAAATCCCTATGAGAATCAAGGTTTTCTCGATTTCCTACCTAATGCATGGCTGCGTAAACCTGGAAAATTTAACCTCAACCTTAATCCCGGTATACCTTATTTTTCTAAAAAGTCTTTTCAATCTTCTAAACGTTTTAATCAGTCAGAACCGCTTGAATTAAAATTAAAGTCTTCAATTTGTGTTTTAGCAGAGAAATTATATGGTGATGATGCCTGTGAAGATACCACAGAAAAAACGCCCCAGATGTTTAGTAACTGGGGCGATAGTTTAATTTCTCAAAGAATATCGCTTGCCGAGATTTGTGGCTCCCTTCCCAGTCAGCCAGCCATTATTTCCTCGAAGAAAGCTGTAGAAATCAAGCCTCAGTGTCAGCAGACACTAACATCTAATACACGTAATAAAATTAGTGGGAAAGTCGTTATTGTGAGTGCTTCTGATGATACCAATACTATCAGCATAAGCAACCATAGTTTTTCACTTGCTGTTAAGCAAGCGAATCTTTTTGCTAGCATGAAAGCTGGCAACTCCAGAAAATATTTTTATAGATTTGTCGATCAATACTGGCCATACTGGAGCCTGGGAATTATAGTTTTAGGTACGATCCTGACTGTAGTAGTACTCTCTCTAAGAGATATTCAAAATCCTCAGGAAGCTTCTAGGTGGCTGGCACTGATCACTTTTGGCTGCTTGTTGTACGGTGTAATTGTTGTGATTGCATTAACGCAATACAATTTGATTCTGCCGATTGGTTTTCCAATTTGTACGTGGCTATTGACAGGCGGTTCAACCCTGGCTTCCTTGGGTGTCTGGCATCTGCTAGACCGCACCACCCAGCAACAACAGCGCATCGTCAGACAGGCCGCTATTCTCTCCCAAACCCGCAAGCTACTAGCCCGCACGGCCACCGACATTCATGATCAACCGCTACAAGATCTGAAACTCGTCATGGATCAGCTCGAAATGATTACCTTTGATGGCAAGGTCGATGCCAATTTGCTGCAACTGCGGCACCCGACCCGAGGCTCGATTTCCCTGGTGGAAAAACTTTCCCACATTGGCCAAACGATCCGCGACCACCTCAATGATATGCAAACCGTCGCGCAAAAGCAGCAGGCTATTTCTCCAGAGTTGGCTGCAGGGCTGGGCAAGGGGATGGCGCGTTGGCTTGACCTGCGCTTGGCTTCCGGCGAACTGCGGATCATTGTTCGTTCCCACTTCGACAAGCTGCGGGAGCCCGATTTAGTGGCAACCTCCTGGCTGGGCATTCGCGGCAACCAAGATTTTTTTAGCGAGGCCAGTGAACAAGAAATTGCTTGGGTGGATGACCGTGAAGACATTTTTCGGTTCTTTAAAGAGGCGATCGCCAACGTGATCAAGCATGCTCAACCGCCCAAAGGCGACGCAACCTGGGTCGAGGTGACCCTAAGAAAAGAGGGCCAGCGCTGCACCTTAATGGTGGAAAACAACGGCTCTCCGGTGGATCCGAATCATCCAAGAGGCATGGGCACAAAAAATATGGCCACCATTGCGGCCAGCCTGCCCGAGGGCGACTGGGAGGCAAAATTTTTGCCCCAGGGAGGTGTGTGTGTTATTTTACACTGGCACATGCCAACGTCTCCCGATTCAAAAACCTAGGCCAATTTGATAAACTTCTGGGAAGGGTAAATCTTTCCTCAGGCGCTTATGAATTCCAGACCACGACTGTTTTTGGTGGTTGAAGACCATCCCGAGATGGCTGAAAGCAATAAGGAATGGCTGAAACGGGTCGATCCAAGTCGGCATAGCCACTGTACCATCGTAGAATCACCCGATCAGGCGATCGCCCAGCTATCCCTGGAGTTGCCCGATTTAGCCGTTGTAGATTTGCTCTACGGTAATATTCGAGGAACGCAGTCTGCGGAAGACGGCTTGCAACTGTTGAAACACATATTGGCTCAGTACCCCTTATTGAACGTTTTGGTTTACAGCAGTGAGTATCGGCGCATTGATCCCTTGACTCACAAAATTGATGCCCATGGAGGCGGATTTGCCATTGCCAATAAGCTGGAACAGCGGCATGTTTTTCTAGAGCGGGCTCGGATTGCTTTAGCAGGGGGCAAGTATATTCCGGCAAGCTTGCGGGCCGAAATGAATGCACGGGCGGAAATTCAAAGTAAGCTGACAGCCCAAGAAATCCAGATTTTGAATTTACTTTGCAAAGAAGACCTTACGGATGAGGCGATCGCGCAGCATCTGCATGTATCTCGACGAGCGGCCCAGAACTATGTCAAAGCCTTGAAAGAGAAGCTCAATGTGAGTGTTGAAAACAGAACGGCCAACTCTCGGATCGCCCTCTGTCGAATCGCAACGCAGATGGGTATTATTTCTTAATAATCTAAATCATCTTTCTGAGCCCTAGGGACTAGTGATCGACGCGAAATCCCTGGGTGAAATTCATTTAAAAGTCCCCTTTGACTTGGGATGATCAGTAACTGCCTGTGGCGAGTCGTAATGTTTCTGAGCTGCCACATGGTTCTGGAGATATTTGCCAATCACCTGAGTCGCCTCCATCCAAAATAGAGCCAGATCACTGGGTTGATTCAAATAGGGTGCTACTTGAATCAAGGCTTCGTCTAAGAAGATGATAAACTGCCGCACCGCCTCCGCAAGGCCAAACAAATCGTTCCGCACTAGCAGTGTATCTAAAGAACTGAAAAAATCAATCGAGGCATAGCGATCTTCCACAATTAAATGCTGCAACAAATTGGGATCTTCCACCCCATCACGACTGGCCAGCGATCGCTTAGTTGCCTCCTGCAAGGTCTTTTCCATCCAGGCGTTGACGGAGAAATTCTCTTTTTCAGCAGCAAGGGCAATATTACGATGGGTCTCGGCATCGGTCCGAAAGGCAATTTGTCCCTTGTAATTCTTTTCGCTGTCTCCCCCCCCGTTTTTAGTAATTCGTTGACGGCAGCTTCAAAGTGCGCTTTTACTTCTTCGACGGTTTTTCCGCTAAAGCGAATGTCCTGCTGTACACCCAGAATCCTACCCTTGATTAAGTTTTCGTCGGGGTCAACCACCAGCTTTGCTGTAAAACCATGGTATAGCATAGGACAATCTCTTCCTGCTTTTGGGGGGCACTTAAACTGGGAACTGGCACCTTTTTAAAATCTTTATAACTAAAATGAAACCCTTAAATTTGCCACAAAAACCACAATCAAGCCTTCTATTGAACTACGACAAAACTCTTGATTATGATTAATTCAAAACTAGGATCAGCCTAAGGCTAGAAGTGAATAGGCCAACTATGGCCACATGATTCTAGCGCTCGGACTAAAAGACGAACGTTTTTTTAATCGTTTAATGGTTAGATTTGTCTTGCAGCATTGCAGGAAAGTGAGTACGTGAAAGCCGGGGCAGCAGCATATCACCATCCAGATGCCACCGTCTAACTCATCTAGCGAACTTGTACAAGTTTAAGTTGTACAACTTAAGCTTGTACAACTTAACATTATATCAATATAATCGGCATATTTGCTAGCAAATTATGCTATCCGATGGCTGTCCCACCCCCTCTTCGCTCCCGCCCAGGCTTACCTGATCTTTTCTTCAATCCCTCTTCGGCTTTAATACCCTTCTGGCTTGGTATCCCGCAGCATCAGCGCTGCTACAGCCTCTTGGGGTGTAATCTCGTCATTCAGCAGTCGATGGACCTGGTAAGTAATCGGGAGCGGAATATTTTGCTGCTGGGCCAATTTAATCAACACCCGGGTCGTATTGACCCCTTCCGCTGTGCCCTGTAGGGTTGCTAAAACCTCCGGCAGCGTCGCCCCCTGCGCCAGACCGTAACCCACCTGGTAATTTCGGCTGAGGGGACTGTTGCATGTCGCGAGTAAATCACCCAAACCGGATAAGCCATAGAAGGTTTCCGGCTTTGCCCCCCAGTAGCTGCCAATCCGGATAATTTCCGCCAATCCCCGAGTGACCAGTGCCGCTTTGGCATTTGTCCCCAACTGCAAACCGTCGCAGGTGCCCACCGCGATCGCCATCACATTTTTCAAGGTGCCCCCCAGTTCCACCCCCAAGGCATCGGCATTGGTATAAACCCGAAAGGCTGTGGAAGAAAAGACTCGCTGTACCGTAGTGGCCGCCTCAGTTTGGGCACTGGCCACCACCGTTGCGGCAGGTAGTCCGGCTGTAATTTCCTGCGATAAATTGGGTCCTGACAGCACGACCACCGGATGCTGGGGAAAAGCCGCTTGCCAAATTTGCGAAGGCAGGTAGGGCAAGCCCGTGGGGGCGATCGCCTCGGGATCTAGCCCTTTGGTCGCGGTAACAAAAAGGGTCGAAGGGGCGATCTGTCCCCGCCTGGATCTGCTCCACCACCGCATGCACCCCTTTCATCGAAATCGCCGAAACCACTACATCCGCCGTGGTCAAAAGCTCCGCCAGGGGCTCAGGACTCCGGCGCGACCAAAGATGCACCGTATGATCGGTGGTTTGGGCTGCCAAGGTTGCTAAGGTACTGCCCCATGCTCCGGCCCCCAGGATAACAATTTTCATGGATCCACTCGCTATAGGTCTACTCCTCTGCCCTCATCGCCGTGGATACCGCTCCATCAACACCCGCACCTTCTCGGCATGGTAGGAACTGCGCGTCAGGGGCGTCGAAACCACCTGCAAAAAGCCGATGGATTCGCCATAATCGCGCCAGCCATCAAACTGTTCCGGAGTGACAAATTCCTGCACACCCAAATGCTTTTGGCTGGGTTGCAGGTATTGGCCAATCGTGACGATATCGCAATCCACAGCCCGCAGATCCCGCAGGGTATGGCGCACTTCTGCATCGGTCTCGCCCAAGCCGACCATAATGCCCGTTTTAGTATAAACTTCGGGAGCCAGGGTGCGGCTGCGTTGCAGCAGTTCTAGCGATCGCGCATAGTCTCCTTGGGGCCGCACCCGCCGATACAAGCGAGCGATCGTTTCTGTATTGTGGTTCAGGACTTCCGGTTGGGCTTGCAAAATCATCGCCAACGCCTCCCAGTTGCCGCACAAATCGGGAATAAGCACCTCAATTGTCGTCCCTGGAGAAGCAGCGCGAATCGCCTGAATGCAGCGATCAAACTGGCTCGCTCCCCCATCGGGCAAATCATCGCGATTCACCGACGTCACCACCACATGATTGAGGCGTAGACGGCGGACAGCTTCGGCAAGGCGATCAGGCTCTGTGGGATCGAGGGGCTGAGGCTTTTTCTCAAAGTCAATATCGCAGTAGGGGCAGGCACGGGTACAGGCTGGACCCATAATCAAAAACGTGGCAGTGCCGTTGTTAAAGCATTCACCAATATTGGGACAGGACGCTTCTTCGCAGACGGTGTTCAGGGCCAAATCCCGCAGAATTTCTTTAACACTGCCCACCCGCTCCCATTGGGGAGCCTTTACCCGCAACCATTCCGGCTTAACAACCACGCTGGCATCCTCTGCAAAACCTACTTATTTATCCTACCGCGCCGATTCGCCCGCATGCCCCTACTTTTGGAGGCTCCCGTAGTCCCTGGGCCAGTGATCCCTCTAAGTGCATCCCTCTGGCATCCCTCTAAGTGCATCCCTCGGGGCGCGTTAATTTGGGCGCGTTAGTCTTGACGCATTAGTCTGGGCGTAGGAGTAACACTACCGCATGGGCACAGATGCCCTCTTCCCTACCCGGGGCATCCAGCTTTTCGTTGGTGGTGGCCTTAATACCCACCCGATCGGCATCCAAGTGCAGCACGGCAGCAAGGCGATCGCGCATTGCCGCAATATGGGGCTTTAGTTTCGGACGCTCAGCCACCACCACGGAATCAATGTTGCCAATTTGCCACCCTCGATCCTGAATCAACTGATGCACCTGTTTGAGCAACTCCAAGCTATCTGCTCCCTGCCACTGGGGATCGGTTGGTGGAAAATAATGGCCAATGTCCCCCAAGCTTAGCGCCCCCAACATGGCATCCATAATCGCGTGGGTCAGCACATCGGCGTCGCTGTGCCCCAGCAGGCCCAAATCATGCTCGATTTTGACGCCCCCTAAAATCAGCGATCGCTCCGGCACCAACCGATGGATGTCGTAGCCATTTCCAACCCGCAAATTCACCATACCCAGTTCCCGCCCAGAAAACCCACCCCAAAAAACACCCTGGCCAATCCCAGCAGCATTAACGGCTCCGCTATCCCCCGAAATCGACTCACACCGGACTGTTTAATTTTTGCTGGACTATTTAATTTTTAATTACGCGATCGCTCACCAGGGCTGGGCGATCGCGCCACCTTCCCTAGGGCTAAGCCGCCACTACTGGCACACCCAGCTCATTCATCCGCAAATCACGCGGCTGCCAAACCTGTCCATCCAGAGCCATTTGTTCAATCTGGCTGGCCAGCTTCAGGGCTTTCAGGGCCTGTTCACCCCCGACAGAAGGCTGATCCCCGCCCCGAACACAGTGGACAAAATGCTCCAACTCAGCATGCAAAGGCTCAATATTGCTGGTGTAGACCTTCTCAATCAGGCCATCTTGGCGATACAGCACTTGCCCATAATCCGTCGAGCAGTTGGCTGTTGTTTGCCGATGGATTAAAATTTCGTTTTTGAGAAAATCTGCTTCCGTTAAAGAGGACTTACAGTGCGCCGCAATCCGCCGGATTTTGCGGTGGGTCACCTTGCTAGCGGTCAGGGTGGCCACAATGCCATTGGCAAAGCCCAAGGTCGCCGTGACATAATCCAGATAGCCAGAACTCTCAGCCCGACTGCCACTGGCCATGAGCTTCACCACAGGAGACGCAGCCAACTCTAACAAGAGATCGATGTCATGGATCATCAAATCCAATACCACGGAAACATCATTGGCCCGATCCGCATAGGGACTCATGCGGTGCGCTTCCAGGGCCAGCAGTTGCTCCGTCTTCAGCACCTTACTCAGCTCTTGAAACGCTGGATTAAACCGCTCAATATGCCCCACCTGCAAAATGCGATGGGTTTCCGCTGCCGCGTTGACCAAGGATTCGGCCTCAGCAATGCTGGCGGCGATCGGCTTCTCAATCATCACATGCACGCCTGCCTGTAAACAGGTCATCCCCACCGAATGGTGTAATCGGGTGGGAACGGCAATACAGACAGCATCCACATGCTCTAACATGACGCGATAGTCTTCAAAAAACCGAACCCGGTATTTGCTGGCGGTATCAATTCCCCGTTCAACACTGGTATCGGATACTCCAACCAATTCCACATCCTTCAGCAAACTCAGCACGCGTGTATGGTGCTGACCCATATTTCCCACCCCAATTACGCCAATGCGTATAGGATCGGAAAGCCCTCGTTGTCCGTAAAGACTGGGATAGCCTAATGATAAATTGTTACTCACTCGAATACTCTCCTCCACCACCGAGAATTAACTGAGGCACGGCGTTCAGCCTCTTCAGTTGATACAGATGGTAACACAGTGCCCTTGATTATGAAGAATTCCAAAGCACACCATTAGTTCCTGATTCCTGGCCTATTTTCCCGAATTGTTTTCAGGCCGTCTCATTGACAAGACAATGCCAGTAACGAATCTTTCCCATTCAGCGACTTTTCTTTACAAATTAGGGAATTATGCAATATTGCCCAGAGAATGGATGTTAAAACGGAGAAAATCATCTCTAATAATTTTTCCGCTCCATTCTCCATTTTTGTCCGCTCTCTTCACGTCTGCGGTGCCGCTCTACTTCTACCGTGCTCTCTGTCCCAGGTTCCTGGGTCGGGACTGTGGACTCTCTGTTGTCAAGTCATGTTAAGTTACTACCTGGCTGTATTCTATGCCCAAGTCCCGTCATGCACCTGATCGCGAAAATTGGCTGAACCACCTGGCCGAGCGCTGCCATCAAACGTCTCTGGGTTCCCTCAAGCCACCCCGATGGACTCCTTACCGCTCCATCCGGCGCTGGAATCCCCGCCAGACTGATGATGACCCAGTTGACGTGCGTTGGGTACCCAGGTACAGCAAGGTGGCACTAGTCGTCTGTGTGCTGTTGACGGCATTCTCTTGGAAGCCCGCTACGCTCTCTAATGCCGGGGGATTGCAGGGACTGGTCGGTAGTAATGGCGAAAAATCGATCGCCACAGCGGACTTTCGGGCGGGCCTGCGGCAGGAACAACTGCGGCAGATTCGACCCGATAACTACGACCTTAGCCGATTTCCCGTTACCTCGGCGACTGAACAGCACTGGCGTCACTTGCTCTGGACCACGGCGGTGGTGCAGCCCACGGACGCGTTTGTGCGGGACGGAGTGGGCCAACTGCTGGAAATGATGGTGCGCCGGGATTTGTCGGCGGCCCAGGTGCGCACAGTGGATATGGCTATGCGGGTGGGAACACAGTTATATCTGATGAATCCCGAGTTTTATGGCAGTTTTGGGCAGCGGTTTGGTGCGGCGATCGCCCAAAGCAGTGATCCGCAATGGGTGGCGGTTTCCCTCGCCAACTTGGCCAAAGTGGGCACCGCCCCACCCGTCCTGCAGTCCCTGGTTGAGCAGATTAAAACCCGGTTTCCCAATTGGCCCGCCAACGTGCACCTGCAAACCACCCTGCGCGACGTGGCTGAAGGACTCACCCCCTCTCCCCTGCCACCATTGGGCGACTTGTTGCGCTGGGAAATCGCCCCTAAGCAGTTGCACCTGTATGCGGTCTGTCAGCCCGATCGTGACGTGCTGTGCCGCACCGTTTTGAAAAACCGCGACGGGGAATTTGTCCGCCATGCGGATGGCAAGCTGTGGTCTGTGCCCTTGTTGTTGCGTTCAATTCACGGGCTAGCCTGGAACTTTTCCCGGGGGCAAACGCCCCAGGGCATCTATCGGATCGAGGGCAGTGTCCCCCAGCCCGATGATGAGTTTTTCCGGGCCTTTGGGCAGTTTCCTTTGGTGAATTTGTTCGTGCCCTTTGAGCCGGGGGCGCAGCAGTTTCTCCCCGGAAAAGCAGGGAGCTTTACGGGGAGCATCGATGCCTATAAAAATTTACTGCCGCCGTCCTGGCGTAATGTATGGGCCATGCAGCAAACGTACTGGGCGGGTAAAGCGGGCCGGAGCCTGTTTCGGATTCATGGCACAGGCGATGCCCCCGATTTCTTTGGCAGCAAAGGCAAGGATCCGAATAGCTATAACTGGAACCCCACGATTGGCTGTCTTTCAGCACTTGAACTGTATACCGAGAAAGGGGAACTGTTAGATGCCGATATGCCTAAACTGTTGACGGCCTTGGAAACTGTTGCCGGTCCAAAGTACACCGGCTATTTGGTGGTTGTGGATGTGCCGGGACAGCCCGGTGAACCGATCGCCCTGGAGCAATTGGATCGGGCGATCGCCCAAGCTGACAACGCGAGTCCCATGGGTAGCGCCAACTCCAAACGGCCTGCCCCCGCCATCCCTCGACCGCAGGCATCCTCCACCTCCAGTGTGTCCAAATCCCTCACTGCCCCATCGCGGATGATGGCCGCTGCCGCTCCTGCGGTAAACCTGGCCCCAAGGCTGGCCGTAAAACCCAGCGAAGTTGCCTCGCCTGCCTTGCCTTCCCAGTAGAATTGCCTGTATTGGATGTGTATTGGATGCAGTAAGGACGACGATGCCAGAATCAAATTGGGTCAGCTTGACGGCGCGATTGGTGTTGGCCTTGGTGGTTGGTGGGGCGATCGGCTGGAATCGCCAAGTCCACGGTAAAGCAGCGGGCTTTCGCACCCACATGCTGGTGAGCCTTGGGGCAGCGCTATTTGTGATTGTGCCCGTAGAAACCAGCGCCCCGGCTCTGGATGCAGTCAGCCGCGCCATCCAGGGCGTAGCCACTGGCGTAGGCTTTATCGGCGCAGGAGAAATTATGCATTACGCCCGGACTCCGGGCATCCCTATGATTAAGGGGTTAACCTCGGCTGCTGCCCTGTGGGTCACGGCAGCGTTGGGGATTGCCGCTGCCTGTGGCCTATGGCAGACCTGCTGTATAGGGACCCTGCTCACCGTATTAGTGCTCGAAGGAGCAAAGTGGGTGGAGCGCTTTATTCCCATAGGAAAAGATGAATGAGAGCCTCCGCCAACTCCCGGAGATGGCCCTGTAGAAAGGCCCTGTAGAATTCCTCTTTTCGATGCCCTCACCAGTCTATTCATGGGCGACCCAATCTCTCCTGATTTTGCTGCTGAGTAGTTACTTTGAATTTTTAATTGCTTAATGCCGGGAAATCAATGCCGGGAAATCAATGCCGGGAAAAGGGCGCTGAATCCGGTAGCCTCTGTGGCACAATGAGAAACACCGAAGAAAACCCTGTACAAAAGACTTTAATACTCAAGGTACTGTTGTGACATTTACTGCAAGTGCTCCCGTAGCTGAAAACGGTCGGTCCGTTTCCTCTGTGTCTGTGATCAATCATCGCCCGGTGTTTCCGTTTACGGCGATCGTCGGACAGGAAGAAATGAAGCTGGCGCTGTTGTTGAACATCATTGACCCCAAGATTGGCGGCGTGATGATCATGGGCGATCGCGGCACTGGCAAATCTACCACCATTCGTGCCCTAGCCGACCTGCTGCCCGAAATGGAAGTCGTGGCGGATGACCCCTTCAACAGTCATCCCCGCGATCCTGAAATGATGGCGGATTCCGTGCGTCAACTGGTAGAGCAGGGCCAAGAATTGCCCATCGCCAAGAAAAAAATTATCATGGTCGATTTGCCCCTGGGGGCCACGGAAGACCGGGTTTGCGGCACCATCGACATTGAAAAGGCGTTGTCCGAAGGGGTGAAAGCGTTTGAACCCGGATTGCTGGCCAAGGCCAATCGTGGCATTCTCTATGTGGATGAAGTCAACTTGCTGGATGACCATTTGGTGGACGTGTTGCTGGACTCAGCGGCCTCTGGCTGGAACACCGTCGAACGGGAAGGGATTTCGATTCGCCACCCGGCCCGCTTTGTCCTAGTCGGATCGGGAAATCCCGAGGAAGGTGAGCTGCGGCCCCAACTGTTGGATCGGTTTGGCATGCATTCAGAAATTCATACCGTTAGAGAACCGGCTCTGCGGGTGAAAATCGTGGAGGAACGCACGGAGTTTGACCAAGAACCTCAGGCGTTTCTGGTGCGTTGCGAAGCCGAACAAACCGCTCTGCGCGAAAGAATCGTCAATGCCCAAAATCTGCTGAAGCAAGTGACGATCGACTACGATCTGCGAGTGAAGATTTCCCAGGTCTGTTCTGAGTTGAACGTGGATGGGCTGCGGGGTGATATTGTGACTAATCGGGCCGCGCGGGCGATCGCTGCCTTTGAGCAGCGTACCGAAGTCACCGTAGACGACATTCGCCGCGTTGTGACCCTGTGTCTGCGTCACCGTCTTCGCAAAGATCCCCTGGAATCCATCGACTCGGGCTATAAGGTCGAGAAGGTGTTTAATCAAGTGTTTGAAATCCAGGCTGAATAATCGAGAATGCCGCGATCGCAGCCCTTACCCTCATGGAAAAACGTATTCTGGGACTGGATCCAGGGCTGGCACGGCTAGGTTTTGGCATGCTGGCCTGCCGAGGCGACTCGTCAGGCTCGAACGCCAAAAATGTCTCTGTACTGGATTTTGGGGTCATCGAAACCCAGGCAAAGCAGGAACTGGGGCAGCGGTTAATCACGATTTACGATGATTTGCACACCGTCCTCAAGCAGTGGCAACCGGACTTAGTGGCGATTGAGAAACTATTTTTTTATCGCATGGGCAATACGATCTTGGTGGCCCAGGCTAGGGGGATTGTCATGCTGGTGCTAGCCCAACACGATGTCCCGTTTGTAGAATTCACACCGGCCCAAATTAAGCAGGCCCTGACGGGCTACGGCAATGCTGACAAGCTGGAAGTGCAGACGGCGGTTGCTCGGGAGCTCAGCCTGGATGAAATTCCTCGTCCTGATGATGCTGCCGATGGCTTAGCTGTGGCACTGACGGCTTGGTTTCAGCGGTAATTCTGCTTGGGACGAGGTGATTTCGGATCAACCATCCACTCCAGCCGGATGGACCCCCCGAAATAGCTATCTAGAGAAATAATCATCTCAAAATAGTACCGGGGAGGCTTTGCCTAGGGGTTTGCAAATCTCCCCGAACGCAGCCTTAGCTCAGTCGAGCCGCCCAATTAACCATGAAATTGGCGTAATCCAACCGGCGGAAAGCACAACGTGCCTGGGGCTAAGCGTAATGATGGGCAGAGGGAATTGGCCGTGCCCATCATCCGTTTATCCGTTTACTGGCAACGACCTATTTAGCCCATTGCCAAGAGGCATCCCAGCCAAGAATCCCTAGCCTTGCTTGAGCCAGCTAAACATGGCGCGCAAATCCTTGCCCACCTCTTCAATCTGGTGTTCTGCTTCCCGGCGGCGCATAGCGGTAAAGCCCGGCTTGCCGGCTTGATTCTCCAAAACAAACTCGCGGGCGAATTGTCCAGTTTGGATCTCCGTGAGCACCTTACGCATTTCAGCACGGGTCTCGTCGGTCACGATCCGGGGACCGCGCGTGAGGTCACCATACTCCGCCGTGTTGGAAATGCTGTCGCGCATTTTCGCGAGGCCCCCCTCCACAATCAGATCGACAATCAGCTTGACCTCATGCAAGCATTCAAAATAGGCCAATTCTGGCTGGTATCCCGCTTCCACCAGGGTTTCAAACCCAGCCTTGATTAGGGCGCTGAGGCCACCGCACAGGACAACCTGTTCACCAAACAAATCGGTTTCTGTTTCTTCGCGAAAGGTGGTTTCCAAGACACCACCGCGAGTGCCCCCAATGCCTTTAGCATAGGCCATCGCTAAGTCGCGAGCCCGACCTGATGCATCCTGATACACCGCGAATAAGGCGGGCACCCCTTCGCCCTGCTCATAGGTCCGACGGACCAAGTGTCCAGGGCCTTTTGGTGCAATCATCACTACGTCTACGTCGCTGGGAGGCACGACCTGAGCAAAGTGAATGTTAAACCCATGGGCAAAGGCCAGAACTTTGCCAGCGGTCAACTGGGGAGCAATTTCATTCGTGTAAATGCTTTTCTGCGCTTCATCCGGCAGCAGAATCATAATAAAGTCAGCTTTTTGAGCCGCTTCGGCGACGGTGTAAACGGTGAGTCCGGCATCTTTAGCCTTGGGGGCGGATTTGCTACCGGGATAGAGTCCCACGATGACGTTTACGCCACTGTCTTTGAGATTGAGGGCATGGGCGTGACCTTGAGAACCGTAACCAATAATGGCAACTGTTTTGCCATGCAGCAGGTCTAAGTTGGCGTCTGCATCGTAGTACATCCGAGCCATGGTGGTAGTGTCTCCTTACAAGGGGGGATAGGCGTGGGATTCATGATTTTATCAGATTGTCATGGGGCATGCGAAACTAAAAAATCATGAGTCCAACCATGAAAACCTGCTGCGATGAAAACAAATGCGGTCCGGATTTTGGATACTTTGGGCATTGCCTACGAGTTGCGGAACTATCCGGTAGATCTGGAGGATTTGGCGGCGGAGTCGGTCGCGGCCAAGGTGGGTCTGCCGCCGGAACAGGTGTTTAAGACGTTGGTGGCGCGGGGGGATAAAACGGGGGTGCTGCTGGCGGTAATTCCGGGCACTATGCACTTGGATCTGAAGGCGTTGGCCCAGGTGTCGGGCAATCGCAAGGTGGAAACGGTGGCGCTGAAGGAGGTGCAACCGTTGACGGGGTACCTGCGGGGCGGGGTGACGGCGATCGCCTGCAAAAAAGACTATCCTGTCTATGTGGATGAATGGGTGGAGCTGTTTGATGTGATTTCGGTGTCTGCGGGTCTGCGGGGAGTCCAGATTTTGCTCAAGCCGGTGGATTATTTACGGGCAACGCAGGCGGGGGTGGGGGCGATCGCCCAGGATAAGCAACCCTAGGCGGACATCGAAAAACGCTAAAGATGGTAGGCTGAAATTAATTAAGATTTGTAAATTTCCCTTAGATTAATTTTATGATTCTTCGTCACGCTTTGCGATCACTCTGTGCCGTGCTCTTGATGACCCTGCTGAGTTGGGGGCTGCTGAGTGGGAGTGGATCGGCGGTGGCGTGGGCCGGCCAGTCGAAAACCGTGCCCGAAACCCCGGCATCGGCCATGTCGCTCTATGAAGAAATTAATGCCTTGGCGGACAAAGCCTTTGAACTGACCAATCAGGGCGACTTTGCTGCCGCTGAAGACTATTGGACCCAGGCCATTGATAAGTTTCCCCAAAATCCCGCTGCCTGGAGTAACCGGGGCAATTCGCGCGTGAGTCAGAACAAATTGGCTTTGGCGATCGCTGATTTCAACCGGGCGATTGAGCTGGCCCCGGAAGCCTCGGATCCCTATCTAAACCGGGGGACGGCCTACGAGGGGATCGGCAAGTTTGCGGAAGCGATCGCCGACTACAACCATGTTTTGGAACTGGAGCCTAACGATCCAGCGGCCTATAACAATCGGGGCAATGCCGAGGGGGGGCTTGGCGATTGGGAAGCCGCAGTAGCCGACTATAAGAAAGCTGCCGACATGGCTCCAGAATACGTGTTTGCCCGCAGTAACTATGCGATCGCCCTCTACCAACTGGGCCAAACCGCTGAGGCCATTCGCACGATGCGCAACTTAGTCCGCAAATATCCCTCCTTTGCCGATCCCCGCGCTGCCCTCACCGCTGCCCTGTGGATTGAAGGCAAACAAGGGGAAGCGGAAAGCGAATGGGTCTCCGCCGTGGGCATTGACGCCCGTTACAAGGATATCGATTGGGTAAAAAACGTCCGTCGTTGGTCCCCTGCTATGGTTTCAGCCCTTGACCATTTTCTGAAACTGCAAGGCTGAATCAAGGCTTGGATAGCGGTGGATTTCGACTCCGCTCAATCCACGGATGGGGGGAGGGCAGTGGATTTCGGCTCCGCTCAATCCACAGGGCGACGGATGAGGGCAGTGGATTTCGACTCCGCTCAATCCACGAATGGGAGTGAGGGCTTCGACTGCGCTCAGCCCTCATGGCTTAGATCCAAGATTCTACTCATGGTCTGCTTCAATTCGACCAACGCCGGTGTTGGGGTAGTAGTTGGCCAGGATTTGCTGGTACGTGTAGCCTTGGTTAGCCAGGTGGAGCGCCCCCAGTTGGCTCATCCCTTTGCCGGCGAAGGCTTCCGCCACAATGTCGTCAGAGGCCGCGTAGAGTGATTCCACAATTCCACCCCGATAGCTCACAAATTCCCCGGCGGTGGTATCGACGGCGCTGCTGGTGGCCGGGTCTTCTTTTTCCATGCCGCTGTACACCTGATAATATTCGTCCGATCCCATGTGATAGAGAGAATTTGCGGGTTTGAAGTAGTAGGTGAGGGCGTAGGAGCGGGCCGCGATCGCCTGGGCTTTTAACGCCTGCATATTCCAACTGGGAGAGACTTCGCTGGGTACGACGCCGTAGAGGTATTTCCGCAAATTAACATAGTTCACCACCAGGGTATTGCCCCCGTTCGTGACGAGTAAAAATCGGCCCCGATAGGGACGGCTGCCAATGCCTAAGACGCCCGTACCCACGGGCTGCACCCACGTAATTTCACCATCACTGCCCGCGGTATAGCCTTGTCCGGGCTGGAGCTGGCGCAGAGGCTTGCCATCTTTATCTAAGATTGTGGCTCCGTCGGAGGAGCCGATGGTAACGTTGGGGCCTTGGGCGATCGCCACGCGCATTTCAATCAAGGAGTCCACCGAGGCATCCAGCAACTTGGCCTTAGCCGTTTGGTTAATGGCGGCTTCCTGCCCCGTATAGGTCGTCGGCTTCACTGCCGTGGGACTGGGTTTTGTCGTCACTTTAGGAACCGACTTGGGCTGGGCAGACGGACTGCTTAGCGCTGTGGTGATGGCGGGCAGGGGTGTCAGGGTGGGCAAGGGGCTGGGGCGATTAGAGATAGAGGTAGGGGGTGCAGGCTGCTTGGCTAAAATCATGCCCCACACCGACAGCATCCCCAAAATTGGCACGGGTAACCAAAAGTACCGCTTTACCCACTGTTTGACCATTCCCCATCTCTCCATCATCTAGGCCAGCCCATCTCTAGGCTATGCCCATTCTAGGCCGTGCCCACGCCTAGGCTAGGTCTAGGCCGTACAAATCCCTACGCCTAGGACACTGCCCAATTGTCGCAGAAGCACGGGGTTAGACAGGAGAGCCGCAGCGACGGGTTCCCGGCCACGTCCAGTCTGCGCCGGAACGGACACCGCCACTTCAGCGGCCATTTGCTGGATATAGAGTTCCTGGGCGGCGGCGAGGGAAATTCCCAATCCCAGGCGTTGTCCAACTTGAATCAAGTGTTCTACCCGCTGGAGATCAGCCTTCAGGCTACTGGCATGGCTTTCTTGGACTAGATGCCACAGCGATTGCAGCAGCAACCGTTCGACAATCGCAGTCGCTTCCGGCAACTGGAAATGGCAGTGGAACTGATCCGCCTCGGTGGCGATCGCCTGTAACTCCGCCAACTGGCTCCCGCCCACGCCAAGGCGGGCTCCTGGACCAGCGAGATCAGCGAGATCCTGTTCTAGCGATCGCAACAGGCCCAGCACCCGCTGTCCGAGGGCAATTTGGGCAGCAACCTGCAACTCTTGAGGCACCGTCACCCCATCCCGATGGAAGGCCATCAACACGCCGTAATTATCGCGATACACCTGGGTATAAAGCTGATCCAGCCGCGTTAGGGTTTCCTGGCTCAGCAATTGCATAATCCGCTGCCGCTCCTCTGGAAACAAGCTTTGCAGACTGTGGAACGGGGGCTCAAATAATTGACTCATTTCCAGAATCACCGGGGCAGCACTCGCCTGGGCCAATGCCGAGCAGAGGCGTTCCTTCAGGTGGGTATAGCCCCGCCGTCCCATAAACGGCTGAACGCAGCAGTGAAAATCCCAGCCCCCCAAATGCAGCACGGCAAATACTAGTGCGCGCGCCTCCTGGGTAATCTCCGAAGTCAGTTCGACATGGCCTACTGCCAAGGTGAGATTGCCGAGGCGCTGGAGGTAATAATCCAACTGATGGACCCCATAGCAGTAGAACGGTTCGCGTTTGGTATAGGTTGTGAAGAGTGAATTAATCGCGTAGTGGGCTCCCACCTGTTCTAAGCTTACCTGCGCGGATTTGACCAGTTGGTCATACACATCGGCTCCGGTCTTAAACGCGGCGATGTTGGTGGGCGCTTGGGCCAACCGCTTGATAAAACCCGCCTCAAGCTGAATACCCATCACGTCTCGGGCCAGTTCCAGGGCACGGGCCGCATAGCGGAGAATTTGGACGCCTTCCGGGCGAGACAGCTCTTCAAAAAACCAACCGCAACTGGTGTACATCAACAGCGCATGCCGCTGCATTTCCAGGAGCCGTAGGGCATCTACCCGCTCAGCAGCGGAGAGCTTATGGGCTTGGTGCTGGCTCAGGAACTGGGCGATCGCCCCGGCACTGCGGTCCAAAATCACTTGAATATAGGCATCTCGCGCCTGCCAGGGATCCTTAAACAGCAGCGCGCCCGCCGATGAAAACACATCAATCAACTGATCCCGCAGCCAATCAAGGGCATCGCGGAGTGGTCTGCGCCAGTGCAAATGCCAGCCGGGGGCTGCGCCACAGCCACAGGCATCCTGCCAGCGATCTGACCCGTGGGCACAGCTCCAAGCCGTCACGGGTTTCAGTTCCACGGTCCAAGTTGGCTCTGCCAAGGAGAGGTAATGGGCAAAGTTGGTGACGGTCCAGCCCCGCTGGGGAAACTCATGGGTAAACGCATAGGCCAAGCATTTTTCGGTGCCCCCCTTGTGATGGCCAAAGGTTTCGCCGTCCGTGGCGACACCAATCACTTGGGCAGGGCGATGATCCCCACGCACAGCTTGACCCAGACGATTGGCAAATTGGTGGGAACTGCTGAGTGCGCCATCGTCAAAGCCCATGTCTCGGGAAATGGGACCATCGTAGAAAAAGATGTCGATGAAGGATGGATTCTCAGGGCCATTCCCGGAGATGCTTTCAGGTGTATTCTCCGGATTTGGAAGATAGCAGCGATAGGGGCGCGTGGTATCAATTTGACTGCCACCCACTTCCTGCCAACGGGGATCCGGCTGCTCCGGGGTGGGTTGGGGGCGGCAGCGTTGGGCCTGGGAGGGAGCCAGGATGATGAAGCGAATACCTTCGGCGACCAAGGCCGCTAGGGTGGGGTAGTCCACCGCTGTTTCAGCCAGCCACATGCCTTCGGAATCCCGCCCAAAGCGGCTACGGAAGTCGGCTTTACCCCAGCGGATTTGGGTGCGTTTGTCCTGGGTGTTGGCCAGGGGCAGAATCATGTGGTTATAGGCTTGGGCGATCGCATTGCCATGGCCATTCAGGCGCTGGCAGCTTTTGCGATCGGCTTCCAAAATGCGCTGATAGGTTTGCACATCATGGCGCTCCAGCCAACTCATTAGCGTGGGTCCAATATTGAAGCTGAAGTACTCAAAATTATTCACAATCCGGATGACTTCGCCGTGATCATTCACAATCCGGGCAAAGGCATTGGGGCGATAGCACTCGTGGTAAATCCGCTCATTCCAGTTGTGGGCAGGGGCGGCGCTGGGCTGACGTTCGATCGCATCCAAGTAGGGATTTTCGCGCGGAGGCTGATAGAAGTGCCCATGAATGGTGATGTATACGCCTTGGGCCGTAGTGAGTGCCGCAGGCGATGCCTTAGTGGCCTGTGGCGTTGGCGTTTGGGAGGAGGGCAGAGAGGTAGAACGTTCTCCACGCACGGTGGAAGCGGCAGGGGAGCGATCGCGGGAGATGGGCATAGAGTAGCAATGAGTGAGTAAAGAGCGTGAGTAAAAACCGGAAAATGGAAGTGCAGCTAGAAAAACAAGCTAGAGAAATTAACTAGAAGAAATTACAAATGCAAAATTACAGGAATAGCTGATTTGGCATTTAGCGTTTTTAATGCCGCGTTGCGGTAAATGAAAGCTTTCCGGGTTTGGCGTTTTGAAGTTTGAATTTCCGCCCGACTGCACGCGTCGTGTCTTCGCATTCAAACGTAAAGTCGCAGGAAATTGAGAACGAATTCAGGGGATCACAATAAGACTTTGCATTCTGGGTCCAATCTGAAATGAATCGTTACAACGCTGAAGGAGCAGGGTACACTGCCAAAAGCCAAAACTACAGGGCTATGATTTTTTCGTTAATTCCCTAGATATGTCCCTTAAAACCCTCTGCTTTATCGTTCTCCTGGCTTTCATTCCTATCTCCATCGCCGCAGAATATTGCCACTGGGGATCGCTGGTGATATTTCTCACTGCCGCTGCCGCGATTGTGCCCTTGGCGGCGTGGATGGGAACCGCCACGGAAGAAATTGCGGTGGTGGCAGGCCCATCCCTGGGGGGCTTGCTGAATGCCACCTTTGGCAATGCGACGGAGTTGATTATTGCGATCGTGGCGCTGAATGCGGGATTGGTCGATGTGGTAAAGGCCAGTATCACGGGATCGATCATTGGAAACTTGCTGCTGGTGATGGGTTTATCGATGTTGCTGGGAGGGTTGCGCTATAAGGAACAGGAGTTTCAGCCGATTGTGGCGCGGGTAAATGCGTCATCGATGAATTTGGCGGTCATTGCTATGCTATTGCCGACGGCGATGCAGTACACCTCCCAGGGGATGGATGACGCCACGATGCAAACCCTATCGGTGGCGGTGGCGATTGTTCTGATTGGGGTGTATGTACTGACGCTGCTGTTTTCCATGAAAACCCACGCTTACCTTTATGACGCGGGGATCGCCCAGCACGACGTTGAAGAGCTAGCGGAATCGAATCTAGCGGAATCGAACTTGACAGGACGCAATGTTCCGGGATTGAACGAGACGGAATCGAATGAAATGGGGGATGCTGCACCACACCGGGTAAATCTGGGGCTGTGGATTGGGGTTTTGTTAGCGGCAACGGTGTTTGTGGCGATTGAGTCGGAGTTGCTGGTGGGCTCGCTAGAGGTCGCCACCGACAAGCTGGGGCTGACAACCTTGTTTACGGGGGTGATTTTGCTGCCGATCGTGGGCAATGCGGCGGAACATGCGACGGCAGTCACGGTGGCGATGAAGGACAAAATGGATTTGTCGGTATCGGTGGCCCTGGGATCGAGCTTGCAGATTGCGCTGTTTGTGGCCCCGGTGCTGGTAATCGTGGGTTGGTTAGTGGGACAACCGATGGATTTGGATTTCAATCCGTTTGAGCTGGTGGCGGTGGCGGTGGCGGTGCTGATTGCCAATTCCATTAGCTCGGATGGGCGATCGAATTGGCTAGAAGGCACGCTGCTATTGGCAGCCTACGTGGTTTTAGGTTTAGCCTTCTATTTTCATCCGGTGGTGTCGTAAGACGATTTCCGACCAATATTATAGAAGCTGCGACTGCGCTCAACCCGCGATGGCTGAAGGTTGAGCGCAGTCGAAACCTGGTTCACGGGCAGGTTATTTTCATGGAAGTCCCTTAGCCAGCGGGCATATTATTTTTGGAAATTGTCCAGGGAGTTCCGAGGAGCCGAAGCCCACTGAGGGTGACTAAAACCGTAGAACCTTCGTGCCCAAGCACACTGAAGGGTAGGGTCAGATCGCCTGCGAAGTTGGTGATAAGCAGCCCACCAATACAAAGCAACGCAAACCCCACATTTTGTTTGATGACGGTTTGCGATCGCCGCCCGAACCGAATCGCCCCAATTAGTTTTTCTAAGCGATCGCCCATCAATACCACATCGGCTGTTTCCAAGGCCACATCGCTGCCGCTGCCGCCCATGGCGATACCCACGGATGCCTGCGCCAAGGCCGGAGCATCATTGATGCCATCGCCCACCATGGCGACGGTTTTGTAGCGGCGTTGGAGCTGTTTGATGTGGTGCAGTTTGTCCTCTGGTAAGAGTTCGGCATAGACCTGATCGATGCCCACGGCTTGAGCGATCGCCTGGGCGGTTTCCGGATTATCCCCCGTCAATAAAATTATCTGCTCAATGCCGAGGTGCCGCAAGTGGGCAATGGTGGCGGCGGCGGTGGGGCGGAGCGTATCGGCGATCGCCATGATGCCGACAATAGCTTGAGCTCGCGCCACCCAAACAACGGTGTGCCCCGCTGCGGCTAAGCCCTGGCCTTGAGCCACTAGATCGGGGGCGATCTGTGGCCTCAGATCCAGTCTTAGTTGCGCGCTCTGCTAATTTCGTCACCGATTTTGCCATCGATTCCGCCACTGCTCCCGCTCCTAATGGCAGGGGCGCAGCATCTGCAGTCGTGACAAAAGCGGCAGTGCCGACCCGCACCGCCTCCGCCCCCAGCCAGCCCTGAATGCCCTGACCAGGGATCGCCTGGACAGCGGTGATCGGATCGGTGATGGGGCTTCGGGGCAGCGAATTTGCCGAGGCGGCACGGCAGATGGCTTGTCCCAGGGGATGTTCGGAGTGGCTTTCGAGGGCAGCGGCCAGATGCAGAACATCGGCGGGCTGCCACCCAGAGGCCGCAATCACCTGCACCACTTGGGGCGATCCGGTTGTGAGGGTGCCGGTTTTGTCGAAGGCGATCGCCCGCACCTGACCCAGGCGCTCCAACTGCGCCCCATTTTTGAATAAAATTCCCTGTCTGGCCCCATTGGCCATGGCGGACAGGAGCGTTGGCATAATGGCCGCCATCAGGGCACAGGGGGAAGCCACCACCAGAAAAATCAACGCGCGATAGATAGTCGTTTTCCAGTCCCACTGCCAGAGGAAGGGAGGCAGCACCGCTAACGCCAGACCGACGAGCACGATGACTTTGGCATAGCCCCGCTCCACCTGTTCCAACCATTGCTGCGAGGGCGGGGCGGACTGTTGCGCGGTTTCCACTAACCGAATCACCCGCTGAATCAGGCTACTTTCCGGCGGTTGATTCACTAATAGAGTAAGGGAACCTTGTCCATTAAGCGTGCCTGCAAATACGCCATCGCCGACGGTTTTGGTGACGGGCATCGATTCGCCTGTGATTGCGGCTTCATTGAGCGTGGATGTGCCCGCCACAATTTGGCTGTCCACAGGAATGAGTTCGCCCGGTTTGACCCGCAGGCGATCGCCCACACGCAACTGGGCGATCGCCCGTGGAGATTCCTGATCGTCGTCTGCCAACACGCGGGCGATGTCGGGAGTCAGCTTCATCAAACTCTGAATGCTGCGCGCCGTCTGACCCATGGCATAGCTTTCCAGCGCGCCACTGATGGCAAAAATCAGAATTAAGACGGCTCCATCCACAATCAAAAAATAGTCCCGCTGCCAGAGTCCCAGTCCGGCTGCGCCCAAGGCCGCCACAATCATCAGCAAATCAACATCCAATTCCTGCTCCTGCAGCAGCGTCGTCAATCCCGATCGCGCACCGCCATAGCCCCCGATGCCGTAGGCCAACGGTAACAGCAGCAGGGCGAGGCCCACCCAGGCAAAATGCAGCGCTAGCCAGCCCCCGATCACGCACAGGCCGCAGAGTAGGGCGGCAACACCCTCGGGATCCAGCCCTACCTGCGGTCGAAAGCGAGCCACCATGGGTTTACTCCAGTAGATAACCCTCCCAGGGTAAACCTTGACATTAATGTTAAGGTCAAGCCCCCAGGCGCTAGAATCGGGACATAATGGCTCAAGGAGAGGATCGGGAAATGGTAATGCCGCTAACGATTAAAGAGCCGCTGAGGACTCAAGAGGCTCTGACGATTAAAGAATTAACCGATGCGGTGGGGGGTGGGCTGACCCCCCGGATGGTGCGGCATTACCATCAACTGGGATTGCTGCCACCCCCGGCGCGATCGCCCAGTAACTATCGGCTTTACACCGAGCCGGATGTCCAGCGGCTCAAGCGGATTGTCGCCCTGAAGCAGCAGGGATTCCAGCTTTCCCATATTCAGCAATTGCTGGAAGGCGTGCCCCACGCGGACCAAACCCCTACCTTGATCCAGCAGCTTCAGCGACAGTATCAAACCGTGCTGCGGCAAATGACCCAGTTGCGACACACTGCCTTGGCCTTGGAAGGGCTGTTGGGCCGAGATCATTACTGCCAGGACGTGCAAGCGGAAGTGCTGGCTCAGATTAAGCAACTGGATGCCGACAGCCAAGCTAACCTGGGCGAATTAACCCAGCTTTGGCACGATCTGGATGCGCCCGTGCATCAGCATCCGGAGACCTTTCAAGAATCCCTGGAGCGGTTGCTGCCGGATTTGTCTCAATTCTCTGAAATTGATCGCGATCTCTTGTCCAACTTGGTGTTGGCCTGTGGGGATGTGAGCATCGCCCCGTTTGTGCGCCGCAGTGCTGATGCGATCGCCGCTGGACAGCAGGCCCTCAGTTCAGGCTGTCAGGTGATTGTGGACATTTCCGCCGTGGCCTCGGCGCTGGATCAAACCCGGCTGGCTAATCTGGGCTGTGCCATTACGGTGCTGATTGAGGATCCCCATGTGCATAATGCCCCGGCGGCTGAACAATGCTTTTGGCAGCAGGGGCCGGGGGCCGTTGCCAAAATTCCGGCGGGCAGCATTGTGATTGTGGGCTATGCGCCCTCGGTATTGCTGGCGATCAACCGGGCGATCGCCCAACAACAAATTGCTCCGGCTCTAGTAATTGGCCTGCCCATCGGCTTCAGCCACGCTCCCGCTGCGAAACGGCAACTGATCCACAGCCCGATTCCCTACATCACCCTGGAGGGTACGGTGGGTGGCGGGATGCTCGCGGCTACGGTGCTCAATACGCTGGCGGAATCTCTTCTCACCCGGCCCGACTGCCATTGCCATTTGGCTGGACTAGGAGCTTCAGGCTAGAAACTCAGATGCATTTCAGATGCATTACTAACAAACCTGGCCCTGTTTCAGACTCTGGCCTGATAACTGGCCGCAGTCTCCTGTTGGATAGCTTCTGCTTGATAATGTTCTATTCACGGATTAGCTGGCTGCCGCTTGCACAACCTCGCTCAGCGCTTCATCAATCACGGCATCGCTCACACCCCGCCGCTTCAAGCTAGCAATCAATGCACTCACCGTCTCACCTTCAAATCGCTCTAAGTCGGCGCGTAATCCCTGCCCAATGTAAGCGCGAATCAATGGCTGGTACCCAGAGAAACCTAACAGTGGTGCAACTCGCTTCAAGTCTTCCACAACATCTTCCGGCATCCGAATCGTCACACTGGACATCGGCCGATTCTTATCCAGTCTTTTCTTCAAGGCTTCAACTTTCATAGTTCATCCTCTCTTGTCGGGTTGCTTTACGCGCAGAAATAATCCGAATACAATCCCCCTCTTGCTCAATATGCACGACATAGAGCAAGTTATAGCGAGTATCCAGGCCAATCACGGCATCTCTTGCTTCATCGTTGCGACTGGCATTAATCAGAATGAGGAATGGATCAAAAAATGCCTCAGCCGCTTGCTGAAAGCTAACCCCATCGTGCTTATTGAGATTAATCCGCGCCTTTTCTGCATTCCAGATAAAGGTAATGCCAACTCAGCACAAAGTAAGCGTCTATACCCATTATTCTAGACAAGGCGTATGTACAGTGTCAATACGTATTTACGAAAACCGACAATTCTTAACTTGCTGCCACAACCCTGGTTGACTGACAAAAGTCCTGGAAAACCCATTGTGTAAAGGTTTCAGGTTTTGGTCAGGTTTGGTCGATTTCGGGTTTCTTGGTAGATTCCTAAAATCTCTTCCAGCAGTAGCTTTCAAGGCATAGCCGCCGGAAAGACTGAAGCCCTTTCTGGGCAAGGTGCTCAAGAGATTTGTCAGTCAATCAGGCTTAATGCTTAATACTGATAAGCTTTTCTACGCTCTCACTCACTTTTAAAACACCCTCTTAGCCACATAACGGCCCCGTTCACCCGCCGCAGAAGCCTTGCGGTCTTAACGGCCAACTTAATACGGTCGGCGTGCAACGGGATTGTTATGCCGTGTTTTTCAACAATGTGAACGAGATTGACAATGTTTGATACTATGGAATGAAGATCCGTCTTGCACCCCGATAAGTATCAATATCAAGTACGATTTTAGTCAAACTTTCAACACATCGCCCTCGATATTCAGAATCGTTCAGAAGCCGATCAGCATTGCTAACTGTGATAACGGGCAACGATTCCGATGTGTTCTCTTCACGCATAACCTGAGCAGGATATAGTGAACACTTTTTAGGCCGCATAAGTCACATGTTCTTCATGAAAGAAGCGTCTTACAATTTCTGGTTGTCGTTGCCGACGACGTAAATGATGACGAATATTCTCCATCATCTCACGCTTGGTTTTCGCTCGTTTTCGCCCCACAGCATTCGCTTTGACATCGTGGTTGAGCAACTCGTCAGGATTGAGTTCTGGACTATAGGAGGGTAACAAAAACATCCGAATCCGCTCAGCATGTTTCTCCAACCAACGATGGACTTTCGCCGAAAGATGCACCGGGTGCTTGTCCACAATCAAAAATACCTTTTGGGGAATCTGCCCAATCAAGCGACGCAAAAAGTCCAGCATCACGTCGCCATTGAAGTTTTGTGTGAACAACTTGAAGTACAGGGCGCCGTGATTGTTCAGCGTTGAGATCACATTGCAACGAAATCGTTGTCCGGTGCCAGGAATCACCGGAGTCTGCCCTCGCTTGCCATAGGAGCGTCCGGTTTGGTCGTCTGAGCGCAGTCCCATTTCATCACCCCAGTGTATCTCGGCACCCGCCTGTTTTGCGAGCTTGACAATCGCGGGGTAATCCACCTCTAACCACTGTTTAACCGCTTTGGGGTCTTGCTCATAAGCTCGTCGCAACGGTTTCTGAGGGGGCAGCCCCCATCGTTTCAAATACCGGCCAATCGTCCAGACCGAAACCGAGATGCCATAGCGCTGCTCGATCAATTGGCGCACTCCCTCGCGCGTCCACAACGCAAACGGCAAGTCTAATTGTTCTGGACACTTCTGGGTAATGAGGCGAACCGTTGTTGCCGCTTGGTGAGGGGCTAACCGAGATGAGCTGCATCGCCCTCGCTTTTTCGCCTTCAATGCCCGACGGCCTTGTTCGTTGACGGCTTTCGTCCAATGATGCACAGCCGTTCTTGAAACACTGAAGACCCTAGCCGCTTCTGACTTGCTCATGCCATTCTCAATTGCACTGACCACCCGATAACGCAGGGCTTCTTGCGCATCTGGAGATAGGTGTCGAGCATCTTTCAGTTGCATGGCTTCTTCCTGGAATAGCTACATTACCATGTTAACTATTTGGCGCTCTGGGTAGTATGTAAGTCCACATGGGTTTTATGGAATAATGTTCCGACTGTCACACTATACGAAGTAAAGCAGCCATTGCATCTGTATCGATGTTCTTTTTTATACGAAGTTGCTTTAATTTCTCCGCAGTATGGACAAGTGGGTGTACCCCGCCAGCGCAATTGTTCCAAACAAGCAAGGCAATCTTCATGGGTCTCCAACATGGAAAGCAGCGCTTCTGTACGTGAGCAGCGTTTAGACAAAAGCTCAAACTACAGGAAACACCCTGCTCCCATTTCGGTCAATGGCGGAAGCCTTCGACCCCGTTTAAATTTTTGAATTTGGCGTTGCGGCTATATTACTCCGCTGTTACAAGATGTCCAGCGAGTAGAAATTCTGCAGGGCGGGCATTGCCCACCAAAGCTACCAACATGATACGGTTCACTGATTGTGGGCGGTGCCAACCCTTGTATCTTGAGAGATAGGCAACCTGACACGAAAAGCCTCGTGGTTTTGGGAGTGTTGGCGCAGCCTCTCCACCGGAGAATCACCTTACTAAAATGAGAAGCGATCGCACTTCCCCCCCATGAACGACCAAGACATCATCACCCTCGAACCGGACAAACGTAGCGGCAAACCCTGCACCCGCCCCATGCGCATCACCGTCTATGATGTCCTCTCCTACCTTGCCTCCGGCATGAACCCCCAGGCAATCCTGGCCGATTTTCCCTACCTCACCCCCACCGATATTCTCGCCTGCCTCGCCTATGCCGCCGATGGTCAATGACCGACCAGAGGTCATCACGAACAAAAGACCTTGACAAGCGCGGCAGGAAACTTCTGTTTGACCATAATCTCTCTCCTCGCCTAGTCAATCTCCTGACTGACCTTCATCCCAACTCCCAGCACGTCTTTTTACGTTTACCTGTTCACTCTCGGGATTGCTTAATTTGAGTGATCGCCGCTTCCAAGTTAATGTCAGCTAAAACCGTATGGCGATCGCGGGTGTAGTCCCCGCTGCCCCGCTCAAACTGCTGCAAAAACCGCGCCATCCCCACCGCACCCAACGCCTGCACCAAAGCCTCAATACCGATCTGCCGCAATTGCGCCGGACTCAACTGATGGGTTTGCATCAGTCATCACCTCCAAAAGCCATTGCACTGGATTCGCTACCTTCACTTGTAACAGGCGTTGTTGTATGAAAGAAGGATTGGGTGCGGGAGAGGCATGGTAAATTTCAGTTACCATACAAAAACCTGCTATGAAAGCTCAATACCACATCCGCAACGCGTCTCTTTTTGACTTATGCAACAAAGCCCTTTTAAACCGAGTTCCTCAAGCCAAGGCCCGAGGAACTCGGTTTATTCACCCACTCCACGGGGATTAGCTTAAGTTTAGGCTAGTAGTTCACCCGTTTCTTGCAGGGAGTGCAAGCGTTGATAAATCCCTCCCTGGGTTAGCAGTTGCTCGTGATTGCCCACCTCTAGGATGCGACCTTGATCAAGAACCACAATTTGGTCAGCTTCGCGCACAGTACTCAAACGGTGGGCAATGATGATCAGGGTGCGGGTACCCAGCAGCGATCGCATGGCCAACTGAATCGCCCGTTCCGATTCATAGTCCAAACTCGATGTCGCCTCATCAAAGATCAGGACATCAGGATTCATAATCAGCGCCCTGGCAATCCCCAAACGCTGCCGTTGGCCACCCGATAGCCGTACCCCACGCTCACCAACAATCGTCCCGTAGCCATCGGGTAAGTGCTGAATAAATTCATCCGCTTGCGCAATCTGGCAGGCTTCCTTCACCTGCTCCAAAGTGGCCTGGGGATTGCCATAGAGCAGGTTATCCATCAAGGTACCGTTGAACACATCCACCTCCTGGTGCACGATCGCCAATCGTTTGCGATAGCCCGTCACATCCAAACGGCGAATATCTTGACCATCGATCAGAATACTGCCTGACTCCGCTTCAAAATAGCGGAACAGCAACTTCACCAAGGTTGATTTCCCCGAACCCGATCGCCCCACTAGGGCTACCGTTTGCCGAGGTTCAATCAGCAGATTAATGTCCTGCAACACAGGCCGACCCGGATTGTAGCTAAACCGCACATGGTCAAAATGCACCTTGCCGGTGAATTCGTAGGCGGGTGCCTTGGCATCCACCACCAAACTGCCCGCATCCTGCCCGACGGGCAATTGCATAAACTGGTGAAACCGAATCATCGAGGCATAGCGTTTGGCAAAGTGTTCAGCAATGTTGCAAATCGGCTCCACCTCGGCATAGGCCATGCTGGAAATCGTCAGCGTGGTGACAAAATGTCCCAGGGAAATCCGGCCCGCTGCCGTCGCCCACAGGGTTAAAGCCAGCACCAAAAATGTGCAGGTTTGGACAATGGTCCGTTCATAGGTCCCCAACTTGACGTAATCCATATGGATACGATAGTCCAGCACCTTGAACTCCCGCTCCAGCCGCGTGGTTTGGCGCTTTAACTCTTCCGCCTCTGTGGCAAATGCTTTGACGGTTTTGATGTTGGTGATGATTTCAGAATTGCGACTTTCAGTGTCCTCCATGTATTTATCCAGGCGTTCTTCCCGCTGGGCGATCGCCTTCAGACCCGCCAGATCCATCCACAGAATGCCGATAAACGACACCAGCAATAAAATAGCAATGCGCCAATCAATCAGCCAAATCACCACAAAAATACCAACCACTCGAAAGAATTTGGGAAACAACTGTCCCGTCACCTCTGGATAGGTCCAGGTGTGATTCGACAATCCCTTAGCCACCCGCGCCGCAATCCGTCCGGGATTATTCTCGTCATAAAACTCCAGCGGCAGAGTCAACACTTTTTCCAACGCTTTTTGGGCATGCTCTCGCCGTGCCCGAAAGGCTGCATCCCAGTTAAACCATGGACCTAACCAGGGCTGAATCGGCGCGCGCCCCACAGAGACAAGACACACGAGCACGAGCAGCACAATCAGCGAAAAATTGGCACTGACAGTCTGCCCCGTTAGGTTTGCCAACGTTTGGGTTAGGGCTTGCAAAGGGGCATCGATCGCCTGCCCCGACAATACATTCAAAATCTGTCCGATCGCATAGGGACCAAATAAATCAATAATTTCAAACGCACTCATCGCTGCCACACTAAATACCGTAATGGGCAGATAGTGTCGGTAGTAGCGGAGAATGTCAGTAAACTTCGCCATAAAGACTCCCTGAGTTCGTGACCATTCCGAAACACGCTGTAATATTGGACCCTTAATATCGGACCCTATCAGACCATCGTTCTAGCCTGTGGCACTGCCTGGGCCACATCACGGGGATAAAAGCTCTCTATAGAAGAAATCGCCGTCGCCATCTTCCAGAGTTCAAGTACTACAGAAGTAATATTGTAATACAAGTTTTGGCAGTTGGCTCTGATTTTCGGAGTTATAGGGAAAATTAAAGGCATGCCCCGTCGGGCTACCTAGGCAAAAACCTGACCGGCTATGAGCTCCAGTCGGGGAAAGCTGGGGGAGAGGATCAAGCAATCCCCGGCAAACACGCCCACGTCGCGATATCCCGTTGCGGCTATTGCTAAAACCGTAATCTCCTGAGTCTGTGGGTCTACCAACCAATACTCCCCAATGCCTAGATCCTGATACTGCGATCGCGTATAATCCCGCTCCCGCTGAATTTTGCCGGGACTGACCACCTCCACCACCAGCAACGGCGGCGGCATCATCAGCCGAATGGTATTCCGTGGCTTCAATAAGGCCACATGCTCCTCGCGTAAAATCGTCAAATCCGGGTAGCGATTCTTGGGCTCTCCCCGCACTTCTAGTTCTAGCCCATGCCCCCGGACCCGCTTCGACCCAACTACTGCCACAAACGCCAAAAAGAGCAGGCTAGCAATTTCGGCATTTTCACCGGACTCAGGCGGCATGGGGATCAGTTCTCCATTGAACAGCTCATACAAGACATCTGACCCGTCATCGTAGGCCAAATACTCTTCAAAGCTCAAAAATCGCGGCTGGGCTTGAACCATAGGATGTGGCAATGCGATTTCGCTAGTATGCCGCCATTGTAACTGAGCCGCCATACCGCTGACTGACCTATAGCTGACTGCGATCGCGCAGACCTTACCCCCGCTCTTCACTGTCTTCTTTTTGCCGATTGATTGCTGACTGCCAACGGGCGCTAGGGCTTGGGTTTGGCCGTGGAGGCTACATGCAATTCCTTTAACTGTTTCACATCCACACCGGCAGGGGCATTGGTTAGCGGACAGCGGGCTTGTTGGGTTTTGGGGAAGGCGATTGCATCCCGGATGGACTCTTCGCCCGTCAGCAGCATCACCCAACGATCAATCCCATAGGCAATCCCACCATGGGGCGGGGCTCCGTATTCAAAGGCTTCCAGGAAGAAGCCAAATTTTTCTTGCGCTTCTTCATCCGAAAGGCCAATCGTGGCAAACACTTGGGCTTGCAGATCAGGCTGGAAAATCCGCACACTGCCGCCGCCCGCTTCGTAGCCGTTATAGACGATATCGTAGGCCAAGGCCCGAGCCGTAGTCAGATCCGCTATATCTTCAGGATTGGGGGCCGTAAACGGGTGGTGAAGGGCTTCCCAGCGTTTTTCGTCGGTATTCCACTCAAACATTGGAAAATCTGTCACCCAGAGCAGGTTGAGTTGCTCCGGATCGATCAGACCCAGCTCTTTGCCCAGGCATTGGCGCAGGCGATCGAGGGTTTTGTTGACGGTATTGGCGTCCGCAGCAGCAAACAAAAGCAGGTGGCCCGCTTCGGCACCCGTGCGGGTCAGGAGTTCCTGTTTTTGCTCGGCGGTGAGATTGTCTTTGATGGCCCCAATGGTGTCAATTTCGCCATTTTCCCGCACCCGAATGTAAGCCAGTCCTTTGGCTCCGGCCTCGGCAGCTTCCTTAAATAAATCGCCACCTGGTTTAATCCGCACATTGGAAATGGCCTCATTACCACCGGGAATCGGCAAAATTTTAATAATTCCACCCTTGGCCACGGTGTCCGCAAACACCTTAAACCCGGAGTCCTTCAGCACATCGGACACATCAACCAACTCCAAACCAAAGCGGGTATCGGGTTTGTCACAGCCGTACCTATCCATGGCCTCGGCGTAGGTGAGGCGCGGGAAAGGCCGGGGCAAATCCACGCCTTTAAAAGTTTTCAGAATATGGCAGATCAGGCCCTCGTTCAAATCCAGAATTTCGTCCTGGGTCATGAAGCTCATTTCCATGTCCAGTTGGGTAAATTCCGGCTGACGTTCGGCCCGCAGGTCTTCATCCCGGAAACAACGGGCAATTTGATAGTAGCGATCGCACCCCGCCACCATTAGCAATTGCTTAAACAACTGCGGCGACTGGGGCAGGGCGTACCATTCGCCAGGGTTAACGCGGGACGGCACCAAGTAATCCCGCGCTCCCTCTGGGGTAGACTTAGTCAGAATGGGGGTTTCCACTTCCATAAAGCCTTCCTGGTCTTCCAGATAGCGGCGAATGGTCTTCATGAGGGCGTGGCGCAATTGCAAATTTTTGGCCATGCGTTCCCGCCGCAGATCCAGGTAGCGATACTTGAGGCGCAGTTCTTCTCGCACGGTTTCCGTGTCAGCAGTGGACACCTGAAAGGGCAGTTGCTTGCGCACCGCACTGAGAATTTCGATCGCGATCGGCGTAGATCTCGATTTCGCCCGTCCCCAACCGAGGGTTCAACGAGTCGTCGGGCCGCTGGGTAACCCGTCCAGAGATTTTAACCACATACTCATTGCGCAAGCTTTCCGCCTGGGCATAGGAGGTGGGGGTGCGTTCGGGATCGCTGACAATTTGGACGATGCCCGTGCGATCGCGCAGGTCCACAAACACGACTCCCCCATGATCCCGGCGGCGATCGACCCAGCCAAATAGGGTGACGGATTTACCAATATGTTCGGCTCGGACATCGCCGCAGTAGTGGGTGCGCATAGGTTCTGGACTGGCTGAAAGGAACGAAGAAAAGAATGTGTCTGGCGATCACAGGGGAGTTGCCCCCCATGGGAATGCGGCCTGAGCCACTAGAAAACTTTCTCATTATGCCGCATTGGCTGGTAATCCGAGCGAAGGATTCAGGCAACACCCGGAACCCCGTGCGGCGCGTTCCACCGGACCGAGTTGAGAAGCTGGGCAACGCATTTGGAAGCTGAAAAATCAGCGATGGGGTACAGTCTCAACCGAGACTCCAGTATTTTGGTCCCAATTGGGCCGCTCTGGGCCTAAGCCGAAAAGCTGAATCAGAACAGCTCAGGCCCCATGGAATGGCAGTATAGAAGGACAGCACAGAGTCAGGAATTATGGACACCGATTTTCCCGCTATCGAAGGTTATCGTCCCAGTCAACTGCTGTATCGCGGTGCCAGAACCTTGGTCTATCGGGGCACGCGTCTGGCCGATGCGCATCCTGTGGTGTTGAAGTTGTTAAAAGACAATTTCCCGACTTTGCATGATTTGCTGCGGCTGCGAAACCATTACACGATCGCCAAAAACCTGCCTTTGGCCAATGTGGTGCAGCCCCTCGACCTAGTTCCCGCTGGACACGGGTTTGCCTTGGTAATGCCAGATGACGGCAGTCGTTCCCTCGCCGATTACCAGGCTGATCAGTCCTTGAGCGTGCGGGAAGTATTGGCGATCGCCCTGCAACTCACCACCATCCTGCATGGCCTATCCAAAAACCGCGTCATCCACAAAGACATTAAACCAGCCAATATCCTGATTCATCCGGAAACGAAACAGGTGAAGCTCATTGACTTTTCCATGTCCTCACTGCTCCCCCGAGAAACCCAGGAAATTCAAAACCCCGATGTCTTAGAAGGCTCGCTGGCCTACATGGCCCCAGAACAAACCGGGCGAATGAATCGGGGAATTGACTACCGCGGTGATTTTTATGCTTTGGGCGTCACGCTATTTGAACTATTGACCGGACAACTGCCCTTCCAAGCCGATGACCCCATGGAACTGCTCCACTGCCACTTGACCCGGCAACCGCCAGCGGTGCACAGTCTGAATCCAGCGGTGCCGCCTATCCTCTCCGAAATCGTAGCGAAACTGATGGCTAAAAATGCCGAAGACCGCTACCAGAGTCCCTTGGGCCTGCAACATGATTTAGCCATATGCCTGGAACAACTCCAGGCCACAGGTCAACCGATTTGGTTTGCTTTAGGGCAGCAGGATGTCAGCGATCGCTTCCTGATTCCCGAACGACTCTATGGGCGAGAACCGGAAGTCATGGAGCTGCTGAGTGCCTTTAACCGGGTGAGTGCAGGTGTCAATGAATTGTTACTCGTGGCCGGATTTTCTGGGATTGGCAAAACAGCCGTGATCAACGAAGTCCATAAACCTATCGTTCGGCAACGGGGTTATTTTATCAAAGGCAAGTTTGACCAATTCAATCGCGATCTTCCCTTTTCCGCTTTTGTGCAAGCCTTCCGCGATTTAATGGGACAACTGCTCAGTGAGAGCGATGCCCAACTGGCCGCCTGGAAGGCTAAGATTCTTGCCGCTCTGGGTGAAACCGGACAAGTGATCGTGGCGGTGATTCCGGAACTAGAACTGATTATTGAGCGACAGCCAACTGTGCCAGAACTGTCTGGAAATGCATCTCAAAATCGCTTCAATTTACTGTTCCAAAAATTTATCCAGGTCTTCACCACTCCGGAGCATCCCCTAGTTATGTTTCTGGATGATTTGCAATGGGCGGATTCGGCCTCTCTGAACTTACTCAATGTATTGATGAGTCAGGCCAGTTCAGGCTATTTACTGATTCTAGGGGCCTATCGAGACAATGAAGTGTTTCCCGCTCATCCCTTGATGCTGACGCTGGAACAGATTCAGAAAGCCAAAGCAACCGTTCAGACCATTACCCTTGCCCCCTTAGCAGAACCGACGGTGAATCACTTAGTGGCAGATACCCTGAGTTGCACTCACCCACTGGCTCAACCCTTGACCGAATTGGTCTATCAGAAGACCCAAGGAAATCCCTTTTTCACCACTCAGTTGCTCAAGGCCCTCCATGGGGATGGTTGGATTCAGTTCCAACCGGATTTGGGCTACTGGCAATGTGACCTGACATCAGTGCGGCAGTTGACCTTGACCGATGATGTTGTAGAGTTCATGGCGCTCCAGTTGCAGAAATTGCCAATCGAGACGCAGGAGGTGTTGAAGTTGGCGGCGTGTATGGGTAACCAATTTGATTTGAAGACTTTGGCGATCGTCTCAGAGCAGTCGGAGATCGCTACGGCAACGGCATTATGGCGGGCGTTGCAAGAAGGGCTAATCATTCCCTTGAATCAAATCTATAAGTTTTTTCAGGAGGGGCCAAGAGATGGGAGACGGGGGACGGGAGACGGGAGACGGGAGACAGGAGACGGAAGTGACAATTTGTCTGAATTCTGGAGGGTGAATTCTGGTTCCTGTGCGTATCGTTTCTTGCACGATCGCGTCCAGCAAGCCGCCGATTCTCTGATTCCTGAGGATAAAAAATACACGACTCATTACCAAATCGGACAACTGCTCCTGCAACAAATTTCCCCAGCCGCCAGGGAAGAGAAAATTTTTCTACTAGTGAATCAATTAAATTATGGGACGGCGCTAATTCCCCAACAATCTGAACGAGATGAACTTGCACAGCTTAACCTCCTCGCCTGTCGCAAAGCCAGAACTGCTACGGCCTATCAAGCAGCATGTGAATATGCCTCAGCGGGATTATTACTGCTGGGAGAAAATACTTGGCAACGGCAGTATGCAATCAGCCTTGTCTTCCATGAATTAGCGGCGGAAGTATCTATGCTAAACGGTAATTTTGAGGCAATGGAGCGGTTTATTGACATTGTCATTGAACAGGCACATTCCTTGCTGGAACAGATCAATGTTTACCGCTTTAGAATCCAAGCAAAGACCTCCCAGCGCAAACTCACTGAAGTGATTACACTCGGTAAGCAGATACTACAAAAGCTAGATGTAACAATACCCGAATTACCCACGCTAGAAGATATCCAACAGTCCATTCAAGATATTAGCGAACTAATCGGCGACAGAAAGATTGAAGATTATATCTCCCTTCCTGTCATGACAGAAGCAAGCAAAATTGCCATTGTTCAGATTGCCAGCAGCATCCTGTCAGCCGCTTTCACGAGTGGCTCTCTTTTGTATCCATTACTAGCTAGCTTATTAGTCAAATTATCTCTAAAGCACGGCAATATATCTATTTCCGCTGGTAACTACGCTTGCTATAGTCTAATTCTCTGTAATATATCGCAAAATATTGATTTGGCTGAACAGTTTGGGCGGTTGGCGTGGAATTTGGCTTCAAAATTTGATGATAAAGCCGTTAAGCCTGAAGTATTTTTCCTCGTGAGTTGTTTTATTCTCCATCGCAAATCTCACATCAAAGAAACATTACCCCTCTTGAGAGAGGGGTATACACTTGGGCTAGAAGTTGGAAACCCAGAGTTCGCCGGATATAATGGCCAGAATTTCTGTCGGAATTCTTTTTGGTGTGGTCAGCCCCTTGGTAACTTGGAGCAAGATACGCGCACTTACTATAATGCTTTAGTCCAATTGAATCAATTGGGAACAGCTAATTACTGTCTGATCCATTGGCAAGTGACTTTAAATTTATTAGATCTTGAACAAGATCCGACCATTCTGACTGGCTTGGCTTTCCAAGAGACAGAATTTCTTCCTCTGTTGCAATCTACTAATGATTTATATGGATTATATGTTTTCTATTCATATAAGTTGACTCTTTGCTTTTTGTTTGGAGAAATTGAATCGGCTAATAGCTATGCACTTGAGTGCAGAAACTATTTTATGGGGGGCATGGGAACAATTGGTGAGCCAGCATTTTATTTGTATGATTCTTTGATCGCTCTAGCACAATTGAATCAACAGTCAGATCGGGCATTAGAGGTGTTAGAGCGAGTTGCAGAAAACCAAACAAGGTTACAGCATTGGGGACATCACGCTCCGATGAATTATCAACATAAATTTGATTTAGTAGAGGCAGAAAAACTCCGGGTTTTAGGAAAGAATTATGAAGCTGGAGATTGGTACGATCGCGCCATTTCGGGAGCCAAAGAAAACGGTTATGTTCAGGAAGAGGCTTTAGCTAACGAGCTCGCGGCCAAGTTCTATTTGGGATGGGGAAAGGAAAAAATCGCGGCAGGCTATATGCAAGAAGCCCACTACGGTTATGCCCGCTGGGACGCCAAAGCCAAAACCAATGATTTAGAACAACGCTATCCTCACTTACTGATATCTATCCTGCAAAATAGGCCCTATATAGCCGCCTCAGGCAACAGCACGATGTTACTGAATCAATCCCTAGACATCACCTCAGTATTTAGGGCGGCTCAAGCGATCTCAGAAGAAATTGTCTTAGAAAACCTGCTCACCAAATTGATGCAGGTGATTCTGGCGACTGCCGGAGCCACCAAAGGCATCCTACTTTTACCAAACAATAACCAGATGAGCCTTGTGGCCATGATCGCCCATGATTCCGATCAGGCCGTGCTGCTACCATTTTTGCCGATGGAGCTGAGCCAGGAGTTGCCTCTGACAATTGTGAACGCGGTGCGTCATCATCGCGAGCCATTGATTCTGGATGATCCGCAGGCAACCGGCCCCTTTGTGGTCGATCCCTATTGGCAACATCATCCGATCCGAGCAGCGTTGTGTATGCCACTGCTCAAGCAGGGTCGATTGATTGGCATTTTGTACTTGGAGAACCAACTGACGGCGGGAGCGTTTACCCGCGATCGCATCGAAATCCTCACCCTCCTTTGTACCCAAGCCGCGATTTCTCTGGAAAACGCCCAACTCTATCAACAATCCCAACAGTCCCTGGAGGCCCTACGTTCTAGCGAGGTGCGCTTCCAAACCATATCGGATAATCTTCCAGGCGTGATTGTCCAAATTTGCATCAATCCTGACGATGGCTCCTCTTTCACATCCTATATCAGCTCAGGGTGCCACGACCTCTATGAAGTCACCGCCGAAGCGATCATCTTAGGGCAATACTGCCTACGCGATTTTGAACATCCCGACGATCGGTCTCGGATCGCTCAGGCAATCCGGCAATCGGCTGAGAACCTCGTCCCCTTTCGACAAGAGTTTCGCATTATGACACTCAGTGGGAAAGTGAAATGGGTGCAGGTTGCCTCCCAACCGAAGCGGCAAGCGAATGGATGGGTCATATGGGATGGCGTTCTGATGGAGATTAGCGATCGCAAGCAAGCCGAGTTTGCCCTCCGCGACAGCGAAGAACGCTTCCGTGCCACTTTTGAGCAAGCGGCTGTCGGCATTCTCGAAATGGATACCCATGGGAATATTGTCCGCATGAACCAGAAATTTTGCGACATTGTGGGTTATTCCGAAGCGGCACTGAGCTTCAAGCATATTAGCGGTATTACCCATCCCGATGATCTGGCAAACAACAAAGCCCATGTTATCCGGTTGCTCGCCGGAGAAACCTCCTCCTTCGCGATGGAAAAGCGCTACATCCATGCCAATGGGTCCATCGTTTGGGTGAATCTGTTTGCTTCTCTTGTACGCGATGTTTCTGGGGAACCAGAGTATTTCATTGGGGTAGTTCAAGATATCACCGATCGCAAACGCAGCGAAGCAGAACGGGATCAGGCAGAGCAAGCCTTACGCTTCAGCGAAAGCCAATATCATATGTTGGCTCAAATCGCCCCAGTCGGCATCTTTCGCACGAATCTGCAAGGGGATTGCATCTATGCCAACGAACGCTGGTGCCAAATTGCTGGATTCACCATGAAAGCCGCTCTGGGACAGGGCTGGAGCAGTGCGATTCACCCGGATGATCGAGAACGTGTGTTTGCAGAATGGTACCAAGCAGCACAGTCTAATCGTCGATTTCAGACGGAGTGCCGGTTTCAGCACGCCGTTACGGGTCAAATAGCCTGGGTCTTAGCCCAAGCGATCGCCGAACACGACCCAGAGGGAACCATCATCGGTTATGTCGGCACGGTCACGGATATTACCGATCGCAAAGCCGCCGAAGCCGCCCTAACTGAGAGTGAGAACAAATTCAGAAGACTCGTGGAAGGAGCCAACGATATGATCTGGGCGGCACAAGCAGACAGCACGTTGACTTATCTCTCTCCTCAATTTCAGACCATGTTTGGACTGTCTCCATCTGAATGGATTGGACAATCCTTTGCAAAATTGATTCATCCCGATGACTTAGACAGAGCTATTGCACCCGCTAGAGTGTCGCTGGAGCGAGGAGAGAAGCAGCAAAACGTAGAGTTTCGGCACTTATGTCGAGACGGTAGCTATCTATGGGTAACAGTGAACATGACCCCCATTAAAGATGCCGAAGGTAATGCGATCGGACTGCAAGGTATTGTGCGGGATATCAGCGATCGCAAAGCCGCCGAAGTCCAACTCCAACAGCAGGCCCACCAGCTAGAAGTCGCCAACCAACAACTGGCAAACTATTCTCAAACCCTAGAACATCGGGTGGAAGAACGCACCGTCGAGCTCAAAACCGCCCAAGAGCGGATCATCGCCCAGGAAAAACTGGCATCCTTAGGCACGCTCACCGCCGGGATCGCCCATGAACTGCGCAATCCCCTTAACTTTGTCAAAAATTATGCCGAAGGTTCCATCGAACTTACGCAAGACCTGTTGGATGCGTTACAGCCCATCACGCCAGCTCAAGATCCGGAAACCGCGGCCTTAATTGCCATCCTGATTAGCGATCTACAGGAAAATGCCGCGACTATTTGCCATCATAGTCAGCGCGCCTCCCACATCATTGCCAGCATGATGCAACATGCCCGGACGGATGATGGACGGACAAACCCCCAACCCATCCTACTGCATGACTTGCTCAATCAAGCCGCACAATTGTCATACCGGAGTAAACGAGCACAGGACGACACCTTTCACTTAACCATCTACACCCATTACGACGCAGCGGTAACCGTAGTGAATGTCATTCCCAGTGCGCTGACACGGGCCTTCATTAACTTGATTGACAATGCCTGCGATGCTATGCGAATGAAACAACACCAATTGGCAACAGCGACCGCTCAAACCACAGCAGACTATACCCCCACCCTAGTGATCTCGACCCAACAGGCAGGAGAACAGGTAGAAATTCGCATTCACGATAATGGCTGTGGGATTCCCCCCCTTATCCAAGCGAAGATCTTTGATCCCTTCTTCACGACCAAACCCCCGGGCGCAGGCACTGGATTGGGACTGTCTATCACCCACGACATCATTGTTCAACAACACCAAGGAACTTTGGCGATCCACAGTAATTTCAGTGAATTCACTGAGGTTATCGTCGTGTTAACCACAACAAAAATACATAATCCTATTGCTATTTGATATATAGTGACCATGGAGGGCGCTGGGAACGAGTCTTTATTAGAGTTATGAAGAATAAATCGAATCTGATTTTAGTGGTTGATGATGAGCTGGAAATACAACGTCTCATGCAGCAACGGTTTCGAAAAAAGATTCAAACCGGAGAGTTCAGTTTTCAGTTCGCCCAAAATGGTGTAGAAGCACTCCAAATTCTGCGAGAATCTCATTCGATTGATATGATTCTGACCGATATCCGGATGCCAGAGATGGATGGCTTAACCCTACTGTCCAACTTAGCCGAGTTCGATCGCCCCCTCAAGGCCGTTGTCGTTTCCGCCTATGGGGATATGAAGAATATTCGGACCGCCATGAATCGCGGAGCCTTTGACTTTTTAACAAAGCCGATTGATTTTGAAGATCTAGAAATCACCATTAACAAAACTCTGGCCTGTGTTCATCATTTGCAAGAACAGCAGCAGCAACTTCAGGAAGCCCTCGATCGCTTGCACAACTTGGTCTTTTATGACCAACTCACGGGCCTGCCCAACCGGAATGGATTACTCAAAGAAGTCACCCAGAGCATCACCCTCCACCAATCCCAGGGCACTGCCTTTGCCGTGTTGCTCCTTGATATTGAACGGTATTCGATTATCAAATCTGGGTTTGGGCATGGTCTCAGCGATCGCCTGCTGATTGAAGTTGCCCATCGGTTGGCACAGTGGGGCGTTCCCGCTAAAACGGTTGCCCGCCTAGAAACGAATGAATTTGCAATTTTGTTACAGCCCGTTGAAACCCTAGCCCATCTTGAAGCCGCTGTTAGACAACTACACCAGCTATTTGAGGCTCCAATCCAACTGGATGGAATCGCTGTATCGTCACTCATTCATGTCGGACTGGTATTGAGCGATCTTTCCTACGAGCAACCTGAAGACTTTCTCCGAGCCGCTGACACCGCTATTAACTATGCCAGACGGGGCAGCGGCGATCGCACGATTTTCTTTAATGCCAGCATGCAACAGACCGCCATGGAGCGGTTAAATTTGGAAGTGAATTTGCAAGAAGCCATTATGTCGCAACAATTGCAGGTGCACTACCAGCCCATTTTCTTGTTAGCCACAGGGCGGTTGATTGGCTTTGAAGCTTTGGTCCGATGGCAACATCCCACTCAAGGGTGGATCTCGCCCCTAGAATTCATTCCACTAGCAGAGGAAACGGGGCTAATTGTACTGCTAGGCAACTGGGTACTCGCAGAAGCCTGTCAGCAGCTTGGGTATTGGAAAGCCCAATTTGCCGAGGCTTCCCCTGCCCGAATTAGCGTTAATCTATCAGGGCTGCAACTCGTGAGTCCAACTTTACTCCAACACATTGATCAGAATCTCAATCACTCCGGTTTAAGTGGAGAGAATTTGATCTTGGAAATTACGGAAACAGTATTAATGGAAAATATTAAAGATGCCGTTGATATTCTAGAACACCTTCGAGAGCGTTGCATTGGTTTATCAATCGATGACTTTGGCACAGGTTATTCATCGCTTTCCTATCTCCAATCATTACCCCTGACTGCCTTAAAGATTGATCGCTCGTTTATTCAAGATATTGATACCAACCAAACCAATTTAGAAATCACTTCAACAATTATTGAACTGGCTAAACGATTAGGACTAAAAGTAGTAGCAGAAGGTTTGGAACAACCCGCTCATGTTGATATTTTGCGCGGACTTGACTGTGACTACGGGCAAGGATTTTTGTTCTCTTGCCCCATTGACGCGACGAGTGCAACCACTTTGATTGCGACGCAAACGACCCGCTAGTTGCAGGTTCGGTCTGTTGCAAACAACCTAAAACTTGGGTGCTGTAAACCCGGGCACAGTGTGCGAATTAATGCCCCACGGAGTGGTGCTGTTTCAGAACGCTGGTAGAGCGCGCTACCGCCGGCGTAATACTCCAGTCAGGCCGTAGATTTCTGGCCCCACGCAGGTACGGATGGTAAATTTTGATGTTTGGGTCAGGGGTATTGAAATGAATGAGAAACCGGACACAGCGTTGCAGACTGCCCGCGACATGCATCTGTTGAACATCAAACAGAGGCACATTGGACCAGTTGGGACGCTCGCGAGCGATCGCCGCGGGGAACGCCGCATCTAAATCGCGAGTAACAGAGAACGTCACACTGACAACCTCCTCCATATCAAGGCGATTGTAGGCTTCTAATTCATCCAGAAGCTCATGCACGGATTCCCGCATAGCGGTGACGGTGTTTTCGGATACTGTGGTCGCCCCACGAACTGCTCTGACTCGCCAACCCACGCTGCTACCTCCGTGCGTTTAACATAACTTTAAACATCGAAACATTAGCTGGGTAGCTTCCACCATCCCAGGAACTCCCAGATCCCATGATGCCTGATATTTGTCGTTGCGTCAGCAGCTAAGCGTGGAATCTACCTAAAGTTTAATTACGTTCTTAATACAGAGGACATATGAGCCGAAACGCTCTGATAGCTGAGGGTACCCTATGAAGACAAAAAATCTTGCCCCGATTCCCGGATGGATGGCGCAATTCTGCGCCACTACGCAGGCAATTGGCTACTGCTTATCCCCCTTCCAGGTCAAATCCTCTGGTGAAACCGATGGCTAAGGCCGATACAACCACAGTGGCACGCCTGCTGTTTCGAGTTCAAATTCTAACCAAGTGCTTCCAGCCTGCAATCCCCGCAAGGAAAGCAGCGGACCGATAGCAGATTGCTGGCGAGCAGTTAATCGACTCAGCAAGGGTTTACGCTCTTCTAGGGTAAAGCAGCGGGTTTTCTCGGGATCTAAATCGACCAACTCGCAGGCCCACCGTCGGGCATCTTCTTCGGTACCCAAGCGATCCACTACTCCCAAAGACAACGCTTGCTGTCCGGTAAAGACCCGCCCGTCAGCAAAGGTTTTGACAGTTTCAATTGGGAGGTTGCGCGCATCAGCAACGGTTTGGACGAATTGCCCATAGCTAGTGTCAATTAAGTCCTGCAAAATGTGACGTTCTGCTTCAGTCATTTCGCGATCGAACGCCAGAATATCTTTATAAGGACCCGATTTAACAACTTTAAAGGAGACCCCAACTCGATCCAGCAAACGCTCAATATTATTACCGCGCAGAATGACGCCAATGCTGCCGGTAATCGTGCCGGGATTGCTGACGATATGTTGGGCCCCCATGCCAATATAGACACCACCAGAGGCAGAAATATTACCAAAACTTGCAACAATTTTCACCTTGGACTGTAGGCGCTTGAGGGCTGCGTAGATTTCCTGAGAGTCCCCGACCGTCCCACCTGGGCTATCAATGCGCAGCAGTAAAGCCGGGAACTTGCGCTCCTCCACAGTCTTGAGTGCTTCTAGAACATGTTTACGGGCGGCACCCGCGATCGCCCCCGAATATCTCGATGCGGGCAATTTGTTTCCGAAATCGGGGCTTAAAAGGCCAAATCATAGGAATTCTAACCGGAATAGTTTTGTAGGCTACTTAACATAAGTATAAGATTGATAGGATGACATTGCCTCTCCTTCTCCCCTTCCTCATTCATGGACTCTCAGCTTACTCGATCGAACTCTCCCTTGGCCCTGCTGCTATTGATTGCGCCATTTTTCTTTTGGGGTACAGCGATGGTCGCCATGAAGGGCGTGATTCCCAATTCTACGCCTCTGTTTATGGCAGGGGTGCGACTTTTGCCAGCGGGACTGTTGGTCCTGGGGACAGCGATCGCCCTCGGTAAACCCCAACCCCAGGGTCTCCAGGCATGGTTGTGGATTGTGCTGTTTGGCATGGTGGACGGCACATTATTTCAGGGCTTTCTGGCAGAGGGCCTGGTCCGCACTGGCGCAGGCTTGGGCTCAGTCATGATTGACTCCCAGCCTATCGCCGTGGCATTGATGGCGGCATGGCTATTTGGCGAAAAAATTGGCCTATGGGGCTGGATGGGCTTGGCAGTTGGCGTAGTGGGGATTAGCTTGCTAGGGCTACCCGATGAGTGGATTGTGGCCATTTGGCAAGGTCGAACCTTGGCAAACGGATTTGATCCGAGTTTTGATTGGCTCACAGCCCTGTTCCAGAATGGCCAATGGTTAATGTTGTTAGCTTCGTTGTCTATGGCTGTAGGAACTATTTTAATGCGCTATGTCAGTCGGCACGCCGATCCGATCGCCGCGACCGGGTGGCATATGATTTTGGGTGGACTACCGCTGTTTGGGCTGTCAGCGTTAGGCGAAACAGGGCAATGGAACCATCTACAAACTGCCGATCTGATCGCGCTCAGCTACTCCACGGTGTTTGGCAGTGCGATCGCCTATGGCCTATTTTTCTACTTTGCCTCCAGCGGTAGTTTAACTAGCCTCAGCTCCCTAACATTTTTGACGCCTGTATTTGCTCTATTTTTTGGCAATTTGTTTTTGGCAGAAATGCTGAGTTCAATTCAATGGCTGGGGGTCATGTTAACCCTAGTGAGCATTTATTTGATCAATCAACGGGATGTGTTAGCCCAAAAGTTCAGTAAACCCCAAACAATTCCTACGTTAGACACAGCAGTAACCACGGCAGTCGTGGCATCGGAGGCAGTGGATTTAGACCCAGTCCCAGCCTCATTGACAGAACTGGAGTAATATCAGATCCGTTATCTTGGATACGCGATGATAAACCTATGCTATGACCACTCTGCGATCGCCCCTTAAAATCCTGTTTCTGTCCACTTCCGTTGGGCCGCTGGGTTCCGGCTTAGGGGGTGGCGTGGAGTTAACCGTAGTCAACCTGGCTAAGGCATTGACTCTCAAAAATCATCACATGACGATCGTCGCCCCCGCAGGATCAGAATCAGTCTTTCCTTTAGTAGAAATTCCCGGAGTCCTGCAAACCACTGCCCAAACAGCCGGTCGGACAGCAGCAATCACCTTACCTGGTAACTCGGTCCTCGCCAATATGTGGGACTATGCACGCCAAGTGCAAAGCACCTATGACCTGTTTCTGAACTTTGCCTATGACTGGCTGCCGTTCTACCTCACGCCCTTTTTGCAACGCCCCATTGCCCATTTGGTTAGCATGGGATCCCTCAGCGATGCCATGGATGCAGCGATCGCGCAGGTTGCCGATGCCTTTCCACACACGGTGGCGGTCCACAGCCGTGCCCAGGCAGATACCTTTGGCTTCGGCGATCGCTGCCGAGTAATGGGCAATGGATTCGATCTATCCCAATACCAATTCAATCCGACCCCCGCAGACCACCTTGGCTGGGTCGGGCGCATTTCCCCCGAAAAAGGCTTGGAAGATGCTGTCGCCGCTGCCCAGATTACCAATATCCCCCTCAAAATTTGGGGCGTCATGCAAGATTCAGCGTACTGGGATCACATTTGTCGCACCTATCCCACCGCTCCCATTCACTATGCCGGTTTTTTAGAAACCACCGACTTGCAGCAGGCCCTAGGCACCTGTCGCGCGTTGCTGATGACACCCCATTGGATTGAAGCGTTTGGGAACGTTGCCATTGAAGCTCTGGCCTGTGGCGTTCCCGTCATTGCCTATCGACGGGGAGGACCCGCCGAAATTGTGCAAGATGGCAAAACGGGTTGGCTGGTGGCACCGGACAATGTGTCAGAGCTAGTAGCCGCGATCGCTAATATTCACTCTATTGATCGCGCCGTTTGTCGGCAGCAAGCCGAAGCCGAGTATTCCTTAGCAGCCATGGGAGATCGCCTCGAGCACTGGTTCAGCCAACTGCTCGTTCGATAATCCCCCCCTGTTCAGGCCACCCACGCCCCTCTCCGTCTACCCGTACTTTTCCAACCCGCTGACAGACGAGCGCCTGGCATACCTGACATACTGGTTAACCTGTGACCAGAATCACAAGGCAGATTGATTGAGATCGCTTCTTCCCTCGAACCCCCAAGACATAATAAAGGAGACTCAACTTTAGCCGAGTCATCAACAGGGAACACACGACTGACCGACAGGGTTTTACAACACTGTCGGTTTTATTTTTGCCTGGTTGAAGCGCTTGCTTTAGTGAGCATCCCTGGCTTGCTCCCCAAGCAACTTTGAAGCCGTACAGAACGCTTGTTTCCGCACAACTATGTAAGTGCCCGTGTAAGTGCCCAGGCAGATCTTAGGAAGCACTCAAACTGGGCTGCATGTATTGCTTATCTAATTCTTATCCAATCTTAATTTATGGATAATCGATGAGCGTAAAGCGATCTCTACCATTATGTTTCGAGTTATAGAGCGCTTGATCCGCTGCTGCCACTAAATTGCTACCCGACCAATCCGCGCTGCCTAACTTCTTATCATCAACGTCTACCGTCGCCACACCACAACTGAGTGTCACATAGCTGGCTGCTGTCGAAGTTTTATGGGCAAGTTGGAGTCCTCTAACTTGCATAACAATTCGCTCAGCCACTAGGGCCGCATCAGCCCCATCGGCACGAGGTAAGACCACAACAAACTCCTCGCCCCCATAACGGGCCACAAAACCACTGCCCCGTACCGCACGCTGAGTTGCCATGGCCACCTGCTGCAAGCATAAATCCCCAGCTTGGTGTCCATAGGTATCGTTATACAACTTGAAGCAATCAACATCACACAGCACTAGCGATAAATAGCCCTTTTTCTGAACCTGACCCGCTAGATACAAATCAAAATAGCGCCGATTGGCAACTTGAGTCAGTCCATCAAAGTAAGCAAGGCGCTGAAGCTTATAACTATGCAAAGCAAAACAGGCGATCGCCGCTAAGTTTAAGGCAAAAATAGGCATCACGACAGGCATCCACCAGCCTTTTAGAAAGAGCAGATAGCCAATGATCAGGATCCCGCTACTGCCCAACCCCGTACCCAATATCGCCCCAGTCGAAGTAAATTGTTTGAACAACCAATTTGCATGCAGAATGTTCCAGCTCACCAACACGCCTATTACCGCTCCGGCCAATGTCCAGAGCCATCGCAGAGAACCCGGAGAACCAATTAGCAAGGGCCGACCATCAATCGCCGCACTCAGAATTTGACTAATGGCATGGGCATGAATCAGCACGCCCGCCGTCCAACCGGTTTGTCCATTCCGGCTATCACTATACGGAGTGAGAAAAAAATCCTTGATGCTTTCCGCCGTCGTCCCCACTAAAACCACGCGATCGCGAACCCAATCTTCCGGCACACGATTATTCAGTACATCGGTGAACGAAAGAGTCCGAAAAGTCGCTCCCGATCCTCGAAAGTTCAACAGCAGTTGGTAGCCCCGCGTATCCAGGTGCACATAACCACCATCATCCTGGCGCAGGAGTTCAATGTGCGCGCGACCCAGTTGATAAGCATCCGGTAAGCCGGAAACGCTAACAGGTGTAATTTCATCTTGTTCCAAATATTTTAAGGCAATCGCTAATCCTAGCCCCATGTGCACCCTACCGTCCTGACTTGCTGTTAGCAGGACCCGACGCACCCGCTTATCGGTATCTTCTGGAATATGCGCCTCTGCTATTTGATTTAACTGCGCCAGTACAGAAGGCGAGGCCACACCCTTACCTCCAAACTGATGCTGGATGCCAATCAGATTGGGCGTTGATTTAAACAGATTCACCAGATCCTGATGCCCCGGCTCTACGGGTAAGTCGCGATACATATCCAGCCCGATCACGCGCGGTTGCTGCGCCCTCAAATTGGACAATGCCTTTGCTAAAAGTTGATCGGGAATGGGCCACTGTCCCGCCTTGCGAATATCTTCCTCATCAATCGTCACAACGACAATCCGAGCATCAGGGGGTTCCAGCGGACGAGCGCGAAAAAACAAATCAACTGCCGCTAACTCTAATGGTTGTAACAGACCCAATCCAGCAACCATTAATACAAAAGCCGTGGCGCTAGGAGCAATCACTAACAACTGCCATTCCTGAAGCCAATGCCCTCGAAATCGTTTGCCCCGAAACCCTCTGCGCCCCAAGCTGATTCTCATTCCACGTTGATAGATAACTCCATTTTTAAAGTGCCCAAATCATCTCCATTACATTAGAAATCTAATCAAAGATTAACCTTTACCCCTTTCAGCACAATTGACACCATCAGTAGACCTAATGAAAGATCGACTCATGATGTCAATCGCAAGCGAGACTGTATATCAAACCTCTCTTGAGGTGGGTGATTTATGGTTTATGGTTGTGCTGAATCAGTGCTAATTTATTGGTTCTGAGGCAACGGTACTTAACCCCACTGTACTCAACAACTCACTCCATGCCGACTGCAACTTGGAATTTCCCGGTTGTTGCTGCCTTAGCACTGCCAGGGTCGAGAGCGTATCGTACCAAATACCATTAGTCCCATACAGGGTAGCCTTCTCAATTGAGGCCGATTGGTTGATCTGACCCACAAGCTGTGGAGACGGCTCAACCCGCTGAATCCAACTGCTAATAAACGGACTATCTGGCTTAAGTTTGCCAGCACACAAAACGGCGATCCCCCAGCGATAGCGCTTACCAACCACTAACGGCGGGACAGACTCCGGCAGTTCAATGCGCAGAATGCCAGCTTTAGTGATAGGCAAGGTTGTCTGATAATGAACGTGACCTGTATCATCCTTCAGGCTAAAGAAGGCATTTGGGGCTGAAGAGGGTGGAATATAGGCAAACAATGTTGGGCGTGGCACAACAGTCAGCCCATAGTTGGAATTGGCCGGTGTGAGTGGCATGAATCGGTGTGTAAATTCTGCCGGATTCGCGGAGCAGGCTGTATCACCACGGGAGGCACCACTTCTACCACTGGGCGCACCACCCGTTGGAGGATTAAACGGTATACTTGCCCCAGCATTAGCAATCGATAGAATTTCTCCTCCCCAGTAAAGTGTCGCCGTGAGAAGAATTGCAGAGAGAGTGTGACGATGTTTGATCATTGGATATTTTGGCATGGTGTAGCCCTCTTAGAGGACGGCTTAAATGGCGATCAATTGGCTAACCTACAAACTCAGGCATGCCGAGTCACACTGAGACATCCACTGAGACATCCACAGTGACCCACTGCCTGAGAGTCGATCAAGCGCCTACACGAATAGATGAAATCCTGAGTGGAAAAAGACATCACCACCCATCCTTGCAGGCATGTATCAAATATCACCTATCTGTGATTCTCCCATTTTATGGCTATTCCCAGTTACTTTGGTGGATTTTCTATGGCACACATTGAATATTTGATGAATTTTGCAAGATGAATTACGCTGGAAACCATTTAATATGCGTGAAAATACTTAGGATTTGCATATAGAATCAAACAAAGGATGCCTTGCAATTCCTCAGAATATTCTATAGACCTTATCGCTAATAAGCGGCACATGCTATGGAAAGCGTACTAAGCACAGAAAATTGCTGATTTAGATACTACCCATAGCGTGGTTTTTTATTTCCGACCACATCTTATTTCGCGCGCTGACAGTTTTCATCTCAGCGATCATTATCCCAACTGTTTGCACCCCAAAAATTTCAATCAGAAATATTGGAATTAACGAGACTACAACCAGTTCCCCACAAGGATAAATGGAGCCCAGTAGAAGGGATGACTATATTGCGCCGTTTTTAGCAAGTCGAGTTGGCCTTGGCGGAGGGATTCGGCTTTGTTGAGTCCTTGTCGGGTCAGAGATTGATAGAATCGGACCATAAGTTCAGTTGTGGACGCATCATTCACAGCCCAGAGACTGGCCAATGTACTGCGGGCACCCGATCGCACAGCCAATCCTGCCAATCCTAGGGCAGCTCGTTTATCTCCTTCTGCGGTTTCACAGGCACTTAATACCAATAACTCAATCGGGCTTTGATTGGTTTCTGCACGCGATTTCAAGCTAGTTTTTACCCCCTCAATTGTGAGTCGATTATCCCAGGTCAGAATAAAAGTCTTCTCAAGATCCGAACTGAATTGTCCGTGGGTTGCTAGGTGAACAATCGGCGATGCCGAAGTCTGAATTTTTTCCTGTAACTCCTTCTGGGTGAAGCTGCGGTTGAGCAGTACATTAGAAGCAAGCTTGGCCGAAATCTTTTCGGACTCCTCCGCCACACCGGGCAATGCCGCAAAGCCTTGACGCGCCTCAGTTAACGCCCCAATAAGCGCCTGAAATTTGCCCTTGGCCAGAGACTCTTGCGGACCCAGTAGTTGTAAGCCTGGTGTAATTGCAACCCCATAGCTCTCAATTAAATACCGCTGGCCATCATAGAGCGCCGCCATGGGGAGATTACGCAGTGCTCCATCCAAGACAAAAACCAGGGTTTTTACCGGACTCTTGGCCAGGTCTGCGGCCACGGGGCGAATCAGCCAATCATAAAGTTGGCCGGATAGCTGAAGGCGTTCTTCATCAGAGAACAAGGGGTTAAGTGACTCTAGCGTTTTCTCGATTGTTGTTTCAATTTTTGCCTTGGGCAGTAGTGTGTTGTGAACTTGCAGTGGTTGCCCCGGCAATGCGGTGATAACAGTCAGACGGTCTTCCAAAATAATGGGGTAGATGATAGCGGCGGTTGGATCCGCCTTATCTACATCGCTAAGGCGAATGTCCAGGCAAGCCGATCGCAAAAAGTTCTCTAATTCCGCCTGTTGCAGTCCTTCGATGACGTCGCGAGCCTGCTGAAGTTCCTGCTGCGTAGGTGTTGTGGATTGGACTAAGAGCGTAACCAGTTCCCGATAGACAGGCTCAACGGACTCTCGAAAGGAGAACTGGACGTCGGGACTCATGGCAATCAAATCACGACGTAAAGACTTGAGCAGGTTTACAGATTCGTTATAGGCCATGATTGCCGTGACCCGATCGCCTTGCTGCTTAAAAATCTGCCCCAGTTGCCATTGCCAGCGATAAGCGATGTCAGCAGCGTTAATGTTCTGGGCAGTTCGCAAGGCTTGTTGGGTCAATTTTTCCGCTTCTGGCCATTGCCCAGTTCGTAGATAAAGACTACCCAAATGACCGAGAGCAAAGGATTCTGCCCTCGCATCTTGCAATTGTCTGGCCTGCTGTACCGCTGTAGTTAGTTGATCGGCGATCGCTTTTAGCGAGGGCTGGTTCGACATTAAACCGTGCTGCTGGCCGCGCAACACACTGGCAGCCCAATTAACTTGGATATAGATCCCAGTGCGACTCGGGGGCAGGGTCGATAATTGATCAGCAATCTGTTGCTGTAGCGCCTCTGCTTCTGTCACTTTGTGGGTGTCGATTAAGAGACTCAGTTGATTCACTTGGGCTTCCATGCGTGCAGTAGAAGTAGGTGCTGTGGTGGCCGCTTGCTGATAAGACTGGAGGGCTGCTGGAATATCCTGCTCGGCGCGTAGAGTATTACCTAAGCTGAGCAGACTGGCACTGACATCCGTAGATAGGTCTAGTTGTTGGGCAATTTTCAAGCTTTCTTCGAGGACACCTTTGGCATTAGTCAGATCCCCGACAATTTGCAATACGTTGCCCAGATTTTGCAAGCCGGAAACTTTGAGGGCGGAGGGCGGTTGCTGCTGTAGCTGCTGGCGCGATCGCTCCAGTAGGGATTGGGCGCGACGATAGAGACCCAGATTTTGCAATGCCTGCGCCTGATTGATTTGGCTGCCTAAAATGCCCGGAAAGTCTTGGGCTTGGCTGTAGGTTTTCTCAGCAGTTTCCCAGGTGGCTAAAGCGGCTTCGGTTTGGCCTTGTGCGAGCTGGAGTTGGCCCTGGGTGTTGAGGGCTAAAGCCAGAATCGTGGTGGCGGCGCGATCGCCCTGAGCTGTCTGGAGTAAATCAAGACTCGATTGAATGCTCTGCTCGGCTTGCTGCCAATTCCCTAAGCCTTGGTAGGCCAGGGAGAGGTAACTTAAACTCAGGGCCTGATTAAGACGATCGCCCTGAGCTTGATAGGTGTGTAGGGCCTGTTGCCATGCCTGAACCGCCTCCATGAATCGTCCGGCGCTGTAGTGTTGTCGCCCAGCATCGAGTTGGGACTCGGCACTATGCGTGGGTAACGGGGCGGCCATCAGAGGGGCCGAAGCAGAGTTTGGCGGGCTAACGGCGATCGCGGAGTGAGTAATAAGCACCAGACAACAACTCAAAACCATGAGCCAGAGACTGATATAAATCGTCTTCCAGGGAGATTTTAGGGGCTTCAGTCTCTTCATACGGGTTCTCTTGAGGGGGTCTATGTGAATGTATTCAATCGGTCAGAGCAGGAGTGCGTTAACTAATGCGTTAACTAATGCGTTAACTAAGAGGTCGTGCGTTACCTAGGGAAGAACCCGATCAGCCGAAAAGGTCTGCTGTCGCGGACACTGAATTGCCCACATTTTCTGAGGGCTGCTTGCTTGGGGACTCGCGTGGGCGACAAGAGCAACTTTGCCATCGGCAGTGATGCCCCAGCCGTGCGCCTCTACTAAAGCAGTACGCGGTATGACCGAACGGATACGGATAGGAGGGGCCGGTATAGCAGAGGCCGACTGCGGGGTGGTAACACGGCTCGGAGTAGCGTTAAGGCGCAGATCCTGCCATACATTAGCGCTACGTAGGGGTTGGCTGGCATCTTGAGGCAAGCCACCGCGTCCAGAAATCAGGAATTGGCTACCGGGCGATCGCTCACAGGCCGCCACTATTTGGCTACTGGCATCAACCAGTCCACTAGGAAGCGGGGTCAGCCCTTGGCTGGGATCAACATCCGGTGTCCGGATCTCCACCACTCCATTAAACAAAGGGCCTAGCGCTGAAGTGGCCGTAATATCGCTCAATGAAGTGAGCTGTGGGCGATATTCGGTGCCCAAAATCGTTAAAGCATCAATAATGACTCGGCCACCAAAGTTATTAGCGGCATTCGCTGTGATATCGCTGTTTTCGGCTTGAACAGCGACTAGAAAATCGGTATTGATGGTGATATTTCCACCCGTCGCAGCCCCCTGAGCATTCGTGCTGATTGTGCTTCCTCGCCGGAGCACTAGGGCCTCTGAGGTCAAGAAGAGATTGCCCCCGCTGCCGCCTGCACTATCGGCGGTAATGCTACCGTTATCCAGTTGAATCTGGGCGGCATTAATCTGAGCGTTGCCAACGGCACCCTGGCCGGGGGCAATGGCTGGATTGTTGCTCGGGAAGTTGCCGACATTGATTGTTGCACCATCGCGCAGGGTCAAACGATTGGCCGTGACTTGGACATCCCCCCCGGCTCCAGTAGACTCTAGGGCATTGCCAAACAAGCCGCTGCGGGTCTTGGGTCCAACCCCGATTAGATCGATGCTGGCGGCATTGACAGTGAGGGTACCGGCGTTGCCACTGCTACTGGTGGCGGCAACGATTTGGGCTCCACCCGTCACTTGTAGTTGGTTAGTCGTAATGCTAAGGTTGCCGGCGTTGCCGGTTGATTTGCGCTGCGCCAAGGCGAGCAGGAGGCTAGGATTTCCCGAGGTGGTGGTGCCTGAAACTTGCATATCTTGAGCATTTACAAAGATATCGCCTCCATGGCCTGCGCCAAAGGTGTCGCTGGAGACTCTGCCGCCATCACTAATCCGAAGGCGATCGCTATTAATGGTGAGTTGCCCGCCATTACCTGTTGCCGAAGTTTCGGTGTCTGTGGCAATGCGGCTAGGACCTCTACCACTTTCTCCCGTCACTTCAAGGTCTCTCGCGTTAATCACCAGTGCCCCCCCGTCTCCGGTGGTAAAGGTGCTGGTAGCAATCCGGCCACCATTCGTCACTTGGACGCGATCGGCATTAATTTCGATCCTGCCGCTATTGCCGGGGCCAAAATTTGTAGTGGAGACAATATCACTAGTACCAAGGTCACCAATGCCATCCACTAGAACGGATTGGGCGTTGATTTTCATTGTGCCCGCGTTGCCTGCATCAAAGGTACCTGAATTCAACTGCGCCCCCTTTAGCACATGGAGGTTGCCCACGTTCAGTAGCAAATTGCCCCCTTGCCCTGTCCCAAAGTTGACGGCGGTGGAGAGCGCACTAGTGGTTAGACCGGTAATACCACCGCTAATATCAACATCTTGAGCATTGAGAATGAAATCCCCGCCCCTGCCAGAACCTGTAACGGCGGCAGAAAGTTGGGCCCCGTCGCTGACGTGCAGCGCATGGGTGGCAATGGTGAGGTTACCGCCTCTGGCTGTTGAAGCGGATCCAGTATCAGTGGCGATCGCACTCAGATAAGACACGCCATTGGAGATATCATCTGCCGTAACGCCTGCAGATGAGACTTCAATGCGATCGGTCGCCCGAATTGTAATGCCTTCTCCTGGGGCATTCCCTTGTGTCAAGGCCAGAACTGTAGACCCGCCCAGCACGGACAGCGTGCCCGTTTGCACCTGTATCCGGCCCCCGCCATTGCCACTCGTATCTGCTGAGGCTCGATTCTCCAGACGAATATCCCCAAAACTACTAATCCCCCCATAGCCCAAGCTCCAACCTGCCGGGGTCGGCACCAGACTGACCAAGCCACCGCTGCGGACACTGCCCAGTTCGATATTTCCTTCTGGGGCCAAAAGATTGCCCCCATCCAACAGCAAATCCCCTCCCACCAAAGCGAGCGTTTGGCCGTTGGCTACTTGCAGACCCGGATTTATATTGGGCAGAATTTCAAAAGTGGAAAAATCTAGGATCGCATTATTGCCGTTGCCCTGAACTGTAATTGGTGCGGGATTAGCACCGTACTGCAACCCAATGGGCACGCTAATGGTTAATAAAGGATTTTGCGGAGCCACTGCACTGAACTGTGTGCCATCGGCAAATTGCATACTCTGGGCAGTACTCGCAATAAAAGAACCGCCGAGGTTAAGACGCGCGTTGGCACCAAACTGAATGCCATTGGGGTTGATTAAAAACAGATTGGCCGAGCCGTTGGCTTTCAGAATGCCGTCAATGTTTGACGGGAGGCCGCCAGTCACACGGGCAATGATGTTTTGAATTGTGGCGGCATTATCGAAGAAGGCTGTGCCACTGGGCAAAGAAAACTGCTGAAAACTATGGAATAAATTGGAACCCTGGATTGTCCCGCCCGTAATCGTTGTGAGTGCCCCTCCCGAAGTCACAATCGAGTTGGTGGGGAGGGTGCCATCTGGGAGGATTTGGGCCGAGGCTTGCCCACTCGTACCCAGTCCTAGCCAAAGGGCTAGGGGCAAAAGCACCGTTTGATAGGCTAGGCGGAACGCGCAAGGTTGGGCAGCCATCATATGCAGAAGGGAGCCATAGGGCAGTAGGTTGATCTCAGAATTCCCACTGTCCCCAGTGAATGCACACCCAAGTTCACGTATTTTTTATCGTTACAGTTCCCGTTGGGGCCTGCGGAACCGTAGCTCGAGGTTGATTTTGAGGTCCTGCAACGGATTAGGGGATAAATCGCTTAGAGGGTGAACAGATTGATCGCTAACGGGTCTGAAATGAAGTCAGAGAGATCGCGGGGTTCCCGTTCCTTATCGAGGCTAAGGTCACTCTGGCTATACGGCAGGCTACTGTCGTAGGCGCGGGTGGGGAGAACTGGGCCAAATTGGGGGACGTTGGGGGACGCGATCGCCACTGCCAAATCCGCAGGCTGGGTTGCTGTAGGCACAGTCTGATTACTTCCGTCTGCATCTGAGGAAGGCAGTAGGGTCAGCATATCCTGATCGCAGTAGGCAACAATAGTCATTAAGTTGACCATCGGCACGGCAGTGCCCCATGCCATTGTTAAAGAAGCATATTGAACCTCTAGGAACGCTGGCAAAGCAGAGCCCATAATAGACCGATTAACGTCAGCCCCAGCAATTTCAGATTGACTGATTTCGGGTTCAAGGGACGGCAAAACGAGCTCCGAGCGAAATCCTTGTTCCTGGGCAAAGGCTTGGGCAAAGGTCATTCGGGTAACGGTCGTGGCCGTACTGGTGGATGCAACCCGCGTCATGTCATAGATTTGGCTATTCACCATCATGTTGTAAACTTCTTGGTCGCGCGCGCTGACGAGGCTGGTTTGGGTGGAGGAGGCTGTCAGGTTGGTGTTGTACCAGGTGGTGGCGGTGGCCGTCGTGGTACCGCTGCTGCCGCGTCCGGCTCGGGACGCGACCGTGTGAATGGCCTGGGTCCGCAGAGCGGAGAGGTCAAGGTTAGACACGGTATTGCCGTTGCTCAGGTTCCAGCCAATCGCATCAAAAGCCCGCAGGTCTAGAGCCGAGACGTTCCGACGAATGCCCAGCCCTAGGGTCGGATTCATGATGCCGGAAGAGGTGCCGCTGCCCTGCCAATGACTGGCCTGTAGACCACTGCCACCTAGGGAGGTATCCATACCGGTAGCAAAGTTGGCAATGGCCGTAGTCCCGTCGAAGGAAAACATCGTGGCCCCACCCACGGAAAAATCGCGCCAGCCGGCCCAGTTAGCATTGGTCTGGGTATAGCGGAACAAATCAAGGGGCGTGGCTAAGTCGCTGCGGCTGTTGGCGTTGCTTCTGTAGTTGGCAAAGTCAATTGACGAGACAACACTAGCAGCGTTTGTGCTTGTAAAGAAGGGACTCACCCACTGGGTGCGATCTACAGAACTGACAAAGCCTAAAGTATGGCCAATTTCGTGGAGGACCACACTGAAGAAATCTAGGGAATTGCTGCCTGCGGCGTTACTGCGAGTGTAGTCGTAGTTCCAAACCACATTGCTGGTATTAGAGAGGTTGCTCATCAAAATGTAGCCATCCAGGGCAGTGGTAGATTGATCGAGGCTAACTCCCAATGCCTTGGCGTTTGCTCGGGTCAGGGCCATGGTGGTACCGCCAAAGTTTTCTTTGACATCAATATAGGTTTGCCCATTTTGGGTAATCCGGTCAGCAGAGCTATACCATTGGTTCCAGGTTGTCCCTGCCGTTCCGTCATACCAAGTGGCATCTTTATTCAAAAAGAAATCATAGGTCGCGTGCAGTCGCGTGGTTGGGTCTACCCCATTGACGTTGGCAAAATCGCTGTACTTGTTGTAGCTGCGGATGCCGTTTGTCGCGGCGATATCGTCGGCGGAGGTGGCATCGGCATAAAGGCGATCGCGAACGGTGGTATAGGTACGATTGGCCTGGAAGCCAGGAAGAGCACCGCCAATTACATTGGTGGGCAAGCTACTGCTGATCCCGACATGAAGATTGATGGTAACAGCGTCGGAAAGGTAGGTAGCCCAAACCCGTCCAGCCATCTCGAAACCCACCATTTGCTGAATAGTAGTACCCGGATCAAACGTAAAGTTGAAGGTTGCCATGATCAGTGAGCCAGAAGGAGAAGGAGAAAGGATAGGGTGCTAAATACTACCTTTTCAAAAGGAGTACTGAGTTCATCTAGCTCTATTTTGCAAGGATGCCCAGCAGGAGCCAAGCGCCACAATCCTTTGCATACAGAGTCTTTATCTCGTCCAGGAATTTGTAAGCCCAGGATTAGCCCCAGAAATATCCAATCAGTATTTTCAGCTATTATGTTCAATTTTGAATTTAATATTCAGTAAATACACGTAATTCGTCATTATGGCATGGCCGATCTGCATGGAGCCTATATGGCCAATCTGCATGCAGCCTACAAAGTTGTGCCGAAATCAAAGTTAACGATTAAAATTGGCACCTGCGGTTGCGAATTTTAGATTTTGCCGTTTAATTATCCTGAGCCGTCAAGAATTGGAGTGGTAGTGCCGTGATCTATGCTGAAAGCCTGACCCAAAATACGAATGCCGAGGTAGTGCGGCTGACTGAAGAGTTGCAAATGCGGGATAACTTGGTGCAGCAGTTATCCCAAGAGCTTTTTCGTTTGGTCAAAGGGAACGCAAACTATTTGCCGACGCCCCAGGTGAATGAACGCCACTTGGTAGAGGTGCGGGCGCTGCGGGAGCAGTTGCTGGGGGTGGAGCAACAAGTGATGTTTTACCAAGAGCAAATTGATGATCGCGATGCGGAAATTTCCCAGTTGCGCCAAACGGTGACTGATTTGGGCGATCGCTCTCGCATGTTGGAGCAGGTGGTGCAAGAGATTCCCAACGTTTATCGGCAGAAATTTGAAGAGCGTTTGCAGCCCATTAAGGAAAAAATGATGGCTCTGCAAAAGGAAAATCGCCAACTCAACGCTGAACTGCAAAGTGTGAGCTATCGCTTGGCGGTGCGGAGCCGACGGGCAACAGACTTAGATTTGCCCAGTTTCTCTCGCGTCAGTGCGCCTGCGCTGCCCAGCTTTGGCAATGCCTAGGGTTGTGCTGTGGGTTGATAATGTGACGGCACCCGCTACGGCGAAAATCCTAGAAGCATTCCAGCAGGCCGTTTGCTTAGGGGGTGAGAGGGGAATGACTGTTACGGGCGATCGCGCATTTCCCTCTTCGGTCATCCTGTGGGATGGTGGGGATCGGGCGGCAGCACAGGACGATCGGCCAAGGGCTGAAGACTGGATTGTTCCCTTAACCTTGAGCGTACCATCGACGCTGGAATTCCCTGGGCAGGCGGTCTATGCGGCCTGTCGCGCAGGTGTTGGTTTGCGGGATCAGGTGGCACAGTGGGGGTATTTCACGGGAGAAGGTGATTTGTGTCTACCGATTGTCCTGACGACCAAGGGTCCGCTCTATGCGGAGGTGCTCGGTCCGAAAACGCTGGGCGGGCGGCCCAGAGGGACAGTAGCCATGGAAACAGAGTTTAGGCAACCTGTTCATTTGGAAGATGCGCTACGTCAGCCGCTCTATGGCCTGAGTCATCGGCTGTTGCGATCGCTAGAGGCTCCACCTGGGGTTTACCTGGTGCAGTTTGGCCTACAAGGGCAAGATATTGTCTTTGATCGGGTGCTACCCTTCCCGGATGAACGGGCGATTGCGAGCATCGGGGTTCAAAACCCGAACCTATTTGCCTGCCATTGGCGCTGCATTACCCACCAACCCATCCATGATCTGAGCATTCTGGATGCAAGTCTTTAGACGGGGAAACGATTACGTCTGCGGCGCAAGGTAGGAGATTTATCAGGAAAAATTATATCGACCGAAATTTTTCTTTTCGACTTTGCTCCCTTCGACTTCGCTCAGGGAGCAATTTCTCTTTGGCGGAATGGAGCCGTAGCCAGCAGATGTATTATCTGTGGGAAATCACCTTAGTGGTTTGTAGCGCAAGTTTGGATACCCAAAGTTAAGGGAGAATTACCAGCGCTGGTACGATCGCCAATATTTCCCGCCTTTCCAAAACACGCCGACGATCATTCCCATCAGGGGGGCATAGTCAATCTGGAATAGCCAGGGGGAAATCGGGAGGAGTTGGCGCAAGACAAAGGCGATCGCCAAACACAGGACCAATCCCCACAAACTACGAGTCGTAATCCGGTTTCGGTCCATATACTCGAACCACACGACAGCCAAGGCACCCACAGCTACAGCCACAGCCAGTAGGGTCAGGTGACCCAGCCCATCGGCAAGCAGCAGGTTGAATAATGACGCAATCCCAGGAATACTCTGTGCCCCTAGCGCCAGCAAAACTTCCAGCACCACCACGCTGAGTACTGTCAAAAGCGCCACTGGGATCAGTGATCGCCAGGGCAACTGTTTGAAATGCCACCACGGATTCATGATGTTTCCACCTTTAGACAACCCAGACCTTTAAACAACCCAGATATTAATGCCCAATCCTAATACAGGCAGGCTGAATGTAGGGAGGTTGCATTAAAAATGCAAAATTAAAAATATGTGGACACATCACGACTCCGATAATCGCGACCCTTTGCTCCCATCGTCGTTGGCCCCGATTCCCGTTGTATAGTAGGAAAGCCAATTAAGCAGCATGTTCCCATGAACTCCAAGTCCTCTCCCGTCACTGCAGTGTCTACCGAAGCATCTTTTTCCATGGATGACTTTGCAAAGGCGCTGGAACAGTTCAACTACGCGTTTCAAAAGGGCCAAGTGGTGAAGGGCAAGGTGTGTGGCTATGAAAGCGATGGCGCACTGGTGGATATTGGCGCAAAGTCCCCTGCTTTTTTGCCTGCGGTAGAAGCGAGTGTCCAGGCCATCAAGGACGTGTCGGCAGTGGTGCCGCTGGATGAAGAACGGGATTTTCTGATTATTCGGGATCAAGATGCGGATGGGCAATTGACCCTTTCCCTGCGGGCCTTGGAAATCAAGAAAGTGTGGGACCAGTTGGCTGAGCTGCCAGAAACCCAAAGCTTGCAGGTGCGCGTGACTGGGGTGAACAAGGGCGGGGTCACGGTGAATGCTAAGGGATTAAGGGGTTTCATCCCGCGATCGCATTTGGTTGAGCGGGAAGACCTTGACTCCTTGGTGGGGACCACCCTCAGCGCCAGTATTTTGGAATGTAATCCAGCGGCGAAAAAGCTGGTACTCTCGAATCGTTTGGCAACGCGATCGGTAGCCTTTAGTCAGTTAGAACTCGGCCAATTGGTGGAAGGGAAAGTCACCAGCCTCAAACCCTTTGGTGTGTTTGTTGATCTGGCCGGTGGGGCCACTGCCCTGCTGCACATCAACCAAATCAGCAAAAACTACGTTGAATCCCTGGGCAAGCTGTTCCAAATCGGCCAACCGATTAAAGCGTTGATTGCCAATCTAGACGCAGGCCAGGGCAAAATTTCCCTGACCACCAAGCCCCTGGAAAACTTTCCCGGCGAAATGATTGAGAAAACCGCCGACGTACAAGCGGAAGCCGAAGACCGCTACGAACGCGCGCGGAAAGTCCTGTTGGGAGAGTGAGGCATTCGGTGTCATGGTGATTTGGGAACTCGATTTTTATTCCCGACCGATCTTGGATGAAAACAAGAAAAAGGTCTGGGAAGTGCTGATTTGCGAAAGTCCCGTGGGGACACGCTATGAGCCCGACAAGACCTTTCGCTACGCTAAATTTTGCTCGAATTCAGAGGTGAACTCCATTTGGCTCAAGGCAGCCCTGGAAGAGGCGATCGCCCAGGCTCCTGCGCCACCGGATCGGATTCGCTTCTTTCGCCAAGCCATGAACAATATGATCGTCAAAGCCTGTGATGAAGCAGGGATTCCGGCCCAACTCAGTCGCCGCACCCTAGCCCTAAACCAATGGCTACCCCAGCGTCTTGCCGAAGTTTATCCCAACCAGGCAGGCTTTCAACCGGGTAGCAATGCTAGCGTCAACTTTGCTAAAACCAAGCCCCAAGCCCTACCTGATGCCCTGCGGGGTGAAAAATGGCAGTTCGTTACCCTGGCGGCCCACGCATTCGATGACCTGGCGGAATGGGCGATCGGCTTTGGCGAAACCTTTCCCCTTGGTCTGAGCGGTGTGGCTCCCGAAACCTTGATTCCTGGACTGATCATCTACTCCAGCCGCGCAACCCCCCTCGCCGCCTGGATGTCCGGGTTAGACCTGGCGGAGGTGAAATTCGATACGGAAGTAGCCCCTCAACTACATCTAGAAACCGGCATCGCCGATCGCTGGATCCTCGCAGCCCTGACTAGCCCCACCCTGCAAACCGAAGCACAGCAGTTTGAAGCCGCGAAACAACGGGCGGCTGGAGTCCACTTCCTTGCTGTTCAAACCGACCCGAACACGGAAGCCTTTGCCGGATTTTGGCTATTACAAGGGATCAACTTAGCGTAATCTGGCTATTGTCCCTCTGCTGCCGTGCCCCATGCCCGCCGATATCCCAAATTCGCCTACGCCTACCGAGCCCTTGGCCGAACAACTGGCCGAACAGTTGGCTGAACAACTCTTGGATCTGGCTGCCAAAGCCGGAGCGGAAGCCGCCGAGGTTTATTACACCCAGTCGCTCTCCCGTCCGGTTTTTTTTGAAGCCAATCGGCTGAAGCAGTTGGAAAGCGCACAGGCAGAGGGCATGGCCTTGCGCCTGTGGCGACAGGGACGACCAGGGTTAGCCGTGGCCTATGGCGCAGTGGAAGCCCAGACTTTAGTAGACCGGGCGCTAGCCATTAGCCAATTAAATGAGCCGGAGCCGATTGAACTGGCTGCGGCTTCCCGGCAAATCTATACCGACGTGGGGACCAGCGTGGCGGTGGAGCAGTTGGTGGACTGGGGAAAACAGGCGATCGCCCATGTCCGCACCGCCTCTCCCGAAATTCTCTGCACCGCCGAATGGGAATGCGAGGCGGAAACTGTCCGCTTGATGAATTCCCAAGGCTTAGACTGCGGCTATACGGACACGACTCTGAGCGGCTACCTGTCCGCCGAATGGGTACGGGGGGATGACTTTCTCAGCGTGGCGGATGGGCAAACCCAGCGGGGCAGTTTGGATCCCCTAGCGATCGCCCAGCAAATTTTGCAGCGTTTAGAGTGGGCGAGAGAAAATGTTGCACCTCCCGTCGGCAAGGTGCCGGTGCTGTTCACCTCCAAAGCTGCCGACATGCTGTGGGGCACGGTGCAGGCCGCATTGAGTGGTAAACAAGTGATCGAGGGCGCATCACCCTGGAGCGATCGCCTAAACCAACAGGTCCTTTCCCCCGCCCTCAGCCTGGGCCAGCAGCCCGACCTGGGCCCCTATAGCTGTCCCTTTGACGACGAGGGCACTCCCACTCGGCCCATTACCTTTATCGAGGATGGCTATCTGCGGTTATTTTATGCCGATTTAACCACGGGACGGGCGATCGGCAGTGGCAGCACGGGCAACGGCTTTCGCCCTGGCCTGGGCAGCTATCCCACCCCCGGTCTATTCAACTGCATCATTACCCCCGGACGGGGGACCACAGCCCGCAAGTCGTTTCTGGAACTGATCGCCAGCCTCGACAATGGCTTGATCATTGACCAGATGCTCGGGGGCAGCGCCGGGATTTCCGGCGATTTTTCCATCAATGTAGACTTGGGCTACTGGGTCAAAAATGGGCAGGTGATGGGGCGGGTGAAGGACACCATGGTGTCGGGCAATGTGTATACTGCGCTGAAGCATGTCGCCGAACTGGGCAACGATGCCGACTGGAATGGCTCGATGTATACGCCATCGCTGATTGTGGAAGGTTTGTCGGTAACCGGGCGCAGCGAGGGATAGAACAGGGAGGATCCTGAGTCTGCTAACTCGACTGTAGCCTGCCGGCTCTATCTAAACTAGCTGGTGCTCCTTGGCATGAGGAGCGCCTGATGTGTCATGGAGTGGCTATGCAAACCATCTATATTGAGAACTATTACAGGAAATACCCACGACTGTAACAAAGCGTTAGCATTCTAAGGGGCAAATCTAAAGAAAATCCAGATTTTCAAGTCCAGATTTTTTATCACAGAGTCATCCTGGTGCCATGGCCGCAGGTTTATTCGTGATCCAGTTCACCACCGCTCGGACCACATCTCTTGTGCTCGGACCACGCACCCTGCCCATCACTGCCTACGGAGATAATGATGATTCAGCCTTTGCCTAAGCCGTCGCGGGATCTTTATTTTTTACAGAACCCCTTGGGGCGATCGCCCGTGCCAGATTCCCTACCCGATTCGCCGAACGATCCGCCTGCTCCCAGCCTGCGGCTCATTGATTCCACCAATGACACCGTTGTTCTGCCCCACGTCCACTGGGCGGAGGCTGCTCTCACCGAACGAGTGGTGATTTTCATCGACGGGGCCAACCTTTTCTATTCGGCGCTGAAGCTTGGCATTGAAGTAGACTACGCGAAGCTGCTTTGTCATCTGACCCAGGGACGACGACTGGTGCGTGCCTATTTCTACACCGGGGTTGACCCCCAGAATGAGAAACAACAAGGCTTCCTGCTCTGGATGCGGCGCAATGGCTACCGAGTGGTAACCAAAGATCTCATGCAGTTGCCCGATGGCTCCAAAAAAGCGGATCTGGATGTGGAAATTGCTGTGGATATGATGACGCTGTCTCACCACTGCGACACCATGGTTTTACTCAGTGGTGACGGAGATCTCGCCTATGCTGTCAATCATGTCACTTATCGGGGCGTGCAGGTAGAAGTGGTGGGACTTCGTTCTATGACTAATGAGCACTTGATCGCGGTTGCCGATCGCTACTGTGACTTAGAACGCCTTAAATCAGATGTCCAGAAAAGTCAGCGATCGCCGCAATAGTTTCCCCATCAGGAAGTTCTTCTATCCCTAATCAAAAAAAAGCCCCAGCCATGCGCTGGGGCTTTATACATTGTCTAGAGCCACACTTTTCAATTTTGCAGTCACCCCGTAAAGGGACAACACCCCAAAAACTTAGAATTCACCTTAAACCTTAAAGATTAGACAGGAATCCAATCAGGCCACTTCCTGTGACCACTTCTAGCACCAGCAGGGAAACGAAGCCAATCATAGCCAGACGGCCATTGAGCAGTTCTGCCTTAACATTGAAGCCAAACTGAGGCTCCTCAGTGACGTACATTTTCGGCTCAACCGCGAAAATGTTAGTTCTTCCTTGCTCTTCATTCACTAACCCGCTTCTCATAGTCCCTGCTCCTGGCTTGGCTGAAATGTAACCTTATGTAAACAAATATAACAGAATTTATACATATTGCAACAAATCCTAGGATATTCCTGAATATCCTGATACTGAAGTTGGCATAGCAGACGGGATGGGGTGCGTGGTGCGGTAAAGTTAGCTATATGTATGACGACGACTTTAGGCTGCTTGATGCAGACATGGAGCTGGAAAGTCCTCTAGACCACATGGAGCCTGTCGATGACCTGACAGATTTGCCCAAGCCGGATCCAGAGGAAATGTTGCTATTGCTGGACTCGCCAGATGCGACTCAGCGGATGCGGGCTGCGCGCGCCTTTTGTGAATTGGAGGAACCACGCGCCATTCCCAAGTTGATTCATTTATTAGTGGATGCCTGTCCGCTGGTGCGGGTGAGTGCGGCCTATGCGTTGGGCCGAAATCCAAGCAGTAGCGCGGTGGAACCGCTGATTGAGCGCTTTAATCAGGATTTCAATGGCTACGTGAGGAAAGGAGTGGTTTGGGCCTTGGGCAACTGCCGCGATCGCCGTGCCCTGGACCCGTTGATTGATGCCCTGAAAACAGACATTTCGGCGGTGCGCCTGTGGGCGGCCAGTGCCTTAGCGCAAATGGCCACTGTGGGCTACGAGGCTGTCATTACAACAATTCCGCGTTTAATTGAAGCGATGCGGAAAGACGCGATCGCCGCCGTTCGCAGCAACTGTGCATGGTCCATTGGCCAGCTTTGTCGCGAATTGCCCTCCAATGTGATCTATGCCACGGCGGTGGATGCGCTGATTGAGACGCTGGTCGAAGACGAAGAATTGGGCGTGCGAGAAGATGCGCGATCGGCATTGTTGAAGTTGGGCGATCCACGGGCATTGCAGGTCATTGAAGAGCTAGAGCGGGACGGCCTGCTATGAAATTCCCGCTATGAAATCGCAATGGGACTGCCATTTACAGAATGCGGGTGAATGGCACGGGTCATTTACGCAGCTCACGCCTAATGGCGTTGTCGTGGATGATCGAGCCAGTGTGCTCACCTTAACGGGCGATCGCGATCCGCAGCAGGCTTGCCTCACGTTAAAACGCACAGGGTCCTCGGATTTAGTCTTGAATTACAGCACCCTGAACCGCAGCATTCTCTTTTTCGAGCAGGGAGCCTTTTCCCAAGGATCTCTGCAATTTGCCCGCACGGCAGAGTTTGGTGCAGAATTTGGATTGATTGATGCGATCGCTGACGGAACTGAAGGGCGATTCTCTGCAGGCAATCGCCGCCTGCGCCTCGTGCTATTGTTTGCCCCTGACAGTCACCTGCGGCAAATTACCCTGATTCGAGAGCAGCGGGCGAGCACAAACGCCCCGGAACGGCCCAAGTTGCAGGTGGATAATCTGGTGGGCACCTGGCAAGGAACTGCCGTGACGCTATACCCCGATTGGCGCAATCCAGAGCGGTATCCCACTACTCTGACGGTTAGACGGGACGGACCTTCCCTCAACCAAAGCCTCACGTTTGGGCGGGAAGACGCACCGCACACCGTAACCTCTACCGCAATGATCGGGGATGATTGTTTGCAATTTCAGCAAGGAGCGCAGCCAATTCAAGTATTACTGCTGCCAGATGGGGCTTCGGTGAATTGTCCCACCCAAATTCAGGTGAGGCAGCCCTTTTTCCTAGAAGTGGGCTGGTTGTTACAGCCGACGCTCCGGCAACGGTTGATTCGGAGCTACAACGCCCAGGGCGAATGGATCAGCTTGACGTTAGTGACGGAACATAAGCTATAGTCTCTCTCCGGAATCCATCGTTCTTACTGGGAACCTCTCATCGGGCAACCGGACGTTGTTTCCCGACAAGATTGGCGATCGCCCGCACAGTATTGGACTCAAAAAGAATTGGACACAAAGTGTTGGCTAGCACTCTATTTACCAGAAGACAGGGTGATAAGCTAGCAACGAAAAAGCCTCTATGGTCAACCCATCCTCCATGAATGCCCATCACGCTCTCGAAAAGCTCATTGCTGGCAACCAGCGCTATGTCACCGATCAACTGGTGCACCATCACCAGTCAGGAAGTCGTATGCGAGCCCTGGCCGCCGGACAACACCCCTTTGCCGTGATCCTGGGCTGTGCCGATTCACGGGTACCACCGGAGATCATCTTTGATCAGGGCCTCGGCGATCTCTTTGTCATTCGGGTCGCGGGAAATATTCTCGACGATGCCATCTTGGGCAGCATTGAGTATGCCGTCGAAGAACTGGGGACATCGTTGGTTCTGGTACTGGGGCATGAACGCTGTGGCGCGGTTGCCGCAACGGTCAAACATGCGGAAGTACCGGGACATATCAGCACGCTACTCAGTGCCATCCAACCCGCTGTAGACAGAGCCAAAAATGAATCGGGCGACCTCCTCGATAATGCCGTGCGGGCCAATATAAGGCTGGTGGTAGAACAATTAAAATCATCCATGCCCGTTGCCGAATTCGTACAGGACGACAGGCTCAACGTGGTCGGAGCACAATACAACCTTGATCACGGCGCGGTTGAAATCATCGCCTAGGCCATTTGGACTTTGGCAGGCAATCTTACCTCACCATGATCCATCTATTTATTGCAATTGATTGCAATAAATAGATGGATCATCAATAGTATCGATTAGATAATTTCTACACTTCTACCGCATCAGTAACTATACCTTATTTGGCTGTAGAAGCCGACTCCTAATCATTTTTTGTATAGGGCGTTCAAACTTGACAAATACCATGTAGGACAAGAGAATCAAGACCAAAAAGTAGATGGGAAAACAGAATAAATTCATACAAAAATCAGAATTCAGTAGACCGTAGCTGACAGCTAGGTCAACTAATAATTGCAATGGAAAATGGATCAAATATGACGAGTAAGTAATATATCCCACCCAGGAAATGGACCGCACAAATGCTCCTTTATCAATTTCAATAAGTGCAAGACTACACACCGTAAAAGGAAAGAGAATATAGCTTAATAATGCATCGAAGAAAGTTTTTCCGATTTTCCCAAGTCCTAAAACGAAAATATTGAAGCCAAAGAAATAGTAATTAATAATGACACAAGACTAAGCTAAAACAGCAATGAAATAAATTGGTATTTTCAATAACTGGCCTTGGATTGATATTATTACGTATTAATTGGAATACTATTCCACCCAGAAAGAAGCAGGCCAGTCCATCGAATAAGTCATAGGAAGTTCCATATTAAAAAATAACTGATACTAGCGAAATAGATAAGCAAAACCATATTTTTCTTGGCGAAACATAGAGGTTAAGGAAAAATAGCATATAGCAGTACCTCTATAGATACTGACCATATGGGCGCATTAAATGAGCCACCTTTCTCTAGACCCCAACTGGACGCGAAACATAAATTGTGAAAGAAATGGTATGCATCGTTGTAGGGATATACGAATGAAACCCCCTCACGATACGTATAAAGTTCTTGCAATACACCAACCACTACCAACGTAACCAAATGTAATGGGTAAAGTCTTGAGAATCGTTGCACACTAAATGTCCAAGCACTCGTGGCCTTGGTCTGAATGGATTCTTTATAGCGCCAGAAAAAAATAAAACCTGAAAGTAGAAAGAAATACTCAACTCCCGCTTCCCCTTTTTCATAAAATAATCGCAATATTTTATACAGTGGCTGACTTTCTCGGGCAAAGTTCTGGGGCAGAAAATTCCCTTTGTTCGCAAAATGTTGCCAATGCCAAAGCACAACTGATAATGCCGCGAATCCCCGTGAAATATCCAGGGCGTAAAGGTGCTTTGGCTAACCCTTACTTATTCATAGTTTTAAGATTTCTTATCCTGTAGTATCAATTCTAATCCTTGATTCAGAAAAACTCTGAATCGTCTTATAGAGTACACGACGCTCCGCTGCTGGTGGCCTGGTAAGACGATTCCCAGAAAACCCGAGTTGAGTAGAATAGCTCTCGCGTTTCAATAGGTCGATGGGCACAAACATAGGGTATTCAGCCCTCCCGTCACTGCCCCCTTGCCCGATCAAAGATCTGCATCTTGCGGCATCCAAAATAGATCTCGTGTCTCGCCGCAGCTTTCAAGCCGAAATGGCGCTGAAGCACTGTGATGGTAGCTTCCCTATCCTTGACCGCCCTTAAGGCAACAATCCCACCGCACGCCATGATCAACCGTTTAGTGGCCCATGTACGCTATCCGGTCACCTATGACGGTAGGCGAAGAGTCCTTAATCTTGTCGTCAGGTATCGAAAGAGAGGTTGGTGCAACCAGAAGTGGAAAAGCTGCCAGCTTTCTGCTCTGCTAGCTTTCTGCTGTTGGCGGCGGAAAAGGCACCAGGTTGAGGTCATAACCGATTTTGAGCAACAAAGTTTGACTGGCTGTAAAACTAAAGTACGACTGGTTGTAAGATAACGGAGGAAGAACAGTTTTAGAACTCCACAGGTAAAACTATGAGATCCTTAAATTCAATGGCTCGCCGACTTTTCTTAGCGATTTGTGCCGCCCTACTAGTTGTGGGCAGCAGCCTCGTTGCTCTTGATTCTGCTACTGCAGCTACCGTCACCGTCAAAATGGGTAGCGCTAAAGGGTTGGTTTTTGACCCGGCTAACGTCACAGTTAAACCCGGTGACACCATTAAGTGGGTAGTGGGCAACCTCCCCCCCCACAACGTTGTATTTGACACCAAAGATAAAGCATTAGATGCCAAGTTATCTCACAAAGCCCTAGCCAATTCGGGTAGCTTTGAGGTAATTATTCCTAGCGACATCCCTGCTGGGACATATACCTACTTCTGCTTGCCTCACCGGGGCGCTGGCATGGTTGGTAAAGTGACCGTCGCTTCCTAGAACTGCCAGCCAACTTTGGGATGGGGTTCGATGGGATGGGGTTCAATTGGATCTCATTATCTCTCTTGCGTGAATCATTAGAGCGTTACCCATTCAGAGTTAAGGACTTCCAAGAAATAAATAGTGCCGATGCAGAGTTTGACCAACCCAATTTCCCTCCGAGGAGGGGCGCTCGTAGGGCGGGGTGGGTCAGACTTTGCTATTTCAGACCGCCCAGTGCGATCGCTGAGTCGTTACGTGGGATGTTTATTTTCTTGGAAGTCCCTTAAGGGTAGTTGCAATCAGATTGCGTCGGTTGCGATAGCGTTCAGTCAAAATGCGAGAGATTCTCAATTGGTAGTTGATACGACCATCCGCAGTCGGGATAACAGGCGGTTATGCTGGCGCTTGAACTTATCCAACTTCTGCTGGCGACGCTTCTTGGTCGGAGTACAATTGCTGGCGTGCAATTTGGCAATGCCTTGATAGCCTTTGTCGGCTAGGCACAATTGCACTGGCAAACATTGGGATCCAATACCGCTCAAACAAGCGAAAGTCATGGACTCGTCCCGTGACAAAGCAGGACAGAAAATGGAGTTGAGCACCTCCCACAGGCCCAGTGGGCGCGGTCGGCTACCTGACTTTGCTTCCGGTAGCAAGTCTTGGAGAGCTTCATGCTGGTCACGAATCAGATTGCTGGGATATGCTTTACTCATGGCTCACCAGGGCTGAATGCTCAATTACAGCTCAATACTGGTGAGCCTTTTTATACATTCAACCATTCTAAAATATCCTCTCACAGCTTAACCCCTTGACACCGTAGATATTGCCTGAATTGTTAGAAAAGCACAGCAATTATCCGCACAAGATTTTTGATAAGACTATCCTGACGGCAGCACAGGACGTGCGAAAAGCAATAAGTTACGCGGGTATGATACGCTTTTAGCCCACGCGCCATGGTACATAAGTACCAAAAAGTATATGGTGTTAGGGACCTAGTCCACCTAGGTCACCTGAGACCGAATGCTTACACCATCGCCAATCCAAAATCCAAAACGTGATGTCCCCTTCCCCCTTCACTTTCGGAATTAATAGTACCACAGGGCTATTGAATGGGCGATCGCAGGTCAGTACCGCTGCACTAGCGATCGCAATAACTCTAGGACACGGCCTTGCAGCGCCCGCCGCCCCATCCACACCCGATCGCCCCGGTCCAATTAATTCATCCGCATCCTCCGTCTTGCCCTCTAAGGCATCAAAGCCAGCGATTGCCAACGATCCCGACGCGGGACCTATGGCCCCCAGGGACCAGAACTTCACCGCCGCCCAACTCAAGTACTTTCTGGAGATTGCCCTGGGTTCAGAGTTTTCTTCGACACCTGCCAGAATTCATAAATGGAGTGGCCATGTCCGGATTCAGCATTTGGGTCATCCCACAGAGGAAGATCTAAAAACACTCTCTACTGTAATTGCGGAGGTAAATCAATTAACCCAGGGAGAAATCCATTTAAGTATCGTCAATGAAACCCCTAACATCACGATTCGATTTGCACCGGAGTCTCAGTTTAGTGATTACGAACCTAACTACCGACCCACTAACTATGGATTTTTCTGGACTTGGTGGAACAACCAGGTCATCACCCGAGCCAATATATTGATCGCCACCGATCGCTTCATCACAGCACAGGAGCGATCGCACCTAATTCGTGAAGAATTGACCCAATCCCTAGGACTCATGCAAGACTCTTGGCACTATCCCGATAGTCTGTTCTATCAGGACTGGACAGCGACAACCCAGTACAGTGCAATGGATAAAGCCTTAATTCGGATGCTGTATCAGCCCACGGTTAAATCCGGCATGACGCGTGACCAAGCAATTGCCGTATTGAAACCGCAATCACTCGGCCCACAGATACCCGATTGGGCCAATAAACCACCCCTGAAATTTTAAGGCCGTCCCCATACAGGCGAGGGCCAGGTGCGCGCATTACCGCGCATAGTCAGCGGAAATCCAGCCACCATCGCTGAGTTGATACCAGTTACCGGACATGCGCGCCACCTTAACCCGCGCCCCATACCCCAAACCATCAATGACGCGGTACTCAGTCCCCGGCCCGGATCGCACATTCACTCCGCGCCCTGCTAAAACGGTCACCGTCTTTGAGGTAGGAGCGCCCCCGCCACCCCCGCCACCTTCACCGCTGGTGGTATAGCTACCCGCAATCCAGCCACCACGACTCAGTTGATACCAGCCATTGGCACGGCCCACTACACTTACGGTGTTACCGTAATCCAGGCCGCCTACGACCCCATAGCCTGTGCCGGGGCCGGAGCGAATGAGCAGTCCCGAACCCGCCGTCACGGTGACAGTGCTCCGAGCAGGGGTGCCGCTAGGAGCGCCACCCCCCCCGCCACCGCTCCCATAGCTGTCCGGATTCCCCAACCCTAAAGCTGACGCGGTACGCGGTCCTACAATGCCATCTACGGGCATCTTAGTCCGGGCTTGCATGCGAGTTACGGCATCTTCAGTTTCGGGGCCAAATACGCCATCGACAGAGCCTTTTAGGTAACCTAAGTTGACCAATGCCTGCTGTATCGCGCGCACAGAAGCCCCACTGTCGCCCCGGCGGACAGCGGCTTCCGCATTGGAGCTGTGGGTCATGATCGCAGCAGCCAGGGCTATTCCAGCCAGTCCAACTCGAGCAGAACTGGGAATAGTAAACTCATCCAGAGCACGGAGTTCTGAATTGGGAGCTTCATACGCAACAGCCGTCTGGATAAATGCAAAAGTTTCCATAACGAATCCTGTAATTTGGCCTGAGGTAAACCTGAAAAATGGGCAATCGCATTGAGTACTGTACTCAATTGCGGGATGCAGCAACACGGCCCTGTAGCCGCCTCAAATCAAGTATGTAGCAATAAACCGGACACAGATTACGGCTAATCATGCCACTGATCAGAGCGATTTCGGCTAAAGCTAAAGAAAAACTTAGCAATCCCCCGATCGCGGTTCAGTCTAACCATCTCGCGCCTCAGTCTGCCCACCTGTAGAAGGGAAATTTCGGGACGGAACAATGCCCTAAAACAGTCCCTAAAACAATGTCCTTAAAGCACATAACAGACCGCTAAATTTACGCCTAACACTCTCCTAGATCCTGATAATTTATCATTTTAAGCAAGGCATAATCGTTTGCAGAACAGATTGCGAGATCGCGGCAAAATCATAACCTCCCTCCAGGCCAAAAACAATTCGTCGCGTTAGATCTAGGCAGTATTGCGTCAAGATGCCATAGTCCGCAGGGTGCAGAGCCAGTCCTCCCAAAGGATCATCCGCCGCCGCATCATACCCAGCACTGACGATGAGTAAGTCTGGCTGAAAATCCTGGAGAAATGGCATCACCTGATGGGCAAAGGCCGGCTGATATTCCGCGATCGCACTGCCCCGTGGCATGGGAATATTCAACACATTATTGTGGAACCCACGCTCTGTAGCATCACCCGTCCCAGGATACTGCGGAGACTCATGCAGCGAACAGTAGGCAAGGCGCGGATGGGTTTCAACCAGTGCCTGGGTGCCGTTGCCATGATGAACATCCCAATCCAGGATTGCCACCCGATTCACACTGGGGAGTTCTAAAGCGTAATAGGCAGCGATCGCGGCATTGTTAAAAACACAAAAGCCCATGCCCATCCCACTCAAGGCATGGTGTCCCGGTGGGCGCGCCAGCACAAACACCGGTTCTCCCCCTGACAAAACAGCATCGACACCATCCAGCCATGCACTCACCGCCAGCAACGCCACCGCGTAGCTCTGGGCGGAAATCGGCGTATCACCATCAATATAGCCGCCGCCACGATTGGCCAATTGCTGCACCTCTTCGATGTAGCGCGCTGTATGCACCCGCTGCACCGCATTCAGCACCGGACGCTGGGTAATCGGCGTTGGCGATCGCCAACGCAATTGCTTGGCCCAAGGGGTAGACTCCAACGCCCCTTTAATCGCCGTCAATCGCCCAGGCTTCTCCGGATGGAACGCCCCTGTGTCATGCCGCAAAAAATCGTCGGAATAAATTATGGGAAACATCACGCCCTCAAATTCACCATTTCAAGCCAGTCCGTTTTCAAGCCAGTCTATCCACATGAGCACCCCTCTAAATTAGTACGTCTCTCCAGAAACGGGCACGGGCGCTTGAAATTTGTGAATTTTGCGAATTTTGCCTGCGATCCCGCTCCACCCAAGGCGGGATTTGTGCGTTTAGCGGCGGCCAGCCCCATGCAGCAAAGTATCAGTGAGTGATACAATCTATAGAGCGATTGCTCCTTTGAAAATATTCTGCTTGCTGCCAACTGCGGGCGGCAAATTAGACTTTCACACTAGGACTTATCGGTTACCATAACATCGGCTCATACAGCCCCTTAGCTAGGCGTTGGCTTGGCTCAGGGCGCAGTGGCTACACCCTGTTCGCACTCGTGGAGTTTCTCACCTTATGACTTTCTCCCAGGATCCCCCCAGGATCGGATTATTCCGACCGATCTTCGGAATGAGATGTCTCGATCCTACCTGGAATACGCCATGAGCGTAATTGTGGGTCGAGCCCTTCCCGATGCCCGCGATGGGTTGAAGCCAGTGCATCGCCGTATTTTGTACGCCATGCATGAATTGGGTTTATCCCCCGATCGCCCCTTTCGTAAATGCGCCCGCGTTGTCGGGGATGTGATTGGTAAATACCATCCCCATGGCGACTCCTCGGTGTATGAAGCCTTGGTGCGGATGGCCCAGGATTTCTCGATGCGATCGCCCTTGGTCGATGGCCACGGCAACTTCGGCTCTGTGGACAATGATCCTCCCGCCGCGATGCGGTATACCGAATGTCGGTTGCGCGCGATCACCGCAGAAGGCTTACTGCAAGACATCGAAGCGGAAACCGTTGACTTTATCCCCAACTACGATGGATCGCAGCAAGAACCCACCGTCATGCCCGCGCGCGTGCCGCAGTTGTTGCTGAATGGTTCGTCGGGAATTGCTGTGGGCATGGCCACCAATATTCCACCCCACAACTTGGGAGAAATTATTGATGGATTGATTGCGCTGATCCGCAATCCCGATCTGACTGATATGGACCTGATGGAGTACATTCCCGGTCCCGACTTTCCGACGGGGGCACAGATTTTGGGGCGATCGGGGATTCGCGAAGCCTACGCCACTGGACGCGGTTCGATCATCATGCGGGGAGTCGCGAGTATTGAAACGATTGAGCACCGGGGTCGCCCCGATCGCGAAGCGATTATCATCACCGAATTGCCCTACCAAACCAACAAGGCCGCCTTGGTGGAAAAGATTGCCGAGTTGGTGAATGACAAAAAGATTGATGGCATTTCTGATATTCGGGATGAAAGCGATCGCGACGGCATGCGGATGGTGATCGAACTGAAGCGAGATGCCTATCCCCGCGTTGTGTTGAACAATCTATACAAGCAAACGCCACTGCAAGCCAACTTCGGCGCGAACATGCTGGCGTTAGTTAACGGCGAACCACAGTTGCTGAGTATTAAGCAGTTTCTGGTGGTTTTTCTGGAGTTCCGGGTGGAAGCGATCACCCGTCGCACCCAATACTTCCTGCGGAAAGCAGAGGATCGCGATCATTTGCTCCTGGGCTTGCTGACGGCCTTAGCAAACCTAGATGCCATTATTGCCTTGATTCGCCATGCCGCTGATACGCCTACGGCCAAGCAAGAGCTAATGTCTACCTATGGCCTGTCAGAGCCTCAAGCAGACGCAATTCTACAGATGCAACTGCGACGACTTACGGCGTTGGAAGCAGAAAAGATTCAAAATGAACATGAGGAATTACAGCGTCAAATCACCGATTTGCGTGATATTCTGGCGCGGCGAGAACGCATTCTCGACATCATCACGGAGGAAGTGACTACCCTGCGGACGAAACACGCCACGCCACGCCGCACGGTTATCGAACAATCCGAAGACGAATTGGGTGATATCGACCTCATCGCCAATGAAAAGGCAATGATTTTATTAACGGAGCAGGGTTACATCAAACGGATGCCTGTTAACACGTTTGAAGTCCAAAATCGGGCGACTAAAGGCAAAGCTGGAGCCCGAATTAAGGAGGAAGACGGGGTTGAGCATTTTCTCACCTGTCATGATCATGACAGCATTTTGTTCTTCACCCAGCGTGGTGTGGTGTATGCCCTGAAAGCGTATCAAATTCCCACCTCGTCACGCACTGCTCGGGGCATTCCTGCTGTTCAACTTCTGCCAATCCCACGGGACGAAAAAGTCACCTCGATTATTCCGGTTTCCGAGTTTAGCGAAGACGAGTATCTGGTGATGCTGACGGTGGGCGGGTTTATTAAGAAAACGCAGTTGGCGGCCTTTAGCAATATTCGCGCCAATGGCTTGATTGCCATTTCTCTGGAAGAGGGTGACAGCCTCCGCTGGGTCCGGCGGGCTCGGGAACAGGACAGCATTATTATTGGGTCCAGCTTGGGCAAATCCATTCATTTCCGGGCCAATCACGACCAATTGCGTCCCTTGGGGCGGGCGACCCGCGGCGTGCGGGCCATGAACCTGCGATCGGGGGATAGCTTGGTCGGCTTGGATATTTACCGGGGCAAATTGTGGCGGATTTGGCCCAAGCGCTAGAATCCGATGAGGAAGTTACTGAAAATACGGATACCTCTCAGAGCCTTGGTCCTTGGATTTTGATCATCACAAATGATGGGTATGGCAAACGGGTGCCGGTGACGCAGTTCCGATTGCAAAATCGGGCGGGGATGGGAATTGTGGCCACTAAGTTCAAGAAAGCCAGCGATCGCCTCGCGGCCCTGCACATTGTTAACGATGGTGATGAGCTGATGATGGTGACCAATCGCGGCATTATTATTCGCCAAGCCGTTAGTGCAATTCCGTCTCAGTCCCGACCGGCAACGGGTGTGCGGGTGCAGCGGTTGGATGAAGATGATGCGATCGCTGCTGTGGCTCTTGTCCCGCCTTCGACAGGGGATGAAGCCAGTATCGAAGAGTCGACGAATGGAGACGCCCCGGTTGATGGATCTTAGTCCCCAGGTCCCGCAGCTTGAAAGCGCCTTACCTGAGGAACCTGGCCTAGAGGAATCTGACTCTGAGGAACCTGGCTTGGCGGGGGAAAGTGATCCGGAATAGTGCTCCCAGCACCCTTTCTCTCGGCGGGTGGATGCAGCATAGGCCGTTGATCGTTCCGAGTGAGCGGATGCCGTTGGATTTCCCCGATCGCCCCCCAGCTTTCGCCATTCCGCTCCACTCGGGTTATGCCGTCGTATTAATCGCCGCTAATCTCCACTAATATTTCACCAGAACGTAATAACTCTAGGGCTTTCGGTAAAACCGAGCTTAAAATCTCCTGTAACCGGGCATTTGATGTATTTCCGCAAGTCAACCAAATAATTTGGGGTGGTGCGCCAAGTCGATCAACCAAATCAACAAAGTCGCTATCTTTGGTCATGAATATGACTCCTTGGGCTTTTGCCGCCTCAAAGATTGCCGGATCTTCGGCATCCCTCAACCCAAGATCCCGTAAAGCTACGGCTGTTACACTAAATGTATTGGTAATCCAGGTTGCGATCGCGGGTGACAAATGAGCATCAATCCAGATCGTTGTCATGCCACCAACACAGGATGATCGAGTTTACGGGAAGCATATAATAGCGCGGCTTTCAGGTCATCTGCCTCCAGATCGGGCATTTCTTCCAGGATGGCTTCAGCACTCAGCCCAGCTACAAATAAATCGAGAACATCCGACACGCGAATTCTCATACCGCGAATACAGGGACGACCACCACACTGCGCTGGGGTTAATGGTGATTCTTTTGAGTAGTTCTGACATCCTGTTGCCCTCTCGGACGAGTTCATGTCTCAGTGTAGCAATAGTAAACGTTAGGGCTGAATCAACCGCTCTTCAGATTTTTTATATTTTTTCAGCAACCAGCGGTATTCAATGACTGGATGTAATAGTAGGAATGCGGCTAAAGGAAAACCCGTTACCGCGAGCGCTAACAGGGTTGGAGGAGAAAAATGGAGAGAAATTCCTACACCCAAGCTAGCGCCCGCTCCGCCAATAAGAAGTACCAACAAACTAGAGGCAACAGGATTAAATTTCTTCAACACCAGACTTAAAAATACGGCTACGAAGGGCGAAATTGCAATTAAGATAAGCATAAGATCATATGAAATGCCTAATCCAATCCTCCGTATGTTCTGACTGCGCCCACTCAATAGAAGTCCCAGACCAGCGATGGTTGTTCGCTATTGATACCACCGAATCGCAATATAGAAACCATGCCCCTGTACTTCCGGCTCCGATGCAACCTCGCTGCTGGCAACGGCTTTGTTTACTCGCTGCTGCTGGCAAAATTAGATAAGTAGCCCTGGGTACCTAACCATCCTAACAACCCCGCCAGAACATTAGAAAAACAAGCGCAAAATAGGGCACATCCTGACGATTAAAGAGCAGATCACCCGTTTGTACTTTGATCGTGACGGACTCTTCAGGTCGACTGTACTGGTATGCAAAATCAGTTGACGTTCATACACCGCTAGCCGACGCAATTTGTACGCATCGACCTCCACGCAACACTCCACTCGATTTTGGCTAAAGCGGCTAGGCGTTACTGAAATCCAAGTATGGGCAGCATAGGGTGTGTGGGGTGGATCATTGTGATGGGCAACTATTTCCCATCTGCCCTCCATCATCGTAGAGTCGTTGGAATTACTCACTACGATGGTTTGCGTTGCTTTTTCACCCTGAATGACCTGGAATTGCAACAAGTTCTGATTCAACTCCACACGGGGATATTGCTTCTGCGGTCTAGGCTGGGGAGCTTGAGCCGCCGTATTTGCCGTTGAAGAACCTGAAGAATTCTGTGGAACTTCACTAGATTGCGAATTTTCCGAAGCTTCTTTTATTTTTTCGTAGCATAAGTTAATCGCCTTGCACTTCTCCTCGGCTAGTTTCTGCAAGGGACGATTATGAGCAAAACGGTCAGGATGGTGAATTTGAATTAAATCTGAGTAGGCTTGCTTAATCTCCTTACGAGACGCATCTAGGGGAAGTCCGAATAATTCGTAGCACTTCTTTAGATCATCCATGTCAAGCCTACTTACACCCGATTAGTTGAACCACACAAATAATCCTGACATAACTTTCATCATCGCTGATTGAGGCGGTATGACAGCTTGATCAACTGTCTGTGCTGACCCGTGGGTAGGCTCCCCGTGATTCAGTCGCTCCAATCCCAGGCCCTAGCGACCCAGTAGACCTCCTGTAAGACTGCCCTGAATCCGACGCATGACCCGTGTGGCGATCTCATTAAATTGCAGATCGCCGGAGATCAGTTGGGCGGCTGTGCGAGTAGCGCGAGTGTTTTTCACGGCCATAGAATAACAAATATTCGCATACTGGTAGAAAAAATGAGACAGTTTGAGGGCAGCATCAAAGTTTGCCGCAAATTCGGTGTGGATGCGATCGCTATACTCCGCCGCGTTGCCCGTAGCCACACACTCCCCCGCAATCAGTCCACTTTTCACCGCGTGCAAAATACCATCGCCAAAAAAGGGATTGATTAATCCCGCCGCATCGCCGACCAACAAAATCTGTCCCCCCGGACTATGCAGCAATTCCTTCCCGTACCAAATGGGCAACGGATGCGCATGGAATTTGAGCCGATCGCGATCGTAGGGTAGGTTGAGTGCATCCAAGTACTGGTAGATCGTGGTTTTGAGAGTGCTGTGGATGTGCGGATCGCGGCGGCTGTCTTGGCGGTTGGGGCTAAACACGCCAGCGCCCACATTGAGGTGGTCGCCCTTTGGGAAAATCCAGCCATAGCCTCGCTTCACCGCACCATACTCCAAATGGGCCACTTCAGGCCGCACATCTGGGTGACCGACGCCCCATTGGTGCGGCAATTCAATTTCCATGGCCAAGGCGATCGCCCGGTCTTTTCGTAAATTTGCCGCCTGGGCAGTTACCCCATTGGCCCCATCTGCTCCAATCACATGATCGGCGGTGGCAATAAATTCTGAGCTGCGGGTGTGGTTATCAGTGTCGGAAAATCCCCGCGCCCGTACGGTGACCCGATCGCCAGTAATTTCCACAGATTTCACGGCTAAGCTGTCCCGCAACTCCGCCCCCGCTGTCACAGCCTGCTGCGCGAGGGCGTTGTCAAATACCGATCGCTGCACCATCCACAACGAAATCGGGCGATCGTCTGGATCGGGATTAATCGCTGCCAGGACGGGATCTGTAAAGTTCCAGGTGTGTCGCATATGGGTCACAGCCGCTTCGACAAACGCCTCTGGCACCAGATCATACAGGAGGCCCTGCATTGTCATCGGGGTGCCCCCACCACAGGTCTTGTGGCGCGGTAGGGGATATTTTTCGAGCAGAGCCACCTTGAGTCCGGCCCGGGCCGCTGTCGTAGCAGCGATCGAGCCAGCCGGTCCAGCACCACAGACAATCAGGTCATAATGCATGGGGTTCGCTTTTGGGG
>CAVYAN010000040.1:0-49296 GCA_963766075.1 uncultured cyanobacterium | reverse complement strand
AAAAAGACCGATTTCTTCTGGCGTAATAATACTTCTGGGGACACAGCCATTTGGCTAGATACGTCAGGGGGAGGACCCATCTTTAATATTCCGATTACTTGGACCGTTGATTTGACTGATTTCAATGGTGATGGCAAAACCGATTTGTTCTGGCGCAACGTGAACCAGCCTACAAGCGAAGCGACCTACGGACAAAATGCGATTTGGCTCATGGATGGGCGGACGGTCGTCTCGCAGCCGATTATTGGTCAAACTCCAGCGGGCTATGAGTATACGTTTGGTGATTTTAACGGGGATGGCAAGACCGATCTCTTCTGGCGATTTGAGGGTGAAGGGGTGCCGGAAACGGGGCGGAACTATATCTGGTTGATGAATGGCACCACTAAAATTGATGACCAACAAATTACCCGCTTGGATCTGAGTTGGGACTATAAAATTGGTGACTTTAATGGGGATGGCAAGACCGATCTGTTTTGGCGGAATGGAGAAAATGGCCGAACGGACACGCTCTATAACTTGCCTGTGGGGGCTAATTCTATTTGGCTGATGAATGGGGCCCAGATTGCCAGCACTAATTTGCTGGATGCGGTGCCCCTGGATTGGACCTATGAATTTGGGGATTTCAATGGCGATAAGAAAACGGACTTTCTGTGGCGCAATGCGGTGAGAACGGGCGGAACGCCAGAGAATGGCGATGGGCAGAATCAAATTTGGCTGATTAATGGTACGACTATTGCCTCGAAGTCTGATTTGCCAGCCCTGAGTACCTACTACAGCACAACTAACGGGGACTGGAATTTTGCGTTAGCCGATTTCAATGGTGATGGCACGACGGATATCTTCTGGCGGAATACGGATGTGAATGATTTGGTCAATCGGGCCAAAAATGGGGTGTGGGTCATTCAGAATGGGGCGATCGCCAATCTGCCTACGGGGGCAACCACTGCTCAAGCGATCACCAACTTTGAAAACAACGGCGGCCCCAATGGGGTGTTCAGTGGGCAGGAAACTGTTCCTGTGGGCGATCCGCAATCGGTGGGACCCAACCGTTTGCTGTTCCGCTGGTATTTGGTGGAGCCTGCCTTGAACGAGGATATCACGGAGGTGCCGCTGACACCGTTTAGCCCGATCTCACAGTCTTAATTTGATCTTGATGTAGCCTTGATGCCGCTTTGGGGAGTGCTAGAGTGGCGGGATGCTGCAACAGCATTACCCTGCTGATCTATTTCAGGGTATTGACGAGATCGGATTGACAGCGTTATGAGAATAAAAATAGGGGCTTGACTCCGGCAAAGCCCCTATTTTTGGCTGAAATTCTATATTTCTTGGACAACCTATATTTCTTGGACAATCTACATTTCTCGGACAATCGGCTGCCCGTCTTTGATTTCGCCAATTAAAACGACGTCGGCAACGTTGACGAATAGCCCATTTTCCAGCACGCCGGGGATGTTGTTGAGGGTGAGTTCGAGGGCTGCTGGGTCATCAATGCGGTCAAATTTGACATCAATCACCAGATTGCCCTGGTCGGTAACCACAGGACCGGCTTTTTTAATGCCCATGCGCAGCTCAGGTTTGCCGCCCAGTTTGGCGATCGCCCGCATCACTGGAGTCACTGCCATGGGAATCACTTCAACCGGCAGGAGGAAGGTGGAGCCTAGATGCTCGACTAATTTGGTCCCATCAACAACGACGATGAATTGATCCGCTAAGGAATCAACGATTTTTTCCTGGGTATGGGCCGCGCCACCGCCCTTGATTAGGTTTTTCTGGGGGTCTACTTCATCGGCGCCATCGATCGCCACATCAATATGATCCACCTCATCCAAGGTGACCAAGGGGATGCCAAACTGGCGGGCTAGAACAATCGCTTGAAACGAAGTGGGAATGCCTTTGATATCCTTGAGGTCGCCAGATTTGAGGCGTTCGCCAAGGGCTTCGATGGCGAGGGCTGTAGTTGACCCGGTGCCCAGTCCCACGATGGCTCCCGACTGCACCCGCGCAGCGGCAGCAGCGGCGACTTGTTGTTTCATTAACTTTACCGGGTCAATACCTGAGGTCATGGGTTGTGTCCTTAAAATCACTAAACGATTTGTACCGATCTGTTGTGCCGATCAGCGGATCTAAGGCGATTTCCAGGAAAAATTATACCGACCGAGATTGTTTCCTTCGACTTCGCTCAGGGAGCAATCTCTCGCTGGCTGAGCGGAGCCGAAGCTAGCAGGTACATTAATTGTCGGAAATCACCTAAGCTGATCTAAATTGATGGATCTGAACCGCTTGATCTGAACCACTGATCAATGTACTACTAATTGTCAATCTATAATTGGGGCGTCTAGGATTGCATCTGCCCTTGTCTGGAGGAAGGTTAATGCCGCGCCTGAGTCGGATTTTACTGTATCCCATCAAGTCCTTGGATGGGGTGGCGGTGCCGGAAGCTACGCTATTGGCCAGTGGGGCATTGCAGGGCGATCGCGAGTGGGCAATTGTGGATCGACAGGGCCAGTTCGTCAATGGTAAACGGACGCCGTTGGTACATGGCCTCCGCGCTACCTTTGATCTAGAGGCTCAAAGGGTGACGCTGGCAGTCCAGGCCACGGGCAGAACTGAGCAATTTGACGGGTTGGGCGATCTCGGCGCTCTGGAAACCTGGCTGAGCGAGTACTTTGGATTTTCCGTACAGATGGTGCGCAACACGGAGATGGGCTTTCCGGATGATCCCCAGTCGCCAGGGCCGACGGTGATCAGTACCGAGACATTGGCCCTGGTAAGCCAGTGGTTTGTGGGTATGGATGTGGCGGGGGCGCGATCGCGGTTTCGGACAAATCTAGAAATCACCGATTGTCCAGCCTTTTGGGAAGATCATTTGTTTGGCACACCGCCTGTAGCTTTTCAGATTGGCGGAGTGGAATTTTTGGGGATCAATCCCTGCCAGCGCTGTATTGTGCCTACGCGGGATGCCATCACGGGCACTCCCACGCCGAATTTTCAAAAAGTATTTGGTGCCAAGCGGCGGGAAACCTTACCCGATGGCATTGATCCAGCACCGTTCAATCATTTTTATCGGCTAGCTGTCAATACCCGCGCCGTGGGGCAAATGGGCAAGGTGCTGCGCGTGGGGGATGAGGTTCGACCGGGTCTCCTCGACCGGGCTTCCTTGACCTAGATACCCTTGCCCAAGCCACTGGACTGACTGTCGATGAACTGCGACAGTTGGAGTAGAAAGCCATTGCCGAGGAACCCCATGCACCTGCTCCAGTTCAGCACCTCCCACTACTGCCGCAAAGTCCGCCTTGCCTTGGGCTATAAGAAAATTCCATTTACCGTGGAGAACTTAACTCCGGGCCTGCACGCTCTTAGGCTCAAACCCTTGACTGGGCTGACAACGGTTCCTGTACTGTTACCCGAAGGCCCAGGAACCTCCGTGGCGATCGCGGACTCCACGCGGATTCTGCGTTTTCTCGACACCCATTATCCCGAGCCGGCTCTGACATTGAAGGACGCCATGTTGCAAAGTCGGGCGCAGATGATCGAGGATTGGCTGGACGAGAGTATTGGCATAGCGGCGCGGTTTGTCTACTATGATTTTCGAGCAGGAGCGGGCAAGTCCATCAACCCATCCCTGCAAGCCCAGATGGTGATTAATGTGGTGCGTTGGCAGCAAAAGATTAATCCGGTGACTGTAGAATTGGCGACCCAGCAGTTGGCGATCGCCCTCACGGAACTGGGCTACCATTGGCAAGCCCAATCTTATCTCGTGGGTGATGGCCTCTCCGTGGCAGATATTGCCGCTGCCGCTCTCCTCAGCCCGCTGGCCTTGATTCCCAGCTATCGTCACGCGCATCCGTGGCTATTCACGCGCATTGTGGAAATCCATCATCAGTGTGGAGAACTCTTGCCGCCGGGGCTTTGAATTTTAGATTTTAGATTTTGCGATGGATCTTTTTTCTGGGCAGGTGTTAGATGAATCAAAGGCTTTATCCGTTTGGGCTGTGGGTGTTCTGTTTGGGCGGGGCGCTGACGATCGCTTGGCCTGCTGTGGCCTTGCCGCCGCCGGAAGATCTGCCAGAAGAAGTATTGCGGACGGAGATTATTCTGGGAGCGCGATCGCCCATTGATGGGAAACCCCTCAGTGCCGCCGAGTATGCCGAACTGCAAGCGGCTTGGGCTACCGTGCCCCCGCAGCCCCCGCAGGTTTCCCGAGGCGTGGAAAAGACGGTTAACTTACTCAAACTTCGGAAATTCCTGAAGACCTTCTTTCCCTTTGTGCCTCTTAAGTAGCTTGTTCAGTAGAGGATACGACGGCGGGAGGGGGGACTAGGGCAGGGGATACTAAGTGATGCCCTTGACTGCCCTCTCGATAAAAGAGGTTGTAGGTGTCGAAGGGAATAATTCTGCCATCGGGATGGGCAATATGAATGCACGATCGCTTCACGGAACGGACATCAAAGTTGAAGGCATCTAAGAACTGGACAATCATTACGCGAAACACATTCTCATAGGTTAAGCCTTGGGGGACATTGACCAAGGGCAGACAACAGAGTAGCTGCTTTAAAGTGGCCACGGAAGACAGCGGTGAGTGATTGGTCGAAAACAGCTTAAAGATGTTTTCCTTCAAGGTTTCGTTCTGCTCATACAGCACGGAATTGGGCATCACCTTCAGGAAGGCTGTGGGGTCCAGCAGGCCCGTGAGTGGGATCACGGTGCCGTTAACTTTCAAGGCATAGGCCATGGCCAAACAGTCGGGATGGCAGGGCACGGGCAGCAAATCCTGGGGCTGAAAATGGGGACTTTGGGCCAGAATGGCACGGCGGACCTCGGTCAGGGTATAGCGATCGTGCCTAGGGTCAAATTGCTCTAATCGACCGGCCACTTGGATGGGTTGAAACGTCACGCCACGAACACAGTTTTGCTGCAAACCATAGTCGATAATTTTGCCAATTTCGTGATCGTTGAGTCCTTTTTTGACCGTGACTACCAGGGTGGTGGAAATGTTGAATTCGTTGAGGTGAGCGATCGCCTTTTCTCGGTGCGATCGCAAATCTACCCCCCGCAGTTCTGCCAAGGCCGCTGCCTCAAAGCTATCAAACTGTAGGTAGACCTCAATTCCCGGCATGTACTGACTCAGCCGTTTGACAAATTCGCGATCGGTAGCAATCCGAATGCCGTTGGTATTGATAAATAAATGCTTAATCGGTTTTGACTTGGCTAGGTCCAAAATTTGAAAAAACTCGGGATGAATCGTCGGTTCCCCCCCGCTAATCTGCACGATGTCCGGTTCGCCCTCGTTGGCGACGATATTGTCCAACATCTGCTCAATTTGCGCCAAAGTGCGATGACGACGTGGCCCTTGCACAGGATTCGGTTCCCCTGCGGCAGAATGGCGCAGTTCGGGACCCGAATCGGCATAGCAAATGGGACAGGCTAGATTGCAGCGATCGCTGACCTCCACCAAGGTCAAGCACCCGTGCTGTTCATGATCGGGACATAGGCCACAGTCGTAGGGACAGCCCTGTTTAATCGGTGTATTGAATCGGAGCGGCATGTCTCCGGGCTTAATAAACTCTTGGCACAGCTTGTAATACTCAACATCGTCAGCGATTAAGACTTCTTCACGCCCATGGGCTAGACAATGCTTGATCAAGTAAACGCAATCATTGCGGAAGATGATTTTCGCCTCAACTTTCGTCAAACATTGCGAACAGAGGCTATTCGTCAAAGCGTAGAACAGGTAAGGACGGGTCGGCATAGCAATCCACGATAGGCCCCATCCATCCTAGGGGTAGATAGATAGAACCTGGCCGAACCGCCAACAATCTTAATTCCGTCCCTTCGCCTGACCGGGCCACCGGATCCCTTGAGTTTTCTGAAATAACCAGCCAAACCGCCGCTGAGATCGAGTTTTACGCCGCTTCCGACCCATCACCCGCTGCCGAAAGGGTGGAATGCGCTTGGCTTTTTCCGCGGCGTCGGGCATTGTGCGGGTGGGCAGCGAGCTGACCTTGATCGCCCCGCCCTTAAGCCAATCGGTAATCACCGCTGAGGCAATCCCTCCAATCGCGCCAAAGGTAATACTTAAAAATGGCGAATAGCCCAGGGCCGTAAACGCCAGCATAAACAGCAGCCAGTGCGTGAGTCCGGTGGTAAAGCCGTCCCAGCCGTCGGGTTTGGGTCGTGTTTCTCTTGGCATAGGGGGAGTCTAGGGTGCAGATTTGGGTTGCGCTATGCGCCGATGGACGAGCGAATTTGGGGTTGCTGCCTGCTGCGGCTAGGCCGAGTTGGCATTACTTAGCCGTTCTGGCTCAATTGTGCATTGATTTCCTGGGTTGTATCGATGGTTTTAACAAAACCTTGCTCGGTTGCCGTAAAGGGCTCCAGACTTTGCTGGGGCAAGAGGTTGGCAGTGGCATCGGAAATGTCGCCCGTGCGTTGGGTGAGCCGCTGATGCAAAACGTCATGGGGGGCGGTGCAGTGGAGGATTTGCAGGGGGAGATGGTGAAATTGGGCTTGGTCGATCGCCGCTTGCCGGAGGGCTTGGCGATCGTATTTCGCGTCTAGAATGACGGTGAAGCCTTGCTGGGCTAGGACGAGGCCCAGATTGAGCAGGCGATCGTAGGTTTTTTGAGTCATTTCGGGAGTGTACAGTTCCGGTCCACCTTTCGCTTCCAGGGGCATGCCCGCGAGGTGTTTGCGGATGGCATCGGAACGTAGGTGAATCGCCCGCTGCTGGCGCGCGATCTGACGGGCCACAGTACTTTTCCCTGAGCCGGATAATCCCGACATGACAATTAAGGCCCCAGATCGGGCTTGGGTGTAGCCCCAGGCTTGGCGGTAGTAGCTGCTAGCGGTTTGAGTGGCCTTGGCCTTGACATCATCGGGAATGGTGGGATCGTTTAAGAGAAAAGAGGTGACTTTGGCCCGCACATAGGCTTGCCGACTCAGGTATAGGGGCAACACCTTGAGTCCTTCCCAATCACCCGTTTGTTCTAAATAGGCATTGAGGAAGGCATTCCCCAAATCGGGGCGATCGCGGGCATCCAGGTCCATGGTCGCAAATGCGACATCGTACATGACATCGACAAAGCGAAAGGGCTCATTAAATTCAATACAGTCGAACAGCAGGATCTTGTCGTTCCACAAGGCAATGTTGCCCATGTGGGCATCCCCGTGGCATTCTCGAATTTTATTGGCCTGGATGCGTTGATCAAAAAGTTGGGGGGACTGATCAAAGAGGCGATCGCTGTAGGCTTTTGTCTCGTCAAACTGCTGCTGGGTTTGGGGTCCGCCGATGTATCCCAGGGTCTGTTCATAGTTCTCATCAAAGGCAATCCGCACTTTGGCGGCAGTGCCAAAACTGCGAATGTAGTCGTTGCTTTGCGCGGTCGCGTGGAATGTGGCTAGCACCTTCGCCAACTGGACCATCAGCGCTTCGGTCAGTTCATCCCGTGCCGATAAATCGCTAAATAGTTGTCCCGCCGGGAATTGCACCATTTTGACGGCATAGTCCACAATCCCGCTCGTACTAATGGCTTCGGCGTTTCCCAGATGAAATTGGTCACCCGTTTGCACAATCGGCACCACAGCCAAGTACAACTCGCCAGCTCCCCGCTGATTCAGGCGCACCTCTTCCCCGCAAAAATATTGGCGTTTTTCCAGGGTCGAAAAGTCGAGAAACCCAAAGTTAACGGGCTTCTTCACTTTGTAAACAAAGTCTCCCGTCAGGAACACATAGGACACGTGCGTTTGGATCAACTGCACCGGTTCCTGCACCCTGTGGGGATAGAAACTGGGTTGCAGCATGGCTTGCATCAGGGCGGGCAAGGTGGAGTCGGTCATTGTGGGGCGAAGGTGGGGCAAAGATGGTGGGTCAGGGGTTAGGAATCGGGCCAATCATGGCACCTGCATCCTTTTTACAGGCAGTCCTAATTTACAGGCAATTTTAGAGAAACCAGGGACTTCAGGGGCACAAGGTCCCCGGCTAGTATACTCCAACCGGTCTGATGCGACTGCTTTCATTCCATGTCAAGCTTCGTTTGGGTTGGCCTGGGATTCTCCTGGATGTTCCATGGCGTCACCTGTAACGTCACCGGATTCAGCGTTGCTGCTTAACGCTTCAGCAAGGCTATCCAGGTGGAGGGGCCGACCACCCCATCCGGCTCTAACTGGAGTTGGCGCTGGGCTGTTTTGACGGCAGTTTGGGTTTCTGGCCCAAATACACCATCGGCGGCCCCTCGGAAGACCCCGATCGCCTGCAAACGAACCTGTAATCCTTCTACGGCTGGACCCGACATGCCGAGCCGCAAAATGGGCAGGGTTGCGGGCGCTGGGGATGGCACCGCTGTTACTGCTCGGGGAGATGGATTGGGGCTGGTTCCTGATGCGGTTGTTCCCGGTGAGCTGCTTGGAGGCCGAGTCGGGGCACTCACGGTGGGTGTCGTTCCTGCCGCTGGGGCACTGCCTGGAGCGATCGGGGCAGTGCTGCCTCCCGGCATGGGAAACCCATGGGTGGTCAGGCTTGGAGTTGTGGGGGCAGCACTGCTCGGCAGCACTGGAGCCGGTACCGTCGGTCCAGTGGCTGTGGGCCCAGGACTGGCTGGGAATAAGCGGTTCCAGGTGTCTGGACCGACTACGCCATCGGCAATTAATCCCGTCGATCGCTGAAACTGGGCCACGGCGGTGGCGGTGTCTTCTCCATACACCCCATCCACTGCGCCGGGATACCATCCCATGAGTTTCAAGGTTGCTTGTAGCTCTTTTACAGCGGCACCCGTGCTGCCTTTCTGGAGGGCAGGGCGACTCTCGACGGGCATCGCGGCGGCCACACTATCGAATCTGAGCAGCGTGGGCACCCCTATTGGCGTGATTAGCGTGGGGACCAGCCCTAAGCTGAGGGCCGTCATGAATCCTAGGCTAAGGTGCTGTGCCCAAGGCATCCGCCCTCGGAAGCGTGACCGCAGACCTGGCGAACCAATGCTGGGGTGACTACTCATGCAAGGAATCCTAGGTAAAGAGTGGAATGATGATTCACACTAACATTCAGATTGTGAACTCGTCATTGAAGATACACTATACAAGTTAGCCGGAGTGTTTTCGCAGGATGAATTTGAACCGGAACAGTCAAGAGACACCAGCGATACAGTATCCCTTAGGGGGGCGCTGGCAAGGGGCCATTTTAGCTCCGGCATTGGCGGCAACGGTTGTCCAGCAGGTAACGGGCGCACTGCTGGAGGATCCCTTGGCTGCCGCTGGTCAGGTTGCGATTCACTGGGCTGAGGTTTTAGCGCAGTCCGGACGCTGGGAAAGAGCGTTGCCGTTGGGTAGATCGTTGCCGAGTGCCCCATTTTTCTCCGGTGCGACCCTGGGTGGAGAGGCGGTTCCCGGGGCGGCAGAGATCGCACTGCTCCCTTTAATCTTGTTTTGCCACGAAAATCCCGATTGCCTTCACCGTGCGCTCAGTCAAACGCTATTGGTCTATGGCTGCCCAGCCGACACCATTGCTTGTACGGGCATCTTTGCTGAGGCGATCGCCCATCTGTTGCATCCAACTGCGGTTTTTGGCTCGCTGCTGCCCTCGCTGTTGTCTAGCACTTCTCCGTTGCTATCACCCTCGTCTGCACGGGTTCCTCTGCTGCAACAGGTGTCTATGCTGCTGCAAAATCGGGGCAGTTTGTCGGCGGCGATCGCCACTCTGGCCGTCTATCCCCCCGAATTTGCAGCCCTGGGGCTGGCTCTGTACTGCTTTCTCACTACGCCTGCGGATCTTGGTCTAGCGCTGCGGCGGGCTGCACGGTGTCCCCAGGCGGTGAGTGTCTGTGCTCTGACGGGCGCGTTGTCGGGGGCCGCTCACTCCTACTGGGGGATTCCCCTCGCTTGGCAACTGCCCCGCGACCAACCACTCAGTTGGGGCATTTCCCCAGGAGCTTTGTTTACCCTGACTCAGCAGCTTTTTGCCACGTGGTCCGGAGCACAACCTCATTTGGCAAATACCATCTGGGGAGAGGCGATCGCCTTTGCCCGCCCTCAGGTTTAGTCCGTCGCAGTGACCATAGCAGGGATCCCACCCATCTTGCCTGTGCGCTCCCGTGCCTATCGCAACATGCCCATCTCAACAGATATCGAGGCCGACATTATCCATCGCGCTTCTCCCGTTGCGTAACCCGGCGAATGTAACCGGTAGCTGTAAACAAAGACAGAAAATCAAGTGCAACACGGCAAACATCAAAAAACAGAAGACAAAAGTAGAACAAAAGCTAGGAAATGATTGAGGTCGATGTTTGACTGAATGATCAAAATCAGCAGAGGGTGTCCTGCTTCCTATAATGAAGTGCTAGACCTAGACTTGACTTGAATGGCCGCACCTAGAGTCCCAGACTGAGATTTGAAGTGCCAGACCCAGAATGCCAAACTCAGAGTGCCAGATTTAGATTGTGCTGCTAAGGTCAACGGGCTGCGGCAGGGCGGATTGAATGAAAAATTGTGACTCTAAACTGTTCTAGGGAACCCTCAGCGATCGCCCATGAAACTTCAGCGCTTGGCTAACCCATTATCCTCTCATCCCCGGCCTTTTCCCGACTGGAGAACTCGGTGGGGAAAGCTGTGGGCCAAGTTTCGCTTCCCGATTTTGCTAGGGCTGACTCTGATTTGCTTAACCAGTGCCCTGGGGCATCGATTTTACAACATGCCCCAACTTGCCATCGGCAAAGTTTCTACCCAACGCATCACAGCTCCCGCCGATGTTGCCCTGGTGGATCACGCTGCGACAGAGGCCAAGCGCAAAACGGTTCTCAGCCAGTTTCCAGAAGTGCTTCGGCTCGATCAATCCCGCACTACTGAGAGTCGCGACATTCTCCAGCAGCAAATCAACCGAGGCGATGATTTCCGGCGGATGGCCGGGGCCTTTCCTTTTGCGCCTACCGATCGCCTGTCCCTTGCGAGCCAAGCCTATTTGCGGCGGGCATCAGTCGCCGAATGGCAAGGCTTAGAGCAAACCTTATCAAAGGTTCTGCCGAAAAGCGATCGCCCCAGCAGGACAGAGGGGCGATCGCCCCTAGCCAAATCAGGGCAATCGGCCAAACCCGCACCCAAAGTAGATGCATCCCAGGCAGATGTACCCCAGGCAGATGCGCCAAAAGTAGATGTCCCTCCATCCGATGCCCCAACCGAATCCCAGACTGAACTCAAAACGGTGCCTGCTGAGGTGATCGCCGAACTCGAACACTATCACCAAACCAGCCCCCCCAAGGAATTTGCCACGTTGTGGCAAGTGATTGTGGAGATGCGATCGCGCTATGCCACCGCCGTGCAAGCCCTGCCCGGTCAGCGTTCCGGTTTTTTCTCGCCGCCGTTAGGATCCCCGGATGCCCCATCCAACGAGCTAGCCGATGCCGCCTTTCTGGATGTTTCCGAAACCGATTGGCAACAAACCAAACGCCGTCTGCCCCCAATCGGGCAGCGCATCCTGACCCAAGGGATCTCGCCGGGACTGCCTGCTTCCCTATTGCGGGAGGCCATCAAGCTCCAAATCCAGGATGATGTTCCGCCCGCCACCCAGCCCTGGGCTAGTCAAGCCCTGTTTGCGGCCCTCCAGCCCAATTTGGCTAAAGATGACGAGCAAACCCGCCTGCAACAAGAACGCGCGGCCCAAGATGTGCAGCCCGTTCAGATCACCCTGCGCCAGGGCGAGGTGATTGTCGCCGCAGGGCAGCAGATTTCCCCAGAGGCGTTTAAGCTCCTGGATCATTTTCGATTGAGTCAACGGGCGTTGGACTGGTGGGGATTGGCCGGATTTAGTGCTGTTGTGAGTGGCGCGATCGCCCTGTATTGGGGGATTGAACGACGCTTTCAACCCAAGCTGCGTCGCCGCGATCGCTTGCTGATTTTGCTGCTGATCCTCACCACCCCCCTGCTGATTGCTCTACGGGTTCCTTCCACCAACTTGCCCGCGATCGGTATCCTAGTTGGGAGTTTCTATGGGTCACCCCTGGGTGCGACGGTGACGGTCCTACTGGCGGCTTTGCTGGCCTTGGGCATGGAGCTGCCTCTCGCCGATCTTCTGCCCAGTGCGGCAGCGGGCATTCTCTGTGGGATCATGGCCGGACGACTCCGCACGCGGGAAGAATTGGCCCTATTGGGTACAGGGGCAGGGATTTTACAGGGAGGATTGTACCTGGCGGTGAGTCTGACCACAGGAGGAATTTGGTACCGTCTACTGGGTGATGCTGCCATTCATGGGCTGTTGGGATTGGCCTGGAGTGTGGTGGCGATCGGCAGCAGTCCTTATTTAGAGCAGGTGTTTGATTTGGTGACAACGGTGCGGCTGGTGGAATTGGCCAATCCCAATCGTCCTCTTCTGAAACGTTTAGCGGCTGAGGCTCCGGGGACATTTCAGCACACCCTGCTGGTGGCGACTTTGGCAGAGGCGGCGGCTCGGGCCCTAGGCTGCAATGTGGAGCTTGTCCGCACGGGCACGCTCTATCACGACATTGGCAAAATGCATGATCCCCAGGGCTTTATCGAAAATCAAATGGGTGGACCCAATAAACATGACCGGATCAATGATCCCTGGAAAAGTGCCGATATTATCAAAAAGCATGTGACAGAAGGGATCGTGATGGCCCGCCGGGCCCGCTTGCCCAAGGCTGTCCAAGCCTTTATTCCGGAACATCAAGGGACGATGCTGGTGGCCTATTTCTATCATCAAGCGCAGCAGCGATCGCGGGCCCATACTGATCCAACCCAGTCTGCCCCTATCGTCCGCGAAGAGGATTTTCGCTATGCTGGCCCCGATCCCCAATCGCGGGAAACCGGAATTGTCATGGTGGCAGACGCCTGCGAAGCCGCGTTGCGATCGCTGAAATCGGCGACCCCCGAAGAAGCTCTCAGCATGATTAACAAAATTCTCCGCGCCCGCTGGCAGGACCAGCAGTTAATCCATTCCGGTCTCACCCGTCCAGAAATGGATGTTATCGCCAAAGTCTTCGTCCAAACCTGGCAGCAGTTTAACCACCAGCGCATTGCCTATCCCAAGGCTCTGGGCAACAGTTCCTCTCCTCCGGCTAGTGCTTGACGACAAAAACTACCCTCCAGACGCACCCATTGCTAGATTGCTGCCATGGCCAGCAAAGATGTAAATCGATAACCTGTTCTGGAGGTGTCGCGAGAACGGTAGAATCGATTGGACTCTGCTAGGACCAAATGGCGCATTCGCAGCGACCGTTGCCAACGATCACCCACGGCAACGATCGCCCAGTGATACATTTGGTTTTTGCACTTGAGTTTTCCAGTGCCCGCGCCTGTGCATTATCCTCCCACGTCTCTCACTATGCCCAACGTCCTCGATACAGCCTCTATTCTCGAAGTGCTCAAGCCGGTACAAGACCCCGAACTCCGCAAAAGCTTGGTGGAATTGAACATGATTCGCAACGTGGCCATTGCCGATGGCCATGTTAGTTTTACGCTGGTCCTCACGACACCGGCCTGTCCATTGCGGCAGTTCATTGTCGAAGAGTGTGAGAAAGCCATTCAGACCTTGCCGGGGGTCAAGGATATTGCGGTTGAGGTGACTGCGGAAACACCGCAGCAAAAGCCCTTGCCGGATCGGACGGGGATTGCCGGAGTCAAGAATATTGTGGCGATTTCCAGCGGCAAAGGTGGTGTGGGTAAAAGCACCGTTGCGGTGAATGTGGCGGTCGCATTGGCCCAGATGGGGGCCAAGGTCGGGTTGATTGACGCGGATATTTATGGCCCGAATGCGCCGCAAATGTTGGGTTTAGCCGACGCTAAGGTGACGGTCCAGAATAGTGCCCAGGGGGAAGTGCTGGAGCCAGCGTTTAACCATGGGGTAAAGTTGGTGTCCATGGGATTTTTAATCGACAAGGACCAGCCCGTGGTGTGGCGAGGCCCGATGCTCAATGGGGTAATTCGCCAATTTCTGTATCAGGTGGCATGGGGTGATTTAGATTACTTAATTGTGGATATGCCACCTGGGACGGGGGATGCCCAGTTGACTTTGGCTCAGGCCGTGCCGATGGCCGGGGCCGTGATTGTCACAACGCCTCAAACCGTGGCTTTATTAGATGCGCGCCGAGGACTGAAGATGTTCCAGCAGTTGCATGTGCCGGTTCTGGGCATTGTTGAGAATATGAGCTACTTTATCCCGCCGGATTTGCCGGATCGGCAGTACGACATTTTTGGCTCGGCGGGTGGGGAGAAAACGGCTCAGGAATTGCAGGTGCCGATGCTGGGGTGTATTCCTCTGGAGATTCCCTTGCGTGAGGGGGCGATCGCGGCATTCCCATTGTTCTAGATGCTCCTGAATCGGCTTCTGCCCAGGCACTGGTCGCAATTGCCCAAAAAATTGCCGCCAGAGTATCCGTTCTGGCGTTAGCCTAGGAGGCTCATCAAGCGACTTGGTTCGATTGGGGCGATCGGGGCATTTTAGAGGTTGAATTGCGCCCAAAATCTAAAATCTAAAATTCTTACGCTTGGTTTCATGCTTCAACGTTCCTTTGGTCAAATTCGCTGGAAATCCTGGCTACAACCCTGGCAAAACATGGATTGGTCATTGCTGGGCATGGTTTTGGGACTATGCATTCTGGGCGGTGTGATGATCCGCAGCACCGAGCTGAACCATGGCTGGACGGACTGGTGGCAGCATTGGCTGATGTCGGCGATCGGGCTAGGGCTAGCACTGGCGATCGCCCGCTGGCGTTATGACTTCCTCCTGCAATGGAAATGGTGGATTTACGGCCTCACCAATCTATCGCTGATCGTCGTGATGTCGCCCTTGGGCACGTCAGCCCTAGGGGCCCAGCGCTGGATCAATATCTTGGGATTTTATGTCCAGCCGTCAGAATTTGCCAAGATTGGCGCAATCATTACATTGGCCGCTCTACTGCATGAACGGACGGCATCGACTCTGCCTGCCATGCTGCGGGGACTGGTGATTACCGGGGTGCCTTGGGTGCTTGTGTTCATTCAACCGGATTTGGGCACCTCCCTGGTCTTTGGTGCAATTATTGTCCCCATGCTGTACTGGGGCAATGCCAATTTGGGGTGGATTGTTTTGCTGATTTCCCCGTTGGTGTCTGCCATTTTGTTTAACTTGGCGTTTGATCCCGCATTTTGGCAATCGTCTTGGATCCTGGGAGCGCTAATGTGGGCCTTAGTATCCGGCTGGATTGTGCTGATGGGGGTGGTCGGTTGGCGAAGCTTGCCCTGGCACTGGCGCGGGGCCGTGGGAGCCTTGGCCGTGAATTTAATCAGTGGCGAACTGGGGCATATTGTCTGGAGCCAAGTTCTGAAGCCCTATCAGCGCGAACGCATTACCCTGTTCCTCAACCCCGATCAGGACCCTCTCGGGGGTGGCTATCACCTGATCCAATCGCGGATTGCTATTGGCGCTGGCCAGTTGTTGGGACGCGGGCTGAACAAAGGCACCCAAACCCAATTGAATTTTATTCCAGAGCAGCACACGGACTTTATCTTTTCGGCCATTGGCGAGGAGCTGGGTTTTGTGGGGTCACTCCTAGTGATTCTGGCGTTTTGGTTTATTTGCCTGAGGATTATTTTGGTTGCTCAAAATGCCCGTGATAACTTTGGCTCTCTCCTGGCGGTGGGTGTATTTGGCATGATTGTCTTTCAGGTGGTGGTTAATATTAGTATGACGATTGGCTTGGGTCCGGTGACGGGCATTCCACTGCCCTGGATCAGCTATGGGCGATCGGCCATGTTGACCAATTTTATTGGGATTGGCCTTGTGGAGTCCGTGGCGAATTTTCGGATGCGGCGGATCCGGGGGTAGGGATGGTTTAGGTGCTATTGGGGTTTCGCAGCTTGACGATGCTGAAATTCCTATTGCTGGTATGTAGCGCCTTACCTGAATTGGTTTAGGCTTATAGTGGGTTTAGGCTGATAGAAAGTGACACGTTAAGAGCGAGCGACCTATGATTTTTCCTGGTTCTGCTGTGAAGGTGACCAATCCTGAAGATACCTACTATCAGTTTCAAGGGCTGGTACAGCGGGTAACGGATGGTAAGGCGGCGGTACTGTTTGAGGGAGGCAATTGGGATAAGTTGGTGACGTTTCGCCTGTCGGAGTTAGCCGAGGTGCAGGTGGGTGGGAAGAAAAAATAATGCCTTTGCGCTTGCCCCTGCTTCAGTCTGCGGCCCAAAATCGCGATCCCAATCATGTTGCCGAGGTGATTGAAACGGCGACGACGGAGTTTTTGGCCCAATGCCTGGAACCGGAGGATTTGACCTTTCCGGTGATGCCCGCCTTTGGCAGTTGGGTGAAGTCGTGGGACGAGGAAGCGGGCAATGTGATTTATGCAGTGGTCTATCATGCCACGACGCTGCCGATTGATTCGGTGCATCGGGCGCGGGCGTTGGGCTTGTCTTTGCAGGATTTACGAGAGCAGCAGCCCCAGATTTTTGCCATGCTGAAAACAGAGTTTCGAGCGGCGATCGCGGGCTTTCAACCGCCCTCGTCTAGCCGTGGAGCTAGCCCCACGGGGAGCAAAATCTATCAGCATATTCCCCCGCGTCCGCCCCAAATTCATCAGGCTGTTTTTGCCTGCACTGCTACCGAAATTATTCAATTTAGCCAGCAGCTTGATTTTTTACGGACGCTATTGCAAGTTAGTGGTGCCCCGGTTGATGCGCTTGTAGCAGCCACAATCCGCGATATTTATCGCCTGCGGCAGGCCGATCGCCCCTGGCTTGTTCAGGTAGGACGTACCCTCAGCGTGTTGCTGAAGGATGACTACGATCGCCTCCGCATCATCCTCAGCCAGATTTATATCTAAATAATCGTAAATACTCAGCTTGTGCCATCCGTTGCCCCCCATAACCCCTCCCAGGAGGGGAATGCTCGAAAATATCCCCGACTGGGAGGGGTGCCCGCAGGGCGGGGTGGGTCAAACTCGGCAACCATAGCAAGCGGCGCGGCCTTTTTTCTGGGGGGACTCTAGTCTCGCGCCGCCTTGCCTTTTTACGCCTACTGGATTCTAGGGTGTCTTGTTCGTCAGCAATACACTGAGCCCGCGCTGCAGCAATCCCATGGCCAGCAGGCACAGGCTGAGTTTTACCAGTAGGGAGCCGGAATCGGACTTTGCATCGGGATTTGCATCTGGATCAGAGATGACATCGTTATAGTATCGGGCGTATCCCAGTTCATTGTGTTCAGGGTCAAATCCGGCTTTGGCAGGGGGGGTGCCTACCCCAGAGTTGCCTTCTGCGTTGGCATCCATTTGGAGTTGTCGCCCTAGGTTGGCATCCCTCGCTTCTAATCGGTGTTCGCGCTTTTCTGATTCTCGCTGGGCTATCCGCGAATCATCGTTTGACGATGTAGTGGATATCCGCGCAGTGCGCATGCGCATATCAGTCCGTAGAGCATCTGCAGGACGCATCTGAGCGGATGCTGGCGCTGCTGGAGCGCTGGCACCGTGCCCCGCTGATGTGGGCAGTTCGCCCTCTGCAGAAAGGTCTAGGGGCATGCGCAGCATGTCGATTTCCTCCATCGCATCATGGATAAAGGTGATGACGTTAACGGCGGCCCGGACTTCTTCGCGGCGCAGTGTCTGCATGGAGAAGCCTTCCTCTGAGTGCGATGCTTCCTCCTGAAAGTCTGACATCGAAGAACTTTCAGCCCCCATTCCCGGGGCGGTATTGCCCATTGCGGGCATTGTGCCTGAATTCTCTGCCGCGGGCGCAAGATTGAGCATGTAAGCAGACCCAGGAGAGGCCGTGCCCAAAGCCGCGATCGCGGCTACTACTAAACCCGTGCTTGCCCAACGTGCGTGGGTAAGTTTATCGACGACCAGTGAAAATACCACGATGTAGGACTCCTAATTACTTAAAGTCTGAATTACTTAAAGTCTGAAAAGCCATGCCGCTGCCACCTTGCTCAAGAATATACGTGCTCAAGAATATACGTGCCCAAGAATACACGTGATTAAGAATACATCTGCCCAAGAATAGGCTTATCCAAGAGCACCCATATCCGGGAAGAGAATCAAAATGCATAAATATTGATGCAAAATTGATGCAAACTGCGGTAGGCACCTTGGAAGCCGCCCTCAAACTTATCCGGCTTCCGCGAGTTTAAATACTTCAACGACGCATGCAAAACCGCTCTATGGTTGCACCCTCTGGACTGGAGCGAGTCGGCACGGAGAATTACCCTCAGTTATCAATTGTCTCACAGGGAACTTGCGTATAAATAGACCATAGACTATACGTAGTTGTACTATCAAGACGAATTGATCTATCTTCAGCAATCCCACACAATTTGACGGTGTATTGAGGGATGTAAGTTTAAGGACGCTGCCCTCAGGGCAAACAGCGATCGCCCTGAGGGCAGTCGAGGGAAAAATTGCCAAGGTAGAATCTTTTTCGGCAATCAATTGCTCGCAGATACCGTTGCCCAGAGGTACTTTTTGAAAGAGGTCGGATCCATTTGTAAGCGAATTTGCTTGGACCATGTATAAATATCAAAGGTTACGGGGTTAGTATTGACCGTAATATTGTCTAGGAGCGTGATCCAGTGGCTGGGGAAGGGCAGGAGCGGCGGTTTGTCACTCAGCATGCCTTCAGCAGTGATCAAGGCAAAGGCCACTCCCCCGGCCCGAATGGCAGCAGCAGCTTGGTTCATGGCGCTAATGTCATTCATTAAGTAGGCGTGGCTGTAGTTCACGGATGTGTAGCCCAGCAGTTCCCGCACCCAGCCCTTGAGTTCCCAGGATTTGGTCATGCCAGCTAGATTGCGAATCAAATCGGGGGCATTAGGCTCTACGGGAAACAGTTGGGATTCGCTATCGCGCAGGGTCGCCAGCAGCATCCAGTCGGCCTGTCCCATTTGCAAGTTGCCCCGACTGGCCTGACGCAAAGCATCGGAAGCGCCAATGAAATGTGAATGGCCCTGAAACCCACCTGTGGTGAAGAGGCTCCAGCAAATTTGGACGTAGCGCAGGGGCTGTTTGCGGACTAATTCAAACAAGACGGCGGCGGGGCCGCAGAAGGGTTGGCCCCCTTGATTCACCTGAAAGGGATCCTGAATGCGCGATCGCAAATCTGCCAAAATGGTGGCTTTGTCCAGAAAAGGCCAAGCGCTGGGTGCTGTAGACTGCTCAAACTGGGCGATCGCTGCCTCTGCTGCTGGCACGAGGGTGGGATTTGCTCGATAAACCTGGGTCAAAACTTGCCGATTGATCATGATTGTCCTCGATCACAACTGCAATTTGCTTTGAATAGATACAGCGGCCTGTCCGGATTCTACAGAAACTTTGCACTCTCCAGGCTTTTTGGACTCTACCGAAACTCTAGGCTCTACGGGCATTGTGGACTTTGCAGGTACTCCAGACTCTACAGGCATTCCGACCTCTACTCTAATGCAATCGTCCGGTGTATGGCTCCTGTATGGCTCTCTTCTTGAGCAGAATGCAACGATGGGAACGATCCCGCGCTCCCCTTTGCTTCTATAATCAGCCACAGTGGATTTGGTGAGTTTTGTGTTGGCGATTTATCCCGGTAGTTTTGACCCGGTTACACTGGGGCACTTAGATGTGATTGAGCGGGGCAGCCAACTGTTTGATCGGGTGGTGGTGGCGGTCTTGCAAAATCCCAGTAAGGTTCCTTTATTTACAGTCAGCGATCGCATTGACATGATTCGCCAGTCTATTCAGCACCTACCCAACGTCGAGGTTGATAGCTTTAACGGACTCACTGTAAACTATGCCCAGCTCCGTCAAGCTAAGGTAATTCTTCGGGGACTGCGCGTGCTATCGGATTTTGAGATGGAGCTTCAGATGGCGCATACTAATAAGACCTTGTCCCATCAGATTGAAACAGTCTTCCTGGCTACGTCCACCGAGTATGGATTCCTCAGCAGCAGTCTAGTTAAGCAAATTGCTCAGTTTGGCGGTCCCATCGACCACTTTGTCCCCCCTCACGTTGCTCTAGAAATTTACAAATGCTACGCCAAGACCCTACCAGCTCTGAACGCCGAGTCCAATCCAGCGCCGCCCCGCGTCGTGCCATCCCCGTCGAACCGGGGAGAGCCGGAAGCGTAAATATCCAGCGCGAACTGAATCGTCTCGAAGAGATTGTCCTCGATAGCCCGCGAATTCCGCTCAGTCGGCGCACACTGATTGATGAGGAGCATTTTTTAGAGCAATTGGACTTGGTACGCTTAAGCCTACCGGAGGCGTTTCATCAAGCCGAAGAGCTGCTCCGTCATAAGGAAGAAATTTTGGTGCAGTCGGAGCAGTATGCCCAAGATATTATTGAGCAAGCCGAGCATCGCGCCACCGAAATTTTGAATGAAATGGGGATTCTGCGGCAGGCAGAACTGGAAGCTGACCAAATTCGGCAGCGGGTTCAGGCCGAATGCGAAGCCGCCCGCGACCAAACCATTGCTGATATAGAGCGCATGCGTCAACAGGCCCAGCAGGAGCTAGAAGCGATGCAGCAGCAGGCCATGGGCGAATGTGAAGAAATTCAGCGTGGGGCGGATGATTATGCCGATCGCGTCCTTAGCGATATGGAACGCAAGCTGGCTGATATGCTGCGCGTCATCCGGAATGGCCGGGGACAACTCGGAACACCTGGGGCTGAGCCGCCGCGTTCGGAGCCGCGCCCCGAACCTCGATTAGAACAGCGGCCCGAGCCGCGCCCCGAGCCGCGTCCGAATGCCGTGGGCGGCAGAGTGGGGCCGGGAAGTCGGGCGCGGTAAGACCCGTGTCGTAAGAGCTTAACTGGTTCGGGGCTTGGGGGACTTCTGAATGTTATGGCGCAGGTCGGAGAGATCGATATAGTGGTCTGCGGTGTTGATCAGGCGATCGCTAGTCATCGTCCGCAGGGCTACAATTTCGACCTGAATGCCCCGCGCATTGACCGCCTGCACGGCGTAGCTGAGATCGCTATCACTGCTCACCACAACTTCCGTTTGGCAATGGGGCGCTAGGGTCAGCATATCGATCGCAATTTCTACATTCATACTGACGCGGTGAAAGCCTTCTGGGGTTACAGGCAATTCCTTGGTGACGACGCGATACCCGTGACGCTGCATCCAGAGTAAAAAGTTTTTTTGCTTTTCATTGCGCGGATCCACCCCTGTATAGAATAAGGCGTGAACTAAGTGGCGATTTTGACTAAACAAGTGCAAGAACTTGGCGTAATCAATTTCAATTTTGAGCTGTGACGCTGCATAGAATAAATTGACGCCATCAATAAACAGGACGGTCTGCCCGCGCTCAGGGAGGGGGAGCGGATAGGGGGTTTCATCGACGCAGCCTAGCGCTTGGGACTGGGATGGATACGCGCCGTGCCCTTCGGACTTAGGCAAAGATACAGGCTCCTCCCCGACTGGAGGACGCTTCGGGAACTGACTCATAAACAGTTTTTTAACAACCAAATATCCCCCAACGACTCCAAAGGGAAGCCCCTCAGTTGTTCGTTAGATGGCGCAACAAGTGACAGCGTGCTAGACAGAAAGCGTTGTCCAGCGCTAATACGGCCTATACCTGGGATGCTTTCTGATAGCCGTTGCTACGGTAAGGGCAAGAACTATAAAACCTGCCTATAGAATATTGGGACTGTTATGAATCAATCCTTTGATAACCCAATTTTATATAGGTAAGAGCATCCCGCTTATCTTTGGATTTCGCCATCTTTTGCAAGAAAACTTAAGAAATAATGCGTATTAATTTGCAATTTGTATTGAAATTTTGTCTAAAAATCTGCGCTTGGGTTTCTAGGCCCTGGAATTAAGCGGTTCCGCTGCGGTGGGTTTCGCTGCGGTGGGTTTCGTCGATGGCTTTGTCGTCGAGGCCCTGCTGGAGAAATTGGACCAAATCTGCCACTGTGTGGAGCGGGGTAAAGGTGAGCCATCCGCTAATATCCACGCCAAATTGGTCAAAAAACTGATCGCATAGCGTGATTTCCCAGTCAAACCAGCAAATGAGGGGCAGTTTGAGGTCCTCGATCAGCCGATCGCTGGGTTGAACGCGGGCAAAGTCAAGCCCAGAATGCTCCTGCATTTGATGAACCACAAACTCTACCACGGGGCGGCCAATGCCCTGGGATTCCCAGATGGCAACCCATTCATCCAGGGGAAGGGCGGGGCGATCGCGCAGCCACTGCTGCACCTGCCGCCGGGTTTGCAAATCTGGGCTCAGGTCTGCATAGCGGTGGATACTGAAAAAGATGTTTTTAAACCTTTGCCACATGGAAACCAGAGACATGAAGTGGGAGTGGGTCGAACCCCTGTCTCTAGTATTCCCATCGTCTCCGTAATATCGCAGAGAACCCAACACTCTGGATGGTGATCTGCGCGGCTAACGCACGATCGCAGCAGGAAAGCGCGATCTCAAGGCCGGAATCACGGGACAGGGCGATCGCGGCTGTACTTGATCGGGTTTGCTCCACACAAATGGGGCTTTAGTGGCAGCGGACATCCAGAGCAGACGTTTGGCTCGGGTCATGGCCACATAAAGCAAGCGAAATTCTTCGGCAGTTTTCAGATTTTTGGCCCGCTCCCAGGCAAGGTCTGTATCCGCTGGTGGATCCTGATTGTGGACCATGGCGCGGACCTGCGCCCGAGCCAGTTCGGCTAGGGTGAAATCGCCCAAAAACTTGGTTTGGGGCGGAATCCAGTGGCTCCCTGGGATCATGTTTTCGTGGAGGAAAGGAATGAAGACGTAATCCCAATCCAGACCCTTGGCTTTGTGCATGGTGATGAGGGTGAGTTGCCCTGGGCGGATGTAGCGATCTTCGGGATTTTCGGCATCTACAGGCTCAAATTGCTCGGTGCTGACGATCTCGTTCAGGGCGCTGAGGATTGCGGGTAGAGAATTATCGTCGAAGGTTTGTTGAGCAATCCGTTCTGCCAATTTATCGGCGGTGGCCAGTTCGGTTTGATTGTCGCCGTAGAGGCTCAGGGCGACGAAGGGAATCAGTTGATAGGAGGGCAGTTCTAGCCGCGATCGCAGCAGTGCCCGACAGAACTGGCGGGCCGATCGCACCGGGTCCCCTGGCGGTGGGTCGAGGGGGCCGGGGTAGAGAAACTGTTCGGGGAACGCGGTTAGTGCATTTAAGTCCTGGGTGGGAATCAGCCGCCGATCCATCAGGGTGGTCAGGGCTGCTTTCAGGTAGTCGGGAGAGTGGGGGCGATCGATGAAGTGCAATAGGGTCAGCAGTTCAGCGGGCAGTTGGGATTGGCGATCGCGCTGGCCTACTTCATAGATCGGCAATTCCAGATTTTGCCGTCGGAGTTCTTTGGCCACAAACCGCCCCTGTTCATTGGTTCGCAGGAGCACGGCGGCGGAGCGATCGGGATGGGCCTGGAGCAGGGCGATCGCCCGCTGCCCAATGAACTGGACGGTTTGGTAAGTGTCTTCTGGGGTGTGCAATTCTAGGCCGCCCCCTTCGGCGGGGGGATTGGCATGGGCTTGGGGGTCGTCTTTGGGGACTGGGTGGATGAGCTGTTCGCGGAAGGGGGTTTCGGTGCCTGCCAACGGGGAGTTGTTGACCCACTGCAACACAAAATTGGCCGCATCAATGATCCGCTGATTGCTGCGTCCGGCTTGCTGCATGGTCGCTAGCCGCTGCTGCTGGGCACAGTGTTCGCAAAATGTCCGAAAGAAAATGGGGTCGGCGGGGGTAAAAGTAGAGTTGATCGCCTGGTTTGGATCCCCTACGCGCACCAAATTTTGCTGGTGGGGATTATTAGGATCCGCCGCTAAAATTTCCAGCAGGCGGGTTTGCAGGGGGCTGGAGTCTTGGGCTTCGTCTTCAAATACGGCAAATACTTGGGTTTGCCACCGCTGCCGCACGGCGGGATCGGCGAGGACGCGCAGGGCGGCCAAGATCATTTCGTCGTAGTCGATCAGGTGGCGGGTGGTGAGTTGGGTTTGGTAGCTGTCGTACAGTCCGGCGGCGATCGCCAACACGCCATAGTCCCCCGCGACACCATCCGCTATGCCATTTTCCATGCCATTTGCCCCGGTCCCCGTCCGATTTACGCCGGAGTTCTGATTCAGCAAATCCTGGGGCCGCAGGCCAGAACTTTTGGCTTCCCGAATTGTAGTGTTGGCTAAGTCCGGCAGAATTTCCGTCCGTAAAACGGACTGGCGACGCAACCGTTCGGTTTCCTCGCCGTCAAATTGCCGTCCTTCGAGTAACCGTTGGTAGGGGCCGGGATGGGTGACAATCCATTGCTCGATGCTGGTGCGAATGAGTCGATGGCTTTTGGTGGGGGTAACCAGGACGCTGTCGGGATTTAAGCCAGAGAGTTCTGGAGCGCTGCGGGCTATTGCCCACGCCAGTCCGTGGAGGGTATACACCACAAATCCACCCATGGGTAAACCCAACTCGTGCAGATAGCCGCGAATTTTGCCCTTGATATTCGCGGCGGCAGAGCGGGTAAATGTGACCACGACTAACTGCCGCCGCAGGTTCAGTTGGTGGGTGGCAATGGTGACGGCTGCGGCTACGGCCATCCCCGTGGATTTTCCGGATCCGGGCACTGCCGCTACGGCCAATGGGCCACCTTGCCAATCGGCAATTTCCCGCTGACCGGGGCGAAGGCGGGCACGGAGTTGGGCGAGGGTAACGGGAACGGTGGCCATTGTGGATTTATAGCCCTATCGAGCCTAGGGCGATCGCGAGGGGGACACGGCGTGATCGCAATACATCTGACAAAATCGGCCAAGAGCAGTGGCGTGCGATCGCTGCTCGAAGAACTCCATCAATTCTAATCCCCAGTCTCTAATCTTCAGTCCCAGGTTGAAAAGGTTTCTTAGAAGAATTTACGTACATCCGTACCATAAAAATCACCTCATTGATGACACGCCCTAGGGCTGCTCATTGTTGTTCTCCTTAAAAGCCCAAAAAGGCTTCTATTCTCTCTCTATGTTGGCTGCCAACATAGAGAGCAGGATAAAGCGATCGCTTAAATTGCCAGATGTCTTATCTCTGCTACCAGGCTTGCCGCCATTGCTGCATTTCCTTGATCTCAGCCGTTTGGCTTTTTGTGATGGACTGTGCCAGAGTGCGGATTTCAAGGCGCGTTTTTTGGTTCAACACCATCTGAGCCATATGCACCGCCATCTGGTGATGGGGGATCATCTGACGGAGAAATTCTTGATCAAAGTCTGATGCATTTTTGAGAGCGGCCAGATCAGTGCGCATCATACCATTCTGGGTCATTCTGCCCTGTCCCATTCCTTGGTGATTGCCCATCATGCCTTGATTGCCCATCATTTCCAGAACCACCCATCATTCCAGAACCACCCATCATGGCGGTGGCAGGCACCTCTCTGCCATACCAGGCTTTGTACCAACCCCGCATTTGCTGGATTTCGCGGGTCTGATCCCGTTTAATTGCGACTGCCAACGTTTTTAGTTGAGGATGCTTGGCATGGGTCAACGCTAGGTTCGCCATCTCTACCGCATCCTGGTGATGGGGAATCATCATTTCGATGAAATGTTGATCGGGTCGAGTCATCATGCCACTCTGGGGCGGTGAGGCTTGCTGGTCGATATTTGTTGACTGAGCCTGTGTGCGGTTTGATAGCAGTAAGCCTGTCAAAGTAGCGATCGTTAGCAGTCCTGTAAAACTATAAATTAGACTTTTTTTGTTCATGGCTACCTACTTAAAAAATGTGTTTTAGTTCTACTTTTAAGACTAGGCTTAAAATATGAGGAAGTTGTGAGCAAGGAGTAGAGAATGTCGCTCAATCCTAGGAGAAACTAATTTGAGTGACTGTGGCAATCTCGTTTGATTTGTATAAGCGCTTTTGGTCTAGCTAAAAGCCAATTCTTTGGAAAACCAGCCACAGGTTTGAAATCCAGCCAGACTGCTGACTGCTCACCGCTTAAATCACTGCCTATTTACATTTATGATTTAGAACAGCTATAGGCAATTTGACTGGCAGGATTGATGACATTTTGGAAAAGCTCCATTGCTGAAATAGTTATTGAGTCGAGTCATAAATACAGATGAATAAGGTGAGTCTAACTGTATTAACTAAGCCAACTTTACTCGACGTAAAGTCATGGCGTTGATAGATACAATCACAGTGGAAAGGCTCATAAATAATGCCCCGATCGCCGGGTCTAGAAGTAGCCCAAAGGAATAGGCAACGCCCGCTGCTAGAGGAATGGCAATTACGTTGTAGCCAGTTGCCCACAGCAGGTTTTGAATCATTTTGGAGTAGGTGGCTTTGCCTAACTTGAGGGCGCGGGCCACATCCAGCGGATCGTTTTCAATCAGCACCAGATCGGCAGATTCGATCGCTACATTGGTTCCCGCACCGATCGCCACGCCCAAATCGGCTTCCAGTAATGCCGGAGCATCATTGATGCCATCACCCACAAAAACCGTGGGAGCCTCCTGTTTGAGCGATCGCACAATCGAGGCTTTATCCTGGGGCAACACCCGCGCATAGTAACGCTGAATCCCCAGTTCATTGGCAACTGTTTTAGCAACCGCTTCCGCATCACCTGTAATCATCACGGACTGGACCCCGGCATCTCGCAACTGATGGATCGCCTGACGAGCACTCTCACGCACCTGGTCTGCCAGGGCAAATAGCGCCAGAACGTGCGTTTTGTCCATTAAAGCAATGACACTTTCTCCCCGCGCTTCAGCCGCTGACAGTTTTTGCTTCAGCTTGTCTGCAAACTGGACATTTAATTCCTGAATCCATTCCGGTCGTCCGACGAAATAGGTCGTTTCGCGAACCAAACCGGAAATCCCTTTGCCCGCGATCGCCTGAAAGTCTTTGGCGGCTAAACGCGGCACGTCTTTTGTTTCTGCATGTCTGACAATTGCCTGCCCCAACGGATGTTCTGAGAGAGTTTCCAGGGCAGCGGCGATCGCCAGGGCTTCCTGGTCGTTTATGCCATCGGTATCAATGGTTTGCACCCCAAACTTTCCTTCTGTCAGCGTGCCTGTTTTGTCGAAGGCGACGATTTTAATATCTTTGGCACGTTCAAAGGCGTCCCGGTTGCGTACCAGAATGCCATTTTTAGCGGCTATTGCTGTGGCATTTACAATCACCAGGGGAATGGCCAAACCGAGAGCGTGAGGGCAGGTAATAACCAACACTGTGACTGCTCGATTAATGGCAAACGTGATATCCTTCAGCGGCAGCCAGATCACAAAGGTCAGCGTGCCCACACCAATGGCAATGAGCGTCAACCAGTAGGCCACCTGATCGGCAAGCACTTGATATTGGCTGCGCGAGTTCTGCGCTTCCTGTACGAGCCGCATAATTTGGCTGAGGGTGGTTTGCTCGCCCGTCCGCGTCACCGTTACCTTCAAGGCCCCTTCCCCATTCACGGCTCCTGCAATGACGTCATCGCCTACCTGCTTGGTGACTGGGCGTGACTCTCCTGTGAGAAAGGCTTCATTGACACTGGAGGCACCGTCCGCGACCTGCCCATCAATGGGGATTTGCTCGCCTGGACGGATGAGAATCCGATCATTGGATTGGAGTGCTTGAATGGCGATATCTTCGATGCGATCGCCCACCAGTCGATGAGCAATGGAAGGTACCAGTTTTGCCAGATGTTCTAGCGCTCGACTGGCTCCCTGCACCGATGCCATCTCAATCCAGTGCCCCAGCAACATGATGTCGATCAAGGTTGCCAGTTCCCAATAGAAGGGCATGCCCTGCAACCCCAGCGACACCGCCAAACTGTAGACAAAGGAGACCGTGATCGCCAGCGCCACCAGCGTCATCATGCCAATTTTGCTATGCCACTCGCGCCATGCGCCGATGAAGAAGACCCAACCGCCATAGAAGTAAATAATGATGGACAGAAGCGGACCAATCCACGTTGAACCAGGAAATTGCATCGCCTGGTAGCGAAACCATACCTGAAACATCGGCTCGAAATAGAGGATCGGGATGGTTAGCCCCAGACAGACGAAAAACAGTCGCTTGAACATGTCCGGATTATGTCCGGCGTGTTTATCGTGTTCAGCGTGTCCGTGAGGGTCTGTTTCTACATGCTGTCCAGAATGGTGCTGATGCTGCCTGTGATGGTCGTGGCTGGAAGGTTCGACAGGCGTTGCATGATTGCGGTGTTCCATGTCAGTTGCCTCTGAAAGAGATGAACCGGAACGGATGGAAAATCAGAAACTATCGCATGTTAAGACCTGTGTGGTTTGATGATGCGATCGCCTTGTAAGGCTTTAACCGTACATTACTGATGCAGTAGATCACCCATCCCAAAGAGGTACTTTTAGCCGATTAACCCGGCAATGATTGATCCAGCATTCCGAACCAGCCCTCATCCCCGACCCTTCTCCCGAGGGGGAAGGGAGCCAAAAATCCTGTCCCCTCGTCCTTTGGGAGAAGCTAGGGTGGAGCTTGCTTCCCTCAGGGTGGGCGTATTTTGCCCTTCATCCCAGGATTCAGCAATACCTGAAATTCGCCGTTGCTTTATTGCTTGTACCAGGCTTGTTGCCACTGTTTCATCTGCTTGATTTCGACTGTTTGAGAACTAATAATATCCTGCGCTAATTTTTGAATTTCCGGGCGTTTTGACTTTTTCAAGGCATCCTGCGCCATTACCACAGCCCCGTCATGGTGGGGAATCATGGCGTTGAGAAACCGGCGATCGAACTGGTCATCGGCGGCACCCAAATCCATGCTCATCATCATGCCGTTGATCTGGTCTTGTGACATGGGCATGGAGTGCTTCATCTGGGAGTTGTAGGCGATTGGTTCGGCACTGGCTTTGGGATACCAGGCTTGCCGCCACTGTTTCATCTGGGTCAACTCTTTGTCCTGGGCTTTAATAATCTCAGCCGCCAGTTTTTGCATTTCCGGACGTTTTGATTTCTGTTGGGCCTCTTTTGCCATCACTACGCCGCCTTGATGGTGCGGTGTCATGGCATCGATGAAGCGCAGATCAAATTCGGCATCGGCTGGACCCAAATCCATGTTCATATCATGGTTCATGCCCCCCATAGGATTGTGATTCATGGACCCATGATTCATCGATCCAGGAGATGGGTTCCCCACCGGGGTGGCCGCAGTGCTAGAGCCTTGTGGAGGGGAAGAAGTTTGGGGTTGAAAAGAACACGCGGTCAGCACTGAGCCTAAGGCTGTGATGACCATGAGTCCCAGAAAATTGATGTTCAATGCAACGCGTTTCATGATTTTCACCTCAGGATCTTTACTGAACAAACGTTACAGGATGGAACGCTGCTTCATTCTAAAGGCTCCAGTCTACTGGAGAGTCAAGCCAGCGCAGGGTCAAGAGGCCCCGGCTTGGTGTCCCATCTCACCTAGTCTGCGGCGTAACAATGAAAACCGAGATGAAAAAACGGGGAAAAGGCTTGGCTCTAATGGGTTGCTCTAATGGGTTGAAATGGTTATTTTGTCTTGGATTGACGACGATCGCCCCGTCTCTACCCTCCCATGAAGTTATGCTACGGTGGAAGCGTATCTACCCTCCGTAATGTGATCCGTTCATCTAGAATCCTTGGCTGGATACGTATGCACAGATTTTTGACTGGTCCGCTGGCGGTGGAGCGTGTGGATGTGGAGATCGCTGATCTTCCGGCGTCCCTAGAGGGCCTCAAATTGGCGCAATTATCTGACTTCCATTGCGATCGGGGGCGGCTATCCCCTTGGCTGCTGGAAGCCGTAGTTGCGGCCTGCAACGCGGCGGCACCTGATTTGGTGCTGCTAACGGGGGATTTTGTCAGTCAGGAGCCTGAGCCGATTCAGGGTTTGATTCCCTGGCTCCAGGCATTGCAGAGTCGCTATGGCACCTATGCCGTGCTCGGCAATCATGACAGCTATCTCGCCCGCACCCGGCCCACGGTGACTGCCGCTTTGACCGCAGCGGGTATTCCCGTGTTGTGGAATGAGGTCCGGTATGTAGAAGGCTTAGAGTTGGCGATCGTTGGATTGGCCGACTTTTGGTCGCGGGAATTTAATCCAGCGGCAGTTTTTTCCCAGCTAGCCGATGATCAGCCCCGGTTGGTGTTATCCCACAATCCCGACAGTGCGGAATATTTGCAAAGGTGGCGGGTGGATTTGCAACTGTCGGGGCATACCCATGGTGGCCAGGTGGTGATTCCGGGGTTGGGGCATGTGGGTCAGGTGTGTGCGCATATTTATCGGGCCTTGCCAAAGCCGATCGCCCGCCTGATCCCGATTATCGGCATGTTTCACCGCACCCTAAAGCACTGGGAATGGGTCGAAGGGCTTCACTCCGTGGGAGCTAACCAGCTCTATGTCAATCGGGGCTTGGGCACCTATTTCCCAGGGCGACTCTATTGCCCCCCGGAACTGACATTGCTTACCCTCAAACGGCGGGACTGAGCGGTTCAGCGGGCAGTGGTGCGATCGCGGCAGCAGGGGAAGACTCTAGGACCATCGTTGCTGGCGCGATCGCACTCCCTTCCGGAGCGACGGATTCCGGGACGGGGGATGCCGCCGGAGGAAATTCAAGGGCGATCGCCCCCAAAATACCCTTGCGGAAATCATTCAATAGCTGGCGTGCCACTCGCTCCACATCGCCTTTGTACTTCTGCTCCGCCAGATTGTGCAAAAAGTCCTCGCCGCTGATCGCCTGGGCATCCAGGCCGTAGCGATTTTGTAGTGGAAACGTATTGTCCAAATCCTTCAGCAGTTCAACGAATAGGGCCGCCACCCGCTGATTGTCGTATCCGGCCTCGCCAATGTCATCGCAAATCGCCAGTTTGAGGGCCGCAAACTGATCATCCAATTTGGAAGGCAGCACTCCGGGCGCATCCAGCAGCTCAATCTGGTCAGAAATGCGGACCCATCGCAGTTGGCGCGTCACCCCGGCCCGACGAGCACTATCCACTACCCGGCGGTTTAGGCAGGCGATTGATTAACGCCGACTTGCCCACATTGGGAAAGCCGATCGCCACCGCCCGCACAGGCCGAGGCAGCATGCCGCGATCGCGCCGCCGCTGATTCATCGCTTCCCCCGCCGCCTGGGCCGCCTGAATCACAGCGGGAATGCCCTTGCCATGCTGGGCATCCGTAAAATAAGGCTCTTGGCCGTGGTCTCGAAACCACTGCACCCACGCCTGCCGTGCCGCCGCTGAGATCATATCCACTCGATTCAACACCAGCACCCGTTCCTTGGTCCCTACCCAGCGGCTCACCTGGGGATGTTCCGTGGTGATCGGAATCCGGGCATCCCGCACTTCCAAGACCACATCAACTTTTTTAAGTTGGTCCTGGAGGGCGCGTTCTGCCTTGGCAATATGACCGGGATACCACTGAATGGCGGGGGTTGACATGGGAAAGAGGGATAAACAATGCGGAATGGAAACCAGTCAAAATCAAGGCTCGACAGAATAAAACAGGCTAAAAACAACTAGGCTAGCGTTGCCGCTAGGGCACGATCAAAACGGGACAGGGGGAAAGATTAATCACGCGCGTCGTGACGCTATCGGCGGCCCCTTCATCGGTTAAGCCGAGTCCCCGACATCCCATCACGATCAGATCGGCATTAATTTCGTCAGCAATGTCACAGATGGTGAAGGCGGGCTTGCCCTGGCGCTCTAGGGTCTCAGCGGTGATCCCTTGCTTGGCAAACAGGCCACTCGCATTTTGCAGCAGCTTGGCGATCGCCTCGGGATCGGTCATCACCGCATCGCTCGATTCCGCCGGCGGCTCCACCACAGACAGCAAAATTAGCCGACTTTGGTTCGCCTTGACGAGCTTAGCCACGGTCTCCGCTACTTGGACTGACTCTCGGCTTTGATCCACGGGAAAAAGGATTGTTTGAAACATTGAGAAATCTCCACAAACCAGTACCTTCAATTTTTCTACGGGGCGGGGCGCTGGGTCGCCAATAGCACATTCTTCTTAACGTTTTCCGGCCAAAAACCTCTGCCTGGGAACTTTTTGGCCGGAAAACGTTGCCTGGACCGAATGCTTTACCCAGAGGATGCCTCCCCGACCTTTCCAGGATAGACCGTTTCTGGGGCAGATCCAGACTCGGGATCGTCCCTTGCCCATCCTTTTGCATTCCGGTACCAAATCATGAAAAAATGAGGGATAGGTAAAAAAACTTATTAGTTAGGAGGTTCGTCCGGTGCCTAAGAAGAGTGTAGCCAGTTTGTCCGCCGCCGATTTAGCCGGGAAGCGCGTTTTGGTGCGGTGCGATTTCAACGTTCCCCTGGATGATACGGGCAAGATCACCGACGATACCCGGATTCGCGCCGCCCTACCCACGATTCAGGCGCTAACTTCCAAGGGGGCCAAGGTGATTCTTACGAGCCACTTTGGTCGGCCCAAGGGGGATGATTTTGCCAGTCGAGTCACCGATAAATTTCGGCTGACTCCCGTGGCGGCACGGCTGTCGGAACTGCTGGGCAAGCCCGTGACGAAAACGGATGATTGCATTGGTGATGCGGTGGCTGCGGCGATCGCTGCCCTCAGCGATGGCGATGTCATCCTGTTGGAAAATGTGCGGTTCCATCCCGGCGAAGAAAAAAATGATCCGGCCTTTGTGCAGCAGTTGGCCGCGAATGCCGACTTGTATGTGAACGATGCCTTTGGGACAGCGCACCGGGCGCACGCTTCCACCGAGGGCGTGGCGCACATTCTGAAGCCAGCGGTGGCCGGGTTGCTGATCGAAAAGGAACTGCAATTTTTGCAGGAAGCGATTGAGCATCCCCAACGGCCCTTGGCGGCGATCGTCGGCGGTTCTAAGGTGTCCAGCAAAATTGGCGTGATTGAAACGCTGCTGGATAAAGTAGACAAGCTGCTGATTGGCGGCGGCATGATCTTCACGTTCTACAAGGCGCGGGGCCTCAGCGTCGGCAAGTCTTTGGTGGAAGAAGACAAGCTGGAATTGGCTAAAGCGTTGGAAATTAAGGCGAAAGAAAAAGGCGTTGAACTCCTGCTGCCGACGGATGTGGTGGTTGCCGATGCCTTTTCTGCCGATGCCAATTCTAAAACCGTTAGCATCAGCGACATTCCCGATGGCTGGATGGGGCTGGACATTGGTCCCGATTCCGTCAAGGTGTTTGAGGATGCGCTGGCGACCTGCAAGAGTGTGATTTGGAACGGGCCGATGGGTGTGTTTGAAATCGACAAGTTTGCGGTGGGTACCGAGGCGATTGCCCATGCCCTGGCTGCCCTCACCAAAACGGGTTGCACCACGATCATTGGCGGGGGTGACTCCGTGGCCGCTGTGGAGAAAGTGGGTGTTGCGGACCAAATGAGCCACATTTCTACTGGGGGCGGTGCTAGCCTGGAACTTCTGGAAGGCAAAGTTCTCCCCGGCATTGCCGCCCTGAACGACGCTGACTAGTGCCCAGTAGCTCAGTGGGTTTATTTTGGATTTTAGGGTACGCTCCAGAAATAAATGATCCAACGGAAGCGGGATCATTTAGGAGATTTCCGGTAAAGATTCTACCCTTCGACTTCGCTCAGGGTGCAAGCTGGCTGAGCGGAGTCGAAGCCAGCGGGTATTTTGTTTAACAGAAATCGCCTTATTTCTGGAGCACTCTAGATTCAATCCAAAATCCAAACTCTAAAGTCCGTCGGTTCTTCAAACATCCTCCTGTAGAAAATTTCCATGTCCTATTCCCAGTGCGATCAGCCCCAATTGGAACAATTAGAGCAGTTGGATAAATTAGAGCAGGCGTTTGATCAACTGGTGGCTTGGGTGCGCGATCGCTGCCAACCCCAGGAGCAGTTCACCCTCAAGCTCAATAGTGAACACAGCCAATTTACCCGCTTTAACCGCGCCAAAGTCCGCCAAACGGGGTCTGTCAGGGATGGCCGCTTGGTCCTGACGTGGATGCAGGATCAGCGCAGCAGTCAGTACGAATTTCCCTTCACGGGCGACTGGGCCGTGGATCAACCGGTGGTAGCGATGGCGATCGCCCAGTTGCGCCAAGACCTGCCGCAGCTTCCCCTGGATCCCTATTTGGTGGTGCCCAGCGGCACGCAGCACAGCCGCGAAGTTTTTACGGGCAAGCTCCTGCCCGCGACGGCGATCGCGAATACCGTGCTCCCCATCGTGGCGGGCTTAGACTTTACGGGGCTTTATGGTGCCGGGTGGCTGATTCGGGGCTATGCCGACTCCGCCGGACAGAAACACTGGTTCGCGACGGATACGTTTGTGCTGGACTATTCTCTGTTTGCGGATGATGGACAGGCGGTGAAGGGGACGTTTGCGGGCAGTGATTGGGATTCGGTCCAGTATGCTGCCAACATTACCACCGCCAAGCAGCAGTTAGCCCTGATGGCTCGCCCGCCTAAACCGATTGGCAAAGGGCAATACCGCACCTATCTGGCTCCGGCGGCGGTGGCGGATTTAATTGGGATGTTGTCCTGGGGGGCGGTGAGCGAGTCGTCGCTGCGCCAGGGCAGCAGTGCCTTGGCCCCAATGCGCCAGGAGGGCAAGGCTTTCTCGCCGCTGTTCACCCTGCACGAGAATTTTCAGCGGGGGTTGGTGCCCCGGTTTAATAACTTGGGAGAGGTTGCGCCCCTGGATTTACCGATCATTGTGGCGGGTCAATTGACCAATACGCTGATCAATTCGCGCACGGCGAAGGAATATGACTGTGTGGCAAACGGGGCCAATGGCTCGGAGAGTTTGCGATCGCCCCAGGTTCAGCCTGGTAGCCTCCCCGTTGACCATGTTTTGGCAACTCTGGGGACGGGGCTATACCTCTCCAACTTACATTATCTAAACTGGAGCGATCGCCCCACGGGCCGCATTACTGGCATGACTCGCTACGCCTGTTTCTGGGTCGAGAATGGCGAAATTGTCGCCCCGATTGAAAATCTGCGGTTTGACGAGAGTCTGTACCGTTTTTGGGGCGAAAACCTTGTGGCGTTGACTGATACTCCGGAGTTTATTCCTGAGGTGGGCACCTACGAAAATCGGCAACTGGGGGGCACGTGGACTCCCGGCATGATTGTCGAAGATTTTACCTACACGCTGTAATTCAAACGGCTCTATCCATCTAGCGGCTCTATCCATCTGGCATCAAAACTTTCAGAAGACCACAGATCCCCGGCATTTCTAAAATGCTAGGGATCTCTAGATGGTGTTGAATTATGCCTGCCTACGGAGACAGTGGACTCCTGCATGATGTCTCTCCGTAGTACGCGATAAACAACCTTATCTCCTAATTTTAACCCAGCTAAAATCGCTGAAGCCGCCATCAGGTTCGCTAACCCCTCCCAAGAGGGAATTGGTCCGGAAATCCCCTCCTGGGAGGGGTGCCCGTAGGGCGGGGTGGGTCATAGGCCCCTATAGGCACTATTTATTGCTTGGAAGTCCCTAAAGAAATATAACTTTGTCGCATTGGGCGCAATCGGGTGTTTTTGTTCCCCAGTAAGATAGAACGGGTGTGTCTGAGTTGCGGGGGTAGCGATGCTGAAAGGGTTGGGATGGGCTACGGTTGGGGTGTTAGCGCAGCTTTTTGGTGAAATCATCCTGGATGCACGTGCGGCTTGGGCACAGAGTGTGATTGTGCCGGATGAGACATTGGGAGGGGAGCGATCTATAGTTGAACCAGTTAATGGATTGCCAGTAGACGTAATTGGAGGGGGGGCGATTCGCGGTGCTAATCTATTCCACAGCTTTCAGGAATTCAATGTTGCATCGGGGCGAGGTGCTTACTTTTTTAATTTTGACAATGGTATCCAAAATATTCTAGCGCGAGTGACAGGGCAGAATCGTTCTGAGATTCTGGGTACACTTGGCATCTTTCAACTCCAGGATATAACATCTCGACCTAATCTGTTTCTGATAAACCCAAACGGTATTTTGTTTGGCCCGAGCGCCTATTTGGATGTGGGCGGTTCAATTGTCGCCACAACGGCGAATGCCATTCAGGTTGGAGATCGAGGTATCTTCAGCGCATCTGTACCTCAACTTCCCAACCCGTTACTGGCGATTAATCCGTCTGTATTTTTGTTTAATACGCTTGCTAAACCAGAAATCATTAACCAAGCCAGAGCAACTGAACCGGCTGGAGGCTTTCGATGGAATCTGCCAGCAAATACTTCGGGGCTACAAGTTCCTGATGGGCAGAGTTTGATTTTGTTGGGTGGAAATGTGACTTTAGATGGCGGTTTGACTACGGCATCGGGAGGCAGAATTGAGTTGGGTGGGCTAGCAGCACTGGGCTCCGTGGGTTTAGAGATGAATGCTAATAATCTAACGCTCCAGTTTCCGGAGGCTGTGGAGCGAGGAGATGTGGGGCTAAAGAATGGGGCGATCGCTAGTGTAAGAACCACGACTAGCGGTGGCAACCTGGCTATCACTGCTCGTAATGTTGATATATTGGAAGGGAGCCCAATTTTAGCGGGAATTCTCCAAGGAGAAACCTTTTCCGATCGACAAGCGGGTGACATCACTATTGATGCAACGGAAAGAGTCAATGTGAGCGGACAGTCCAGCAATAGTCAGTTGAGTGCGATTGACAATTCGGTATATTCCGATACAACCGGCAACAGTGGCAACATTAATATTTTCGCGAAATCACTAACTGTTGCTAACAGAGCATACGTATCGGCATCTACATTTGGAAATGGTAATTCGGGCAATGTACTCATTCGAGCAACAGATTCTATAAATTTGAGTGGATCCTCTGGTGGTTTGTTCGCTTCAGTACAAGCCACAGGAAAAGGACGAAGTGGAAATTTAACCGTCGAAACGAATCTCTTAAGTGTAAGTGACGGTAGTGAAATCTTTACAGGTATGCTCGGCGAAGGCGATGTGGGACAGATCGATATTAAAACTGGAAACCTGATTATTAAAGATGCGGGACGCGTAAATTCTAGCACTTATGGCACAGGAAACTCCGGTAAAATCTCTATTACTGCTATTAATGCAATATCTCTAGATAGTAGAGGTGCTATTGCCAGTAATGTTAGTTCTAAAGCTGTGGGCAATAGTGGTGGGATTGATATTACGACGAGCTCATTAAGTATAAGTAACCGTGCGGGAATTTATAGTAATACTTTTGGACAAGGAAATGGGGGGAATATTACGATCGAGGCTAAGAATTTTGTACAAGTCTTGAATGATGGTGAATTGGAATCTGATGTTCAAAGAAATGCCAGCGGCAACTCCGGAGACATCACTATAAAAACAGGAAGGCTAATTGTTAAAAACTCTAAATAGGGCCTAGCGTGTTTGGGGAGGGAAATGCAGGTAACTTTAAAGTAATTGCTTCTGAGTCTGTAGAATTGAGTGGACAGATTAATAGGCGTGAAGGGGATACAAGTAATGAGGGTTCCGTTGGTTATCCTGGGGGCGGCTTGTTTGCTCAAATAGACCTGACTGGCAAGGGCGAGGAGGTAACTTAACGATTGAAACCAGGCGTTTAAGTACAAGTGATGGTAGCAAGATTCAAGTAGCTACATTTGGTGAGGGGGATGCAGGTAATATCTTCAACTGTTGTGCTGATGAAATTGATTTATTTGAAACAGAGAGCCCTAACTTTTACAATACAGGTATTTTTGCTGGCGTTCAGATCGATGGCAGGGTTGATGCTGGTCTGATAAATCCTCGTGACGGTAGACTACCCAAAGGTAGCGGTGGCAACATAACTATTGAAACTAGAAAACTCAACTTAAGAGATGGAGGTGCAATATTTGTAGATACCACGGGTGAGGGGGATGCAGGAAAATTGTTTATTCGTGCTAGTGAATCGATCAATGTGACGGGTGTATCTACAAGCCTACTTGAGAGAAAGCGAGAGAGCAGTATCAGTGTCGGGGCAGCTAAAACCAGCACGGGTAATGGTGGCAGCTTAACCCTTGAAACTCCATTGCTAAATGTTGCGGACGGTGGAATTATCCGGAGCAGTAGCCAAGGCACTGGAAAAGCGGGTGACATTAATATTACGGCTGACTTTGTGCGCCTCAACAAGGGCCAAATTTCTGCCCAAACCGCGTCTACTGATGGCGGTAACATTAATCTAAATCTTTCCAAGTATTTACTGCTGCGGAACAACAAGTGTTCTTTCTCTACCGCAGGCACTGCTCAGGCTGGTGGCAACGGCGGCAACATCAACATCAATAGTCGCTTCATCGTTGCCATCCCCAAAGAAAACAGCGATATTACCGCTAATGCTTTTAAAGGTTCAGGTGGTAACATCAATATTGCTTCCCAAGGCATCTTTGGCCTGCAATTTCGGCCCCAACCCACCGCTTTCAGCGACATCACCGCCAGTTCCCAATTTGGCGTTAGCGGTACCGTCATCCTCAACTCACCGATGATCAGCAACCTCCAAAACGGCCTCAACCAGCTCCCAAACGCGCTCATTGATACCAACGCTCTGTTCGCCAATAGCTGCATCGTTCGTACCCCCAACCGCAACAATACCTTCTATGTCACTGGCTCCAGCAGTTTGCCCTTGCGTCCCGGGGATTGCCACCTGTTCCCTACCCCACTGGCGAACTGCGATCTATTCCGCAACCTGTCAGCGCCGCTCCTCGACTACCAGGAAAACGCTGGCAAAAGGGCGATCCGATCGCCGAACCCGATGGGGTCTACCAACTGCCCGACGGGCAACTGATTTTAAGCCGCGAATGCAACTCGCCCTAAATCGCTGCCATCCGTTGGTGTACCACTGTGCCCAATCCGCCCAACCGGACAAATCTCGCAGTGCCATCGCCGCCGCATCCTCAACCTGTTCAAATTCATCGATTGGCTTATGATATTACCAGAGGGGTTAACCCAAGAATTTTGGACGGAGTTGCGAACCTACGAGGAGGAACGAAAGGTGCCAAGTACTACAGGCCACCCTCAGCCAAAATCCGGCATCCTATTAACCCGGCAATGGTTATTTATGCACCGGGTTACCCTGCGGGAAGCAAGCTACGACTACGCTCAACCCTCATTATCCCGGTGGGCTGAGCATAGTCGTAGCCCACGATAGGTTACCAATGCCAGATCGTAACTACTCAGCGATCGCGATCGCCTCTCTATGGTTGCCGAGTTTGACTCACCCCACCCTGCGGGCACTTTTCAAGTGCAACGGGTGCCATAACAAAACCAACCTGCGGTTGCGGAGTTTGACCCACCCCGCCCTGTGGGCACCCCTCCTAGGAGGGGATATTTTTGAGCATTCTCCTTCTGGGAGGGTCTAGGGGTGGGTGCAACGGACGTTTCTAATCATCTGAGCATTCGCGACTGAGGATCAATTGGCCATCGGGGAGTTGGTACACTCCGTCCGGTTCGACAATGGGATCGCCTTTTTGCCACCGTTTTCCTGGTAAGCGAGGGGTTGAACTAACCCCTGCCCCCTGGCCACTCACCACTGTGGCGCGCAATTCCCCCGTCGGGTAGGGCACCGCAGGCGGATCACCGGGGCGGAGGGGCAGGCTGCTAGAGCCAGTAACGTAGAAGCTGTTGTTGCGGTTGGGCGTGCGGACAATGCAGCTATTGGCGAGGAGGGCGTTGGTGTCGATTTGGGTGTTGGGCAATTGATTGAGGCTGTTTTGCAGGCCGGAGGTGTCGGGGGTGTTGAGGGTGACGGTGCCACTCAAACCAAACTCGGAACTGGCGGTGATGTCGCTGAAGCTCGTCAATTGGGGCTGGAATTGCAGGCCAAAGATGCCTTGACTCGTAAGGTTGACCCTGCCCCCGCTGCCCGTAAAGGCATTGGCGGAAACATCGCTGTTTTCTTGGGGAATGGCGACGATAAAGCGGGCGTTGATGTTGATATTGCCGCCATTGCCTCCTGCTTGGGCGGTTCCGGCATTCGTGGAAATAGTACCGCCTCGCCGCAGCAGCAAAAGGTCTCTCAGAGTTAACGTGATATCGCCCCCTTTGACTGAATTGGCGTTGGCGTTGATAGCGCTTTGATCGTCAATTATGAGGCGAGGTGCAGTAATTGTGATGTTGCCCGCTAATCCAGTGAAGCCTGATTCCACGGCAATGATGCTAGGCTGACGACCAGCTAGTGAGATCAAGTTCCTTGCATTAATGATAATATTGCCTGCGTCGCCCTGTCCATAGGTTGCGGCATTCAGCAGTCCTGCATTAACGAGAGCGATCGATCCTGTATTAATGTTAATGTTGCCGCCATTACCTTGGGCATTAGTATAAACAGCGCTAATGATGAGACTGTTGTCCACGAGCATGAAATCGCGAATGTTCAAGTTGATATTGCCTGCATCTCCTGTGCCATCGGTAGCAGTAGTAACTCCTAAGGCATTAATTAAGTAAAGATTACCAGTATTGATAGTAACATCACCACTGCGACCAGTTCCAGAGAACAGAACGCTTTGGATATTGGCTTTATTTTGCAGAATGACCGCATCATGAGCATCAATTTGGATATTTCCCCCCTTGCCCCCATTACTTGGACTAGCCCCAATGGTGGCATTGTTGAGTTGTAAAGCATCGACCGTAATGAACAAATTTCCTGCATCCCCTGGGCCATTGGTTTGAGCGCTAATGAAACTTCTGTCGGTTAATTCCAGGCTTTGTGCGTGAATGCGAATTTCACCACCATCGCCGACTGCGGTTGGCTGACCAGGTGCCGTCAGCACACCACTACTAATGGCGGAGCCGTTGGCTAGTGTGATGCCGTTAGCCACTTGAATCAGGATATTTCCGGCATCGCCTTGTCCAAAGGCAGAGCCCTCAATGACGCCGCCCTTGAGAATGGATAGCGAGCCCGCGTTGAGGGTAATTTGCCCTGCCTTGCCGGTGGCTCCAATCCCAAGCTGGCTAACGATGCCACTCGTAGATCCCTCAATCGAAACCGCGTCGCGAATATGCAGGGTGATGTTTCCAGCATTACCGCGCCCAGAATTAGCGCCGTTTTCATTGATGCCCGCCACGCCAGCACTCAACTGACTATGCTTAAGCCCTAAAGATTCAGCAATAATGATAATGTCACCGCCAGTCCCCACGCCATTTTGACCAATTCCAGTGACAAAGGCACTTCTGCTTTCGGCACTACCCCTGAGATTCACCGCGCCAGTGGCTTGGATAATAATCGTACCGCCGTTGCCTTGGCCGCTGCTTCCAGTATCCAAACGAGCACCATTTAAAAGTGTTAGCGATCCTGTAGTAATTTGGACAATCGAGCCATTGCCATTGCCACCCGCAAAGGTTCCTGTTTGAATATAACTGGCATCCAATAGGGCTGAATCACGCGCATTAATTACAATATTGCCAGAATTCCCTTGCCCAAAAATAGCGCTTCGGAGAACTGCCTGATTGGTCAGCGAAAGAGTGTCAGTATTGATCACAATTGTTCCGGCATTTCCCAACCCAAACGTGTCGCTTCGTAAATAGGCCCCATTAATCAGGGAGAGCACACCCGTATTGATCGCGATCGCTCCAGCCGCCCCCACACTACTCCCACGAATATTGTTATTAATCTCAGTATTCGATCCATCTAATCGAACTTCCTGCGTTGCATTAATAACAATATCTCCAGCGTGGCGCGTGGCGGTAGCCCCAGTTTCAATGCCACCTCGGATCACACTGTTGCCCAATATGTTTAAATTACGGGCGTTGATCGTGACGGTTCCACCTCCATCTGAGGCCACACTGACCAAGGACCTATTCGTCAAGGCAACATTTGCCCGAGGAACTTCTGGGGGAAATTGCAGCCGCAAACCATCGCGTTGAACATCCAGTCCGATGCGGCCGGGTGCTGCCAAACCTCCCAGTTCCACCCTGCCACTAGGCGCATTCACGCCACCGCCTTCCAAGCGTATTTCACCGCCCACGAAGGCAAGACTTTGCCCACTGGGAACTTGCAAACCATATAAGTCAAAGCCTCCCAGCGTAGTCCCTAAAGCCACGGTTGATCGATTGACGATCGCCCCTTGGCTCAATTGATTAAACACCAATACCGAGGGATTGATGGTGAGCAACGGCGAGACCGTAGGCTCAGACGCGCTGAAGAAGCCCCGATCGCCAAACCCGATCGCATTCGCCGTCGTCGCCGCAAACGAACCGCCCACATCCAACCGCGCATTCGTCCCAAACAAAATCGCCACTGGGATTCAGCAAAAATAAATTCGCCGGAGTCGCCGGGAAATTGCCATTTGCTAACTCCTGCCGCGTGCCCAAATCCCCAAAATCTGCGAAGGATTGCCCCCCGTCACCCGCGCCAAAATATTCGCCACAGTCGCATCTGGGACAATAAAATAAGCCCCTCGGCCTTCACCAATATTGAACTCCTGAAAACTGTGGAACAGATTCACGCCATTCGCCGATCGCGTCCCATCCCGAATCAAATCAATTTGCGCATTCAACGGCACCACCGTCGTACCGAGGGCGCGATCCGGGGCCGTATCGGGAATCGGCTGTAATTGCGCCATTGCTGACATGGGAAATAATGCGATCGCCATCCCCCACCCGATCGCGGCCCACCCAGAATCCACCACAGCCCCCCGCCCGCCTTGAATCCTCATGCGATCGCTCCTTACCCCAGTGAATTGCTGCGATCGTACCAGCAGAATGGGCAAAGTCGGTCGGTGTAATTAATTGACACAGGCAAACGTTCGCAGATCCCCGGCATTTCTAAAAATGCCGGGGATCTGTCTTGCCTCACCTCGCGCCCCACTGCCACCTCAACCTCCTCTAACGCTAAAATACAAAAACCACGCCGTGTGTGCCCTGATCTCTGTGTGCCATGATCTTCATCAACCCCAAAACCGACTTCGCCTTCAAAAAGATCTTTGGTTCTGAGCAAAGCCATGATATTTTGATCAGCTTTCTCAACGGCATCCTCTACAACGGCGAATCCATCATTGCCGATCTGGAAATCCTCAACCCCTACCAAGCCCCCCGCATTCGGGGCGTTAAGGACACCTACCTCGACGTGAAAGCCCAACTGGCCGATGGGCAAACGGTGATTATTGAAATGCAAGTGCTGAATATCGAAGGCTTTGAGAAACGGATTCTCTACAATGCTGCCAAAGCCTATTCAATTCAATTGGGACAAGGTGATCAATACACCGCGTTAAATCCGGTGATTGCTTTAACGATTACTGATTTCCCCATGTTTAGCGAATTCGAGGCCGTGATTTCTCGCTTTGTGTTGAAAGAGAAAGACTTTTTAGTTGATTATCCCAGTTGCGATTTAGAACTCGTCTTTGTGGAGTTGCCGAAGTTTATCCTGAGTTTAGACCAACTCACGACCCTAACCGATAAGTGGATCTATTTTCTGCAAAACACCCGCCAATTACAGGCTATCCCGGATACCATGGGCGCAGTGCCCGCGATTCGGCAAGCCTTTGAGGTGGCCAATCAAGCCAACTTGAACCGTGAGGAGTTGGACGAGTTGGAGCATCAGGCGATTTTTATTCAGGATCAGCGCAATGCGATCGCCCGGGCCACCCGGCAGGGACTAGAACAGGGCATCCGTGAGACCCAGGTGGCGATCGCCCAAAAATTGCTGCCGAGTCTGGATGATGCCGCCATTAGCCAAATCACGGGGTTAGCGATCGCCGAGGTGCAGGCAGTGCGATCGGCTTCGGCCTGAAGCATCCCGGACCTGCCAGCTCAGTGGTCAGCGCCTGCTGCCGCCCATCTACTTACAGCGGCTGGTAGCGCAACGAGAAGGAAAACCCACTATCTTGGAGCGAATCCCCTTGCCCGTCGATATTCACCAGGGGAAAGCCGTAATCAATCCGCAACGTGATATCGCGACTGATCTGCCATTGCACCCCTAGACCCACGGAGGCAATCCATTGGGGCTTGGGATTATCGCCGCGTTGGTTCCAGCCGGTGCCAAACTCTATGAAGGGGTTGAGTTGGAGGGTTTGGGGATTTTTGGTGAGGGGAATGCGAAACTCTAGGGAGCCGATGATGCCGTTGTCGGCGACGACTTGGTTTTGCCGATAGCCCCGCACTGTATCGCTACCGCCGATGCTGAACCGTTCGATCGAAAGTAGGGAGTCGGGGGTGAGCTGGGCGTTGAGTCGGGCGATCATCAGCACTTTGGGCGAGAGTTGCTGCACCCATTGGAATTGACCAAGCCAAGAGAAGAAGCGGCCATCGGGATCGACGGCGTTGACGGTGGCATCGAAGGCATTAATGCCAAAGCTGAACTGCGATCGCGCGGCGAGGACTTGCTTGGGACGACGCTGCACCCATTCCTGAAAGAAGCGCAAGGCGGTGACTTTGGATTTACCATCCTGGGGGCCTGCGGAGAAGGAGAAGGGGATGTCGTCCAGCAGGAAGGTTTGGCTGCGGCGCAGATCGAGGCCGACGCCGATCGCGAATTCTGCTCCCGTGAGCTGATCGCGATAAGGGTTGCCGCAGGCTAAACGACAGGGTTTGGGCATCACTGCGAATGCCGAGGTCTTCAAAGGGTTGCTCGATAATTTGGCTGTTGTTGTTGCTGTAGCGCAGGCTAAAGGTGCCATTCTGGGCGTTGAAGGGAATTGTGTAGCCGAAGCTGTAGAGATTGAGTCCTTCAGTGCGGCCATATTCGGCGGTGAAGCGATTGCCAATGCCAAACACATTGTCATGGCTGATGAAAAAGCTGCCCTGAAGCGATCCGACGCTGGGGGATTGGTTATTGTTGATGACGATGCCCGCATGGAAGGGCGGGGCTTCTTTTAAGCGCAGTTTGAGGATATTGCGACCGGGCACACTGCCCACCGCCAGTTCGCCATTCACCTGTTCGAGCAGCGGATCGATTTGCAGGAGCTGCAAGGCGGCTTCGAGGCGGGGGCGGTTGAAGGGGGTTTGGGTGGCGCGGGCGAGGCGGCTGCGGATGTAGCCCGGTTGGAGGTGCTGCAAGCCTTCGATGTCGATGTTTTCGATTTCGCCTTCGACGACTTGAATTTCGATGATGCCGCTGCTGATGGGTTGGCTGTTGAGGATGAAGGCTCCGGAGGTGACGTAGCCGTTATCGACGTAAAGCTGGGTGATGGTGGAACGCAGGGCGACTAGATCGGCGAGGGTGGGGTCTTCCAGTTTCTGCTGATTGGCGGCGGGCTTGGGGGTTGTCCCGCAGCGGTGCCGGTTGCAGAATGCTTGGAGGGCGGCGGCGATTTCTGGTTTGAGGACGGTGTTGTCGAGGACGGTGATGGTTTTGACTTTCACCGTGCCGCTACCGGGCACGAGTAAGTCTGGCGGCGGACTCGGTGCAGGAAAGGGGATGTTGACGGGTGGGGTGGATGTGGGCGGTGGCGGTGGCGTGGGCGCTGGGGTGCTTTCGGTGGGTGGGGGCAGGGTTTGTTCGACTTTGCCGGGGGTGTCGGGGGGCAGGGTGGTGCCGGAGGGTGGGGTGGATTGGGCGAAGTCTGAGGCGATCGCGCCTTGTGTTGCCAGGGTGCTGAGGGGCAGTAGGGCTATCAGGCTGAGGCTGAAACCGATGAGGGAACCCTGGCTGTGATGTTTGACGGCGATCGCTAAATTCATGTGTATACGGGGAATAGAATTAAATTTAAATGCAGTGTCATTTTTAATTTTCCGAGCATTCGCGGCTGAGGATCAGTTGCCCATCGGGCAGTTGATACACGCCATCGGGCTCGACAATCGGGTCGCCCTTTTGCCACCGTTTTCCCGGTACCCGAGGGACTGAACTGACTCCTGACTCCGACGACCGACGACCGTAGCCCGCAATTCCCCCGTGGGGTAGGGTACGGCGGGTGGATCGCCAGGACGCAGGGGCAGGCTGCTGGAGCCGGTGACGTAGAAGCTGTTGTTGCGGTTGGGGGTGCGGACGATGCAGCTATTGGCGAGGAGGGCGTTGGTGTCGATTTGGGTGTTGGGCAGTTGGTTGAGGCCGTTTTGCAAAAAGCTGAGATCAGGGAGAGTGATGATGCCTGAAGAGATGCGACCTGATGCGTTAAGATCGACTTGGCCATTTTGATCAAAATTCTCAGCAGAACCAGGTGGAAGCGTTTGACTGAAGAAATTGGTGAGCGTAATGTTACCACCTTTAGCTTCGGTCGATCTACTAATAATGTCACTATCGTCTAAGGCAACTACAGCTACTCCTCCGATAATGATATTACCGCCATCGCCTCGACTATTAGTCGTAATATCACTATCTTGGCGGAGAATAACAATACTCTTATCGAATCCCATTTTGGTGTTAATAAAAATATCGCCCCCTGAAGACCGAGCAGCGCTAGTAGAGATTGTGCCATTATCAGCTTCTAAACGGTTGCTGACATTGATAAAAATATTTCCAGCATTACCTTGTCCTTGACTACTTGCACTAATCAGTGCACCATCTTGAAGAAATAGCTGTTTAGTTTCAACGGTTAAATCACCTGCTCTGCCCACAGCACCTTGGTTGATCGATGTTGTCAGTTGACTTACTTGAGTTGGCAAAATTGTCGATGATCCTGTAATCTCTACTGACTCGCTAGCGCGGATCAATATATTTCCGGCTCGCCCTTGTCCACTTTGTTCTATATCGGCTGCTATTCGGGCACCGTCTCTAACACTGAGTCGATTTGTCTCAATGATAAGATCAGAAGCTTCGCCGTTTCCAAATGGCTCAATTCGTGTTTGAATCGCACTTGGCTGGATACCCGTTCGCCCAGGGATAGCTGTTGTACCAATTAGTTGAATATCAGAAGCACGAATCGTTAAACGATTGTCACTTCCCGTTCCGCGCCCAAAAATAGTGGCATTGACTTGCCCTCCGTTCCGCAAAACTAGTTGATTCGTCTCTAGCGTCAAGTTACCGACAGTTCCTACGCTTGGACTGCCAACTTTTCCGCCAACCTGAGTAAATAACCCAGTATCTGTCGCAGAACCACCATCAATTTCTACAAGTTCAGCTTTTTGAATTGTTAAATCACCAGCATTGCCATTACCAAAAGTAGCCGATAATATTTGTGAACCATCGCGAACAGCTAATTGTTTAGCTTCAATTATTATACTACCAGCATTGCCGATACCTGTAGGACTTACGCTACTAGAAATGAAAGAGTAATTCTCTAATGAAATCGACTCTTTGACTTGCACAAAAATATTACCAGCATCACCTCGGCCTAAAGTGCTAGAGTCAATCGCAGCGCCATCAGCAATGCTCAACATGCTAGTCTCAACTCGAATATCACCACCACGACGAGGATTCGTGAAATTTAAGGTATTGGGTGATGTGAAGACTTGACTGCTTACTCCACTTCTCACATCACCCTTGATGCCTTCAAACCTGACTTGATTCTCTGCTTGAATCAGAATACTACCCGCATCCCCCTGTCCTGAAGTACTTGTGGAAAGAGCAGAGCCATTTTTCGCGGTCAAATTATCACGAGCAATAGCTCGGATATTACCGGATTTACCCAAACCTAGGCTAGAGGTGGATATTGCTGCTCCGTCAGACAACAATATAGATTTTGCTTCAAGGTTAATATCACCGCTGTTACCAATACCTGGAAACTCTGGAAATCCTGCTTGCGTTCCAGATAATATATTAGTTAATATTAATCCACCTTTGAAGAAAATAGTATCTTTTGCTTGGATACTAACATTACCAGCATCTCCTTGCCCTAGGCTAGCACTAACTAAACCAGCATTAATAATATTGACATTTTGTCCAGTAATGTTGATATTGCTTCCATTCCCAATTCCCGCAATAGCCCCGAAGATAAGACTGGTGTTCAATATTACAGTACCTGTAGCATTGAGATTGACATCTCCAGCCTTGGCTCCAAATTCACCTAAGCCAGGGCTAATCCCTGGATTCAAAGAGCTGTTATTAAGAATACTGATATTCTGCGCATTCATTGCGATACCACCTCCAATGTCACCAAGTGTGGTGATATTGGAGGCATTAGTTAGTGAAACATCTGCAAGTACAACTTCGGCAGGAAAACTCAATTGTAAGTCGTTGTCGCTGATCGTTAACTCTATGCTGCCAGCTTTTGCAAGTCCTCCTAGCTCCACACGCCCACCAAAAGCATTCAATTTTCCTCCATCGAGATTGACATTACCTCCAACCAATAGCAAACTTCTACCATCCGGAACTTGGAGGCCAGTTGTTTGAGATCGCACCACAATTCCCTGATTTTGACCTGTGATCGCATCAAACAAAAACACTGAAGGATTAATAGTTAGCAACTCCGACGGTGCAGATGGATTTGTTGCACTAAAACTCCCCAAATCGCCAAACCCGATCGCATTCGCCGTCGTCGCCGCAAACGACCCACCCACATCTAACTGAGCACCTTGCCCGAAAATAATCCCACTGGGATTCATCAAAAACAGATTGGAACTAGTGTTCAGAAACGTCCCATCGGCTAACTGTTGCCGAGTACCTAAACCACCCAAAATCTGCGAAGGATTACCCCCCGTCACCCGCGCGAAAATATTTGCCACAGTAGTATCCGGGACAATGAAGTAGGCACTTCTACCCTCACCAATATTGAATTCCTGAAAACTGTGAAATAGGTTGGCCCCATTAGCCGAACGGGCACCATTTTTGATCAGGTCAATTTGGGATTAAATCCAAAGGGTTCCACAGTGGTGCCGATCGCCGATCAGGAGCCGTATCTTCAATCGGTCTAGCTGCGCCGCCCCCGGCCCAGCATAGACCATCAGCCCCAGCCCAGCCCAACCCCATTATCCCAACCCGCCACCCGGTTTGACTCCACCCCATTGCCTTTCCTCCCTACGACGACCCCAACAAAGGATTAGACCCGACCTGCCGATAATCATGATCCGCCGTTAGCGCATCCACCATTCCCCGCTGCTTCATCACCACAAACGAGATGCAATCGACCATTCCCCATGACTTATCGGTATATCGTTTATAGAGGTCAAACCCTTCGCCCAACAAATCATCATCCAGGCTAACCACCGTCACCTCATCTGCCGCCCAGAAATCTTCAATCACAGCAACCGCCTCCGCCTTAAATTTCTTCGCTAAAGCATTGCCAACCTCAATCAATACCGCCGCCGTTGTAACCAGCAACTGCCCTTCATAACGTTCAGACAACGCCACCGCTTCGGCATGATATTGATCGTGACAATTAACGGCAATAATGAAAGAAGTATCGACGAATAGTTCAGTCAACGGACTTTTCTCCGTTTAGATACTGGTCAATATCCGCCGCAAAATCGGCGGGTGCATCAATTTTAATCGCCCGCAGCCCAGCCATAAAACTCACCGGCGATCGGTCCGGCGATGTCGCCGATGATGGCACCGGCTGAGTTTGCGTTAACGATTTAACAATTTGATACAACTCTTCTAACCGCTCAGGCGGAACGTTCTCAAGCTCCGCCTTGATCCTGTCTTTCATCATCATCGTGCATCCCCCCTATGGCTAAACCGTCCCCACCAGCCCAACCCATTCGCACCCCAGCCCTC
>CAVYAN010000039.1:0-15997 GCA_963766075.1 uncultured cyanobacterium | reverse complement strand
TGGTAAACAATCAAATTGATGCGCTAATTATTGGTTCTGCTTTTTGCAAGCGTCAATATCGGGGCAGTTCACTACGGATTCTGGTGCCCAAACCCTTACTCCAAGAGCAGCACGAAACGGGTGTTCCCATTGCCCAACGGCTACTAGAGCAGGGGCTTTTCAACCAGACGAATGTCCTGATAGAGCCAATCCTGGGTGAAACCCAGGGCCTAAGTACAACATTCCTCATGGTGTTGTTTGTATTCACCTTTAATTATTTGGTCAGGCTATTCGGGGTTGGCAGCGTGGATTCTCAGGAGTCAAGCCCCAACGTCGCTAAACTTTCCACCCAAAATCCCGGCCCGGATCCCGGTCCTACGCCAGACGCCCCTGCGCCAAACGCTCCTGCGCCAGACGCTCCTGCGCCAGACAGTCCCCCGTCCGGTGGTGGCGGAGTACGACCTGTCCGACTGCCCCCCTCTGGTGGCGGTGGTGATGCGATCGCCATCGCTGCTAATTCGTCTAACGCTGATCCAGTAATCTCGGTTGACTACAATCATCTTTCATCCCGTGCAGGTGAGGGTGTGCGCCAGTCACCGCTGGAAGCCAGCGGCGGGGCGATCGCGGGCAGGGCGATCGCCGGTGTGGTGCATCATCTCTATCAATTTTTGGTTCAGAATATCCCTCGCCTAAGCCGGGAATTTAGCACTGGATCGACCCCTGTTGTTCCTTCGCCAGAAGGAATCCGGGTTTTGGTGAATTTTGGGAATCCCAATGTCCAAGGTCTTGCGGCAGTAATCGTCACAGGCAGCGGAGCGATCGCCCTTTCAGAGGCATCGGTCAATGCCTGGGCAAATTTACCCGTCAATGCACCGGGCTGGGCATTAGCGAACGCTGGGGTCAGGGCCTCTGCTGATTCACTGGCCTCATCTCTCCAAGCATCAGGCATTCCGTCCTATGCCAATCCGTCTCTCAATCGCTTGGCGGGAATTGTGCGTCCACCGATCACAGTAGCGGCGGATCTCACATCTGATGAATTCGCGCGGCGATTGGGCAGTCCTGCCTTCAGGACGCTGGGACAAACCCCCTCTGTCAACCCTCCTGGTCCCGATGATCCCGGACGCTGGCTGAATGCGGATCTTGCCGTGGTTGTACGCGACATTGCTGTGCCTGTGCCTCCGCCCTCTGTCTCAACCGCTGGGCAGCAAACAATCGCGATCGCCCTAGGCAGTGGTGAAACCGTGATTGATCGCTTTGGTGGTATCGGTCAAGGCTCAAATCCCTTGCCCAGCGTCATTGCTGAGGTCGATACCCTGCGATTCAGTGGAGCCGGGATGACTGCCCAGAACCTCTTACTGACCCAGCGCGGCAATGATCTGGTGATTGCCTTTGCGGGCGTTGCCAATACGACCGTTGTCCTCCGGAACTTTGGCCTGGATCATCTGGATAATTTGGCCCGCAGCAGTGGGGATACCCTCGATCTGGGCAATATTTTGTTTGATGGTGATGCGGCGATCGCCGACGACTTTGATGTGATTAATGCCGGTGACAACGCGATTAGGCGCGTGTTGAAACGGAACACAACCACCTTCCTCAATGACTTAGATAACGAAGTTTCTGGATTTGACGATTCAGACGACACCATCAATGGTCAAGGCGGCAATGATCTGTTGTTTGGGTTAGGCGGCAACGACAGACTGCGCGGTGGCGCAGGCAATGATCAGTTGGTGGGCGGTGCAGGCTTCAATGTGCTCACCGGAGATGCCGGGGCCGACACATTTGTGATTGCCCTAGACGGCCAAAGCCGAGTCACCGATTTCAACCCCACGGAAGACCGTATAGGCTTACCCAACGGTTTGCGACAGGATCAACTGCGCATCGAATCGGGGAGTGGCATCAACGCAGGCTCAACCCGCATTTGGGCCAATGGCCTCTGGGTGATGGAGTTGTCCGGAGTGAATCCGAGTGCCTTGACAGCACAGAATTTTGTTGCCGTTGCCTATGGCAGTGGTCCTTTACCAACCATTACCAGTTCCTAGGCAATTTCAAAAAAATTCCACGACCAAAATTGTTCCCTGAGCGGAGTCGAAGGGAACAATTTTGGTCGATTCAGGGAATAATTTTGGTCGATCGCATCTTTTCGTAGAGTGTTTCAGAGATATTCTGAGACATCGTAGCGATTCCTCAAAGGCCGCTCCCGATCGCACTCAGTGAAGTCGGGGCGATCGCCCCATTTTTGTCCCCTGGACTACCCTCTAACTGGATCGTGCCTTTTTGATCCCGATAGACGACTAAATCAAACCAAAAGGTAGTGCCTGCGCCCACGGCACTGCGCACATGAATCTTGCTGCGATGCTTGTCAATAATATTGCGAACAATGGATAGCCCTAGGCCCGTGCCCTCCAGGGTGTGCACCCGGTTTTCTACACGATAGAAGCGATCAAAAATCGCATACTGATCTTCCGGGGCAATGCCAATGCCGGTATCGGCAATTTCTACGCGCACAATTGCCCCCAATGGTGAACTGTTCTCAGGCCCCAGGGGATTAAGGGCCAAATGATCGGAGGCTACATTGGATGCATGATCGAGGGCCAAATTCCCGGTCCCCCCCGCATCGGCATTGCCCTGCCGCTGAGCGCGAGGGGCGATCGCCTCAGTTTCCGGCACTAAATAGGCCCGAATCGTCACTTGGCCGCCAGCGGGCGTGAACTTCAGGGCATTCCCCACCAAATTGGTGAACACCTGTAGCAGCAGATCATAATTGCCTAAAACCGCAGGCAGATCCGGTGCAATCTCCTGACTCAGTTCGATGCCTTTGTCCTTGGCGTTTAAACGATGGGTGCGCAGGGTTTGTTCTGCGGGTTGGGCCAAATCCACCGCTTCAAAATGGTAAATCCGGCAGGATTCCAGCCGCGACAGATCCAACACATCGTTCACCAACCGGGTTAAGCGATCGGTTTCCCGATTCGCCGTTTCCAAAAATTCCCGCTTTTCCGCCTCGGTCAGATCTTCCCCATACTCGTAGAGCGTTTCAATAAACGACTTGATGTTAAACAAAGGCGTACGCAATTCATGGGAGACATTGCTAATAAACTGACTCTTGGCCTCGTTGAGCTCTGCCTCTCGCGTAATATCCTGCACCGTCATCGCAATACCCTTGACGTTTTCGCGGGACAAGTCCAGCACTGTATTCAGTAAAATTCGGATCGTGCGGTTCTCATTGCGACTGGGGTTTGGATCTTGCAGAGCAATGCGAAACTCTGTGCCCTCGACCAATTCGCCCTTAGCCATCTTGTAGAGCGGTCGGACAATTTCGGCTTGGACAGCAGTAGGCAACACATGCAGGACGTTTTGTCCTTCCACCGGCACCGTATCCCAACCCAGCAAATGGCGAGCCGTGGGATTAGTCAACACCACTTGCATGTCGGTGTCGAGCAAGACGGCTCCATCGGCAATGGTGGAAACCAACGTTTCCAGCTTGGCCTTTTCGGCGGTCAGTTCTTCAATATTTTGTTCTTCGTAGCTTTCCAGCCGTTGCGCCATGTCATTAAAGCTGACAATCAGTTCCCCCAATTCTCCACCCAGGGGTAAATCGACGCGCTGCTTGAAGTTTCCAGAGGCAATATTTTTTACCCCGAATACCAATTCTTTGATGGGGCGGGTAATGGTCAGGGCATTGAACACCGCGCCCAGAATCACCATGACCCAGATAGAAATGAAGACGGCGATCGTCACATCCCGTGTGAGATGGGACGAGGCGGCAACGGTGGGATTGGGATTGGTCCCGATCGCCAACATGCCCTTGTACACCCCCTCGTGCATGAGGGGGACAAACACATCCGTTACCTCACCGCCGGGAGTCATGTGCTGCCGCACCATGGGCAACTCCGAATTCTCGGCATAGTTTTCCGGCAGTTGAATGCGGCGACGAATCGTCAGAGAATTCTGCACTTCCGATTCTGAGAAGGGGATGCCCAGATAAATCTCGCCCTGCTCATCGGCATAGAGTAAATACCGAATGCTAGAAGTACTGCTGTAAAAGCGATGGGAAAATCGCGCCAGCTCCGTGCGATTCTCCTCGCCGACTAAGGGGGCCACGTTGGCCGCCAGCAGCAAGCCTAGATCGCGCCCAAAGCGGGTGTCGTTGAGACGGGCATCGGACTGAATCGTGTTGACGGCCCAAAATGTCAAGCCGCTCATGACCAGCGACACCACCAGGGTGGCCGCCGCCATCAGCTTCGTCTGAAGGGTAAATTCAGACCACCACTTTGCAATTACTTCTTTGGTCTTGGCTAGAGATTCAAACAAAGTTTTTAGGAGCGGAGTCAATAGGGTGATTAATTAAAAAGCTGAATTGTTGGTATTTGTTGCAAAGCATGAATCATTCCCCAAACAATTGCGTTAATCACCACTATACGCTAGTTAAGGCGGGGTCAGTTAAGCGGGCGGTGCCGAATGGGCGCCGGCCAGCGCGGCGGAATGGGAGGTCCCACCGGGGATCATGGCCCCGATTTAGCGCTCAGATTGGTATCGCGGTCCCAATCCCGCACCTGGTAGCCAATGTCCCGCCGATAATAGATGCCATCAAACTGAATAGCAGCGATCGCCCCGTAGGTCTTGGCCAGAGCCTCGGCAAAGGTTTCCCCCAGCGCCGTCACCGCTAACACCCGCCCCCCATCGGTAACCAGGCCGATCGGTTTTCGCTGGGTGCCCGCTTGGAACACCGCTGCGCCTTGGGATTCGGCCTGCTCAATGCCATGAATCGGCTTATTTTTTTCGTAGCTACCGGGATAGCCCGCCGCCGCCGCCACAACACAGGTGGCCACACCCGGTTTCCAGACAATCTCAGGCAACTCACCCAAGCGCCGTTCAACGCAAGCCAGCAGCAAATTGAGCAAGGGCGTGTCCAGCAGCGGCAGCACCACCTGGGTTTCGGGATCGCCAAACCGGCAATTAAATTCAATGACCTGGGGATCTCCCTGGGGCGTAATCATCAGCCCTGCATACAAAATGCCGCGATAGTCGATACCGCGATCGCGCAGGGTGGCGATCGCCCGCTCCAACACCTCCGTCTGGATGCGGTCCATGAGTTCCGGGGTCACAAGGGGCGCGGGCGCATAGGCTCCCATCCCACCAGTATTCGGCCCCGTATCCCCTTCGCCAATCCGCTTGTGATCCTGGGCCGGCAACAGGGGGCGAATCGTCAGACCATCGGTAAGGGCTAACACCGACACCTCTTTGCCTGTGAGGCATTCCTCAATCACGACGGTATTACCTGCCGCCCCAAACTGGCCACTAAACGCTGCCGCGATCGCCCCCAACGCCTCATCCACCGTAGCCGCCACCGTCACCCCTTTCCCTGCCGCCAATCCATCCGCTTTGACCACAATCGGCGCGCCGTGGGCCTTCACATAGTCCTGGGCGGCGATCGCCTCCGTAAATACAGCCGACTTGGCCGTGGGAATCTGAGCCTCCTGCATCAGGGCTTTGGCCCACGCCTTACTGGCTTCAATCTGGGCTCCCGCCTGGGTCGGACCAAAGACCTTGAGTCCATGCTGATGCAGATAGTCCGTAATGCCCTCGGCTAGGGGCACCTCTGGCCCGACGACGATCAGCCCAATGTTGTGCACTAGGGAAAATCGGGCGATGCCTTCAAAGTCGCTCACATTCATGGACATATTTTGGCATCGCGGCAGGGTGGCCGTGCCGCCATTCCCCGGCACACAGGTCACCTGAGTCACCTGGGGCGACTGTAATAAAGTCCACGCGATCGCATGTTCCCGTCCGCCATTACCCACAACCAAAACTTTCACAGATCCCGTTCCCACTCAGCACAAAAATGCACTTCATTATCCCATGAGCGATCGTCGTTGGATTTTGGATTTTGGACGGATCGCGCGATCGCGGTACCGTAGTAGGGAACTGGGCTAGGGAACCGGGTCCAGTCTTGACTCGTCCGCGCTTTTAGTCCATCCGGCCAGAACCCATCCCGCGATCGCCCCATGAAACCCCTCGTCCTTGCCGTTTTACTGCTGCTCTGTTGGTTGCCCCTCCCCGTTCTGAGCAAAACCAAACCATCGAGTCAATTTGCCCCGAATCCATTGGACAGTAAAGTTGCGGATCCGCTGTTACCCGATCGCCCCTTAACAGCGGCAGAGCGCGATCGCTTCGCCCAAAGCTTGGATGCCTTGAATCTGCAAGCCGCTGCCCAGTTGGCGACGGGCGATCAACTGGGGGCCTTTGACACCTGGAATCGGGAGCTACGGCTGCGGCGCGCCCTGGGAGAGCTTGCGGAAGTGACGGCCCTAGGCCGGGTAGGGGAAACGGCATGGCAAACCAATAATGCGCCTCAAGTGCGCTGGATTACCCAACGGTTGAATGCGATCGCTGCTCCCCTCCAGGCGTCCACGGGGGCGTCCACGGGGGTCCCGGCTGATTCTTCTACCCGCACCGCCCTGATGCAGGCATTAGCGGTTGCCTACCAGCAGGTGCGATCCCCTAAACCGGCGATCGCATTATACCAACAGCTTCTAACCGCCACCGCTGCTCAGACCCCCGCCAACCCTACCGCCCACACCGCGCTCTTAACTCAGTTGGGACAGCTCTACCTGGCCTGGTTCAACTACCCCCAAGCCGCTGATATTTATCAACAATTGCTCAGTCGTGCAACGGATGGCCCCAGCCAAAGCCTGTACCTGACTCAACTAATTTACATCCACGAGCAAGCCAACCAGCCCGACCAAGCGATTCCCTACCAGCAGCAATTGATCGCCCTATACCCTGAATCGAGTGCTAGTCCACCCGCTCCTAGCCCTGTTCCCAGTCTGAGCCTGAAACTAGGAGATAACTACACCCGCATTGGCAAACTGGACCAAGCCGAAGCGACCTATCAAGCGGCTTACAAACTGGCCCAAACCCAGCAGCAACTCGGTATTGCCAGCGCTGCTCTGGAAAAACTGGGTGCCCTCTACCGGCAGAACGATCGCCTCGATGCTGCTCTCCGCACCTATGACTTTCTGGTGGGCGTCGAATTCCAATCCTATAACTACTACGGCATGATGAGCGCCTACGATCAGCTCGGTCAAATTCACCTCAGTCGTAAAGCCTATCCCCAGGCGATCGTCGCCTTTCAGCATGGACTAGAACTGGCCAAACGACTGAAGCATCGAGAAGACTACTTCAGCGCCCAAATTACAGCCGTTAGCCAACAGCAGAGTCGTCCATAGACTTGCAGACATCACCATTCCTCGCATGGGCAGTATATTGAGATTTCCTTAAGTCTGGGCGAACCAAGCTGGGACCTGAGCAAAAGATGACTACAATCAATGGGTGCGATTCTAGATTCCACCTGTGAAATTTTAGAATCGTTGCCCCATGGAGCATCTAGCCGTCCTATGCCCCAGCAGTTGCTATGAAAATTAACCCTGAATCCTTCGCTCTATTCCACGTTCCGGAGAATGTTAGAACTCTGTTGATTCAGGCTGCGGAAGCATGGCACGACAAGGTTCAGTCCGAACACTGCATTCATCAAGCATTGCAAGAAGCTGACCACTATCCTGATATTTTGGTGGCGGCTTGTCGCTATTTTTACTATCAAGATGAGGGCGCAATGGCCCTGCGTATGGCCTTGAGAATTTTAGAAAATGTCAAGCTCGAAGAAGATCTGCCAGACGATTGGGAGCATCTTAAGCTGATCCTCATGAATCGCCGTCGTGATCCTAATGTCAAGCTATATCTCAACACCTATGCGGCCACTGGGTTCATCTACGCCAAGATGAACGATGTTGAACAGGCGACTGACGTCACTGAAAAAATTCAAGAAGTCGATCCTGATGATGAAATTGGGGCCTCGCTTCTGCTAGAAGTGCTCTATGCTGAGAGCCTCAATTAAAAGCTGAGGTTGAAAAATCGGGTGGTTTCCCCCTCTTGGCGTTTTGTTCGCACCCTCTGGTTCTCCACACAGAATGTCTAAAGAAATGTCTAAAGAAATGGGGTAACTTTGCGGCGGATTTTTAAAGCTTAAGCTAAGATGACGTTTTTGATGGCAGTGATTAATCCAGAGGATACATTCAGTTTGTTCTCATCTTTGTTCGGGTTGTACGGCACTGATTTGGAGAAACTGAGACGATATAAATTCGTGAATTAGAAATCCGTAAATTACTTTGTAGAAGCTGTTTTTTAAATTCCTTTGCGACACCTTGCTTGAGTACGAATCGCCCAGGGAGATTGCCACGATGCACAACCAGCCCGCGCCTGACCGTGATGGCCTGTCTGATGGCTCGATTCCGCCGGATCAACTGTTGCGGTGGCAATTGGAAAAAGCTGTAAGTCGATTGTTTTACGAGTCCTGTAATGGAGTGGCCCAGTCGCTGTTGATGGATTGCCATTGGTATCTGACCACAAAAGCTACGGCTTTGACCCTGGTGCTGGACTGCCCTAATCCAGCGATCTATGGGCGTATTTTGAACTACGGTGCGGCGATTGGCGATCGCCTCACAAACCTGGCTTCTCAGGCGCTCATCCGCTTATGTCCCCCCCGGATAGCGTCGCTCCCGTAGAAATTTGGGCAGTCTTTCAGGAGGAGCTCTCCGATTCTCGGGGACGATAACTCTGATAGACCTGCCTGCCTGCTTTTAAGGATTTCAAATGAAAAGCCTACTGGGTGCAGGCTTCGACTCCGCCCAGCCTGCGTAAGATTGCGTCTTGCGCGAAGTCAGGGCTAGTAGAAGGTTGCTCACTTTGACTCCGCTCCGCCTGCGCAAGATTGGGCCTTGAGCCAAATCGGGGCCTGCACAAGGTTGCTCCCTTTGACTCCGCTCAGGGAGTGGGTTTCTCGATCAGGTAGTAGGGTGTCTCGGGTTGCAGCGAGATCGTTCCGCCCTTGCCAAGCGATGTTACCGGATAGCCATTCCAGTCCAGGGCAGTGATATGCAAACTGGCGGCATCGCTACGGTTGACTTGAACTTGGCCACTGAGCTTGCGGACCACAATGGGTGGATTGCCCACGTGTTCAATGGTTTGGGTGGGATTCCCCGAGGTACGCCAGCCAAAGTTTTGTTCTTCAGACATCACTTGTAGCAGCAGGCGATGGGATTGGGCAATGGGGCGTTGGTCTAGGGCGATGACTAAGACAGTGCCATAGTCTAAATCGGTCTGAATACTGATGTCGTTGAGTTTGACCGTACCTTCGCTACCCAGAAATCCAGTCGCCCCCTGGACCGCAGGAGCATTGACCGTGACCAGTCCTTGGGCATAGTTCCAGAGCAACTGCCCAGTGCTACTGCGAACAGTTTTGGCAGAGCGGTTGATAAATTCCGATAGGTTGACTGGCTGGGTCGCGTCATCTTGCTCGGAAAATCGCAGGTTGACTTTACCCACTAAAAACGCCAGCGGATCGAGGGTGGTTGCCGCAGCCCGATCCGTGCCGCGCAGGTCTTGCTGCCTTAGGGCATCTAAATTCTGAGGGGCGGTGAGGGGAGAGCCTCGAAGCCCATAGACATCCTTGATTTTGAGATTGGCATTCACCACGGCTTTACCGGTTTCCAGGAGCCCTTGGCGATACATCAATGCCGTCGCGGGAAACTGTCCCATGATTGCGGGGGTGGCGATGGGAAACTTGCCGAGGGAAGACTCCCACGAGGGGTTCGAGGTGTGGAACAGAAACAAGCCATCGGTGTCCTGCAAGCTGCCATAGGCTGCCGCCAGCAGGGGGAAATCGGCCCGGAAGCGGTTAGGTTGGGACCAGTTCAGCTCGGTGATCGTTGAGGGCTTGTCATTGTATCGTAGGTCCATGATCGGCAGGCTGAAGTCTTCACCGGAGTCCTGGGGTTGGAACCGCAGGGCGGCGCGATCGCGAAAGCGATCGCCCACTCGCACGTCATAGCTGGCCGCTGGACCTTCATGAAACCCATCGAAGTAGCCATGCCGATCCATAAAGTCCGCTACGGTGTTGGTGTACTTATCTAACGGCCCCAGGATTTGGGCGTTGGCGGTAATCCAGTTGGACGCATAAACCAGCCCTTTATAGCCTAGATCCTGACGCAGCCAGCCCATGGTGTTGGTGAAAAACTGCTTTTGATTATCGGCGAGGAAGGCCGCGGTATCTTGCGATCGCCGTGCGTCCCGCTTGCCAAAAACGTCGGCTAAGGGGATAAACGCCACCCGTCCGGCTTGGGGTTGATCGGCCTGCACGGGCTGGGGGGAATTTTGATCGGTTTGCCACTGGGCAAGGGCCTTGGCGCTACTGCCATATTTTTGGGTGAGCCAAGTGCCAAACTGGGTTTCTAGCAGCGCCATTTGAGGACCGGGAACGCTTTTGTAAGGATCAAAGGTCCAGAAAAAATAGGAGTCTTCGTTGACCAACTCCACCATGGCCACGGCGGGATCCTCGGCCAAGGTTTTGCCCGTAGCAGGGTTGACGGTGGCCAAGAGCGATCGCCACCAGCCTCGATAAATTTGTTGAAACTGTGGATTGAAAAAGAGCAGCCCATAGGGATGTTGTCCGCTATAGCCCGCAAATCCCATATCGGGCTGCATCGTCAGCCATAGCGGGAAATAAATCGACAGCCCGGTATAAATGCCCTCGGCCTTCATCGCCTCTACAAAAGCAAAAAGGCGATTGACGGTATCCGGGCTGATGGTGCGAAAGTCAGCATCGGTAAACAGGCGACCATGCAGTCGCACCATATTCACCCCCCGCTTTGCCAGAAATCGGGCCATGTAGGCCATGGAGTCCGGTTCCATTTGCAGGACGTCTGGGCCACTATTCACAGCCCAAAATCGTACCGGCTTCCCTGTTTGGGGATGGATAAAGGACTCGCCCTTTGCTTGGATAAATCCCGCTTCCCCGGCCACGGCCTCATTCAAAAATCGCAGATCAATCGCACTGGGCGTGAAGGCATCGGTCTCGGGATCAAAAATAAACCAATTGGCCAGAGTGGTCCGGTAGCGCTGATTCGGCTGCAACTTGCCGCGCGGCTGCAACGGTGTTCTCGTCAAAACGAAGCAGTCGAAGGCCGCTGGCCCGTCCGATTCCGTCAGTTCAATCCGCAAGCGGTGGTCTCCTGCGCCTAAGGCAACTTTGCCCAGGCTAATCCAATTCACCTCGACATGCAGGGCGATCTGTACGCTATCCATTAAATGGGTGGTGCCAACCATGCGCCAAGGCGTATCGTCCCAGCGCCAACGAAAGGGGCCGTGCTGCCAAAACTTGCGGGTATAAAACCAGTACTCCGCACCCTCGGGCACTGTAACGGTATATTCCAAAAACAGCGGAGTTGTCCGTTTCCCATCAGCACTAATCCATTGACCGTTAGACAGGGGATCGGCTTCCTCCGGGTTATTCGGCGCAAAGGGAGCAATTTTGGGGGGTGGAAAGTTGTCCGTCTGGGTTTTTTCTGCTTCCCACCAAATAAAAGGCTCTGACGATTTGACCGTTTCGACTTGTAAGCGGGCATCGGTTTGAGGTGGGGCTAGCCCAACGCTGCGCTGTCCCATTTGCCAAAACTGGTGCCCGCCGACTGCGGCCAGAACCACCACTAAGGCCAAAACTAACCGATACCATTTCCGCATTGAACTCCGACCCTTTTGATTTTGGACGGCGCTATCTCCTGAACAGGAGATGCACCAACATGCCGACAGACAGGGGGATTTTGGGCTGCCTGCTCTAGCTTAGCGACGCGATGCGATATCGTCAGTGACTTGTCATCGCTGGCGTGCCTGATGAGGGTTGGAACCAGTCGGCGGCGGTCATGAAGTCCCTCCCCAGCTGCATAGCAGAATGGCAAGCTTCTATTAAAATTTGTGCCTAAGAGCAAGCGATCGCCCCTCAGGGGCGATCGCTCTGCTCTTAGCCAAACCCTTTGACGATATCGCTGCTATGCAAACCCCTGGCTGGGAAACCCCTTTAGGCCCTATAGCCAAAATCGATTAGGCTTTCTGGAATGGATTCATCCAACCGCGGAGGAAGTAAAACGTGGAGGCCAGAAATTCATCCCAAACTTGAGAGCTCACCCGTAAGGACTCGATATTTGGCAGCAAATCAGCAGGGATTTGCACATCACGTTCTACCAAGTCGCGCCCTTGGACCAATCGACTGAGGCTACCCGCTGGGGGCAATGTCCGGAAATTGGTGGGACGGGCAATAATCGTTGTGCCCTCAAAGATTTTGCCAAATGTCAGCGCGGTCCGATTCAGGCTCACGGCGGAAGTCACAATCATCAGTTGGTTGCTGAAGTTAATTTGGCGATCTTTGAGTAATTGCTGAATTTTGATGGCGCTATCATAGACATCCGCCCCTTCGTTTTCCAGAATAATATCGCCCTCGGGAATCCCCATCGTTTGGGTCAGAAAGTCACGGACAAAGCGGGCCTCCGAAACATCCTCAGATTTTTCGCCATCTTTGCGGCGGCGATCGGGGCGGCGACTGCCCGTAACCACAATCAAGGGTGCATTGCCTTGGCGGGCTTGTTCCCGATAAAGTTCGGCAGCATAAATGAGGCGATCGCCCTGATCGGTTAATTGAATCGGCAATTGATTCAGAATTTGGAACGCCTCCGTCGTAATTTTGGGGCCGCTACCCTTGGCGTCGGTGGGTGGGTTTTCAGTTGGGGGGCGGACTTGGGGCCGGGTCGTACCCTGTCCCATTAGTACAATTACCCGCCTAGAACCGGCCACGGTGAGGGCGGGCGCTGGTTTAACCGATGTCAACGCATCCACTTCCCAATTTTGCACAACCAAACTGGAAACCAGCGGCACACTCGCGACAATCACCAGACCAATAAAAACCTTAACCGCAGTCCTAATCTGCTTTGTCAACCACTTAGGCTTCTGGCTCAGCACCAGCAGCAGGGTAAGCAACGCCCCGGGAAGGGTAAAGGGCCAGGAAATCACTCGCCACAGGGCTTCTAGAACGCCGCGATCGGACGGTGGTCCCCCAATATAGGAGTACGCCAGGACCAACAAAATCAATAACAGTACCAATAACCCCAAAAACTTTTGGGGTAATGCTCTGAGTAAAATAAACCAGACAAATATGCCGACCAGCAGCCAGAGCAAAACCTGGGTGAGCAACAAAAAGACATCTGTAAATAAAAGGACCATGCGCTAATTCCTTAACTGGCGATGACAAAAAGCCCCACCCGGGAAATGTACCGCCACTATGATGCAACCAAATTGCCAATTGGCAACATAAATTTGATTTCTGCTGCAATTTGTCCAAAGGCATTTGCTAAACTCCAGGGAACGTTGTGAGAAACCCAATCAGGGTAGGGGGAGTAGCATGTCAGTGGAATTAGTGCTTGCCGCCCTTGTGTGCGTGGCAATTTTTTGGCTGATCTTTCAGGAGATGTTCTAAGCCAAGCAGACTAGAGAAGTCAGGAGATTTTTTCCCAACAAACGCTCGCCAGCCACCTACGGGGACAGGCCACGGTTGTGTTCAGCCCGTATGTTCAGCCAGCGTGCGTCCTGAGTGTAGTCGTAGAGCAATCCCCGAGGACGAATCTTGTCTGAAAACCAGATGCACGGACAGAGCCGTAAAAGGCCGTAAAAGGCAGAAGGTGTCAATCGTTGGTGGATTTCCATTAAAAATTCCCACCGACAGACTATGCCGTGGGAACAGATATGCCGTGGGAACAGAAACGTACGCGTTGAGATGCGCTGACACTGCGGAAGCGTGCACTCTAGACCCCGCACTCCGAGGACTGGGCGGTCCCAGGTGCAACGTCTAACACGCTCCCTTCTTCAACAGGATGACCGAAATGGTACGAGCGATTAAAACAATGTCGTAGGCCGGAGTCCACTGAGACTGGTAGCGCAAATCCAAGCTGACGATTTCCTCAAAGTCCTTGATCATCGATCTCCCGTTAACTTGCCATTCGCCAGTTAAACCGGGCTTCACATTCAACCGTTTCCAATGATGGGAGGTGTACTTAGCCACCTCGTCAGCAGTGGGCGGGCGAGTACCTACCAGACTCATTTCTCCAATCAAGACATTCCAAAATTGGGGGAACTCATCTAGGCTGGTGCGCCGCAAAAACTTACCCACCCGAGTGACTCGAGGATCATCCTCATTCTTGAAGATAAGACCCTTAGCTTCATTATGAATTTGTGCTTTCAGGTGGTCGGCATCCTGAACCATAGAGCGAAATTTGTAGATCCGAAAGGGCGTGCCCAACAGACCAAATCGCTCTTGGTGATAGAAAATTGGACCCGGACTATCTAACTTAATCGCGATCGCCACAATGGGCAGAATCAGCACTAAAACCGCCAAGCCCAAACAGCTTCCCAAGATATCCAAACACCGCTTAAATACCGAAAAAGCAGAAGCATGAGGAACCTGGCCACGATCCGATAGGTCAGTCATCGGGGAATGAAAAGCTTTTACAGGTTGGAGCAATGCCATGATTAATCCATCTAAATATGCGTATTGGCTAGGTCTTGTGTGTCAATATATGCCCAATGCTTCGGGGATCCGTGATCTCCGTTAAAGTACTTACTCAATCTTCATGCATGGCCCTCTAAACCGGTTTTTTGTGAAGATTAGATGAAGATACCTGCTAAATCTACTGAGCTGTGAAGACCCTATCGGGCGTAATCCCCTTGACTCGTATACGATCCAGACTATCAGGACAATTCATTGCTTCTTTAAGCAGCCTTCATTAATCTCTCCGTTTTTTTACCCTTGCTCTTTAAAGTCAGACGCTTAGAAAAAGCAACCACTTAGACAATCAGATGCCATCTTCCTCGGGCCGATCGCGAGCAATCGAACCCAGATATACTACACTCGTATTACATCTTGACTCACGGTATATCCAGGAGAAATGCCATGCCAACACTTGCCCGCACCTCTACGACCGACATGGAAGTGACCAGCATCCGCCTGGAGCGGGAACTCAAGGAGCGCCTCAAGGAACTGTCTGGCAACCAAGGGTATCAAGCCCTCATTCGCGATGTCCTCTGGAACTTTGTACACCAAAAATCTGGTGATGCGGCGGCTCCCGTGGTGTCTACAGAAATTCGTGCGACGGTTACGGCGATCGCCCAGACAGAGGAACTCTGTGCCCTGACGGGGCAAGCCATTCATCCCCATGCGCCAATGCTACTCGGACTTACAGCTAATGGGACGCTGGTGCCTCTCAGTCCGGACAGCTTGAAATCCTGACCGCAGGAGTTCTGGATTCTTGCTAGAAGCACAGAATATGTGCTAGATTGCTGTTTCAGCGCCATAACTTTGTTTTGCTCAGGTTGTGGCGTAGTTGCCTGCGGATGTGGCGGAATTGGCAGACGCGCTAGATTTAGGTTCTAGTACCGAGAGGTGTGAAGGTTCAAGTCCTTTCATCCGCATATTTCTTGAATAGAAGATATTGATTTGATAGAGTTTTGACTTAATACTGCTTGAATAGAGTGTTTTACAGTGCTTGAACAAGAGTGTTTGACCAAGACGTTGACGGACCAAGACGTTGACGTATTGGATGCGTTAATCGATGCATTCTCTATTAATGCGTGATTTTGTGTCGGTTTTCCCGAATTGCTTGTTTTAGTCTTTGCCAATTAATAAAGCATTGTCCAGTAACGCGATCATTTGAGCGATCGCCCCATGAATTTGTCGATAATACTCTGGGTAGTCCTCCGGGTTTTCAGTCCCCATTTCTAGCAAATCTGTGGCGGACTGAATGACAGTCAAGGGTGTGCGGAATTCGTGGGACACGATGGACACAAACTGTGATTTCATTTCATTAAGTTCTCTTTCTCGTTTCAATGCCTTGAGCACTTCCGTAGCGGCTTGTTTTCGCTCCGTAATATCGAGAACTGTCCCTACAAGTTTAGTGACTTTTCCCAGGGCATTGCGCAGCGCGATACCCCGCACCGCGACATAGCCAATGGTGTCGTCGGTTTTCAAGATTCTCAGATCAATTTCATCGGGGGCGGCACCCCGAATGACCTGATTTACATAGATTCGGAGCCGCCGCCGATCGCGGGGATGAATGTAGTAAAAGTGTTGCAGGGCCGAGGGGTCGGG
>CAVYAN010000038.1:0-55077 GCA_963766075.1 uncultured cyanobacterium | reverse complement strand
AGGGCTGGGGGAATGGGGGTGGGGGTGAGCAGCTCACCAATAGGAGCGCGATCGCCAACAGGGAATAACGGATCATGGCTTGGGTGTAATGACCTGCACCGTTAGGTTGCCCGATCCATACTGGTCCCTTAGCTCTGCGATCGCTTTCTCTATGGGGTGATGGGTGAGCGTTACCGTATTGCCAGAGAGCTGCGCGGTCTGGAGTTGGTTGGGCACCAAGGGCAACCGCACCGATTCCGGCAGATCAATCGCCATCTGCCCACTCAGCAACACCAACGCCCCCGGAAACTGCGCCGCCGCTGCCGTCAGCTTCTCCCCCACTTCCTCATCGCTAAAGCTCAGGGTTTGGAGCTGCATCGTCCCAGGATTGCCCACTTCAGCGGTGAGGCGTTCGGGGATGATTTGCTGTCCGGTTTTGTAGAGGCCAGTGCCGTTGCTCAGGATGAACTCATCGCCATCATTGGCCACGATGAAGTAACGTGCCATCGGCACGGGTGCGATCGCTGCTCCAGTAGCCTTCCACCTTGGCATAGACCTGGTAGCGGCTGGCGTGTTTGTTGTAGACCGCAATGGCTCCCTGACGGATGCCGAGGGTTTGACCCACTTGCTGGGTGAGGCCACCGCCCAGGGTGAGGGAGAGGCCCAGGAGGAAGGCGGCGATCGCTCCGGCTAAAACCCAGTACTCACCGGGTCCACCCGTGACTAGGCGGCGTTTGGGATTGGCGACGGAGATGCACCAGGCGGGGTAGGGGTAAAAGAGCTGAACGCCCTGGCGGGTGAAGGTGTCGGCGAAGGTGGAGAGCAGGTGGCCGAGGGGTAGGGCGAGGGGGTGCCATAGCCCCCAGAACAGGCCGAAGGGTAGGGTGAGGGCCACCAAGACGGCGGTGACGATCAGGCAGTGGGTGAGGGTGCGGTGGGGATAGCGGTCTTCGATCCAGTGGCTGATGGGGAAGCAGATTTGACCGATCAGGCTGGTGCTGGTGTCGATGTCGGGGAGTTGGGAGCCGAGGATGGCGAGGCCCAGGGGCAGGGGGTGGGCGGTGTTGAGCAGGAGGGTGGTGCCGGCCAGGGCGATGCAGGCGTGGGTGATGGCCATCATGGGGAGAAAGCTGCAAATGTCTTGGCGCAAGCATGCCCGATTGACGGGGCGATCTAACCCGTGGGGGAGAGGAAAGCTAAAAAAATTTGATCCGCCTAGGGCGGACAGGCATAGAAAGAGGGCAAAAGAGCAAGAGGGCAAAGAGCTAAAGAGTCCTGGCAGCCACACATACCACTCGAAAACCGAAGCTGTTGTTGCGGTAATCGGGCGCATGTTGATGCGAAACGCAGATCGGCAGTCCCTCGGGATGTTGTACCAAGAACCGCCGCGCAGCAGGCGTCTTGAGCTTTTTTCTTCACTTAACCACGCACTCCCATCCACTGGTGCGCCTTCATAATTTCCATGCCAATGATCCAAGCACCATTCCCACACATTTCCGTGCATGTCGTACAAACCAAACGCATTCGCAGGAAAGCTGCCCACTGGCGTAGTTTCCTCACGGTAAATCACCTTTGGGTCCACCGACCATAGGTAGAGTTGCCATCGTAGTTGGCTATATCCGGAGTGATGGTTTCGCCATAGTGAAACGGTGTCGTCGTCCCAGCCCGGCAGGCATACTCCCACTCTGCTTCACTCGGCAAACGATACTCGCGCCCGGTAAACTGGCTCAGTCGCGCACAGAACTCTACAGCCTCTTCCCACGAAACTTGCTCCACAGGGCGCTCATCCCCCTTAAAACGGGACGGCTCTGGATCCAGATCCTGATTTGCCGGGGGTAGCTCTGCTACAACACGCCATTGGGCTTGGGTGATCGGGTACTTGCCCATACAGAACGACGGCACCGTAACGCGGTGCTGGGGGCCTTCTTGTTCTCCTCTATCTAGTTCATCCTCTGGCGACCCCATCTGAAAGCTACCGCCCGGAATCAGCACCATATCTAGGCCGACAGTAGGACTCAACTGCTGAGAGAAAAACTGGGCAGTACGGGTGAAACGTTTGTAGATGAGGGCCATGGCAGGGAAAATAGGGGTGAGGGGGGCAACTGTTCGCCTCGGCTGTGCCAGGGCTACCAAGCTATCCCCCTCGGTTTGATTTTCGGCAGCGGTTGTCCTCTGCACGGGAGCAGGTCTGGACTCTTCGAGTACGCCCAGCCCATCCGTGGATGAACCAGTTCTGACTATGGAAGAGTGCTGGCAGCCACACATACCACTCGAAAACCGTTGTTGTTGTTGCGGTTATCGGGCGCATTGTTGTTGCGAACCGCAGATCGGCAGTTCCTCGGGTTGTTGTTCCAAGAACCGCCGCGCAGCAGGTTGGTCTGCCTACCCCTGGCCTCATCTTACGATGTGGTTAGCATCATGAATCATTGAAAAGCGTGTCAAGGTCGCGATACCCACTGACAACGCGGAGAATTTCGACAATTTCCTTGGTAACGCGGTAAACAATTAGGTAATCATCTAGGGTCAGGCTGCGGTAGTCTTCGCCCCATTCTCGACGGGGTTTGCCAAGGTTAGGAAAGGCGGCAATGCGGCGCAATTTTTGGGTGAAGCGGCTCAAAAAACGATCAGCCTGATCAAATCCTACGTTGTCAGCAATATGTCGTAGGATAGCCTCGAGATCTTGGTTGGCAAGGGTCGTAATCTCATAACGGCGCATTACGCTGATGCCTCGTTTCGCCAAGCCTCTAATTTCTGTTTGAGGGCGCTCATGGCAGTTTCGCCATCGATTAACTCACCCCGATCCGCCGCCTCAGCGCCCAGCATGACGGCCTGTTTTAATTGCTGGCGGCGTTGGATATATTCGCGCAGAGCCGTTTCAACGATTGGCCCTGGGGTGGCTTCGGGGTCAAGGGCGATCGCGGCCTGTAGAAGTTCGCTATCTACGTCTAGGCGAGTCATCATGAGCCTTTCCTCTGTGTAGTTGTTCTAGTTTAATCGAACCCGCATGGCACAGCCTGATCGATGATTAGGGGATTGGATTCGATTTTTTGCCGTAATCGCCAGGTATCGCCATGTTTCAGGTGGGCCAGCCAGCTTTGCCGGGAAGAGTCAATGCGGGCCGCGAGTCGATGGCCTTGGGCCTCGGCACGGCGCAGGCGTTGGAACCGCAGACGGGCACGACGCAGGTTATCGCTGCGGACGCGGATGCGGTCGGGCAGAACGCGGAATCCCACAAAGCTAGCGCCATGGCGGGTCTCGGAAAGCTGGGTTTTGGCGGGGTGGAGTTGGAGGCGCAGGGTGGACAGGTAGGCTTCAATGGCCAAGCGGGCATCGGCAAGGAAGGCGCGATCTCTCGAAAACAAGGCAAAGTCATCGACGTAGCGCAGGTAGGGGACGCGCAGAGTTTCGGTGACAAAGTGATCGAAGCCGTTGAGGTAAACGTTGGCAAAAAACTGACTGGTGAGGTTGCCAATGGGTAGGCCGCGCGGGCGCTCTAGTGAGGGGAGTGAATCATCGCCAGGAAACTTGCCCTCATCCCCAACCCTTCTCCCTGGGGAGAAGGGAGCCAGAACTCTTGTTCCCTCTCCCTCGGGGAGAGGGCTAGGGTGAGGGCAAACGTGATGACTATTGTCAATAATCTGATCAATCAGCCAGAGGGTCTGGGGGCACTTGATTTTGCGCCGGATTAGGGCTTTGAGGATGGCGTGGTCGATGTTAGGGAAGTATTTGCGGATGTCGGCTTGCAGAATGTAGGGGCCGGGAGCGGCAATAGTGCGTGAAGCGATGCAGGGCGCGGTGGGTGCCATAGCCCATGCGGTTGGCGTAGGAGTCGTGGATGAAGGTGCGCTCGAACAACGGGGCAATAATGGTGCAGAGGGCGTGGTGAACCACGCGATCGGGGTAGGGCGCGGCAGAGATGATGCGCGGCTTGGGTTCAAATATCTCGAAGGTGCGGTAGGCTCCGGGTTGGTAACTCTGGGTTTGGAGCTGAGTTTGCAGGGCCAGCAGGTTGGTTTCCAAGCGATCGTTAAACGCCAGGACGTTATCCCGAAAGCGCTTGCCCCGCTGGGCTTTGCGGGCAGAGAGCAACAAGTTTTCAAAGCTCGTGATTTGCGGCCACAGGTCGCCGTAACGTTTCACTGGGAGATTACCCTTGTTGTTAAATTTTTTGTTGGATTTTGCTGTTTAATCCAACCGCCCAAGTCGATGCCAATTTGGTTGAAGAGATGGCTGACATACTCGTAGCGCTGAGTTGTGATTTGTCTGAAATCGTGCAGGAGCCGAGTTTGGTAACGCAGAATATCCAGATTTGTATTTAAGTCGCTTAACAAATCCCGCTTTTCCTTGGCAAACCTAGCGCGGAGTAAGTCTTCGAGCAGATCGTATAAACCTGCGATCATTCGGTCACCCAACCCAAATTTATGATCGCGAGGTAGCTTGTTTAAGATTGGCACATACCATTTGATCAGATCGTAGGTTTTTTGGATAATTGGCAGTTCTGTCATCGCCCTAGCATACTGCCAAAAGGAGCCTACTTCAGATCCCAGGGTTCTCCGAGAACCCTGAGTCTAGCGCTTAGCATCCGCCTGGAACGATTAGCGCTACGATATAAACGTTGTTGAGCTGTGAAGTGGCTTATGACGACCCGACTAGAGGTGGAATCGGCAATCAAAGCATTACCAGAGGGTGAGGTTCGCGATCTGGCCAAGTGGCTGCAAGCCTATCTCGATGAGCGATGGGATCAGCAACTGGTCACCGATTTGGACTCCGGCAAGTTAGATCGCCTGATAGCCAAAGCCGAAGCAGAGATTGCTGCCAACTCAGTGAGGGATCTGGATGAAGTCCTGGACGACGGCTGATTTTTGGCAAGGATATGCGCAATTATCGCCGGAGATGAAGGTGCAGGCGCGGAAGGCATATCGACTATGGCAGCAAAATGCTCTGCATCCCTCGTTACATTTCAAAAAAGTTGGGAAGAATCTTTGGTCTGCCCGAGTGAGTGGCGGCTATCGCGCCTTAGCCTTGAAAAAGGGCGACGATTATTATTGGATTTGGATCGGCGATCATGATGAATATGAGCGTCTTTTGAATTAGGGACTGATGTCGGATGTCGGCAGTTCTGTCATCGCCTTAGCATACTGCCAAAAGGACAAAAAATTTTGAGCCGCCAAGGGCGGCACGGGCAGAGGGCAAGAGGGCAAAAGAGCAGAGGGCTACATAGTCCTGGCAGCCACACAGACAACTCGAAAACCGCTGCCGTTGAGGCGGTCACCGGGCGCGAAGACGTTGCGAACCGCAGATCGGCAGCTCCTCGGGACGCTGCACCACGAACCGCCGCGCAGCAGGCGTTCTGAGCTTTTTTCTTCACTTAACCACGCACTCCCATCCGGCGGCGCGCCTTCATAATTTCCATGCCAATGGTCCAAGCACCATTCCCACACATTCCCGTGCATGTCGTATAAACCAAACGCATTCGCAGGAAAGCTGCCCACCGCTGTGGTTTGCTCTCGATACTCCCCCCGTGGGCCAGCGCCGTAAAACCCTGGATAAGTTTTTCCCTCATACTTCAAATCCGTACCTCGGTAATTAGCCAGGTCCGTAATGATAGTCTCCCCATAGTGGAACGGTGTAGTTGTCCCAGCGCGACAGGCATACTCCCACTCCGCCTCGCTGGGCAACCGATACTCGCGTCTGGTGAACTCGCTTAGTCGCGCACAAAACTCTACAGCCTCTTCCCACGAAACTTGCTCTACTGGGCGTTCATCCCCCTTGAAATTAGCCGGATCTGGATTAAGCTCTCGCTCAATCTCCGGAAACCCAGCCACAACCCGCCATTGCGCCTGGGTGACTGGGTACTTGCCTAAATAAAATTCAGGCACGGTGACGCGGTGCTGTGGGTCTTCAGAGTCTATTCGCTCTGAGCTCATTCTCTGGCGACCCCATGAGGAACTCTCCAGCAGGAATTGCCACCATTTCTTTAGAGCGACTGACTCGGGTAATCGTTCAATAAACTGCCACGCTTGCCCTCGTTGTCGTGCGATTGCCAATTCGGGCACTTTCTTGCGACCACGGCCTTTCTCTGACACCACCACCGTGGCACTATCAAACTCGAAGGACTCAATCTCTAAGTCCTCAGCGTCTGAGTCCTCGGCCTCTGAGTCCTCTTCACCTGCGCCATCCTCATCAAAAGCAACTGTCATGACCTCATAGTCAAAGGTCTGCCCCACAGGACATCCCCAGCAGAGATCGCAGGTCCACCCACCAATACAGACGGCACCGCCACCTCTATCCCCGGAGCCAAGGCAAACTGCTGCGCTAACTCCGCTGGATTTACGGCTTCCGGTTCGTAGAGCAAACGTTTCAGCAAATCCGCATAGCGCACCAGTTCCGGATAGTCTCGCACCTGCGGTGCCATTTCCTGCGTATACGCACCAACTGATCTAACTGGGCTTGGATCGCCTGTGCTCCCATCGCCGTGATTTTGCCCGCCGCCGCCCACTTTTCATATTCCGCTGCGAGCTGCCCCACGACAGATTCGCGGCTGTTGAGATCATCCAAATAGACCATCGCGGCCCACTGCTGATTCTTCAGTTCCTGCTGCCAAATTTCTGGGTTTGCCTGAGCCAACTGCTGGACATAGCTCAGCAACAATCGCGCCACGGCCTGCATCTGGTCTCGCCCAATCACCGTCTCCATCTCCGACAGCAAATACGCCCGCACCGCTGGGTCAATTGCATATTGCTCATAGCCCACCGGACTACACAAATCCGACAGCAGGAGGTCGGCCTCAGCCACCCATGGCACCCCTTTCTCGATCACCCCGTCCTGGCTCACCGCATCCTTAAGCAAAAACTGGTTACGCAAATAGTGGACCAGCTCTGGCGTCAGCACCAACGGCAACGCCGCATAGTAAGCCAATCGGCGATAGGATGGCTCAAATCGCCGAACAAATCGTTTCACCTGTTGCCGTGCCGGTTCATGGTTCATGCTGCTCCCTACCGCTCCCCAAGGACAACCGATTGCCCCCGCACCACATCAATGGCATTGCCCAAACTATTGGGATCCATCTGTTCCATGGGCACCAAGTAACCCATCACCGCCGCCGAACTCCCCAGCCAACGATCGCGCGGCATCGGGTTCAGCCAACTGATTAAACTAGAATACTGCTTCAGCTTCACCAAAAATTCGGTGGTTTTGCGAATCCGCTCTATCCGGCGAAAGCCCCGTGCTGCGCCCGCATCACTCACAATCAACACACTGGTTTCGCGATCGCACTCGGCCAGCAGATCGGCCAACGGGCGGGGTGACGTGAGGTGGGCATCGCGATACACATACTCCGTGGGGAAGTTATGGAAATACCCCACATGCACCTGATCCTCAGGAAATACCCCCGGCGCTAAGGCGGTTTCTACTAAATCACGGGTAAACCGATGAAACGGCATCGATGGAACCACCTCGATCGATCAACAGTAGCAATCGCGCTTGATTACCGCTCGGGCGGCGATACACCGGAGCAAGAAAAAAGCCCTGCCGTGCCGCTTGTTCTACCGTGGCCTCCATATCCAACACATCCGCAATCCCGGTTGCCGCCAAGCGTCGCAGATAGCGCCAGCCATAGGACATCGATTGCCGCGACAGTGGGTGATAGGTATGCAGTTCGGGTAAATCGTCTACCTCAGCCGGGATGAAGGGAGATCCACCGGCAAGGTGGAAAACTCTGTATCTGGCCGTTCGACAGGCTGGGGCGTGGCTACGGGGGTAGGCTTCTCCTTAGAGGGTAAGGCTGACGGCCCCTGCGGTTTTGGGGAGAGCGACTCAGCGCGGGTCTCCGACTGTTCAAAGGGTCTTGGGTACTTGGAGCATCTCCGGCCAGATCAATTCAAACTGGCTCTGCTCTGCCAGCGAATGGCACTGACAGCATCCGCAACATTTGCTTCAGCGCCTCCAAGCTGTTGGCCCCAAATCCACCGGCGATCGCATCCAAGGCCGCCAGGTACTCATTCATACCCAAACTAAAATCCGCCTGCCGCAGGCGCTGGAACAATCGCAGAATGATTGGTTCTGGCAAAAACTCACTCATGATGCCGCATACTTTTGCCAATCAGCTCGGAATTAAACAGCAAGTCCCGATAGGGTAGCGTTTGATCGGCTTGCTTCAATTTACTGGCCCCATAGGGTTTCGGTGCAAAATTCTGCAATGCTTCCACCCAATCCAAAAACTCACTGGTTCCAGGGGACTTAAACAATCCACCCGCTTGTCGCACCTTGAGAAATTGCTCAGCAGCAGCCTCGATGAGGGGGGCTTTGGGAGTCTGTTTGGCTTCGCGATCGCGATAGTGCTGGTCCACAATCTCTCGCAGTCGTCCTGCATCCTCAGGGAACTTAACGTAGTGATAGACACAGCGCCGCAGAAAGGGTGCGGGCAGATTCCCCTTTTCCTTGTTGCTAGTGACGATGACGATGGGTTCATTTCCCGGCGTGGCGGCAATCCGCTCCCCCGTTTCCGTAATTGTAAATTCCCAGGGCTGATCGAGCACCGTCAGTAAATCATTGGGAAAATCCAAATCAGCTTTGTCAATCTCGTCGATCAACACGACAGCGGGGCGATCAGTGACTTGAAACGCTTTGCCAATCGCCCCCCATTGTCGATACGCCTTCGGGTCGCTGGGATCGCGTTTCAGCTTGGCATCAACCTTCTGAGCCTGCACATCGTGCAACCGTAGAATCGCATCATAGGCATACTGCCCATCCTGCGCCTTACTCGTAGAGCGAATATTCCAACGGTATAACGGCAATCCCAACTCATAGGCCACCGCCGAAGCCAGTCGCGTTTTCCCACAGCCCGCTTCCCCTTCCAGCAGCAACGGTCGGCGCAGATAAATCGCTAGGTTCACCGCTTCAATGAGGTCGGCATCCGCCAGGTAGGGTTCCGCCGCTTGGGGCGAGTCCGGGTGACAGCCGGTCTGGGGCGCAGGCTAGAGTCGCCCTGAAAGGTATATCGTTTAGCAGCATTCATTCGGTACAGACTCCCTGGGGGCTTTAACTAGCTTCCATCGTGATTTTGGTCATTAGTTTGTCATAAACAAGGAAGGGAATTCCATTGTCTGCAACAGTGTAGATATTTTCAGCATGTTCTGGAATTTCTCCACGGATCTAGCGTGGAATAGGCCTCCAGCCATGTACAAATTTGTTCTGTATTCCAGGTCTTAAGCGGTAACTCAACCATTTTTTCTGGATCAAACTGCTTTACTGAACAGCAAAGATGCCTCGGAATTTGCGGCTTCGCAACCTTAGCTTCGACAGAAATCACACCAATAATTCGGATTAATGGACGTTCTTGCTTAATTTCAGATAGTTTGTTCAAAATCACCCGCCAAAACTGATTAACAAACCAGTCTAGAAACTGATCTTGAGGTCTAACTTGTTCAAGAGTTATTGCTATCAAAAAGACATGGCGACGCTCTAATGCCTCGTAGATTTTATCAACGACTTTGATCGATCCGCTCCTGTTTAGTTTTATATTCATCTTTAGGATTAAATCTTACCGATAACTTACTTAAGAAAACTTCGGATCGCCTCCAGGAGGGGAGTCAAGCCGACACTCAAAGGGTTCAGCCCATTCCGATAAAGGCAAATTCTGAAGCTGTGACTTTACACCACGGAGGAACCATTTCCCGCCCATCTTTTGACTGTTGTGCAGAAAAAAGAGTGTGCGCTCCTTCTCGTTTTTCATGCTTTTTGAGCAGAGTATCAGTAATTTTCTTCGCCCCATCAAAATCAATGTGGTGAATGTTATCTTCCCAATGATTCCAAGAGTGCCTGTAATCACCCTTAGGCTTGACTAAGCTGTGCTAACTATCTCTCTGCCTTTTTCATCTCTGTTATCGATTGATGTCAGCCCTCGCGCTCAAACGTTCACGCTCAACTTCGACTCATTGGTCCGATCAATCCATCATTTGTCAGCACGTAGTCTTCCGGATAACCGTGCTATCCGCTTATCAATACCACAACCGCTTTTAGGTTCCCAGGTTCTTGACACTACCATCTCAATCAATCCCTAGCTTCTGTTTACTCACGCTATGCTTGCAATGCATCTAGATCGTCTGCCATTCTCAAGCTCCTGATCCAATGATGTAATCCGGCGCGTCAACCGGCCCCGCTCGACTTCATCCTGGGTGAAGTTCAATTGATTATGCCCCGCCTCAAAATCTTCCCCTAAAGCATTCACCCGGGCTTGAGCAACCTTTAGCCTGACTTGCTGAACCGAACTCATGTAGAGGCTACCGGCGGAGCTGAAATCACAAGAGCTAATTCTTTCCAGGCTTGACCGAGAATTGTTGAAGGAATCATAAACGCGGTTTTCGTCTCCTCCCGCTTCTTATCCGCCGCTACGGCCATCCCTACCACTCCTTGCAACACCTCATCCCAAATCGGTGCCCCGCTAAACCCCGGCTGCACCGCCTGTCCCTGCGCCTTAATATCCTCAATCTGCACCCAGCCATTGGCCAGACGATCGCGAATCCTCCGCAGCCCAAATCCCCTCATCTCGCTTATTCGGAAATCCAAAAATCTGGAACCCATGGGACCACAGCTCATCCGCCATTACCAGCCGCACCGCTTTACAGCCCTGGGGCGCTGCCCTCTCCAATCGCAACCCAGCAATATCTTCCCCATCGGCCAGAGCTATTCCTCCCTCGCTCTGCACCGATCTCCAGAAATTCACCCGCGCCCACACCTTTTGCCCCGGCGCAATCAACGGAAAATCCACCTCTAGCAGCGTTTCCGGAGCCTCGGCCGTAGTCAGATCAATACCCAGTGCTGCCGTCACCACATGCGCACAGGTCAGCAGGTGTCCTTCTGCCACTAAGAAACCCGCGCCGACGATCGCCCCATTGGCGTGATAGATCCGGGCGATCGCGGACTTAAACGCCTGCCGATAATTTGTGTTCACCATGGATTCAAGTCGCCTTTTCTTCCTTCCACTTCAGCGTCACCTCAAAATTCACCTCACCCCCCACAGAGGCAAAAATCGCTCCCATCTCACTGTTCAGCTTCAGTCCAAACTTTACTTCCACCTCATCTGCTGGAGTCGTCATCCCCTGCCGCAATCGCGTCACCAGCGTAGCCGCCACAGGCTTAATGGCCTCGATAGCCTCTTCAAAAGTTTGCTTCGTCTTCAATTACCATCTGGCCAGTCTTGGTTGCCACCCGCTCCACCGCAGGGCTATCGGGTTCCTCCACTTCAACGAGGAAAAGTCGTCCCATCTGCCAGTGAAAACTGCGCAATTTCCTTATCCATCTTCCTTTCCGCCCCTCGCTTGTTGCTCTAATCGCTGAATCAACGCCCGGATCACCTGCCGCTTACTTTCCTGCCGCGCCAAACAGTAAGCTTCCAAGAGATTATATTCACTCTCCGGTAGCTCCACAGTCAGGCGTTTAATCGGCTCAGTCGAGACTTTCCTCGGCATTTTCCTTTCATGAAGTTCATGCGTCAGATTCAAGATAACATCGGCTTTCCCAAAATGAGAAGAGTCCAAGTATATTCCTTACCATTCCCGACAAAATCTCACACCAGCGAAACCATGCGCCCCTCAATTGCCACGTCTTCCAGGCTTCAACGCGATCGCTGTTCCCGTGGTGATGGCGTCAAAATCCGCGATCGCACCGTCACCGCTGGCCATTCTCATCCCCACAGACCGTAGAAAGGACCACAAAACAGCGTGAATGAGTGAACTTGCCCCAGCCCCAAGGTCGCCTACGGCGGTTTCCAAACCTCTAACTTGGGGGATACCCCCAAACCCCGTTACCCCCCTAACCCCCTCTGGGGGAACCTTCAGCGGCATTTATCATAGCTACAGGCCGCAAGGGTAAAATGCACTCCGCTTTGCTCCGCCCTTGCCCCCCTCCGCTAGATCGATGCCATGCTTTCGGTTTTTTAGTTTCGGAGGAATGGCATGTTAGCAGTCGATTATTTGTTTGTTGAGGGCCTCGCGGTGGAGTTCGCGGCAGTGGATTGTTTCTGGCGGGAGTTGGACAGGTCATTTACCGGCTTCGTGGCTGAGGTCTGGTTTGCCTCGTTGCCACGGGAGTTTGCCGTGCGGTGGTCAGCCGTGGTGGGCTACTCAGTGGTGGTGCGGGCGCGGGATAACGGCCCTAGTCGGTTTGCGGTTTCGGTGCCGGTCAGGGTGCCGGGGGGTGCGGTGAGGCTAGGGTATGCCAGTCGTGGCTCGCGGGTGCAGTTGCTGCGGGCTGAGTAGTGGTTTGGCGGTCGTCGCGTAGCGATCGCCGTTTCACCCACGCTATGGCATGACCTCTCAGACAGCCCCGTGTACCACCGGGCAACCTTTCCACGGGCACAGAGCACCTTCTCTCTAAAAGATCTTCAGGCACTCCGTGCCCCGGACTACTGCCCCTTTCTGGAATGCCCACCGGGCTATACTGCTTCAACGCCATCGCCGCAATCATCGCCACTCCACCCACGCGATCCAGCGTTCGAGAAATCACGGTATAAAGAAAGAACCCTCACCGCCCCTGCCATGAACACAGAACACGCCGCCCTGCTCAACCTCAGCCCCTCCGAACGCCTGCTGCTAGTGCAAGATCTCTGGGACAGCCTCGATGCCAACGACATCCCTCTCACCGACGCGCAAAAGACCGAACTAGATCGCCGCAAAGCCGCCTATGAAGCCAACCCCGGCTCCGGTCGCTCCTGGGAAGACGTACAACGCCGAATCATTGAGCGTCATGGCTAGGATCGTCACCTTCACCCCCGAAGCGGAAGCCGACTCAGACAACGGCTATTTTTGGTACGAAAGCAAACGCATTGGGCTAGGTCGGGAATTCCTCACCGCTGTCGATGCGTCCATCCAAGCCCTCGTCCGCAATCCCGAAACCTATCAAGTTATTTACAAAACCTATCGCCGAGCCGTGATCCGGCGATTCCCCTATGCGGTAATCTACGAAGCCACTGACACTGAAATCATCGTCTACGCCGTCTTTGACTGCCGCCAATCCCCCCAAAAATGGCAGCAGCGGCTGCAATAACAGCGCCCTCACTGCCCCAATCGCTTCCGACTCCCCCGCACATAGCCCTTTCTGGAATGCCCATCGGGCTATACTGCTTCAGCGCCATCGCCGCAATCATACAAATCCCGCCAATGATATACAGCGTCTTATTATTCGTCCCCATCCCCACAAACCGCACCACCGCAAACGCAAACAACATCGCAATAATCACCGGCATCATCACCACATACTGCGTATGTTCTGGGGTTTGAGCCAGACCCCAACTTCGCCCGCCGCACCACCTTCCGCGCCAACATCGGATTCCGCCCCGCCAGCGTTTGCAGCTCCGCCAGCTCAGATCGCCCCAACTCATACCCAATCGCCTTCGCCTCATTCACCATCGCCGTCCGAATCACCCCATCATCCGGCAACGTCAGCTCCACCTCAATCATCTCTAGAAAGATTCCCGCATGGGGTTAACAGGCGCACAAGCACACAGCTTCGCCCCCGCCGCCCGATTACTCGTAGTGAGTCCACATCCGGAGAACCTTCACTGTTTTCTCGGACTCAATCACCTCATAGACCAGACGATGCTGGATGTTAATCCGCCGCGAATAGGCACCTGCCAGATCAGCCACGAGCTTCTCAAAGGGCGGTGGATTCTGAAATGGGTCAACTTGCAGAATGGCTAGCAATGCTTGTGCCTTGTCACGCAGGTTGCTAGAAGCCAGCTTTTTCGCATCCTTCTGAGCTTGCTTGGTATAGACAATCTGCCAACTCACCACTGCAACTCCCGATCGCACGCCTCAATGGGAGTGGCTAATCCTTCCCGAATGGACTCTCGCATTCCTGGCACCGAGAGGAGGTAGAGCGTTTCCTGGACTGCAATCCAATCCGATTCTGAAAGTAAAACGGCATTGTGATGTTGGCCGGTGATCACAATCGGTTGATGGGATTGGCTAACGGCATCAATCAAATCGGGCAACTGGGATTGGGCTTCATTCACAGGGAGCATGAGTGGCCACACCTTGTTATCGGTAAGATTTCTAAGTCTGTTTCCATCCTACTGCGTCCGGCAATGCTTACGCGATCGCTGCCGTCGCTAACAAAGAATGGGTGAGGGTGCGGTGAGGATAGTGGTCTTCGATCCAGTGGGAAATGGGGAAGCAGATTTGGCCGATCAGGCTGGTGCTGGTGTCGATGTCGGGGAGTTGGGAGCCGAGGATAGCGAGGCCCAGGGGCAGGGGGTGGGCTACTCAGTGGTGGTGCGGGCCAGGGATAACGGTCCTAGTCGGTTTGCGGTTTCGGTGCCGGTCACGGTGCCGGGAGATGAGGTGAGGCTAGGGTATGCCAGTCGTGGCTCGCGGGTGCAGTTGCTGCGGGCCGAGTAGTGGTTTGGGGTCATCCTGGGGAGATCGCCGTTTCACCCACCTCATGGCATGACCTCTCAGAAAGCCCCGTGTACCACCGGGCAACCTTTGCACGGGCACAGAGCGGACTTTTCTGTCTAAAACATTCTCACCGCTCCGTGCCCCGAACTACTGCCCCAACCGCTTCCGACTTCCCCTGACATACCCCTTTCTTGGATGCCCATCGGGCTACACTGCTTCAGCGTCATCGCCGCAATCATACAAATCCCGCCAATGATATACAGCATCTTGTTATTCGTCCCCATCCCCACAAACCGCACCACCATCCCCCCTACTAGAATCTCAGCAACACCCCTTACCTTCACCCCCATGCAAGCCATCGAAGCCACCGGTGCCATCAACGCCCAAGGCCAACTCTCCCTCGATCTCCCCCTCCCAGTCACCCAACCCAGCCGCGTCCGCGTGATCATCCTCCTCACCGAATCACCAGCACCGCCATACCCAACCCTAGGCAACGTCTCTACCCATCCACCGCACTTCATCTTTGCCGTACCATAGGGTATAGCCGGTAAAGGAACAGGTAATCCCAATGCCAGTCATTAAAATCCCAAAGCAGTATCTGATTGAGCAAGATGAAGCTTCCATTACCGTGGATGTACCCGAGACCGTCTTAGCCCTTTGGCAGCAAGAGGATAGCGCAATCACCGCCGATTTGGTGCGCGAGAAGTTAGCCGCGTTGCCGATCGCCGAGTCGGATATTCAAGATGCGGTCACCTGGGCCCGGCAAGAGGCTTAAGGGATGGCAACGCGGGTTGTATTTGACACAAATACAGTGCTGTCAGCACTCGTGTTTGGCAAAGGGCGATTGGCTTGGTTGCGGGCCGCTTGGCGACAGGGCGACATTATCCCCCTCGTTTCAGAATCCACCGCAGCCGAAATTCGGCGTGTGTTGAATTATCCAAAATTTCAGCTTACGCCGGTGGAGCAAACTGCTTTACTGAATGACTATTTACCGTTTTGTGAGCGCGTCGAGATTCCCGCACCACCGCCACCGGTGCCGGATTGTCGCGATCTCAAGGACGTTCCCTTTTTGTGGCTAGCGATCGCGGGACAGGCCGCGTACTTGGTTACGGGCGATCAGGATTTGTTGGTGTTGGTGGATGATTTTCCAGTTCCGATTGTTACTGCCACAACGTTTCAGGACATTTTCAATAACTGAGAGCCACGCCAGCGCAGAATCACCGCAGCTTGGGCCTTACACAACATCAGGCGATCGCAATCCCGCCGCAGCCGCGTCAACTCCAACCGTTCCGCCGGGGTTAACAGACCCGCTTGATGGCGCTCCAACAGCGTATCGTAGTCCGTCATCTCCTCAGCAGTTTTGCGACCTCGGACCATCTGCCACAGCGCCCCATCGTCCAACCGATCCAACGCCGCCACATCCGCCTGAAACTCTTCGGGAATATCATCCCAGTCCGGCGGCGCACCCACCTCCAAAGCCCGCACAATCACCGCCTCCAACGAACGCTGCGTCGCTTGGGCCGTATTCACCAATCGCTGATACAGGCGATCGGGTAATTGCAGGGTAATAGCTTCAGACATAGGCTTCCGACCAACGCATTAGACAGAGGAATTCGACCGCTTTGCCTGCCATTCTACAACGCCCTCACTGCCCCTTCCTGGAATGCCCACCAGGCGATACCGCTTTAGCCCCAGCGCCGCCATCCCACACATCCCTCTTCAACCTCCGATCTTGGAACTACGATGAAAGCAACGCACAGCTTGAGGATGGATGTTCCATGTCAACGTCAATCGTCCCGAAATTCTGGATCCGGTGGTGCTTGGCAACAATTCTGGGCTTCTCCGGCGGCATGGCGATCGCCGCTGTCATAGCCGGTGCAGCCGAGATCAAAAGCCTCGGGTTACTCGGCTGCGGCATCTTAGGGGGCACCGCTCAGTGGTTCGTCCTGAGAAAACACATTGAAAACTCCCTGTGGTGGATTGCGGCAACCGCCCTCGGGCTACTGTTGGCCTTTGGCATTGGCATGGGCAGCCTCGTAGCGTGCATGGCTTTAAGCATCGGCATTACCGGCTGGGCTTCTCCCGGCATTCCCATGCCCGGACCCATCAGCTATGCCATTGCCATCATCGTTGCAGGCGCTAGCTTTGGGCTGCTCCAGTGGCTCCTTCTCCAAGGGCAAGTCACTAGACCCAACGGTTGGCTCCTCGTTAACACCATCAGTTGGTTCCTGGGAGGCAGCATCACCACCCCTTTATTCCTCGATACCAGCATCTCAGGCAAGCTGGGTGAAAACCAGCTCATGGTCCTCATCACCGTCATCATGTCCAGCATCACCGGAGCCATTACCGGGCGGTGGCTCCACTTAAACCTGAGCATTAGAAACTGAAGCGAGATCGCTCTTTGCTACTGCCCCTTTCTGGAATGCCCACCGGGCTATACTGCTTCAACATCATCGCCGCAATCATCGCCACTCCACCCACGCGATCCAGCGTTCAAGAAATCACGGTATAAAGAAAGAACCTCACCGCCCCTGCCATGAACACAGAACACGCCGCCCTGCTCAACCTCAGCCCCTCCGAACGCCTGCTACTAGTGCAAGATCTCTGGGACAGCCTCGATGCCAACGACATCCCTCTCACCGACGCGCAAAAGACCGAACTAGATCGCCGCAAAGCCGCCTATGAAGCCAACCCCGGCTCCGGTCGCTCCTGGGAAGACGTACAACGCCGAATCATTGAGCGTCATGGCTAGGATCGTCACCTTCACCCCCGAAGCGGAAGCCGACTCAGACAACGGCTATTTTTGGTACGAAAGCAAACGCATTGGGCTAGGTCGGGAATTCCTCACCGCTGTGGATGCCTCCATCCAAGCCCTCGTCCGCAATCCCAAAACCTATCCAGTCATTTACAAAACCTATCGCCGAGCCGTGATCCGGCGATTCCCCTATGCAGTGATCTACGAAGCCACTGACACTGAAATCATCGTCTACGCCGTCTTTGACTGCCGCCAATCCCCCCAAAAATGGCAGCAGCGGCTGCAATAACAGCACCCTCACTGCCCCAACCGCTTCCGGCTCCCCCGTACATACCCCTTTCTGGAATGCCCATCGGGCTATACTGCTTCAACGCCATCGCCGCAATCATGCAAATCCCACCAATGATATACAGCGTCTTGTTATTGGTGCCCATCCCCACAAATCGCACCACCGCAAACGCAAACAACATCGCAATAATCACCGGCATCATCACCACATACTGCGTGTGTTCTGGGGTTTGAGCCAGCCCCAACTTTGCCCGCCGCACCACCTTCCGCGCCAACATCGGATTCCGCCCCGCCAGCGGTTGCAGCTCCGCCAACTGCGATCGCCCCAACTCATAGCCCAGGGCCTTCGCCTCATTCACCATCGCCGTCCGAATCACCCCATCATCCGGCAACGTCAGCTCCACCTCAATCATCTCTAGAAAAATATCCCGCATGGGGTTAATAGGCGCACAGGCACATAGTTTTGCCCCCGCCGCCCGCACATCCTCCAGCCAATACCGGACTGCTGTGGTGAGCCGCTTTGCTTCGGGAAGGATCAGCAATGTGCGATCGCCCACATTGTCCAGAATCTCCTCCTTCAACTGGTCCACCGTCATCGGCTTCGCGCCCTTCAGTTCACCCTCTTTGTCATACACCGGCAGCTCATAGGGAGTATCTAGCGCCTTGGCAATCTCCAGATAGAACTGCTTGGCACTGCCCTTATAGGTGGCGATCGCCACATCAAACTCCCCAGCGCAGAGATCATAAATCGCCCGAGGGATCTCACCAATCCCAGACCCCGCCTCTCCCAGCACCAACACACTGTCCCCCTGTTTGAGGACAGCGTAGGCTTCCGCCACATCCTGACTATCGACGCGGCACTCGTAGACTCTCTGGGCGACTTTCTAGGCCGTGGCGGGCTGCTGGTTGCGATTGCGCCACTGGTCGAGGATGCTGTCGGCGATCGCCTGGGGGTGGAACTTTGGGGAGGCGCTTTCTCGCACCATATCCACCTTTGCCCGCACATCCTCCGGCAAATCGTCATAGCTCATTCGGCTGGCCAACTCTCGGACCACCAACGGCTCCATCACCAACTGCTGGGCACGCAGCTCAGCCGCCGCCCGGATCAGTTCTTCCTCATACCAGTTGTCGCTCGGATCCGCTTCAGGGCCTGAGCGCTGCATCGGCCAAACTAGCCTCGTTAGCAATCGCCAACTCCCCATTACTATTAACAAACCCTTCCATCTTTCCAGTGGTTTCTACGTGTAGCCGCATCGCCCGCATCGCATTAGCCTGCTCATCTGTCAGGTAGGCTTTACCGTCGTGATCCTTCTCTGCCTTCAGCCCCAAATATTTCAGATAGTTGTAATACGTATCTTTCTTAATACCCAACTCGGTCATCAGGTCGTCGGGGCGAATCTGGTACACCACTTCAGAATTCTGGTCAGACATAGGTTAAAAATTTCTCGCTCAGGGACTTGCGGATAAATAGAATCCCAGTATAGTCAAGAATGAAAAGCCAGGGAGGGATCACCCCTGGAATGATTACTGAGGACTGGCACTGGCGATATGCAACTTAGCGATTCAGTCAAATCAACCTTTAAAGATGCGGCTCAGAAACTGACGGGACATCGCAAACGAGACTTTATGGCCAAAGTGACTGAAGATTACTTGGATGGCTCCGCCCGTCGTGCCGAAACCAGTTTCGGCTGGAATCGGCATACGGTTCAATTGGGCTTACACGAACGGCGCACGGGGATTCTGTGTGTCGATAACTATCAGGCCCGAGGGGCCCATAAGTGTGAGACCAGATTGCCCAATTTAATCGCCGATATCCTGGCGCTAGTGGATGGTCAAGCCCAAGCTGACCCCAAGTTTCAATCCACCTTTTACTATGCCCGGATCAGTGCTCGTGCGGTGCGCATGGCGCTGATCCATGAGAAAGGTTATGCCGAGACCCAACTGCCAACGCGTCAGACCATCGGGGAAATCCTTAATCATCTGGGCTATCGCCTAAAAAAACTCAAAAAACCCAACCTTTGAAAAAACTGCCGCAAACCGAGGCCATTTTCGAGAATGTGTTTCGGGAGAATCAAGTCGCCGATGACAATCCCCAGTCATTACGCATTTCCATCGATAGCAAAGCCAAAGTGAAGATTGGCAACCTCTCCCGAGACGGCAAAGCCCGCACCCTTGACCCCAAACAAGCGGATGACCATGACATGGCATGGCAAGCCGTCCTCGTCCCCTTTGGCATTTTGAATACCCGCACTGACCAACTCGCGATTTACATGGGCCAGTCAGCGGAAACCAGTGATTTTATCGTCGATTGTCTGGCCGATTGGTGGCAGCACAACCAAGCGGATTATCCAGACCTCGATGAGTGGGTCATTGACCTCGATGGGGGATCAGCGACCCGCAGTGACCGGACGCAATTTATCAAACGCATGGTCGAATTAACCCAAGCCATTGGGGTGCGCATTCGATTGATTTACTATCCCCCATACCACAGCAAATATAATCCGATTGAGCGGTGTTGGGCGATTTTAGAAAACTATTGGAATGGAGCCATTTTAGATTCCGTTACCGCCGCCGTCAATTGGGCCAGCAACATGACTTGCCCATATTATGGAATCCTAAATTTCGCAGCGGTTCCGTGTCCCTACCAGAATTCCGGTGAAGACTGTGTGAACGCCCGAAAAGCAGAAAAGTGATTTTAGGGGGTGAGATTGAAGTTTCGCTAATAGTTGGAATCGAAATTTCTATAGAACTAAATCTCTGTGATTTTAGATTTCTGTCTGACAGCTTCTAGCCTGTTTATAGATTCGGCAGGTCATGAGGCTCAAGAATCGCCATCCGCGATCGCCGCCGCTGCCTGGTGGGCCTCGCACCACGTCTGCCCTAGCTCTATCGGCTCACCACAGGCCAAACAGTGGCTTGTCAGTTCTGCGGGGATGGTACCGCTCCCCTCACAGGTGGGGCAAGGGATACGCTGACCCCGGCTGTAGTAGCTATCGAGTGGATCTAGCCACACCGCTCTTTTGCCTTCGCACTCGGGGCACGTCTTTAGTTTCATCCCTGGAATGCCTCACACACTTGCCAAAAACTCTAAGACCTGGGCGATGGTCTGTCCTTCTACTTCTACCATTTGCTGTACGCGCCACAGCTTGCCAGCGGGAATATACCGCGTATGTCTGACTCGGTGAACATCGTCCCATTTATAGACGTAGTACACCGTGGGCTTGGCCCGCTTCCGGTTGCCTTGACGTTCTTCAATCCAGCCGCTGGCTTTACCCTTGGCCGAACGCCGTCGTCGTTGATCTTTCTGCGGGTGCGCCTGTTCTGGGGGCTGAGCGATGGAGTTGGGGTCATCGGACAGGTTCAAGGGAATCTGCTGGACCACATCATCGGCGGCATTGGTCAGCCAACAGCCTTCGACTGTGGGTAAAAGCGATGGTTGAAACCCGGATAGGGCGTTAGGTTTGCCGTCCATCCTGCACTCCTGCGTCGTTGCTGCATTGAAAGTTCCAATCGCTGCGCAGTCGCAGCAAGTCTTCTATGTCCTGGCGGTTAGTGCCTGCGTCCCAAAGGGATTGGAGCGGCTGTGGAAAACCATCTTCTGTGACAGTTTCATTTTCAGAATATTCTAATAGCAAGGATTGTACAGGATTTATTACCTTTTCACTGTGACACTTTTGGTCAACGGGTCGGCGCGGGGATCCGGAATCAGAGTGAATATCTATTTGGCACAAAAAACCAGGCTCAGGCCGCTCACCCTTCATATATTTTTCTAAGGTGTAAAACTCCTTGCCATAACTGGGTTCTGGCGTTTTGGGAGCATCCTCCAGATCGAGGGTAATAATCGTGGAAACTGCTTCTGGGCTTGGTATTTTACTCAGTTCGGGCTGTGCATCGCGGGAGAGGGGCTGGTAATGGAGGGGATGCCATAGTTGCCGATGGCGATAGAGGGTTTTTAGGCTAATACCGCCTTGGTTTGCTATCTCGTTTGCCCTAGCCGTTGCCATTGCGGGGAGTGTGCCTTGAGTTTCTAGGTGGTTCACAGCGGCTCTGATGCGCTGCTGGGCTTCTTCGGAACGAACACCATTGAACGAAACGATGTTCGGTTCTGGTTCCTGATCAAATTTGCTAGTGCGTTTGGGAAGGTCACCCAGGGGCCAGTAATAGCCTTCGGCTGCGCGGGCCCAGACCTGCGCACGCTGGGTGATTTCGTGCTGATGGCGGCACCACTGGGCATAACCAGGGGAACCACTGGCCGTGCGCTCGATATATGCGGCCAGAGCATCACCCTGAAGTTCTTCAAAGACAACGCCATAGCAGGCGATGGTCTTGAGTAGGGGGTTAGTCTGCCCTGGCGCGGTCCAACCTTCCTGCATCTCACTTAACAGGTCTTGCTGCCAGTCTTCGACAATGTTGGTACGGCGGGTCTTGCCTTTGCGGTTTGTTCTAGCGGTGGCGATCGCCGATCGCAGCTCCCCCAGATCTTGGCCCGCAGCGGCAATATCCCAGACTTCAAAAAAGCGGCCTAGATCTTGGCTAATGGGATGATAGTCGTCATCTAATAAACAGGAGCCCGAGGCGGGTTGGAGGGGGAGCCGATGGGCGTTGTATTCGATAAAGGTGCCGGGTTTGGCGTAGGTCTTGCAGTTGGGAAAGATTTCGAGTTTGCCCTGGCTGACGGCCAAGCCCTGGGCTTCGAGGCATTGCTTGAGGGCACAGGCTAGCCCAAAGGTGGAGACGGCGGCGGGCAAGGGAATATAAAGGTGCAACCCCTCCGACCAACTGGAACGGATGAGTACGGTCCGGTAAATGCCAATGGTTTCCAGAGCAGCTTTAATTGTCTGGATGGCACTGGGGAATTGGCGGGGGTGGTAGGGGGGCGTTGCTGAATGAAGGTATGAATCAAGCGGGAACCGGGACATCCCAAAATTTCAGGTAGTGAAGTAACAATCGAATCGAGTGTGCCAGCATTTCTGCTGACTTGGAATAACAGAGGGTCTTGCGATGTAAGCGGGCTAGATCATGCCGTAATCGCGTATTTTCGCCTTCCACGCGAGTCATGTAGGTCTTGCAAATAATTTGGTCACCGTCCGGAATGAAGCCGGGATAGACTGACCACCCATCCGTGACGTAGAAATAGCACTGCCAAGTGGCCACAATGGCCCATAACGGCCGGAACGTTTCGGCGCTGTGGTCGCCTAAAACCCACCCTAAAATGCCTTGGCTGAAGTGGTCAACGGCTGTCCAGATCCAGATTTTGTTTTTTTGACCAATAAAGGTTTCCAATTCATCCAATTCACCCACTTGAGGAATTTTGTCAGGGGCGTAAGCATTCGGCAGGCGTTCGCCAACTTGTCTGACCCAAGTCATCACGGTGGTATGATGCACCCCTTTGACCCGCTCGATCCCCCGAAACCCCATGCCGTTGACATACATCGTGAGACATTCCCGTTTCATCGCGTCACTGTAGCCGCGGGGCGGGGCATAAACATCAATAAATTGCCGACCACAATCGACGCAAATGTGATTTTGTTTACCTTTCTTGATTCCATTTTTACGGATATGGGTTGAGTTGCACTCAGGACATTCCATGCTAATTCACCCTAATTCATACCCCTATTATGCAACGCCAAAAGTTGGAATGTTGGGGTTATCGGGGCGATCGCTGGAGCAAAATGCGCGAATATTGGAGTTCAAGGGGCGATCGCTGATGCAAAAAGTTGGATTGTCGGGGTTCTCGGGGAGATCGTCCCATAATTTCGGTTGATAGCCACCATGTCCAGGCTATCCGCCCCGTTTTCTCTCACTTTTTTCCCGCTTTGGACGCACCTTTTTCCCGAATCCATCTTGCGACGGCGGCTGTGATGAGTTCTGCGAATTCTGACCCAGACGCTCCTCAATCTGATCCACTCACGTGGCAATTGCTTGATTCTCCCCTACCAAATACCTGGCGGCTCTCGGCCCCTATTTCAACGACAATCTGATTCCCAGTCTAGCTACAGGCAAAGGAGCAGTCGTCCTGGCGGGTGGGGCGGCCTATTTAATGCGGTCGGCGTTGCAGCAGTACTTTGAGAGCAAGGGCTTTGGCGATCGCTGCACTGTGGCCTGGGGGATGCAAGAACGGTTGCAGACTTGGGTGGCAGATCAACTGCCCGAGGTCCAGGAATGTCCTTCGATGCCGATGCGAATGGTGAACTGCTTTGGCCTCTTCCAGGCATTATTGGGAGACGTGAACCGCCTCCAGGGAGTTGCCTGATGACTGACACCGAAGACCGCTCAGACCGGGTGAAGCTGGTCTACAACGCCCAACGGGATGCTCCGGCAGGAATTGTGCTGGACTACTTGCTCAATCATCCCCATTTCACCAGTCGCCAGGGGCGACAGCAGGCGATCGATGCAATCTCAGCCTTCTATCGTCCGTTAGCGGAGGAGCATAGAGGCATGATGTCCCAGGCGGAGTTACAGGAGGTGGTGCGCAACTCTGTGGAAGTTTTGGCGAAGCAGATGGAGGCGTTGTGTAGTCGCTACCAGATTGAGTCTCCGAGGACTGCCCATTCCGGGGCAGGGGCTTCGGATGGTTTGGGGCGATTGGAGGCGGTGTTGGCGGATGGGTTGGCGATCGCGCTGGCTCTGCGATCAGGCACTTTCCTTCCGGCTGGCATTTCTGGAGAAATTCCCCACGCAACACTGCTCCCATCAACTCTCCAATTTGGGCAAGGGGTGACGATGGCAGGTGCGAGTGAGTTGGGCCTACTGCTGGAGGATGACGATTCCTTCACTGACCTCGCCGCTTGAACCAAAGCAAAAGAAATTCCTCCTTCACCCTAAAACCCTCCCCTTCTCCCGATCGTGACCTTCTCCCAAAAGAACCCGAAAAGCCTGCTGGTCAGGAAGCCCGTCAAACCTATCTGGTCTTTGCCAGGGCGGTGATTGGCGAGACCAGTGTCGATTACGCCACGCTGTATCAACGCTTTGCTCCCAATGATTGGGCTGCCATTAAGCTCGATGATGGTGTGGCCTTAGCAGCGTTGAAATCCGGGTATGCGGCAAAAGACGTGGTGGGCTTTCTGCATCAGAGTCCCTACGTGCAACATCAGATTCATGTGGGCCAAGTTCCCGTCGCTACGATGACTCAGTATGCGAGATCAACAGTGCAGAAGGCGTTGCAATTGCTTGGCCAAACGCAAGGCATCCAGAATCAATCGGGGACTGGGGGCACCCAGCGGCAAATTTGCGTGATGGCCAATCCCATCAGGGACTTTAGCCTGCTTCGCTACACCTGGAACTGAACCAGAAATTCCTCGTGGGAAAGGATAGGCAGCTGGAGGTGTGACGATCAATGGGTGGCCATCGTGGCCGTGAAGGGTGAGTAAGTTGGTACACTGGTGACATTCCCGAGTGCGATCGATGATTCACATTATTCGTAGTCGTGCGACACCTGAACAAATGCACCAGATGCTAGAAGCCTTAGGCATCTATATTAAGCTGGCGGTCGATGTCCAGCGGGGGATTTTAGCGGGCGGTGGTGAGCTTCATGCTGACTGTGAGCAAGTTTTGTTGAGAGACGGTAGCCATCAAGCCCACCTCTGGGGGGCGGATTGGTATCCCTTCAAGCAAACTGTGGGGTATGAATCGATTATCAACATCCGACCCAGCGCCAATAATCGTTGGATGGAGATTCAAGACCCAGGGTTACGGAAGTGGGACAAATTGTGCAAACTCTCCTCGGTGAAGTGCCATGGCAATAAATTGGGACATTCTGAAATCACGCTATCTGCAAGCGAATCGAGCAGCTCAATTGGCGAGTTTGTCCTTAAATTTGACCCGAATTCAAACCCTAGCTCAGAGCGGCACGGATGAGTTGGTGGCCCAACACCTGGTTAGAGAGAGTCAGTTTTTTATTGAGTGGACGGTGCCGAGCCTGAACTTGGAAACGGATTTGCTATTTGCGACGGAACTGGTGGATCTCCAGCGCTTACTCAGCCAGTGGAAACTCGGCTGGTCGGAGGTCTGGGGCAATGAGGTGGAACGGCAAACCATTGCCCAGCTAGCCCAACAGTGGTGCGATCGCTTGCACGATCAAGGCGAGTTGCTGGCGGGGTAAATGGGGCGACGCCATTATTTTTACCAGAACGGCTTAAAAAGTAGCAGCGGTTCACAATCCCCTACCAGAGCGCCGGGGAAAGGTCACCGAGCCGCTGTAAGCCGAATTGTCGGCGCGATAATCGCCCCCCACATCAAACACAATCTCATAGCGTGCCGTTGGAACCTGTTGCCTCAACACCCGCATATGGGCCTCTGCATCATTACACCGCCGAAACCGCGCAATCACTCGGTTTTGCAGATTCGGCAACAATCGCATCAGGCACCAGGGATGAAGTTGGTCGAAGTAGGTCATAAAACACCGCCACATCGGTTGATGAATCGTCAGGACAGGCGCTACCTCATCCCCAAAGCCACCCTACAGAGCAAGCGGCTAGGTAAAACAGTTCAAGCTGGTATTGACTTTTGAGCGTTTTAGTCTTGTGTCTCATCCGGCGTGGGCGGACACAGCGTATTCAACAGGTCAGGCGAAATTTGCTCCGCCTGATTCAGCAGCAAATCCATCAACGCCAAATGCCGCAAATCCGTGGCCGTAGGACGGCGATAGCTGCGGCCTTGGCGAAACCAACCGTGCACCGTAGACACAGACCGAGAGCAAATTGCCGCAATGACTTCCTGGCTCACCTGCCACTTGGCATAGAAGCGTTGCGGCGTCATGCCAAGCTGACAATAGCTATAGCGTTCAATCAGGTCTTGCTCGCGCGGGGTGAGGGGACGGGGATTCATCGCATTGCCTCCACTTCTAATGATTCGAGATCTTCTTCCCAGGCAATATCCGCCCTGACCCAGGCCGCACTGGGAGAGTCAGCATCCAGCCAGATCAAGTAACACCATGTCCAACAACGCTGGTGGGGTGCGAAGCTGTAGAACCTGCCGATCGCCACACCCCAGTCCGTTGGTTCACCCTGAGCGATCCACCGCAAGCGATCGCCCTCCAAAAATCGTGGCGGTTCACCATGGGGGAAAGTTTCTGGCAAATCGGTCGCAGTAGACGGCTCATCACCCACTTGGAAAGACTTTGGGAGCACGAGGGAGATTTGAGGCGGGCCACCCGGTGATACGGGGCGACCTATCTGAGAGGTGAGAGTTTCAGGATGGAGCATAGGTTTGCAGCCGCTTGTGAGCAGTTAACAATCAAACCGGGCATATTGTCCTTCGAGCTATACGATCCAAATTACTTTGCTCTACTCTAAAGTAGATTACCTTGCCTGCGCAAGACCTCCCTTAAACTTGCTCTGGAGTGATTTAGGGTTCCTATGACTACACAAAAGCGCCAGACCAGTATTTATCTGCCGGATGAAGTCAGAGAAGCCATTCAGGCGATCGCAGATAAAGAACAGCGATCGTTTACCTTCGTCGTCGAGATGCTCCTAAAAGAAGCCCTCAAGGCTAGAGAGTCTTATAAGATCGCCCCGGACGATAGGCAAAACTGCACTCCTCAAACTGTGGCTCCAAAATCGGATGCAATAGGTTGAGCAACGCTTGCTGGACGATGCGATCGCGCACAGTCGGCACTGCCAACCCTCGCCATTCTGTTTTGGGCAATTCCCCCGATTTGGGCTTGGCCTTTTTAGGAATGGAGAGCGATCGCAACGGCAAGGGTCGATAAGTCCCCCGCTGAATCGAGCGCAGCAATTGGGCTAAATTGCGATCGCATGGCGATCAAATTGGTCGATCGTTTCACCATCACTGCCCGCACAGCCATGGTTTGATCGGACTTTAGCCCAGGCTGCGGCAAAGTTTTCCGCTGACAGAAACAGTTGCCAATCCAGCATGAAAATCACTCCGAGAAGCTATATCTCGCAGCATAAACATCACCGGAAAATGCTATTTCCACCCCAGATCTGCGATTTCTTTCAGAATCGCAGATCTAGTACGATGGATACAGGTAAAAACTAAACCATAATGATGCAATAAACCCATTACCTCACCACCAAGATTCAAGCGAGCTGGAAATTTCCGGGGAATTTGATTATGACTTGGGACACCAACCTTGGACAGCGAGTCCTCGAAGATGTAGAAGCAGAAGTCTATTTAACTGCCATGCAGGATGCGATCGAGCATCTTCAAGACACTCGTGATTTGGATGAACCGGAAGTACTCACGGGCGATCGCATCTTTGACATTGCCAGCTTTGGGCAAAAAGTTGTCCTACTCCATCACTGCCTCTCCGTATTGCTGAAACCGAGATATCGCAGCGCCAAAGTTAACGAACGTAGCCGAAGCGGCTGCCTATTACCCATTTGCGTTTCTGAATATGCGGCTTGAGGATGAAATTTACATCGAGCAAGCAGGGCTAAATCGAGATGAAACCCTGAAATATTTTTACCGCGACCTGCTGTGGAAAGCTTTTGAAGCGTACTTTTTGGAGAGCTGGCAAGTTGGACAGGAAGATTTTGGCTGGGATGAGGAGTTAGATACCTTTCACAAACGCTCTGATAATTTGCGAATCTGGCAGATTGTTGTGGATGACTTAGCCGATCGCATCTTCTGGGATCGAGACTGGACATTGACCTCAAATCACCCTGAAGTATTAGATGGGATGGAGGAGGCGTTAAGCCGCCCGCTGGGACTTGATGATTACTTCACCAATCGTTTACCCCAGATATCCCCAGAACAAGCCACCATCGCACTCACCGCAATTCAGAACTGGAAATTAGAATAATTCACCCTAAAGCTGACAGGGAAAGCATTACAGCGGTGGAGATAAAATTGAGTGCAATAAGATTTGAGATAGGCTACAATCCTTTCCATCACTAAGTTTTTGTCCCCTCCACGCACTCGATTCCGAATCGAGTGCGTGGAGGGGACAAATCCCGCCATCGGCTTTCCTAAAACCGCCGGAGATATTAAGTTTTGTCGGTTTTATTTCTTTGGCAAATTTTTGTCGCTACAAGTACTCGAATCGATGGGGCATTTCGGACCCTGATAGTCTAGGGCGGGATGAACTACAAGCGGATGTCGTTGTCGTTGCAGTCTGCGACTAGGCTCATCCCGATCAATGCCTGAGCCACCTGATTAATCCAGCCGCGATCCATTTTGGGTCTTTTTCCCTATCCTTGTGTTGCTTCGGGTTGCCTTCCCCGATGGCAGCTTCTTTTGTTTCACCGCTCCTGTCAAGAGCTGAGGAATCAGGATGCTGGCATCATCTAAGTCCTCACAAAATTTAATCAACGCAGAGACCGTGACCCCTAGCATCTGCGCCAGTTTTGCTAAATCTTCTAGGGCCGCTCCGCTCCGGCCATTCTCAATTTCTTGGACACCCTTAATTCCAGTTTTTTCAGCAAGCTCCGCCTGCGAGAGATTAAAGCGAACCCGGAGAATCCGAAAGGCTGTTCCTATTTGCATGAACGTACACTCTGGAGAACTAGGAATAATACTAATCCACTTTCTCATGGACATCGCCGCGTGGACATGACGCTTAAGTTGGGTACCCCTATCCAGGTCCAGGTATGGGTGGCAAGACCCCGAATTGACTCTGGGGAAAATATGCCGCTGGAGGAGTGGGGATGGCACTCATCTCCGGGACATTCCGCTACACTAAAGCAATCTGGGTTCAATGGCACTGCAATGAATGAGGGCAGGGCCTCAAGCCATCGCAAAAGGCTAGGAATTCGAGCCGGTGCTTTGAAGCATGCAGTGCGATTGATGTCTGGGTTCCTTCTCAGCCTTTCTCTTGATTTATGGCAGACTTTCAGATTCAAGCCCCCTTTGAACCCGCAGGCGACCAACCCAAGGCGATCGCCCAACTCGTTAAAAGTATCAGCGCGGGCCATCGGTATCAGACCTTGCTGGGTGCGACAGGCACCGGAAAAACCCACACCATTGCCCGTGTAATCCAAAATTTGGGTAGACCCACCTTGGTTCTGGCCCACAATAAGACGCTGGCGGCCCAGTTGTGCAATGAATTACGCGAGTTCTTCCCGGACAACGCGGTTGAATATTTCATCAGCTATTACGACTACTATCAGCCAGAGGCGTATATCCCGACCACGGATACCTATATTGAAAAAACCGCTGCGATTAATGATGAAATCGACATGCTGCGGCACTCTGCCACGCGATCGCTGTTTGAGCGCAAAGATGTGATTGTCGTCGCTTCGATCAGTTGCATCTATGGCCTGGGAATTCCCGCTGAATACTTAAAAGCCGCCATCCCCCTCCGGGTCGGCGAAGAAATGAATCAGCGCCAGATCATTCGTGATTTGGCATCGGTGCAATATGCTCGCAATGATCTGGAACTGGCTCGGGGCAAATTTCGAGTCAAGGGGGATGTGCTCGAAATTGGTCCAGCCTATGAAGATCGCATCATTCGGGTCGAGTTTTTCGGAGATGAAATTGATGCCATCCGCTACGTCGATCCTGTCACTGGCTCCACGCTGAAAAGCCTAGAAGCTGTCAATATTTATCCGGCGCGACACTTTGTCACCCCCGAAGAGCGCCTCGAAGTCGCCTGCAACGATATCCAGGCGGAACTAAAGGAACGCTTGGAAGAACTCGAAAAAAATGGCAAATTACTCGAAGCCCAACGGCTAGAGCAGCGCACACGCTATGACCTAGAAATCTTACGGGAAGTGGGATTTTGCCAGGGGGTCGAAAACTACTCCCGCCATTTGGCCGGACGGCAAGCCGGGGAGTCGCCCGAATGTTTACTGGATTATTTTCCCAAGGATTGGCTGCTGGTGATTGACGAGTCCCATGTCACCATTCCCCAAATCCGTGCCATGTATAACGGGGATCAATCTCGCAAGCGGGTCCTCATTGATCACGGCTTTCGATTGCCCAGTGCGGCGGACAATCGCCCCCTAAAGGCTGAGGAGTTTTGGGAAAAAGTCACCCAGTGCGTTTTTGTGTCCGCCACACCGGGAGATTGGGAGCAGGAAGTCTCTGAGGAACAAATTATCCACCAGGTGATCCGGCCCACCGGTGTCTTGGATCCAGAAATCTTTGTGCGCCCCACGGCGGGACAGGTGGATGACTTATATGGAGAGATTCGCGATCGCATCGAGCGCCAAGAGCGCGTTCTCGTCACGACGCTAACGAAGCGCATGGCTGAGGATTTAGCCGAATACTTTCAGGAGCGAGCCATCCGTGTGCGCTATTTACATTCTGAGATTAATTCAATTGAACGCATTGAAATTCTTCAGGGTCTGCGCGAAGGCGAGTTTGATGTCCTCATTGGGGTGAACCTCCTGCGGGAAGGGTTGGATCTTCCAGAGGTTTCCCTTGTTGCGATTCTGGATGCGGATAAGGAAGGATTTTTGCGGGCGGAGCGATCGCTGATCCAAACCATTGGACGGGCCGCTCGCCATGTGCGGGGACAAGCCATTCTCTATGCCGACAACCTCACTGATAGTATGGCGAAGGCGATTAACGTCACGGAGGAACGTCGCGCCATCCAGCAGGCTTATAACGAAACCCATGGCATTACGCCTCAATCCATTGTCAGTCGTGCTAATAACTCCATCTTGGCGTTCCTGGAAATCTCTCGTCGTCTGAATACGCAGCAGTTGGATGAAGCCTATGAACAGGTTCAAGATATTCCCATGGAAAGTATTCCAGAACTGATTGCGCAACTGGAAGTGCAAATGAAAGAATCCGCGAAAAAAATGGAGTTTGAAAAGGCGGCAGAATATCGCGATCGCATTAAACATCTACGCGATAAACTTCTAGGCCGCAAAACGCCCTGAAGTCAAGAGCTAGGGATATTTCCAGGAAAAAATATACCGACCGGGGTTGCTCCCTGAGCGAAGTCGAAGGGAGCAATCTCTCATTGGCTGAGCGGAGTCATAGTTCGCTTCCCGCAGGGTAGCCAGCAGCAGATATATATTTGTCGGAAATGGCCTAAACTCTAATCTCCTTCAGGCATCCTTCGATTTTGAAGTTTACTCCCAAAAACATTGAAGGTACAGAGTTAACTCTGTACCTTCAATGTTTTTTCCAGATACCCCCAGGGGAATTCGAATCCCCGTCGCCTCCGTGAAAGGGAGGTGTCCTAGGCCTCTAGACGATGGGGGCGCATCGGCTTGACCTTTATTAATTTAGCTAAAAACGGAGAATCTGTCAACTCCAACACGTATTTAGTTTTCTAGGCGCTTAGATCGCTGCCAATCTAAGCCCCAGCCCCACCTAAAACGCCTCACCTAAAGTGGATTACAGCATCCACGCAGGACTTCACCCGGCATCCCAGGAGCAATGAATTACTCCAATCAGAAATTAAGCCAGATCCTTGGAGTTCCGGAGACGAATGAGTTGGCGACGCATTGCCGGGGACGCTTCCACCTCCGAAATTTCCTGCGCCTCGACATCCACCCGGAGGGATTCCAGATACTCGTCACTGCCGCAGGTAAACGCGTCTAGGAGTATCTCTAGTAGTCTGTCGCGATCGCCCAAGATGCCTTTTTCCTCAATTAGCCTGAACTTGAGATGGACCTCGCATTCATAGACGCCCACGCTTGGTGTCGGGGGTTGGTAGCCTAAATCGTGTTTCATGTTCACAAGCCTGACGGCACTAGGAGAGGTTTTGGAATGCTCAACAGGGTCTAATCGAGTTGCAATGCGGCAAAAAGATGAGTTTAAACAGCCAACCTCTATCCTTGCCAAACTTAGCATTCCCACAAAATGAGGGCGATCCGCTAAATCGCTGAACTTAAAATAGCCTTCCTACAAAGGTTTAGAAATTCTTAAAATTCGATTCTTTCGTGCTTTCGAGAACTAACGGAAACTGATTCAAGCCTTTGACGACTCCTGATCCATTCTTTTATTGTGATGAATCACTAGACTGAAATGAATAAATTTTTGATGAGGTTACTAAGCCCTATATAAAGGGAGGTTTAAATTGCAAATAGCCTGTGTACCCGAATATCCCTGGGTTCAGCAGCAGTGATCAATCCAATACCTAGTGATGCCTTTGGTTAAATCCGTATTTATACGAGGAGAAGAGTTTAATTGCTACATCCAAGATGTTTGCGGAATTGAGGGAGCGATTCATGGGAAAATATTTATTGAAAATAAGAATGTTTTTACTGAAATAGTCCAGAGTTCCTATCTGGATAAATTCTTTTCTATCAGTTTTTTTACCCATGGTTAAGTAATAGATGGAATTCTAACAATTAATACTTCAGTAATACTCAGGAGCACGGAAATCCCAGCCAAAATTAATGCCCTAGGCATGAAATGTTGGGTTGCTTACGTTATGCAACTCTGTAAAAACTCCGTTGCCTGCCAGACGATCGCACAGCAGTTCAGTAAATATCCCGAACAATTCGGTCACAACCTGTAGCAATCAGACTGCGCAGAAAACACCCTGCTAGCAGTGTCAATTCTGGGAACATCTAGGGTCTGGGAACTTGGGAACACCTAGCGTCTGGGAAAATCTAGGGAATGGCCCTTGCTCCCTGGGGAGATGTACTCATGATGGGTTCCTGGAAGAGGGGGACGGTAAAGGTGACGGTGGATCCTAAACCTTCGCCGAGACTGTAGAAGTTGACTTCCCCCCCCATCGCTTCGACCAGCCGTTGGGATATAGCAAGTCCTAGCCCCGTTCCCCCATATTGGCGCGTTCGGGTCCCATCAATTTGACTAAAGGATTGGAACAGGCGGTTTTGTTGATCGAGAGAAACGCCAATGCCGGTATCGGCAACCCGAACTTTGACCATGCCGGGTAGCGGCTGGTTTTGGACGGTAATTTTCTTTTTAATGACTTCTACGCCAATGGTGATGCCACCATCGTGGGTGAACTTGATCGCGTTGCCGAGAAGGTTGAGTAAGACTTGCTTGAGGCGCTGGTAGTTGCCATAGAGAACAATGCCATCGTGGGTGGAGGGCTTTTGGATCTCGAAGGTGAGGTTTCTTTGCTCGACTTGGTTTCGGCTAAAGGTTTCCATGTCAGCCAGCAGATCGTCAAGCTGGACCGGATTGAGGTCAATTTCAAATCGACCGGCTTCGATTCTGGCAATGTCAAGGATATCGGTAATGATGTCGTTGAGGAGTAGCGCAGATCGGTAGGCTTCGTTGATGAACTCGCTCTGCTCCTTGGGATCATCAGCAAGTCCTTCGATGATTAGCTTCAGAAAGCCGATCATGCCATTGAGGGGGGTGCGAAGCTCGTGGGACGTGTTGGCTAGGAATTGGCTCTTGAGGCGGGAGGCTTCTTCGGCTTGCTGACGCGCTTCTTCGAGCTCTCGATTTTTTTGAATTGAGCGACTGTTTGTGAGCTGGAGTTCGGCAGCGAGGGCTTGGGTCTCGGCAAAAAGGGTGGCATGGGCGATCGCCGTGCCCACCTGATCCGCGAGCTCCCGCAGAAATTCAATTTCGGCGGCGCTCCAGGTGCGGGGGCGATCGCACTGATACAGCACGATTAATCCATTGGGCTGATCTTGATAGCAGGTCGCCGCCATCAATACAGCCTGTCCCGCCGCCCAGATGCCATCGGCTGTGTCGGTAATGGCGAGGGGGGTTAGCGAGGCGATCGCCTCACGAATGGCAGGATGTTCGGCGATCGCAAATTCCGTGTTTAAGAGTGAGGGCACGGCCTCTCGGTGATATTCCGCCACGATCTGAACTGTGGCAGTTGGCTCTTTATAGGGGCAGATGACACAACGACTGACTTCTAGTGCAGTGCCCAGTCTTTGAACCGTTTGTTGCCAGATGGTCGGCAGATCGAGTGTGCGCCGGATATTACCAGCGATTTGGGTGAGGAGCTTGTGGTAATGGTCAGCACTCAGCGAGAACAGTGGATGGGGACAGGACGGTGTCGAAAAGGACGATTGGATTGGGCTATCAGCGTCGGGGCTGACCTCGATGTCTGTCGTTGGAGAGGAGGGCAGGTTGGTGGAGGGGATCATGGGGGTTCCGGCTCACAACAAGGGCAGAATACAGAGGTCAGCGTTTGCACTGTCTCAGGCATACATTACTCAGTCATACGTTACCTAGAAAATCATGATTCAGCGTGGATCAACCGCAGATCAATCCCGCTGAAGCTTAGGCTACCTAGTCATTCCACTCTCCACGGGGTGGAACCGGAGGATTACGGTGGAGAGTGCGGGTCAGATCATCGTCGCGATTACGCTCATTTTTGAGCCATTGACGAATAGCAACCTCAATCACCTTGCTGGGGTCAGTGGTGAGGTGCTGAATCTGGCTGAGCAAATCTGAATCTAAGTGAATAGAAACTTCTACCTTGTCGGATGGAACCTGGGGCTGGAGAGTGGGCTGATTCATAGGGGTTATGCGAAAAGCAGAAATCTACCACCATCTATCGTATTGCACAAAACCTGTGTTCCTCCAAGGAAATCCAGATATTAAATTTCACGCCCTTGGGGATAGGCCGACCCGGACCCGTTATTCTTCCGGGAAGTACTGAGATGGATTAGTCGGCTGGAGGGAGATGAAAGAAGGGATTACAATACATGAAGCGTTGATTGCCTATTAATTGCGGTAAGCACCGAATTTTATTCCTTTCTGTCTGAGTAACCTGTATGACTGATGTGCCCGTCTCCCGAATTCGCAACTTTTCTATCATTGCTCACATCGATCATGGCAAATCGACCCTCGCTGACCGATTGTTGCAGGATACAGGCACCGTACAAGCGCGGGATATGAAGGACCAGTTCCTGGACAATATGGAGCTAGAGCGGGAACGGGGGATTACCATCAAGCTGCAAGCAGCCCGCATGAACTACACGGCTCAGGATGGGCAGCAGTATGTGTTGAATTTGATCGATACGCCGGGGCATGTGGATTTTTCCTATGAGGTGTCGCGATCGCTCGCGGCCTGCGAGGGGGCACTCCTCGTCGTGGATGCCTCCCAAGGTGTGGAAGCGCAAACCTTGGCGAATGTCTACCTAGCACTGGATAATGACCTAGAAATTATTCCTGTACTTAATAAAATTGATCTACCTGGAGCAGAGCCGGAGCGGGTGCGGGCTGAGGTGGAAGAAGTTGTGGGCTTGGATTGCAGTGGGGCTATTTTGGCTTCAGCGAAGGAAGGCATTGGGGTGCCAGAGATTTTGGAAGCGATCGTGCAGTTGGTGCCGCCACCGCCGGATACCGTGGATGAGCGGCTGCGGGCACTGATTTTTGATAGCTATTACGATGCCTACCGGGGCGTGATTGTTTATTTTCGGGTGATGGATGGGCGAGTGCGGGTGGGCGATCGCATTCGGCTCATGGCGTCTGGCAAAGAATTTCAGATTGATGAGCTGGGAGTTCTGTCCCCCACCCAGGTGAAGGTCGAGGAACTGCACGCGGGCGAAGTGGGGTACATTGCCGCTTCGATTAAGGCTGTGGAAGATGCTCGGGTGGGCGACACCATTACCTTGGCCACCGCTCCCGCCGCAGCGCCGTTGCCCGGTTACGTGGAAGCGACACCGATGGTGTTCTGCGGCATGTTTCCCACGGATGCGGACCAGTTTGAGGACCTGCGAGAGGCGTTGGAAAAGCTGAAGTTGAGCGATGCGGCATTGCATTATGAGCCAGAAACGTCTAGTGCTATGGGCTTTGGCTTTCGCTGTGGTTTTTTGGGTCTGTTGCACATGGAAATCGTGCAGGAGCGACTGGAGCGGGAATATAACCTGGATTTGATTACGACGGCGCCGTCGGTGGTGTATCGGGTGACGACGCTGAAGGACGGAGTGCTGTTAATTGATAATCCCAGTAAGCTGCCGGATCCCCAGCATCGAGAAAAAATTGAGGAACCCTATGTCCAAGTGGACATGATTACGCCTGAGGAGTATGTGGGGGCGCTGATGGAGCTTAGCCAAACGCGGCGTGGTGTATTTAAAGATATGAAGTACCTGACGCCGGGACGGACAACGTTAATTTATGAGCTGCCGCTGGCGGAGGTGGCAACGGATTTCTTTGACCAGATGAAGTCGCGATCGCGCGGGTATGCCAGCATGGAATACAAGCTGATTGGCTACCGCGAAAATCCCTTGGTGAAACTGGACGTGATGATTAACGGCGATCCGGTGGATCCCTTGGCGACGATTGTGCACCGCGATAAAGCCTATGGCGTAGGGCGCGCTTTGACGGAGAAGCTGAAGGAGCTGATTCCTCGCCACCAGTTCAAGATTCCGATTCAGGCGGCGATCGGCAGTAAAGTAATTGCCAGTGAGCACATTCCCGCGTTGCGGAAGGATGTGTTGGCGAAGTGCTATGGCGGCGATATTTCTCGGAAGAAGAAATTGCTGCAAAAACAAGCCAAAGGTAAAAAGCGGATGAAGTCGATTGGCACAGTGGATGTGCCCCAGGAAGCGTTTATGGCAGTGCTGCGACTGGATTAGAGAAGCGCAATCACGCTTCTACTCTGCGTCTTGCGCTAATTTACGTCTTGGTCTTGCGCCAATTTATGTCTTGTGTAGATGGCGCTGAATCATTACCCTCAAGCATCCAGCGCCGCTGTCAATATTCGTTGTGAAGATTTAATGAACTCCTCGTAGTTTAATCGAGGAGCAAGCGCGACTTTTGCTAAGGTTTTACAAAATCCGCGGTTTTGGCATCTCCCGTCTAGGTAGACACACCCAAAAGTGGGAACTCTGTAAGCTATGGAGATGAAGTTTACGGATTTCAAATTTTTTCCCGTAAACCATGAAAACTCTCTAGACGTCAAAATTTTGGTTTGTCCTCTAACCCCGTCCTCTAAATAAGCAGAAATATGAGAATTCTAGTCACAGGTGGCGCAGGCTTCATCGGTTCGCACTTGATTGATCGGCTGATGCTGCAAGGGCATGAGGTCATTTGTTTAGACAACTTTTTCACAGGGCATAAGCGTAACGTGCTGAAATGGATGGATCATCCTTACTTTGAGCTAATTCGCCACGACGTTACGGAGCCGATTCGTCTGGAAGTGGACCAAATCTACCATTTGGCTTGTCCTGCCTCCCCGGTGCATTATCAGTACAATCCCGTCAAAACCATCAAAACGAACGTGATGGGGACGATGAATATGCTGGGCTTGGCAAAGCGGGTCAAGGCCCGCTTTTTGCTTGCGTCCACGTCGGAAATTTATGGCGATCCAGAAATTCATCCCCAGGTAGAAGAGTACCGGGGTAATGTCAATACCATCGGTATTCGGAGTTGCTATGACGAAGGCAAGCGCGTTGCTGAAACCTTGGCTTTTGACTATCATCGCCAGAATGATGTAGATATTCGGGTTGCCCGGATTTTTAACACCTATGGTCCTCGCATGTTGGAAAACGATGGACGCGTTGTGAGCAATTTTGTCGTGCAGGCATTGCAGGGGATTCCCCTAACGGTGTATGGCGAAGGCCAGCAAACTCGCAGCTTCTGCTATGCATCAGATTTAGTGGATGGGTTGATGCGGCTGATGAATGGCGATTATCTGGGGCCGGTGAATTTGGGCAATCCAGAGGAATACACTATTTTGCAATTGGCACAAAAAATTCAAGAAATGGTCAATCCGGATGCCAAGATTCGGTTTGAGCCGCTGCCCCAGGATGATCCCCGCCGTCGCAAGCCGGATATTACCAAGGCCAAGGAAATGCTGGGTTGGCAGCCTACGGTGCCCTTGGCCGATGGGTTGAAAATGACGATCGCTGACTTCCGCGATCGCCTCCTCAACAGTCCTGAACCCTCTCAGACCATTACAGCCCAGTAAGCGTGAGGCAATGGTTTCCCAATGGAGAGGTTTTTTGAAGACAGCTCTATCGGGAATTCAGTTAGTCAGTGAGTTATCCAGTCGTTGGAAAGGAGTCTATATGCGGGTTTGTGTCATTGGAACGGGCTACGTCGGTTTAGTCACGGGTGCCTGTCTGGCTCACGTGGGTCATCACGTCATTTGCGTGGATAATAACGAAGAAAAAGTCAAGCTGATGAAAGCGGGACAGTCGCCCATTTTTGAACCGGGACTGTCCGAGATCATGCAGGCGTCCCTGCGTGCGGGCACGATTGAATTTACGACGGATTTAGGCGCAGGGGTTGATCATGGCGAGGTGCTATTTATCGCAGTGGGTACGCCGCCGTTGCCCACGGGGGAAAGTGATACCCGCTATGTGGAAGCCGTGGCACGGGGGATTGGGGCTCACCTGAAACCCGATACCTATAAGGTGATCGTCAACAAATCCACGGTGCCAATTGGCTCCGGGGATTGGGTCCGGATGCTGATTTTGGATGGCTTTGCGGAGAAGCGGGCAGAAGTAGCCACCCAGGCGCTCGTTGGCGCCGGGGCTACGGAAGTGGGTGTGCAAACCAGTACTGCCGCGATCGCGGAGCCTGAGTTTGATGTGGTCAGCAATCCGGAATTCTTGCGGGAAGGCTCCGCAGTCTATGATACGTTCAATCCCGATCGCATCGTCTTGGGCAGCGGTATGGCCCAAGCTCTTGCCCGCATGGAAGATCTCTACGCACCGATCATCAGCCGTCAGTTTGCTGCGGATCAAACACTGCCGCCCGTGCCCGTGGTGAAGACTGATTTAAGCTCGGCAGAAATGATTAAATATGCCGCCAATGCATTTCTCGCGACTAAGATTAGTTTCATCAATGAAGTCGCGAATATTTGCGATCGGGTCGGGGCCGACGTTGTTGAAGTGGCAAAGGGCATTGGCTTAGACTCGCGCATTGGCGGCAAGTTTCTGCAAGCCGGGATTGGTTGGGGCGGATCCTGCTTTCCCAAGGATGTTTCGGCGCTGGTGCATACCGCCGATGACTATGGCTACGATGCCACCCTACTGAAAGCTGCCATTAGCGTTAATGAACGGCAGCGGCTGATCGTCGTCGAAAAATTGCAGCAAGTGTTGAAAATTCTTAAAGGCAAGACTGTTGGGCTCTTGGGCCTGACCTTTAAGCCCGATACCGATGATCTGCGGGATGCCCCCGCCCTGAATATGATCGAGCAATTGCATCGCCTTGGCACACGGGTGAAGGCCTACGACCCGATTATTTCCCAAAGTGGAATTCGGCATGGTTTGTCCAACGTTCTGGTCGAGACGGATCCCGAGCGACTCGCAGATGGCTGTGATGCGCTGGTCTTGGTCACGGATTGGCAGCAGTTCAGGGATTTAGACTACGCCAAAATGGCAAGCCTGATGCATGCCCCCGTAATGATTGACGGGCGGAATTTCCTCGATCAAGCGGGTCTGGAAGCGATCGGGTTCCGTTATGTAGGTGTTGGGCGCTAGTTCCCAGCGTCCTCCAACCTTAGCCAATGAGCGGCCCAAATTTCTGGGCCGCTCATTTGACCAAGGACCAAAATTGTTCCCTTTGACTTCGCTCAGGGAACGACTTGGGTGGAGTAACCAGCGGACATCGTATTTTTTGGGAAATTGCCTGAGAGGACTTCTTCTAAGCAAACCATCCTCTAGCTGAGCATAGCCGAGTTGGCTGAGCACAGTCGAGTTGGCTGAGCGTAGCCGAAGCCAGCTGACACCCTGAGTGGCGTCGAAGGGCAAAACCGCCAAGGTAGAATCTTGTCTGGAAATCACCTTAAAATTGAGCCGCCGATCGCCGCTTCACAGTGGCCCGCTGCCTCAGATCCGGACGCATCACTGGCTGAGATGCCGTGGGTAGAGCCTGAACCTGGTCTAACGCCTGTAGGCCGTCCAGCACCGCTTCGCGAACGATCCCCTGGGATTCCTGACTCAGCATCAACCGAAAATAGTCCGCCAATTCACGGCGCTCAGAGGAACTTTGGTCTAAGTCTCGGAGCGATCGCGTTAACTCCCGAACCGCAATAAGCCGCCGCAGGGGATCGGCATGGGTCAGGTCCGCCAGCTTCTGACTAAACTGCCCTTGCGAATTCGTTGTTTGGCGATGCAGATACTGTCCTACGAGGAGCAGCAGTACCGCCAGGGTGCCCGCACCCTGCAAAATCCCACCCGCTGCCAGCCAAGGACTATCCACTTCTACCCAGACGGACGCTGCTAAATAGGTAGACAGCATAGCCGTACCGCCGCCCATCACCGCCAACACCAACGGTTGGCTCAACAGGTGAACCAAGCGGCGTAGCGAAGCCTTGGGCACCTGCAATTGGCAGTCCTGCATCAAGTAAATCAGGGCCATGACTGCCACCCCAACGCCAGTGGCCAGCACCAGTCGCCCATTCCAGAAGAGTAGGGCCAAGGCTCCCGATGTGACCAGTACCCACCGTCCCGGCGCGGTCAAGGGCTTTCCAACCAGGGACTTGCCAACCGCAGACTTGCCAACCCAAGACTTCACTGCCAAGTTCTGGACCACAGCCGCAAATTCCGCTGTCATCGCGGTCAATGGCAAATCTTGGAGAATATTTAGGAAGTACCGCCACTGCGTTGCCGTTTTCGCCGCTGCCGTCTTTGCCACGTTAGTGTCTCGCGATCGCCTGTAAATAACACAGATGTCCAGATCGCTTGGCTGGCTCACAGCCGCTTCAATCCCAACATCCGTCTAAATTCTACTGGACATTCGGCAATACCGGACACCCATTCGCAGGCAACCCCAAATATCGCAGACATTCCTCCGGCTGGAGTTGTCGTAGGCTGCGATGCTGCGCTACCTCTACTAAGCCCTCCCAGGTCGCCACCCAAGTCCGCAACTGCCCCTCACCATCTAGCGTTGCCACATAACGCCCATCCGCGCTGAAAAACGCCTCTTGCAAAGGCCGAGGGTTCTGCCCTGATTCGGCAGGGCGCAATGTAGACCGCTCCGTCCCGGTTTGCGCATCCCACAGCTTCGCAGTGCCATCCTCGCTGGCCGTCACCAGCATGCGGCCATCGGGGCTAAACGCCGCATCCAAAACTGCACCATGGTGGCCTGCCAAAATCACCCGATAGCCACCGCCATTGAGATCCCTGACCCGAGCGGCACTATCTTGACTGGCCGTCACAATCATCTGCCCATCGGGGCTAAAGCGGGCACTGGTCACCACGGCTTTATGGTTAAACCGATGGATTTCCTTGCCAGAGGCGACCTGCCACACCCGGGCACTGCGGTCATAGGAGGCACTTACGACGCATGTCCCATCGGGGCTAAATTCTGCTCGCGAGATGGCCGCGTCATGGCCTGAAAAACTGCTCACCAATTTGCCAGACTGCACCTCCCAGATTCGGATCACCCGATCATCGCCAACGCCTAGGACTTTGGACTTGTCCGCACTAAACGCCATTTGCCGGGTTAGGTGCATATTGCCATCTGATGGCGACTGGAGCCGATGGATCAGCGTTAGGCTCCAATCAGCATTTAACGTCCATAGGCCCATAGCGCCCTGACTATCGGCGATCGCTAACTGCCGCACATCGCCACTAAACGCCACCCCAGTCAGGGTCGCACCCGGAGTCAATTGGCCCAGCACGTTCTTGGGCAGCGGCCCGCGAGGAACTGCAACAGAGTTTGCGGGCGCATTTTCCGCCGTGGGCACATTTTCTGCTCGTGGAGCCGGCCCTACAGACAGTGCACTCTCCGGTAGGGGCTTTGGACGCGTGAACCCGATGGCATAGCTCACCTGTTGCAACAATTTCTGCGCCTTGAACTTGAACGCTTCTGGCGATAAGGGTGAGTCTATCGGCTCAGGGTGTCGCTTTGCCTGGGGAAAAGGCAAGGCTCCACTACCGAATAAATGCCAGCGTTGCCACGTCCCATTCAAGGAAAGGGCTATGACTTCATCGACACCTTGGGGCGGCGGCGCATCTTGCTGGGAGCGGCGAAAGGTAGCCCACTGGCTGGGCTGTCCCAGGGTTGTGAGGGTGGGCAATTCACTGCCGCCCTGGGCAGACCATAGCTGGGTGATGCCAGCGCTCCCTGCCGTGGCGATGACCGAGCCATCGATACTGAACCGGACTATTTCAATCGGCCCCGCCTCGATGGGAAAGGTTTCCAGTACCTGTCCAGTTTTTGCATTCCACTGGCGTAGGGCATGATTCATTTCAGGTCCCACCGTCGTGGAGGTTGGGGTGACGAGCTTCTGACTGTCGGGACTAAAAGCAATGGCCACCCGGCCACTGCCGCGATCGACCTCTGGCATCGCAACGTTGTCTAATTTTGAATCTAATTTTGAATCTAACTTTGCGATTAGCCCCGATGCCACGGTCCACAACCTGATCTGATTCTCCTGATCTGTCGTTGCGAGAGTGGTGCTATCGGGACTAAACAGGACCTGGGTAACCCCACGGGTTCCCTGAACATAAGTCTTGAACACTTGAGCAGTTTTCACCCGCCAAATCCGCAGATTTCCATCCTTGCCACCGGCAGCAATGAACTGCCCATTGGGGCTAAAGCGAGCGCTGGTAATCATGCTGGAATGGTGCATTACTGAGCGGGTGTGGCCGTTCTTCGTCTGCACTAATTTCAGGGTGCTGCCGCTGGCAATCAGGACAAACTGACCATTCGGGCTGAATTCCAGCGCTTGAATTGGCGCTGTATAGCGCAATTGCGTTTGCAGAATGCCAGATTGGGCTTGCCAAATGCGGACTTCGTTATCGGCACTGACAGCGGCGATCAAATCGCCTCGGGGACTGAAGGCCAGCTTGGTGGTGGCTGCCTTAAACCCTCTGAGTTGCAATTGCATTTTGCCCGATGCCACTGACCAGACTTGGACGTAATTCGCGTTTTTTGCGATCGCTGCGATCTGCTGCCCATCTGGGCTGAGGGCCATGCCCACAATGGGTGATGGGGGCATTTCAGTCACCGTTTGTACTGCCGTTGGCGCTGTCGTTGGCGCTGATAGACGCCCAGATGGGTCTGATGGGAGTTTACTGTCGGTTTGTTCTGTTGGCCCATCCGTCCAGTGCAGTTCGTACTGAACTCTGGCGTTTTTAAGGGACCAAATCCGGATGGTGCCATCATCCCCCGCTGTGGCGATCTGGTTTTGATTGGTGCTAAATTCCACATGGCGGATCGGGCCGTGGTGTCCCGGCAAGGACGCCTGAAGCCGCAGCTTTTGCAGCGCCGCCCGTAAACTTTCCTGTGCTTCCTTGGTCGGCTCCCCTTGTTCTACGGCCAGACGGCTAATCAGCAATGCTGCCGTGGGATCACCATTCGGATCTTGCAGAATGGACTGGGCGATCGCCGCTTGCTGCCGGGAAGTCGCGACTTTGATTTGGTAATCCTTATCCGTTTGGCTACGCACCAAGGAATGGTATTGGTTGAGGGTGACGACGAGGGCTGCGAGCAATGTGCAGGGAATAGACAATTGCAGCAGCCGCAGTTCTTTGTGGCTGCGTTGGCTTTCGGCTCGGCTAACTTGGATGTATTTTTGGGCGATCGCCGACAGTTCATCGCTATAGGTCGCCCAGAAATCTTCGGCATCCATCAAGTGATTGCCCCGCAGGGTATATTCCGGGGAGCGCGGCTGGTTCAAGCTGTCCCATTCCCGCGCCGCCTGTTCAATTTTGCGCTGCCGCCGGAGCATGTCCCGATTTTCATCCAGCCATAGGCACAGCAACCCCCAGTGCCGAATCAGGGCCTCATGCGCGACATCGATTGTTTCCTGGTACGGTGCGCCCGGTGTGGAGGGCAAGGGTAAAGCTGACGAGTGCCCCCCCGGCAGTTGCGTCACCTTCGCAATGCCGAGGTTGTAGCTGGCGGCAATCTGGGCTTGCACAGTCCCCAAAAAATTGGTGTCACTGGCCGGGGCATTGCGGGGGATTTTGCCGCGCCGGATTTGGGCAAAGCGCAAGGCGGTGGAAACATTGGCAAAGCCTTGATTAATCCGTTCTTGATAGCGATTGGTGGGTGTGGTTCGGTTCGTGACGACAAGTTTGGCCCGCACGAGCTTTTCAATCACCCGCTCGACTAGGGCTGCTGGAAAGCGAGGACTGACCAATTCTGACTTGAGAATACGGCGACGCGTATCTTCGGTGCCATCGCCCAACTGGGTTAAGGCAATAAAAATCCGCTTGGCGATCGGCTGCTCGTCAGGAGCAAGGCTGTAGAAGATTTCGTCTGCCCGCTTTTGCAGGGTGCCTCGCACGCCACCCAGTTCCGTGTAGGCATTCAAGGTTAGGCGGGCTGGCCCACCGTCTGGATCGGCCTCGCGGCGATGCCACAGTTCTAGTAGAGTGTATTGCAGCAGCGGCAGTTCGCCGGGGGAGCCGACGATATCCCGCAGAATGTTGTAAGTCAGGTTCTGATCGCAGGTTAGACCAACCTTTTGGGCGGGTTTGACAATGGAGGATTTGATTTGATCGTAGGTGAGGGGGGTGACGGTAATCAGATTCTGTTCAATTTTTTCGGCAAGTCCGGCATACATGGAGCATTTGCCGAAAAAATCCGCTCGCAGGACAATCACAACACTGAGCAAATCGCCTAACTCGTCCAGGGTTTGGAGCAGCCCGTTAAAGAACTGATGCCGATCGCGATCGGCATGCACGCCCTGGCAAAGGGTAAACATTTCCTCAAACTGGTCAATGACGAGCAGCATGCGATCGGGAGTTTGGTCGCTGTCCGAGGGGATTAAACTGGCGCGCACCAGTTGGGATAACCCACTACCGTCATTGAGAAAAACTTCGGCTCGCCGCAGTTGCTCGGCCCGCTCCACGGCGGAAGCTTTGGGGTTAACAAAGGCATTGGCAAGGCTTTTAAAGGGCTGATCATTGGGCGTCAAGATCTTGATTTGCCAGCGATCGCTGCCGGAAAACTGGTGTCCGAGGCGCAACCGATGAATTAAGCCCGCTCGCACCAGGGAAGATTTGCCACTGCCAGAGGCCCCCACAATGGCCACAAAGTTGCGGGTTCTCAGCTTATCAATCAGTTGATCGGTCAAATCTTCCCGCCCAAAGAAATAGCTGGCGTGGGATTCGTCGAAGTACTCCAGACCCCGGTAGGGACAGGTGTCCTGGCTTAGTTCTGTGCGCAGGACTGTTGTGGCATTTTGATTGCGGGTGAGGATAATTTCGCCGCCGGAGTTTTCAAACAGGGGTTGCTGCACTTCACTGCGGAGGGCATTACTCACCCAGTCGGACAGGTGGTAATTCGTGACGGTGCCGTTGGCGGCGGTGCTAGGTTCCAATCCATCCAGAAGGGCTTGGGTGAAGACGCTGTGGTTGCCCTCGAGGGATTCATAGGCCGATTCGTATTCGCGGGAGGCGGCCATGAACAGGCGATCGGTCCCGGATTTAGCACCCGGGTCAGCCTCTAAGCAATTGAGGATTTCGCCGCTGTGACAGCAGTCCAGGATGATGATGCGCTGACGCACGGGACTTTCTTGCAGCAAGCGGCGCAACCAAAAGAGGGAAAGTCCGTATACTGCGGCTTCAGGGTTGGCATCGCTGGTGGCGAGATACCCTTCTTGAATGCCCGCATCCTTTTGCAGACCATGCCCAGAATAGTAAAAAAGGGCCGTGTGGGGGATGTTTTTGCCCTTGGGTTTGAAGAGCTTCACCAGGGCTGCTTCTAGTTCAGCGGTGGTGACGGGGGTAGTCACGCCGACTTGGGTTTGATTATTTTTGACGATTTCCGGCATCCGTTGGACGCGGAAGTCCCCCTGGCTTTGCAGGATTTGGGCGATCGCCTCGGCATCGTTGGCGGGTGCGCCCAGATCTGGCAACCACCGATAACTGCTAATTCCCACCACTAGGGCATCCCGTGACATGCGTAACACTCCTAAAAAAAGATTGAAAAAGCGACCCAAGGGGGTGCATTGCCCCGAATTCATGAGCCGTGCATACTCCGATTGCGTATTGTGCAAATCTAAGTATTGTGCGAATCAATGCAATTGGGCTGGCAGGGAACACACTGAGAGCATTAAAAACTGAGCGTTGGTAGGGCGAATGGCTGTCCGGATCGATCATTTACAGAGCCGTGAGCGGATAGCGACGAGATCTATAAACCGTAGATAATCAATCCGCAAGAGAGCCTAGCGACACCGCATCAAAAAGAGTCAAATGATGAGAAACCCATTCGCTGGATTTCTCTCTAACTTCTCACTAAATTTCTTTGTAGAGCGCCCAATCTGAACAAGATAATTCTTGAACGTTGGCTGAATGATGCTTCTTGAAGTTATCTAGAGCATTGAGTGAGCGAGGTTTTAGCTAAAGTTTGGGTCATGATTTTAGTTCGCTTCTGATTCAAAGTGCGCCGAGTATATGAGGATCTTCAGATTCTCTTTTTAAAAAAGATAACGGAGGAGTAAGGCAACTTAATCCTAAATTAATCGGAATTTTAGATAATGTAAAAGGGGGCGAAACCCCTCAAATGTTAAAGATTTCTATTATTATTTGATTTAGCTTTAAGCTCTTTTAAAAGAGGTGAAATCTGAAAAATATCCAATCGTTATTAATTAGATCTGAATAAAAGATTTTATTGTGAGAAATTCCAGCACCCTGAGGAATACTGATTTTTTCGGTCTGAATTTTCTAAACAATCCAAATATTGATGGATTTTCCGTACAATTACTGACCTGTCAGATGAACAGCCCAAATGTCATCACAGCGTGTGGTGGAGGGCGATCGCCCTCCACCACACGCTATTTTTGGCCGCATTATATTCCTGAGCGCAACCTGTTCTAGGGACAAACCGCCAGCGCGGAATTAGCCCTTTTGGGACTGGGCCGCGGATGCCTTGAGACCGCGCCGGATTTGCTTGGCCGCCTGCAACCCGCCCAGCACCAGAAATCCTGCGGCCTGCGGTGGGGCAGGCACGGGCACGCTAGTCGATTGCCCCACGTACAAATTATTTAGGGTGAGGTATTCAGATGTGGCTGTTGTCAGGAGTACGGACGTGATGAAGCCACTGTCTGTTGTGAAGCCAGCAAAAGGGCAAGGCCCCGGAAATGGGACTACTTAGGCTCACGCTGGTACCGTCACTGAGGGTTACGGTCAGCCCACCACTGATCAAATTACTCGCCACATCGGTCAGAAAGAAACTTGCCCCCACAGCGGTGACATTGCCACTGGTAAAGTCAATGCGTAGGCTATCCGTACTGGTAGTGAGGGAAATCCACCGGCTCCCGACATTCCCAACGCTACTGTAAAGGTTGCCGCCACCTACAGCGGTCGCCGTATAAGCAAAGCCACTGCTAGAAAAGTTTTGGGACGTGGCTCCCCAGGTCGCCTTCCACGAGTGTGCTGAAGGGTTCCAAATAAACTCCAGGTGCGACATTATTCAAAAAGGGGGTGCTCCACTGAAGGTTGTGGTCAGAGCCTGGGCGGGCAGCATTGCCGCCCCAACGATGCCCACGGAGCTGAGCAAAATCCCTAAAGCCTGAGTTCGCATGGTCCTTCCCTGATTAATGTGTGTGGTGATTGAGTTTGATGCCGTGTTTAGCCATGTTCCTACTGAGCTACTGCCATGGATTGGCCGAGAGCCTGTTGAGGCAAACACTGTGTTTCCCAGGGTTCCCACTATCAGTACAGTTATCGCGGCCACGGGCAAAAATTTCGGCACTTTGCGCAGTTATACGGGGGGCTGATGCTGCCAGAAATAATCCATAAACGCCAGCTCCCCGGCTTTCTAAAAAAGCCGGGGAGCTGACCCAATTTTGCTCACAACTCCACTAGGGTTGCTATCTCTCTGCTGAACTAGGTCATCCTTCGGTCAAAACAAAATTCTGGCAAAGCGACGCATTATGGACCGGCGCATTATGGATCATTAAGCTTGGTGGACCATTAAGCTTGTTCTAGGCGATTAAGCCTGTTCTAACCAATCGTAAATCTGGTCAAGCTGCTCCAAAGTAACTAATCCATACTGCCATAGCACCATGGGCAATGGACCTGGATCATGCTCAAGGTGGCGCAGGGCGATCGCCAGCGATGCTGTTGAAATCGCCAAGTCTTCCTGCAAAAATCGAATTAGTTGCGAGTGCCCCCTGTGGCTGATCCGATCCATCACCTCCTCTGTGCGCATCATCATTGAATCAACATCCATCCAATCGAAACAGTAACAAGTTGTCTGTGACCGGGATCACCAAGATAGTCCTCTGTAAAATCCACCATTTTTCCGATGTGCCATGCACATTCTGGGGATGGAAGACCTTTGGATCTGAGGCAAATCAGCTTTAGACGGTTCACGATAGCATAAGATACCCAAATGGCACGTTTGTTTCTGGAAACATTCACGCATCTTTGCTGGATGCAATGTGAACCTGGGTAGGCAGAAGTCCCAAAAATCGCGAGTTAGAGATCACAATCACCGTCATAATCACCGATAGATCCCTTAGATAGATTAGATAGATCAGTCACGAGAGATTAATCCCGTAGGTGCCATCTATTTTTTATGCCTGTAAAAAACCCCTATGGTCGGGCACTGCGTCCTCGGCAGTGGACCAAGAATCTGATTGTATTTGCAGCGCCGTTGTTTGCCTTCAGCCTAAAGTGGGAATCTCTCCTGGGAGCATCCCTAGCGTTTGTCTTATTTTGTGCGGCATCCAGTAGTTTTTATCTGATTAATGATGTGGCGGATGTGGAATCCGATCGCCGCCATCCAGTGAAATGCCATCGCCCCATTGCGGCTGGACAAATCAGTGTTCCCCAGGCGATCGCCCTCGCTGTGATCCTTCTGGGTGGGGCTTTGGCGATCGCCTGGGCTAACAACCCCCAGTTAGGTGCCATCATTACCCTCTACGCCCTGCTACAGGTTGCCTACAACCTGCGCCTGAAGCAAACGGTGATTTTGGATATCCTGGCCATTGCCGCAGGCTTTGTGCTGAGGGCCTATGGCGGGGCCGCCGCTACCGATATTCGCCTTTCTTCCTGGTTCTTAGTGTGCACGGCCATGCTGGCTCTATTCCTGGGCATTGAAAAGCGCAAAGCCGAGCTACGCCTTGCCGAGCGTAAGGGCGGAACCACCCGAGCGGTGCTACAACAGTATTCCCTCGCACTGCTGACCCGTATGGAAAGCACGGTGACCACAGGGGCGATTTTGGCCTACACCATTTGGAGTTCCGGCCCCCAGGTGAACGGAGCTTCCACCCAATGGATGCTGCTGACGGTGCCCTTTGTCCTGTACGGCGTGTTTCGCTATCAATTGCTTAGTGATCCTCAGGATACGCCCACCCGGCTCCAGCCGTCCGGCCCGCAACCGACCAATCAAACCGAGCGCCCAGAGGAAGTGCTGCTGACAGATTTACCGATTTTGCTCACCGTTGTGGGGTGGATTGGGCTGACCCTGATCATTCTGCTGCTCAAACATCAAGGATGGATTCAATAGATAGATGGATGTCGCCCCCTCCCTCCCTCGTCAAGCGCCCACCCTAGCGGCGATCGACCTGCAAAGCTTGAAAGCCCAGGGAATTTTGGGCATTATTCTGGACTTAGACAACACAATAGTCTCCGAGGACGATCGCTATCTCGCCCCCCACGCCGAAACCTGGATTCAGCAAGCCCGACAGCACGGTGTGCAATTTTTTATTCTATCCAATGGCAAGCGCCAGCATCGCGTGGCAGCCTGGTCCCAACGGTTAGCCATTCCCGCCCTCAGTCCGGCCCGTAAACCATTCCCAAAAGCCTTTCGGCGAGCATTGCGCACCATGAACTTAGCTCCCCACCAGGCTGTGGTAGTGGGCGACAGTCGTCACACCGATATGCTGGGCGCATGGCTCGTGGGCTGTGCCAGCATCCAAGTAGCCTCCCTGCCCCATCCCCCCCGTTGGTGGGAGCGGGTGGCCGGGAGATGGATCCAGATTCCCTATCCGGCCCATTTAGAGCTGTGGGAATTAGAAAATTAAAAATCCAACCCAAATATCCGGTGCCAGCATCCAGTGTCAGCGCTGTATGCTGCTGCTCTGGCCCATGTTTAATTCTTACTGCACCACCTTTGCCATGTAGCGCCCCCAAATTCCGGCGGCAACGGCTCCCTGCCCGGAGGTGGATTGGTTGTCATCGTTGCCCAACCAAATGCCGGTGACTAGGCTGCCAGGAATGTAGCCAATAAACCAGAGATCCACGCCGTTGTTGGTGGTGCCCGTTTTGCCTGCGATGCCGGGGGCGATCGCCGCCGCCCTGCCAGTTCCACCACTGACGACCCCCTGCAACAGGGTCGTCATGGTGTCGGCCACTTCCGGTGAAAGCACTTGGCGGTTGCGTTGGGAATCCTGCTCGGTGGAATAGAGCAAACGGCAGGAACTCAGGTCATTGCGAATTTTGCAGTCGCCCCCGTCTAGAATGCGCCGAATTGTGCGAGGGGGATTAAATAGTCCCCGATTGGCCAAGACGCTAAATGCGCCGGTCATTTCGAGGGGCGTGACTTCGCTTTGCCCCAGGACTAAGCCAGGGACGGGGTTCAGCTTTGAGGTAATGCCCATCCGTTTGGCGGTGGCGGCGACTCGGTCCAAGCCGACTTCTTGGGCGATGCGCAGGGCGATCGCATTTTCTGAGCGGGCAATCCCGGTGTACATGTCCAAACTGCCGCCGCCGCAGCCCTCAAAGGTCTGGCCTTCCCAGGTTACGGGCGCACAGGAAAAGGCCGTACTGGGGGAAATTTGCTGCTCCAGCGCGGCGGTGTAGGTAAAGATCTTAAAGGTGGAACCGGGCTGCCGTTCGGCTTGGGTCGCCCGGTTGAACTGGCTGATTTGGTAATCGACGCCACCCGCGATCGCCCGCACTTCCCCATTGCGGGCATCCAGAGTAACAATTGCCCCCTGGGTAAAGCCATTCTGCCCCCCGTCTGTCGCCACCCCATTGCGCAGGGCGGCTTCCGCTTTGGCCTGGATGTCGAGGTCGAGTCCGGTATAGACGATGAAGTTGCCTTCACTGGCCATCTCCGATCCCAGCAGTTCTTGCAGTTCGTCAAACACGTAGCTGTAGTAATAGGGGGCACGGGTTCTGGACAAATCTTCCTTAGCCTTAGGATTGATGTTGAGGCGCGATCGCCGTGCCCGCTGAGCTTCCTCCGCACTCACCATGCCGAGTTGCACCATCCGTTCCAGTACGCCATTTCGCTGCTTGATGGCTTTGGCATAGTCACTGGCTGGATTAAAGCGATTGGGGGCGGGCAGAATGCCTGCCAGGGTGGCCGCTTCCGAAAGATCCAGATCCTTAGCGGATTTGGCAAAGTAAAACTGGGCGGCATCTTCAAAGCCGTAAACATCGATGCCCAAATACACCCGATTCAGGTAGGTCAGCAGCAGTAAATCTTTGCTATAGACCGTTTCTAGCTTGAGCGCCACAATCATTTCCCGCAGCTTGCGGCCCGCGTCGTCGCCCGTCCGCACGTAGCCCCGGAACATATTCCGGGCCAACTGCTGGGTCAGGGTGCTGGCCCCTTCGCGGATTTCGCCGCCGCGCAGATTGGCCACCAGTGCCCGCCCAATGCCAATCGGGTCTACGCCCACATGCCAATAAAAGCGGGAATCTTCCGAAGCAATCAAGGCTTGCGGCAGATAGGGTGAAAAGTCTTTGATGTTCTTGAGTTCAGTGTGGGTGCGGCTGCTTTGCGGCTTGAGGGGGGTTTGTTCATCGCCCGCATAGACCACCACTGGGCCTTGGATGGAGAGGGGCAGGGGAGTGACGGAGAATTTCTGCCACTCGATCAGGGTGGCCAGCAGGGCGATCGCGGTCAATCCACCTAGGCCATAAACACCATAGCGGAAAGTCCGCAGATACCAGGGCGGCGGATTCGATATACTGGAGCCGCACGCAGCCTTCCAGGTCGGGGGGGCCTAAAGTATAGACAGCATTATGGCGGAGCTCCGCCCCTGTGATTCGGGCTTTGCCCCGATAAATGCCGTTCGTGGAACCTTCATCCTGGATCCAGAAGGGATTGGGTAACCAACCGTTTTTGCGACTGTCCCTGCTGACGGTCAAGTGCGTTTGACTCACCACCGGATTGCGCACGACAATATCTGATTGGGAACTCCGCCCCAGGATGTCGCGATCGCCCAGCAGGGGATAAATCTGCGCCTGGAGATCGGTGACATCTTGCACCCAAAGTTCCGGCACCTTAGCATTTTCCTTCAGCCGCAGGTCAGCGAAAGATTGCGCCGCAGCTTACCGGTATACCGAGTGCCGCCTCGAGCGCCTCGCCGAGGAACTGCTTACCGACATCGACCGCGACACCGTGGACATGGTGCCTACCTCGGCGACGAGAAGATCCGCGAACCTGCGGTCCTGCCGACCACTCCGAACCTGCTGATTAACGGCACCACCGGCATCGGCGTCGGCATGGCGACCAACATCCCGCCGCACAACCTCGGCGAAGTCATCGACGCCGCTGTCGCCGTCATCGACAACCCCGCGCGTCACCATCTCGAGCTGATCCGCTACCTCCCCGGCCCTGACTTCCCGACGGGCGCCTCATCATGGCCGCAGGGCCATCATGAGTTATATCACCACGGGCCGTGGCTCGTCCGCACCGCCGGCAAGGCCGCGACCGAGGAGAGAAGGCGGCATGGAGCAGCATCGTCGTCACGGAGATCCCGTACGCGCTGAACAAGGAGAACCTGGTCACCAAGATCGCCGACCTGGTCAATGACAAGCGCATCGCCGGGATAAGCGGTATCGCCAGGGCGGATTCCAGCTCGCGTGCGGGCATCCGCATCGTCATCAACGTCAAGCGGCGGCCGTGGCCACGATTGTCCTGAACCAGCTCTACACGCTTACGCCGCTCGAGACGGTCCAGGGCGCGCAATTCCTCGTGGTGGACAAGAACCGCGCGAAGACGATGAACCTGAAGCAGCTCCTCGAAGCGTACATCGACCACCGGGTGAAGAAGGTCAGTGACGCGCCGGACCCGCTTCGAGTTGAAGAAGGCGGAAGACCGCGACCACATCGTCCAGGGGTTACTCATTGCCCAAGCGAATATCGACGAGGTCGTGAAGATCATCAAGGAATCGCGTGACCGCGAAGCCGCCGGCCTGGCGCTGATGGCGCGCTTCGGCCTCAGCCAGCTCCAGGTAAACGCGATTCTCGAGATGCGGCTGCACCAACTGACCAACCTCGCGGTGGCGGATCTGACGAATATGAACAACGAACTCGTGAAACAGATCGCCTACTACGAGGAACTCCTGGCCAGCCGCGTCCTGCTCATGGGCGTGGTCAAGACGAAGTCTTCGAAGTCCGGAAGAAATACGCCGACCCGCGCCGCACCGAGATCATCGCGGCCAAGAAGGAATCAACGTCGACCTGATCCCGAAGGGCATCTGCGCGATCACCATCTCCGGCACGGGCTACGTCAAGCGCGTCCATCGTTTTCGTTGCCGAACGTCCAGAGCCGCGGCGGCAAGGGCGTCATCGGCATGCAGACGAAGGAGGAAGACGTCGATCTCCTGCTCACCGCCTGCACCCACGACTATCTCCTCTTCTTCACCAACCGCGGACTCATGCACCCACTGGCTCAAGGCGTATGAAATCCCGAGGAGAGCGCCCGGACAGCCAGTGGCAAGGCGCTGGTGAACCTCCTGCAGCTCGAGGAAGGCGAACGCGTCCGCGCCATGATCTCCGTCGAAGAACTCGACGTGCCGGACAAGTTTGTGGTCATTGCCACCAAACAGGGCACCGTCAAGAAAACGGAACTCGCCGCCTTCAAGAACCTGCGGCGCAAGGGCATCATCGCGATCAACCTCGAAGAGGGCGACGACCTCATCGACGCCAAGCTCACGGACGGCAACCAGGAAATCCTGCTCTCCTCCGCCGCCGGCATGGCCTGCCGTTCAAGGAAGCCGAGATCCATCCTCAGCCGCGACACCATCGGCGTGCGCGGCATGGAACTGCGCGATGACGACGACAAGCTGGCCACCGAGATCGTAGCCATGACCATTGTCGATCCGGAATGCGACCTCCTGGTCATCACGGCCAAGGGCATGGGCAAGCGCAGCCGTCTGCGCTTCGGCATTCCAGGCCCGACGGCAAGGGTGCATGGCTACCGCCTTACACGCCGCGGCGGCAAAGGCGTGACTGGAGACTCAAGCTCAAGCCACATGACCGCATCGTCGCGGCGCTCCAAGTCCAAGCCGGGGACGAAATCCTCATGACCTCGGTTCAGGGCCAGATCCTCGCATCTCGGTGGACGACATCCGCGCAGTCGGCCGCAGTTCGCAGGGCGTGATTGTCATGCGCCTCGACAAGAAGGACGAGGTCAGCAGCGTCTCTCTCGTGGATCGCATGGAGGAAGGCGCAGACGGCGCGGAGCCGGCGGACCAGGATGAAGTTCCGGTGGCACAGCGGGCAGCGGTCTTCCGCCGGTGAACCTGCACGCAGACGAGGAGTCGCGGCCGAACGGCTGGCCGTCGGCCGCTGCGGAGAGTGCGTGTTGCTTGTGCTTACCCAGGCCTGTCTGGCCGTTGCGCCAGCAACTCGACCTGTTCCGTATTCTTAGAACGTGCGTTCTGCTTTGCCTGCACATGTTCTCCCCAATGAAAACAAGACTGCTCATCGTTTCATTGATGCTGTTTGCGGGGCTGACCATTGCCGCCGTCTCCTGCTCTACGCTGACCGGATGTGTGACTTCGTCCCACATCACCTGGAGTTTCGTTCAGGCGGTTTGGCGGGATCAAGCTTGGCGATCCACGACCAGTTTCAAATGGCGCTTGGGCTATTCCTGTAGAATGCGATGTATCGGGCCTCACTACACATTTCTGACAAAACCAACAGCCCTGAATTCCGCACTGGTTGTGAAGGACGTTAAGTGCAAGGCAAGGCAGGACTGGATTCTTATCTGGGTTGTTGATTGTGCTGTCACGATTGATATAAAGAGCCGCAC
>CAVYAN010000037.1:0-9733 GCA_963766075.1 uncultured cyanobacterium | reverse complement strand
TCTGGTCGGAATCGATTGGAATTACTGCGGTTTCGTGATAAAACTTTACCTCAAAAGAGCCGCACCCTTCCGAATTATGACTATTTACAGTCAGAAGGATTCACCATTGGCTCGGGTGGCGTGGAATCTCGGAATTAAACAAATTAGTCGCCGGGTGAAAATTTTAGGAGCACAATGGGAGGCGAAGAATGTCGATCAAGTCGTAAAACATCGGTGTGCCTACCTAAATGGTCAATTTTCAACGCATTTTCAGCTTTCCAGGGCGATATGATCACAAGTATTTCTACTCATCGCAAAGGTGAGATGCTCCCACAAGATCTGGGTCTGCTGCCAGGTGCCATGCCTGTAGATTTCTTCGCTATGTTCTTTGTAGCGCGATTTGAAAGCTCTATGCACACCTCATAAACACGGTAAACCTCATCATTTTCATCTCGAAAGGGTGGCGGTCATACCATCCAAGTAATTTGAAAAGCTCTTTGGTACTGGGTTTAAAGTCGTTGGGCATCAATCATTGTTACCTTCTGTTAGGAGTGAAATTTAACGACCCGTATTACCAAACATCTTCATCATGAGCCAGAGCTGAAAAAGCAGCACACTGCATGGATGCCCCAGATTAACCCGGTGATGGAGTCGCCCCCTGAAGCGCGCGATTGCCCCTGAACTAAATTCAGAGCATATCTAGCTTACGCCGCTTCCTCTAGATATTCGGCAAAGTTATATAGACTAGGACGGGGTACGGTCTCTATAACATCTCTGTACCCATTGTGGCGTAGCCATAACACATCAAATCACAAGCCCGCATGGGTTAAGCGATCGCTACATCCTACCCACTTTCGCGAACGGAGCGCCCAAGCAAACCCACAGCGAAAAAATCCCCGGCGATCGGGCCAAAACAAAGCGCATTCGGCAAGACAGACGTAGAAGCGCATTCAATATTCAATGCCCGGTCGGAGGGGATTTTTTTCGCTAAAATGCCGTTCGCGCGTAGTGAGCCAGTTTGCCGGTGGTACACGGGCCATGGGGGAGTCCGTCACGTTGGATCAGTCTCGCATCGAAAGTGCAGGGTGATTCGCAAGATGTGACCAACGGGAGCGCGTTGGAGCTGGCAGATGGTTCGATTTTGCCCGCGAGGGAGGGCATACAAAAAAGCCCCCGGCTAGAGCTAGGGCTTAAGACGTGATGGGGAATGGCTATTAAGGGGCGATCTCATCACACTAGGAAAAGGTTTTAGCTATCTAAGCACTTGTGCAAAGTTAATTGCCCATCTGAGAGGGCTATAACCCTTGCAGGGCAGGAACGTCATGTGTAATCAATTTCGCCTAAGTGCTTAACGTTCCGCTTCACCCGCCGCAGACAATTTTTCGAACTCAACTAGCAATATTAATAGGGTCCGGTGCAAGCGAATTGTTTATGCGGTGTTAACCAGGTTGATTCCAGATGAGTGACCAGACTTTGCCAACTTAACTTACCCTATCTGGTGTAGAGTGCCTGCGATCGCCCATCAACTTCTTCCCCAGTATTTTCGGGATTAGAATACACATGATCAACCAGAGAAACCCAACGCTAAACCCAGCCGCAATATCGGTTGGGTAATGTACGCCCAAATAAAGACGGCTGAAGCCAATGAGGGCGATCGCGCTACTGGCAATTCCATAGATCCAGCGGGACTGTCGGGGATACCAGCATGCGTAGACATAGGCCAGAAATCCATACAGAACCAGCGCGCCCAGTGCATGACCACTGGGAAAACTATAGGATGTTTCATGGATTAAAGGCGACCATAGTACGGGTCGAGGACGGGCAAAAACAAGCTTAAGCCCTTGGTTTAGCACCAACGCACCCACACAGGCAACGATGAGCATCCATGCTTCAAGCCGTCGCCCCCGCCACAAAAACCAGCTTAAATTCACCAGAACAATGACAACAACAAGCTCTGGATCGCCCAGACGGGTAATACTCATCATCAGTTGATCCAGCAGGGGAGTTGCCCGCTGATGCAGCCATAACAGCAGTATCGTGTCGAATTGGAAGGTTTCTTTCTCCCAAACTTCGTGGCAAAGCCAACCCAAGCCTACCAGTAGCAGCACGCAGGCGAACAATCCTAGCAAACTAATCAACCCTAGTGTAGGCAAGAAGTGAGAGCGATTTTTGACTATCTGATTCATTGGGTTAGCAAGATTGAGATGATATGTCCAGCGTAGGGAGCAATGGTCAAGAAGTTGGAAAGAATGTCTTTTCAACTTCTTGACCGTGTTTGTTTACTTTGGACATGTTAGCGCCACAGAATTCAATCACTGAACCTGGATCGCTAGCGCAAGGTCTGATTAAAGGAGCTTTAACGATGAACTCGAAAATGAAATGGCTTTTAACCGGAAGCGCGATCGCCTTGACGGCTACCATCGGACTGTCCCGCCTGACCTGGGCAACCGCGTCTCCAGTCGTACTGGTTTCTCAACAGTCCCAACCACAGAAAACAAAGAATCCTGGCATAGAGGAAAACAGCGATCGAGTAGAGCAGCAGCAACGTTTGCGTTTGCAACCTCAAGCGCAGGTAACACTGGCGCAGGCAATTCAAAACGCTGAGACGGCTCAAGGGGGCAAGGCAACTGGTGCCGAACTGAAGACAGAGAACAACAGCCTGATCTATACGGTACATATCGGGCTGAAAGAGGTGATTGTGGATGCCGGAAATGGCCGGATTCTGGCGATCGAAGACCCGACCCAACCTGAAAATCGTAATCTCCAATGGCGTGGTAGCGTTCGTATATCCGAGAATCCAATGGGCGATGGCGATGGTGAAACTCAAGATGACGACAATCAAAGCTGATAAAGCAACACTTGGTTAGATTCGATCTGCCTATTTTGGGGTAGTGCACCGCATCTCGCTGCACCATCCCAACAATGTTGAAGGCAACTTGCTAGACTTTCCAAGTTCTTGACATTTTCTGAATAGTCTAGAACCGAACTGCTAACTCTGCTAGTCATATCGAGGGAAAATGCACATAAAAGAGAAAGAGATTTTCAGTAAAGTCCCAGAAGTGACCTTAATCTTCTGGATCATAAAGATTCTTGCTACAACGCTTGGTGAGACTGGCGGGGATGCCGTGTCTATGTCCATGAATCTCGGCTACCTCGTCAGTACTGGAATCTTTGCAGCCATATTTATCGTTGCAGTAACGGCTCAGGTCTTCGCTAAGAAATTCCATCCCATTATTTACTGGATAACAATTGTTGCAACAACAACGGTGGGAACGACATTAGCAGATTTTGTAGATCGTTCTCTTGGTATTGGCTATACAGGGGGGACGACGATATTGCTTACCTTACTATTGGTATCACTATTCGTTTGGTATCGCACTCTTGGTTCGATCGCCATTGATACTGTGAGTACACCAAAATCTGAAATGTTCTACTGGTTAACAATCATGTTTTCGCAAACTTTGGGTACTGCACTTGGCGATTGGACAGCCGATACGGAAGGTTTTGGGTATATTGGCAGTGCAATAGTGTTTGGGGCGATGCTGGCAGCAATCGGGGCTGCCTACTACCGAACGACTATATCCCGCACCGTACTATTTTGGGCGGCATTCATCCTTACTCGACCGCTTGGTGCAGTTGTTGGCGATTTCCTAGACAAACCTATAAGCAAAGGCGGATTGGCGTTAAGTCGCTACTCAGCAACGGCGACTCTGATTGTGTTAATTGTATTGTTTATCTTTATCTTTCCGCATAAACCAGCCAAACAAAGACATTGAGCGCCAAACAGTTCAACCAAAGCCGATGGCTAATCGAGTCCCCGGAGGGGCAAATCCTCCTCTCCCACAATGGCTGCTGGTAGCTGCATCGTCTAGCGATGAGTGAGATGAACTAGTGAGTTCCTTGACTGGATTCTGCTGAGAACCCACTTTCATTATCAGCGCAGATGGGTAAACGAACACTGAAGCAACTGCCTACTCCAGGTTGGCTGGTGACGGAAATGGTTCCCTGGTGTTGTTGGGCGATCGCTGGGCGATCGCCAGCCCTAAGCCAGTCCCACCTGATTGGTAGTTGCGGGATGATTCGGCCCTCCAGAAGCGATCGAAGACTTGGTGGAGTTGCTCCGGCGCAATGCCAATGCCAGTATCCTGAACCGTAATCACAATCTGAGCATCCAGAAGGCGATCTCCGAATGTAACCTGTCCACCCTCCGGTGTATAGTGCAGGGCATTGTCAATTAAGTTGGTAAACAGGCGGCGGAGTTGAGTTTCATCACCCCTGATGTAGAAGCCAGCCGTTGGGGTATATCGCAGCGTTATCGCCTTGGCTGCGGCTTGAGGCTGGTAGAGTTGGACGAGATCCGTTAGCAGGCTGTCTAGGCGCACGATGTTATCCTTTGCCATCGGCTGGGAGTCGCTTCTAGACAGCAGTAGCAGGTCTTCGGTTAAGTGAGTCAGTTGTTTGACAGTGTTAACAATCAGCGAAAACTTTTCTGCATCGCCGGGACGAATGCCCTCTGGATATCGCAGTGCCACCTGAGCATTACTAGTGATCGCCATCAAGGGACTGCGTAGCTCGTGGGAGGCATCGGCAGTAAATTGCTTCAGTTGAATAAAGCTCTGTTCAATGGGCCGCATGGCTTGCCGCGTCAGCAATACACCGCCCACACTGCTCAGTCCTAGGGCGATCGCAACCCCCCCCACCATGCCCCAATGCAAATGGCCCATAGCTTCATCAAATTCTTCCAGAGATTGACTAGCGCGAACATAGCCCACCAATTGCCCATTGTCACTGTTGATCACGGGCAGCGTGATTCCTTGAATGCGGGGATTGCCAACCTTAATCTGGATGGCATCTTTACCCGCAAACGGCAAGTTCATTAGGTAGTTTCCCTGACGAGTCAGCGATTTTCCCTGAGGGTCAAACCATTCCAGTCCCTGATCCTGAGCCAGCAGGCTCTGTAAAGGAAAATCACTATTCATCATCAGTTGTCCCTGGCTCAACTCCACACTGCTGGCAGCACCCTGCCCCAGAGTAATTAATCTGGCAGTAAATGCCTGACTCAAATTGTGAGCAAATAGGAAACGCACCGCCACTGCAAATCCAGCCAGAGTTGTTCCCATGACTAGGAGATAAGATAGTAGTAATCGACGACGAATCGATTGGAACACAGCGATTAAATCTCCAAAGAACAGAGGCGGTAGCCAACCCCGTACACGGTTTCAATTACATCAATGGGACTACCCGCCTCTCGTAATTTACGCCGCAGGTTAGTCACATGGGTTTTGATCGTTTCCTCTCCAGAGAGTTGATCCACCTCCCATAATTTATTCAGCAGCATGGCGCGGGTAAAGACTTGGGTTGGGTTGCGTAACAAGCATTCCAAAATCATGAATTCTTTGGGCGTTAGGGTGAGGGGCTGTCCTGCATAATGAACGGTTTTCCGCCCCTGATCAAGTTCAAGTTCACCGTGACGCAGCCGATCGGGGGTAAAGTCGCTGCTGCGTCTTGCCAGTGCCCGAATGCGGGCGGACAGTTCTTCTAGATCAAAGGGCTTGACCAGATAATCATCCGCTCCCGCATCTAGACCCAGCACCTTATCGGAAGTGGTGTCACGGGCAGTCATCATCAAAATATGGGTACGGCAGCGATGCGATCGCAGGCGACGACATAGGCTCACCCCATCCAATTTTGGCAGCATCACGTCCAGCAAAATCAAATCGTAGACGATCGCTTGGGCAAACTCCCATCCTTCCACGCCATCCCTGGCGGAGTCAACGCTATGCTTCTGATGGCGCAAATCTTCCATGATCGGACGAGCAATGCGATCGTCATCCTCTACCAGTAGAATTCTCATGCCCGTTTCATCTGAATGTTCATCAGCAAGTATCCTAACTTACTCATCCATTTTATCAACCAGCGAAGAGACGACCTTTCGTTGCTTAAAGCTGAGGTAAATGACTAAACTCAGAATGATGGAAAGAAACAGCATACTAGTGCCAACCGTACCATAGCCAAAACCGCCATTTTCGGCAGGTTGGGACAGCAAATCACCCATTGAAGCTCCCAGGGGGCGAGTCAAGATGTAAGCGAACCAGAATGCCAGAATCCCATTCATGCCAAGGTAGTAGTAGGCAATTGTAATGACGGCGATCGCCGCACCAAACAGCAAAACCGATAGACCATACCCCAGTTTAAACGACTCCGCCACCAGATCCCCCGTTGCAGTACCCAGAGCAAAGGTAAATAAAACGGCGACCCAGTAATAAATCTCCCGTTTAATGGTGTTGATCGAGTGCATTGCCAGGGTTTTCTCATTTAAATACCAGAGGATAAACACCGTCAGCAAAGAAATACCAAAAATAATGGTCGTTGACACTAAACTGACACCAAAATCATTCACCAATCGATCAGTAATCAAGGTTCCAACGATACTGATCAGCACAACCACAAACCAAAAATTTAGAGGAACATAGCGCTTTAGCCTGAACTGATTAAATAGCGCAAGCAGCAGCACACCACTCATAACGTAGGATGTTCCACTCAAACCCCAATTAAGCGTGGCTGACAGAAAATCTGCGGCGGTTTCACCGACTGTTGTTGCCAAAACTTTGATCACCCAGAAGTAGAACGTTACTTCTGGGACTCTGTTTAAGACTTTTTGCACTGTGCTTCTCCTGCTTCATGTTTAAGCGCCGAACTATCTCAATAGTCTCAAGCCTGACTCACAGCTTGAGTTTTGTTGGCGATTCTAAAACAGGAAAGTAAAGAACTTGAAAAGATCTGCGCCTAGTGGTTAATTCTGGTTCTCTACCTTCACAAAGTAGACAGGCGCAATGAGCCGTAAGAAGGAGGAATGGGAATGTTGACATTGCATCTACAGACAACTCCCACCACGTCCCCACAAAATCTTTACCGCATAACGATCGAGTTGAACCGCACCTCCGGCTAAGCGCCTCCGGGCGGTTAACGGGGTGTCGGTTCCAACGAGTTTGTTCTTCCGCAGTTTCCGAGATTTTATCACATAGCACCAAACTTTTGTACTACTGCGGAGGAACTAGTTTGTAGACAGATCGGATCTGTCTACCACCCCCACTCGGGGTATATAGGCAGATCCAGTCTGTCCATATACCCCCAGAAGGTTATATAGGCAGAATCGCGTCTGGCTATATCCCCAAAACAGCAATTAGGGCAGACGCAATTCAGTCTAATGTCCCTACCTGGAGAATTTAGACAAAATTCTATCGTCGCCCTAGAAAATCCGCCATCAAACTGGGGTAAATCTTTATCAACACCCAGCAATCGCGCCTCAAATTTCACTCCTCACAATAAAAATCTTCATCGTAAGCATCACCAGCCCGAACAACAACGGCCCCACCCCTGACCCAGCTCGATCAGGCGATGGAGTGGAACCAGGTCCGAACCCATAAAAAAGCGATCGCTCCCTGAAGAAAGCGATCGCGCACTTGATTGATAGTTCAATCATCTCCGATAGAGCCGTAATTGCTACCCCACCAGTTTCCACCCTCTTTCTTGTCAGCGATGTACTCCTTGGCAGCATCGGCTCCACGGCCAGCCGCATCTACAACGTTGTCGTTACACTCACTCTGAGTGCCCCCCTGAGTCGAGGCACCGATATGATTTGCCGCAATGTTTTCAACGACTGTAATCCGCTTCTGATCCTCACTACTCCAACTATCTCGCCCGCCGTCCGGCTTACCGCCCATTCCTCGGCTATAGCAAGTGTTGGTCGCCCGCGCAATGCCATCGGCATCGGCACCCTTATTGACGGCAGCATCGGTAAACTCTCGCCGCGCCTCTACGCGAACCTCACGCAGCGTTGGCTGATCGCTCTCCGAGGATCCACCGCTCTTGACTATTTTTGCCATTCAGTATCCCCTCAAACTCCTGTAGGTCTTGCGCTGTCGCGCCATAATCGCATCCATATTTGCGAATCATGGCCAGCCCATCGGCGATCGCTTCGACCGCTTCCGGGAACAAACAGAGTTGAGCAACAACGGCAGGCAGGAGTTCACGCCAGCCCCATTTCTGGGAGGCATAAAGCAAGTAGAACTCGATCAGGTATTGGCCATCCTCTAGGGTGCCAGCGGCTAGGAACTGGGCCTTAAGGGAGGCAAAGGCATCGCGCCAGGTCTGTGGCTGAGCCAAATCCCCATAGGTCCGAACTTCCCCTAGGAAAACGGCATCGCTCCACGGATCAAAGTAGCAGTGCTGCAATTTGTGCAGTTCTGCCCAGATCTCAGAGGTCTTAGTTTTCAGGGTTTCGAGTTCCATCATGATGTCCTCCGGTGTTGCTCAAATTTTACTGCGAATTTCTGGTTTATTGCACCCTCCACGCTTCCGCCCGATCGCCGCCCTCCGGCGAGTCCGCATAATTCACCAATAATTTGTCAGTAGCCCCAATCTGAGTCCCGTCTCTGGCCACGTCGCCGGTGCCTTGAATTTCGTAAATCGCCGTATCCCCGCGATACTCGTTCGCCGGTCCTAGCAACGATTCCATTGCATGGCGGCTCTGCCCTGGGGCATACCATTGCAGAAGGCGTGCGTTGACCACGATGCCAATATGAGCGCCGTGGTGTGTAACCTCGTCACCCTCTGGCTAGAGGGCAAAATCGAGCTGAACGTGAACAAGCCCGATCAAGGCTAATTAACGGCTCTGGACCGTTCACCAAACCGCTCTGAAGTTGAACTTTTTACATTGATACTTTGCTATCAAAATAGCAATACACCGATTCCTTGCACCAGAGAATCCTATATCTATCAAGGGTTTCATTGGATTTTGAAAACGCTATCAAGATACTTTGCTATCAAGCTATCGGCGGCTTGCCATACTTAACAAACAAATCATTCACGGCCTCAATCAGCAAATCATGCACCGGCTTTTCAACATCGATCGCTAACCGCTTCAGTTGTTTGTGTGCCCCAGACGGCAGACGGAGGGTTTGCCCAATCCGCTCATCCTTTTTTCCCGCCTCTTTCTCAGTAGCCGTGGCGGCGATCGCGGCTGCCACGGGTGCCGGTGTATTGGCCGTGCCCTTGGACAGCGCAATATCGGCCAAGCTAGATTTCTTCGTTACCATCGTCAAGCTCCTAATTGTTTCTGAATCCACTTCCAGCTATCGGTGATTTCCTTGGCCGCTTTTCCCTTGGGTTCGACTTCCCTAGGAGTAAGCCCATCGATCATCGAGCGACTGAAAACAATCCGGCTATAGATATGAATCGGACAAATGGTTAACCCATACTGCTTGAGGGCGGTTTCCGCTTCTCGGGCAACGGTCGATCCGGTCGGGGACTGGTTGAGGACAATCACAGCAGTTTTGCCAACCCCTTGAACTAACTCTACACTGGCGCTAATCGCCTCCATATCGAGCACCGAGGGGCGCACGGGAATGACCACCAGGTCCGACACTCGCGCCGCATGAACCGCGATCGCGCTAATGTCGGGGGTCGTATCGATGAGGACAAAGTTGACGCCATCGTTCCGACAGATTTCCAAATGGTCCTTAATGGCTTTGGGTCCAGACTGGATCAGCAGTGGGGAATCGGCTGCACGTTTGCTGAACCAGGAGGAAGATGATCCTTGGGGGTCGAAATCGAGAATGACGGCTTTCTTCCCCTTCGCTCGTTCTGCTTCCACGGCCCAGTGGGTTGTGAGGGTGGATTTGCCAGAACCACCTTTCCGGGTCAATAGGCTGATGACTTGCGTAGATACTTTGCTACTTTGATAGCAAGCTAT
>CAVYAN010000036.1:0-11949 GCA_963766075.1 uncultured cyanobacterium | reverse complement strand
GGCATCGTCGATCGCCAGTCCCTTCTTCAGGACGGAGAGAATGCCGTCTTTTTTGAGCTTGCGATCGAGCCGTTCTAGGATCAGCCGTTGCCAGTTGGGGCGATCTTTGAGCTTTTCTAGTTCTTTGGGTTGGGTGGTTTCCAGGAAGTGCCAAAATTTGACGCGATCGAGGGCAAATGCGCGGTCAAAGTCAGCCGGGTTGCCTGTCTCGTAGCGGGAACCCTCGACCAGCGATCGCTCGATACAGTCTTCTAAGGCTCGCTCATTGGTTTGGCTGACTGGCATTGGTTTTGGCTCCCAAGTTGGCTCAAAGATCGGCTTTCATGATGGCGATGTTCGCGTATCGATTAACCTGCTCTCAGCGCATGGCGGAAGGTGTTGGCGGCTTCCAGGCGAGAGGTTTGCGCCATCAACACACAACGGCTGAGCAGGGCTATGTCGAGCTTGACCAGTTCGGGAATTTCGCTTTTAGAAATGGGTTCATACCCGGCCTCGCGCAGGCGATAAAGGCTAAACACACCATCCTCCCAAAACCAGACTTCGGGGATGCCCAATGCTCGGTAGCGATGCAGTTTGTTGGGGCTGCCACTGGTGAAGATGACCTCGATGGCCAAATCGGGGGTTGGTTTAGATGCCCCAAAGCAGTAGGACTCATCTGGTTCGGCAGAGGCTTCGCCCTCCCGTTCTTGGGTGGTGGAACCGAGGGGTTCAAATTCAATGCCCATTTCTAGGCAAAATAAATTGATTAAAAAACCAATGAACCGACTAAAAAATTCGTGGGCGCGCCCTGGCATAAGAATCTCAATAGTGTTGTCGTAGTAAAACAGCCGCACGTTGCGGGTGTCGCCAAAGCCAGACTGAATCAGCTTGAATTGCTGCCAGGTAATGCCTGAATGGACAATCCGCTGATCGGGCGATGAGGTTTTGAGGCGTTGGGGCTGGAGTTGAACCATGAGCTTGCCTTTCCTACAGTGTCTCTATTTTAGTGCGATCGCTCGATGCAGTCTTCTAAGGCTTCGCCAAGCACTTGCAGGTTATGGGCAACCGCGTCGAAGGTGCGTTCATCGGCGACGAAGGCTTCTCGTGTCATGTTGGCGGTGTAGCGTTCAATTTTGCCGATGCTGGTGAGGATGTCATCTAGGTAGAGGGCGAGGTTACGTGACACTGATCGATTCCTCCAAAACAGACTCAGCAATTTGAGGTTTAAGAGAACGCCTGGTTACTAAATCAACGGGTTTGCCAAACAGATCTTCTAGAAAGAATTTCAGATCCATGTAACGGTCAAAGGTGGCTGATCCTTCAAACTCCACCAAAAAATCGAGATCGCTGGTTTCGGTGGCTTCGTCACGGGCAACGGAACCGAACAGGGCAAGGGACTGCACGCCAAAACCACGAATGGTATCGAGGCGCTCTTTCAATGTTGTGAGAATCACCTGACTCTTGATCGCTGGTTCGTTGGTTTGGCTGACCATGATGTTGACCTCAGACTTTTATTTTTCCGGTAACAGCTTGCGAAACAACAATATTTTTTAATTCTTTGAGCAAATCGATTTCTTGCTCAGCCCTTTCGAGCACTTTTGAGAACTCTTGATCAATTTTTTGGATGTGATTCCATATCTCTGTTTGTTCCTCTAAAGGCGGGAAGGGAACTTTGATCATTCCAAACTTATCTGAGTACAAACGAAGAAACCCAGATGAACCTGTACCAAGTCCTTTTGATTCTAATAAAAATTCCTTTTTCATTAATTCAGTCTTGAATAAATTTAGATAATAGTCAACTTTTAGCTCTTTGACTTGACGAAAGATGGCGTAGTCTGGGCTGACAATGCCAAAGATTGTGGCAACTCCAAAAAGACCGATAGCAGCTCTCATCCGGTTCATGACAATTTGACCAGGATATACACGTTTGTATCCAGCTAGGGCAGCATCTTCAATGGGCTTATCTGACACGTCATCATGAGGAACTAAACCTGCATACATTCGCAAGGACAGCAATGTTTCAGATCCATCTGTTGACCTATCATCAATTTCCAAAAATAGTCGCTTTAATCGAATAACCTGCCAATGGTCTGGAATCTCACCAAGCCAATCAACCCCACTATCCCTCATCGGCACATTCGGGTTTAGCCCTTTGGTGACTGCTTGGTTGATGAGGATGGCTTTTTGTTCTTGTAGGAGTTCGATCAGGCGTTGTTTTTGGGAGATCGCGCGATCTATGTCGGTGGTGGTGCGATCTAGAAACTCAACAATCCGCTTCTGTTCAGCTTAGAGGATGTCTGAGAAGTTAACAGCTACGCTAGCCGTCTGAGCATGAGTCGAATCATGGCAACATAGATGAAGGTTTCGGAGGTTTCCGGCAAAACTTCGTAGTCTTTCGATAAGCGGCGTGACCAATTGAGCCATCCCCAAGTGCGTTCGACTACCCACCGTTTCGGCAATAAGACGAAGCCCTTGGCCGCCTCTGAACGTTTAATGGTTTCGAGAATCCAGCGGTAGGTATCCATCGTCCACCGCATAAAATCCACGCCTTCATAGGTGCCATCAACCCAAATCCGCACCAACCGCGCTATCCGCTCCGGCACCGCCGCAAGGCGATTAAAGAGGAGACGCGCCCCCGCTTGGTCGCTGACATTGGCCGCTGTGACCACAACCATCATGACCAACCCCAAGGTGTCCACCATGAGGTGACGTTTGCGTCCTTTCGTTTTTTTGCCGCCATCAAAACCGATGGTGATCGCCGTGGGAAGGCCGGTTTTTACCGATTGAGAATCCATACTGGCAGCACTCGGCACAGCCTCATGCCCTTGAATCGCCCGCTCCCACTCGACACATTGGGCATGAATCTTCTCCCAGCTACCCTCTAAGCGCCATGCCCTGAAGTAGTGATAGACCGTTTGCCACTTGGGAAAGTCGTGTGGCAACATGCGCCATGCACCACCCGCAACAACTATATAAAAGATGGCATTGATAACGGCTCTGAGATCGACACTGCGGGGGCGTCCGCCCGTTTTGGCAGCAGGGAGCAACGGTAACAAAAGTTCCCATTGTGCATCACTCATGTCAGTCGGATAGGATAGGTTCATGGCTCTCATTCTTCTGTCAAGGTTTCTTTCTTCTGACAGTTTACGGAATGAGGGCTTCTTTTTCCGGCGTTGCCGAATTAAGATATGAATTCGCTCCCCAGCTCCCAATGCTGGGGGAACTGGGGAGCGAATTCCCCCAGCATTGGGGGGGTAGGGAACTTGCAACTTATGTAGATTCATACTTCGATTCAGCAACGCCCTTTTTCCCTTCCTTCGCTATACCTGGGCTTTTCAGACATCCTCTGAACTAAAAGCGTTATGACAGAACAGCGTCGAGGGAGTCACACGGTAAGCCGATTGACGGTCCACATCGTTTGGGTGACAAAGTACCGTTATCCGGTCTTGGCGGGTGAAATCCAAAAGCGATGTCGAGAGTTGATCATGCAAATCTGTGACGCGGAGGATGTGAAAATTCTGAAAGGCGTGGTCAGTAAGAATCATGTGCACATGCATATCGAGTATCCGCCATCGGCATCGGTGAGTGATCTGGTCAAACGGTTCAAAGGCCGGACCTCTCGGCTGTTACAGCAGGAATATCCGGATTTGCAACGGCGTTACTGGGGTAAGCATTTCTGGGCGATTGGATATGGAGCCTGGAGTACGGGGAATCTGACGGAAGAAATGGTTGCGGAGTACTTGGAGCATCACCGCAATCCGTCGAATCAGGAGCGGGATAACTTTTTGCTGGAACAGTTTAACCTGGGCTTTAGCCCTTTAAGGAACCTCTGCACTGAAAGTGCAGAGTGGTTCAGTAATCTCATCATCGATCACTTGACTCACCACGGCATGATGTCGCCGAGTTTGCTCTATGAGTCTCCCTTCACCGACATCAACGCCCAAGGCCCCGAAGGTGTATTCAGCCCAGCCCAAGTCGATTCCTTGGTGGCGGTATTAGAAAACATCCCCGCCGCTGCCGCTGAAATCCTCGCGGCATAGGCAGAAATGGTGAAAGGCCATCGGCTGCCTTAAGCTATAAGGTAGGGTCACCATAACTGAGTCATGCATGAAGTAAGTCTGTTAGAAAACACGCTGGAGCTAGCTCTGGGTTATGCTCAGCAACAGGGCGCGAGTCGCATCCATCGGCTCACCCTCCGGGTCGGTCAATTGTCGGGGGTGATTCCAGAAGCCTTGCAGTTTGCCTTTGAGGTGGTGGTGCAAGGCACGATCGCCGAAACCGCCCAACTGGAGATCAAATCCATTCCAGCCATTTGCCATTGTTCCACCTGTCAACAAGACTTTTCACCCACTGATTGGATTTATGAATGCCCCGGTTGCCATCAGCTTTGCACCGAGCTGCATCAGGGGCGCGACCTCGAACTGGTTTCCTTGGAGGTTTCTTAACATGTGTCAAGATTGCGGTTGTAGTGAAGTCACTGGAGTGGCGATCGATGGCGTTATCCGACCCGCTCCGCGCTCTCCCCATCATCATGCCCACGACCATTCTCATCCCCATTCCCCCAGTCATCATGATCATGCGGATGACCGACATGATCATGATCATAGCCATCAGCCGCCTCACCTCACCCAGACCATTTCTATTCATCAAGGGATTCTGGCAAAGAATGACCGGATGGCTGAACAGAACCGTAATTTTTTCCGCGATCGCCACGTCTTAACCCTCAATCTCCTGTCATCCCCCGGTGCGGGCAAAACCGCACTGATTGAACGCCTCGCGCAGGATTTACCCCAACGCCGCCATCCCCACAGCGGCACCCCCGTGACCATGGCCGTCATTGTCGGGGATTTAGCCACCGATCATGATGCCCAACGCCTGCGTCAGGCCGGTGCCCCAGCAGTGCAAATTACGACGGGTACCGCCTGCCATCTGGAAGCCGACATGGTCGCCCAAGCCATGCAATGTTTGGATTGGCACGGGCTTAATTTATTGGTGATTGAGAATGTGGGTAACTTGGTTTGTCCGGCCAGCTATGATCTAGGGGAAACGTTGCGAGTCGTTGTTTTGTCCGTCACTGAGGGGGAAGATAAGCCGCTGAAATATCCGACGATGTTCAAAACAGCGGATATTGTTTTGGTGAGTAAAGTGGATGTGGTCGAGGCCGTGGGCTGTGATCTGGATTTGGCGATCGCCAATATCCGGCGAGTGGCTCCCCAATCTCAGATCTTTGAAGTTTCTGCCCGCACTGGCGTGGGGTTAGAGTCTTGGTATAACCGTCTCATGGCAGCAATTCCTCCAGTTGTGCCCCCTGAAATTACAGTGCAGTAAGGCGCAATGATGATTTCCGATCCGGCTGGCTCTCCGACTCACACACATCGCCTCCAACTCCGGATTGAAGGGGCCGTGCAGGGCGTGGGATTTCGACCTTTTGTTTACCACTTGGCGACAAGTCTGGGCTTAACCGGGTGGATTCGTAATACTCCTCAAGGGGTTTTAATTCAGGTGGAGGGCACCATTTCCCACCTCCAGGCGTTTCAAACCCGGTTGCAGAGTGAGAAACCGATCCATGCCCATCTGCATAAGGTTGAAGTGATTGAGGTCGGGGCCGTGGGCGATCCAGACTTTGCCATTTTGGTCTCGGACGAGTCATCCGCTGTCCAGCCCACCTCAGCCTTGATTCTGCCGGATTTGGCGACTTGTTCCGCTTGTCTGGCGGATATTTTTAACCCCGCCAATCGCCATTACCGCTATCCCTTTACCAACTGCACCCACTGTGGGCCTCGGTTTAGCATTGTGCGATCGCTGCCCTATGATCGCGCCAATACCACACTCCAAGGGTTTCCGCTTTGTCCGGATTGTCAGGCGGAGTATTGCCACTCCCCACGATCGCCGTTTCCATGCCCAACCCAATGCTTGCCCTCGTTGTGGTCCCCATCTAGAACTATGGGATGGTTCTGGTCAGGTGATGGTGGCTGCGGATGAAGCGTTACGGCAAGCAGTGGCCGCCGTGCGAACGGGTCAAATTCTCGCGCTCAAGGGTTTAGGTGGGTTTCATTTAATGGTGGATGCGCGAAATGCTGCCGCTGTCCAAAGGCTGCGAGATCGCAAGCATCGTCCCCATAAACCTTTAGCCGTGATGTTTCCCTCCTTGGCTCGGGTGCGGGCAGATTGCCGTGTCAATTCGTTGGCCGCCCAAATTTTGCAATCAGCGGCAGCCCCGATTGTGCTCCTGCCGGTGCATGACCCACCCGGAACCACTTTACTCGCCGCTGCGATCGCCCCAGACAATCCCCATTTGGGGGTCATGCTCCCCTCCACGCCACTGCATCATTTGCTCCTGGCAGAACTCGATTTTCCCGTGGTGGCGACGAGCGGGAACCGCTCCGATGAACCGATTTGCATCGATGAAAGGCAGGCACTGAAAACCCTAGGCGAGATTGCCGATGTCTTCCTGGTGCATAATCGCCCCATTGCCCAAGCCGTTGATGACTCAATTGTGCAGGTAGTGCAGGGGCAAGCCCAGTTACTTCGCCGTGCCCGTGGATATGCGCCCTTGCCAGATCGCCCTGCCCACGGAGTTTAGCGCTACCAGCCAGGAGGTGATTTTGGCGGTTGGGGGGCATCTGAAAAGCACCGTGGCCTTATACGCCCATCAGCAACTCTGGGTGAGCCAACACCTGGGGGATCTGGATCAGGTGGCAACCCGTGATCGCTTCCAAGCAACCATTCAACACCTCTGTAGTCTCTATCGCACAACACCCACTGTCATCGCTTGTGATGCTCATCCCGACTACTATTCCACTCAATTTGCCCACACCTTAGCCACATCGCCGGATTCGGGCCAGCCCTGCTTCCCTGCACCGGCGGCGGCACCCAGTCCCCAACTGATTGTGGTACAGCATCATTACGCCCACGTATTGTCGGGTTTGGTCGATCAGCAATGGCAACCCCCCGTCCTGGGAATCGCCTGGGATGGCACTGGCTATGGGTTAGATGGCACCATTTGGGGCGGCGAATTTCTCTGGCTACCCGCCGAATCATGGCCTGATGTGGGATTTATCCGCGCCGCGCATCTCCGGACTTTTCCGTTACTGGGTGGTGCCCAATCCGTTAAAGAACCCCGCCGCTGTGCCTTGGGGCTACTCTACGAATGTCTGGGCGAGTCCGCCTTTGACCCGTTGAACTTGGCGCTCTTGCCGTCGTTCTTGCCCGCAGAATTAGCTATCTTCAAAACGATGCTCCAGCAGGACTTGAATACGCCGCGCACCTCCAGCATGGGCCGCTTATTTGATGCGATCGCCGCGCTGTTGGGACTCTGCCCCCAAGCCAGCTTTGAAGGCCAAGCGGCCATGCAACTCGAAGCAGCGATCGCGGGCCATACCACTGATGTGACGTATCCTTTCCAAATCGAACAACAGTCCGATCTCACTTTACAATTCAACTATGCGCCCATGGTGCAGGCGATTCTCCAAGATCTACAAGAGCAGATATCCCCAGCGATGATTTCGGCGATATTCCATAACACCCTAGTGTCCGGTCTGGTTGAAATCGCCGATCGGCTAAGAAGCCAGTATCCAGAGATAGAAAAAATTGTCTTGACCGGAGGCTGTTTTCAAAATCGATACTTATTAGAGCGCGCAATTCATCACTTACAAAAGCAGGGCTTTTCAGTTGGCTGTCATCGTCAGCTCCCCAGTAATGATGGGGGGATTTCCGTGGGGCAAATTATTGCCGCACTGCGTTGGTTAAAACACCCGTCAACCAGTATCAAGGAGCATTAGAGGAATCAACCCATATGTGCTTAGCCATTCCCGGACAACTGATCAGTATTGATGAACCGCTACAGGACGAAAGTACATCAGCAGAAGATGCTGGTCTCCGCCGCACAGGAAAGGTAAGTTTTGGCGGCATCATCAAGCACGTGAGTCTCGCCTATGTCCCAGAAGCTACCATTGGCGATTATGTCATTGTGCATGTTGGATTTGCCTTGAGTATTGTGGATCCAGTTGAGGCACAGAAAACTTTGATGTATCTAGTAGCCTTCGGCGGAAGTCTACACACCATTCAGGCCGCGAGCGCCTTACCCTTATCAGTCCATTGAAACGGCTTAGCCATGGTGCGGTTGAAATAATCGACGAAGGCCAGGATACGAGCTTTTAAGTCCGCCTGACTCAAGAAATTACCCCGTTTGAGTAACTTCTGCATCAAGATGCCAAACCAAATTTCAATCTGATTGAGCCAGGAACAATGTTTGGGGGTGAAATGAAATATGATGCGATGGGTGCCGCCGAAGAAGTTGGTGTTGTCGGGTCCAGTCTTGGTTTGATAGTTGGTACCGCCGTAGTTGGTTTGGTTCATGCTGCTGTTGTCCTGGTGTTGCTCCAGGGTAATTTCATGGGCGATCGCCCGGATTTCAGCGTCAAAGGCGGGGTCTTCGAGCATCGCCACTTGCAGATAGGTAGCGATTTTGTTGAGGTCGGCTTTGGAGCCTTGTTCCACACTGGTCAGAGCTGTTTCAGCTACAGGATTGCCGCGCAGCTTTGCCCAGATTTTCTGGTGGAGGTCATCCATTTTGGCGATCGCTGCTTCAGTAAATTTCTTGGCCAGTTCCCCCGCGCCGGATTCAATGGGATTCAATGAACTTTTGAAAAGCCAGGGTAGCGATCGCGCTAGCGGTCAGGGTGGTGATTGGATCTGCCATAGTGCTCTGCCGAGGGGATAATGGTTGCTTCTGTTACAGCGTGATTTATGACTGACGTTCTCCCTGAGATTCATCCGCTGCGGAGATCGCTCCGGAAACTGCAAAACGTCAACGGTCATGATGGGCGTTATAGCGAACTCTGCGGTTTCAACGACCCAAAAGCTAACCCTCTACATCTTTTGCCGCCATGACTCACGCCACCCCCCCCGCCCTGCAACAGCCCGAACTGGGCGATCTGATCCGCGATCTCCGACAAGCCCTGGGACTGGCCCAGGAGAAATTTGCCGCCCAGGTGGGGGTGAGCTTTCCGACGGTGAACCGCTGGGAGAACAAACGGGCGACGGTGTCGCCCCTGGCGATGGCAAAGCTTGCGGCGATGATCAAGCAGGTGAGGAAATCAGGAATCGATCCGATGGACAAGCATGAGGCAAAGCTGGTGTAGGTGTTCTTGCTTAATTAGTCGCCGCTTGGAGTTGCTGAAGTTGTTCAATGGTGAGACCCGTTGCTTGGGCAATTGCTTCGATCTCAATTCCTTGCTTGAGCAAGTTAAGCGCGATCGTCTCCCGAGTCTGTTGTTCTTTCTGTTGTTCCCATGCCAAGAATGCTTCTGACAATGCCATAATTTCCCCCGGTTCGGCAAAATCCATCAACTCGCTTAGATCCATTCTAATTTTCCACGAAGCCAGTAGGCGCAAAATTATATTGCGCTGAGGAAAGTCTGGTGGTAGAGCCAACACCTCCCGAATTGCCCGCTCCTGCGTGCCACCGCGCCCAAGAATCCTTAACCATATGGTTGGCGCGATCGCCCCTACTCCGGCGTGTCCTCCACCTTGCCGAGTTTTAAGTGCCGCGATCGCTCCTTCGACTGATGCGCCATGGCCCCTCCAGCTCAATATGCGGCCAAGCTCATCGAGATACGGTACCCACCTGGGTACTACCAAAGTCCTGGTGCACCTTCTACAGTTAAAGCTAAAGACATGACGAACGGACGCGCCCCCTGCTTTGATAGGAGAACGATATGCCGCTGAAGGACTATGGCGTGCTCAAAGGCCGCCCTGTAGACCGGAGACTGGCTGTCACAGCCAATGCTCACTACCACATCCATCTGGTCGATAACACAACCGATTACCGCATTGCGGTGAATGTCAAATCCCAAACCAACCCCTCTGAGTTGGAATATCTGGTTGATGAAAATTTTCAGCATCCCGTCACCACGGATTTACTGGCTCTGCCCTTAGGGTTCAAGCCGCTGGTGAGTCAGCCTGGAGCCTTGGCGATCGACTTCATCCGCAGCAATCTCTTTGATCGCACCAAGATGATCCCAATTCCGTTTCAAGTGCCGGGGCCTGATAACGATCTGAATGAAAAAATTGACAAATATATCCAACGTGCCCTCTCAGACGAGGAAGCCTTGATTTATGCGTTTGGGCAACGCTGGGGACCAGAAGGCGACATCAAAGATAAAATCTTTGGCTTCCTGCCAGGGAATGGCATCCACGACATCCACATGAACCAGGGCAATGACGCCAAGTTTCAGAAAGACGATGGCGTTTGGCAGGATGGCGCGCTGCTGATCCACTTTCCCTCAGAAAACCGTTGGGTGGGCGTCTTCCTGAAGTTTCAATCCCAAACCTGGCATACCGACGATAAAACTGGGCATAGGATTGGCACACCGATACCGACCCCAGGAAAGCCCGACCCCAAACATCTGCCCATTCCAGGGGAACCCGATCTGGTCGTTCAGATCATAGCTGCCCTGGTCAATCCCACCGGCCCATCGCCCGAAGCCGAAACCGTTACCCTGCTGAACACATCACCGAATGCCATTGACCTGACCGGTTGGGCTATCGCCGATCGCTTAAAGAATAAGCACACCCTGGCTGGCACCCTGGCAGCGGGCACCACGCGGGTTGTGGCCCTACCGCAAACCCTGCAACTGGGGAACAACGGTGGCATCATCACTTTGCTCAACTCGACTGGGTTAAAGGTGCATGGGGTGTCTTACACCGGTCAGCAGGCTCAACGCGAAGGCTGGACAATTACGTTTTAAAGTGATTACACCTGATAAACCCCCCAGATCTGCTGGGGGACTAACACGGTTTGACAGTTCCGGGAATTTAGGGAAGAGTCTCTGGCACATGAACAGATGTGGTTCATGTGCCAGAGACTCAAAATGAAAGATACCGGCAGTTTAAGTCATACGAAATGGGAGTGCAAATATCATGTGGTATTTATTCCCAAGTATCGCAAAAAGGCGTTGTACTATGAGCTACGTCAGCATTTAGGGAGTTTGTTCCGAGACTTAGCCGCTCAAAAGGAATGTCGGATTGAAGAAGAGCATTTGATGTCCGATCATGTGCACATGCTGATCTCGATTCCGCCGAAGTACTCGGTGTCTCAGGTGGTGGGATTTATCAAGGGCAAGAGTGCGATCAACATCGCCCGGACGTATATGGGTCGTCGCAAGAACTTTACCGGACAAAGTTTTTGGGCGCGAGGATATTATGTCTCAACGGTGGGACGTGACGAGGAAATAGTCCGTCAGTACATTCAGAATCAAGAGAAAGAGGATCGGCGTCTGGATCAGATGAATCTATTCGAGGAGTAGTCTGCCCCTTTCAGGGGGTGCTAGTTTTGCCGCTTCGAGCGGCTCACATATGCTAAAGCCTCCGGCTCTGCCGGAGGATATTTGCTGGGTCAGACCGCACTGGGGATTAGCCCAAGGTACCACTCCAGCGATGGCGATGGGCTACTGTAATCGACGGCTCTCAATCGAGGAACTCTTGACGAAGCGGGGCTTTTCATCCCTCATTCCTTAACAGACCAGTGCCCAACCGCTAACACCTTCCGTGCCGGTTGCTGAAAATACTCACTGCGATACTGCTCCAACGCCTCCGCCGCCAAATCCGTCTCGAGCTGGCCCGCCGCCTACAATTGCTGCTTCACATCCAACGGCACCTCATACCGTGTCGGCAGCAGCGCCTCTCGCACCGTCTGTTCAATAAACATACTCCAGAACTTGATCGCATCGCCACGATCTGTACTGTCGATCGCATACAGCTTCAAATGCCCATAGCTGCACTGCAAACTCTCACGATACTTGGCTAGATCAAACCCTGGGGAGAGCTGCGTCGTATTTTGGGCGCACCTAGAGCACAAAACTTCAGACTCTTTGAGGACGGCATCCCTGAGAGTCTCGAACCGATTCCTCAATCTCGCTATTTTATTGCTGACATTGATTGGGCAGGGGGAAGAGACGATTATGATAC
>CAVYAN010000035.1:0-3752 GCA_963766075.1 uncultured cyanobacterium | reverse complement strand
GGGGAAACCGAAACAAGCCAGACCGCCAATCGATAAAGTCGGCAGCGCGCTGGATGAAATAATCCACCACAAAGGCTGGGACGAGAAACACCAACCGGGCCGGGAAGTCGTCGCGCAGATGCTCCCGCTGCTGGTTCAAGTGGTTCAAAATTTGGGGCACGCCCTGCCAACTGTAGTGATAGATCTCTTCGCTGCTCCAGCCGCTAAAACGCTTGGTATCTTCATAGGCGTAGAGCGACGCTTCCAAGCCTTCCACCACCAGCACATCAAAGGGCTGCTCCTGCCAGAGGACGGCAATGGGATCGTACAGGGTGGCAACTTCCCCTGGCAGGGGCAATTCCGCAATCCGCTGCTGGGCCAAATCCCGCCGCAGGTTCGCCACAATCTTCTGCCCTTGGGCACGTGTGCATTGCACAAAAAACAGCCCAAACCCCTGCTTGCGGCGCAGGGCTCGCAGCAACGCCCCATAAACCTCGTCCTCGGTCTCTGGAGGCAACTCATCATCCCAGTCAAAGGGCTTTGCCGTCATGGGTTTTGTTGCTCCTTCCAGGCTCCTCCTAGGAATGGTTACGGCTGGCTGCTGTCCCCGGTTAATCTACCCCGACTCAACTACCCAGCCATGATTTGGGACACGTTCGCCAACTTGATCAACCCTTGAATCGATAAATCTTCGTCGAGGGTCGGCCAGTGAATGCCATAACCCGAGGGAGAAATGCGGTAGTGGTGGCGATCGCGATCGGAGGCTTGAGCCAGATGGGGCGAGGCTTGGGCGATGGGAATCTGATAGGTCTGGCCATCGACTTGCAGCACCATCATCTGTCCTTGAAATTCTAGACTTTGAACGTTATGGTGCGGGTTCATGATGATGCTCCAAAGTGAGTATTCCACGCTTCGACAATTTCATCGAAGTTTTGCAAAATGATTTTGCGCACTTCTCGCAGATCTCTTGAGTTCATATTGTACGAATAAGCAGCCTGGATGTCATAGATATTGACGTTCAGCCAATATTTACATTCTTTATCGCCCTTCTCGGCGTGGATGTGGATGGGTTCGGTGCCTTCATTAGAGTAGAAATGTAAGCGCCATCCCCGTAAATAGACAACGGTGGGCATGGGAATCACGAGAAATTCGAGAAATCACGCATTCAGTTTAGCGACCTCATCTTGAAAGCGCGAAACTTTCCGAATCAACGGATGCACGTCGTACCAGGTGCGGACTTCCCCTTCATCCTCATCCAGACAACAATACTCCAGAATACAACGGCGTTGCAGTAGGCTGCGGTGCTCGTTGTCATTGGGAATATCACGGCTTTGGGCCACCTGGGCCAGCAGTACCCACTCCGACTCCTCCGGCGTGCGCTGATACACCGCCCGCAGTTCCGTAATCGCCCGCTGCACCGCCTTCGCCGTGAGGGGAAATTGATCGATCCGGTTGATAGATTCCTGCATCATCTGCATCAATTCTCGCATATGGCCGCCACAGGCCAAACACAGCCGCTCCAGGGTTTCCGCATTGTCAAATATTTGTGTCTCCAGATCCCGCATGGGCGCATGGCACTGCACTCGCAACTGGATCGCTTCCCGCAATTTTGCCAGCCCTGCCGGAAACACCACGCCATTCAGTTCCTGCACCATCACCATCGGTAGCACTTGGGTCTTACCGTAGAGCGTTTGCACCTCATTGGCCCATTTGGAATAGACCAGAGCAATGGGCACCGTATAGACCATGTGGCAGTTCAGTCCCTTCAGTTGCTCGCTCCGATCCAGAAAAATCTCCTCATGGTTGCTGCGGCCATTGTCCCGGAAGTCGATGGGAATCCGATCCAGATTGTCCACAATCATCGCCAGCTTAGTTTTGCCATCGGGCAAATGCTGGCGGGCATCGGCAATAAATTCATTCAGGGCAGCCAGCAACGTGATCGTGTGGGGATTCACCTTGTCCCGAATTTTGGCCCGTTGGGTCGGTTCCGCCCGAATGCTGGCCGTCAGCTTGGTAAACGCCGACAGGGCTTGTTCCAGGCTGATCTTCTCCAGGGAAACATCCATCAGCGCCAGCTCCTTCAGCTCCTGGCCCCGATCCTTCAGCCAGTTCTGAATCGGCTGGGCATTGGCCGTGCGGATGTCCTTGAGAAAGCGGCGGGTACAGGCCAGCAAAATATCAATGTATTCCACATTCTGCGGATCGATATCCTCTTCGTCCGCCTCAAAATACACCACAAAAAAGCCATGCTCCTCCAGGCTTTTTTGCAAGCGCCGCAGCTCCGTCGATTTGCCGCTGCCCCGATGGCCGGTGTAGAGCTGATAGGTGTTCTGAGCCGAATTGCGCATCCGCTTGCCCAAATCGTTGACAATGTCCTCGTCGCCCCGCACCGACCGACAGTCCACATACTGCGGATCGCCCGCAGGTAGCGGCCAACTGGGATCAAAGGCATTGTAAATCTGGGTGATCAGATCGCTCATGGTGAATTTCTCCCGTACTGGCGCTATTATAAACCACCCAGCCAGGGCGCGATCGCGCCTCGCCCCAATCGATCACCCGTGTCGTTCCGGTCGTTTGCGGCTTTGATATTGCTTTGACATCAGTGTAATCCGACATCTGGGCTGATCAAACCGCCCGCAGCAGCGCCCCTCTAAAAAGATGCTTGAAAGATGCTTGCCCTACACCCCTCTGAGCGATCGCCCACCTGGGTGGGAACTCTTAAGAAAGTATAAAAACAGCACAATCGTCTACCTATTCACGGAGACGTCAGGCTGCATCCACTTCAAGAACTTTTCACCCCTATGCCATACCAAAACATCTCCGCCCAACTCACCGACACCGATCTGCAAGACATCAAAGCCGCCCTGGCCGTGATTGAAACCAAACTCCCCTTCCTCATCCACCTCACCGTCGAAGAACGCCGCAAACTCTTCAAAATGGGCAACAAAAGCCTCGCCTTCGTCAGCAACAGCCTCACCGCCGCCCAATCCAACCCCGACATCCTCCCCGCCAGCTTTGACCTCACCGAATTCAACCGCGATTATCAACTCGCCATCGCCCTCACCGACGTTCACTTCCGCCTCCAACAACTCGAAGAAAAAGTCGATGACACCCTCATGGCCGTCAGCAGCGAAGCCATGAACAGCAGCCTCACCGTCTACGACTACATCAAAACTGCTGCCAAAAAGACGCCGGGGCTGAAGGCGATCGCAGAACAATTGGGCGATCGCTTCAAAGCCACCCGTGCCAAAGCCGCCAAAGCTGAACCTGCATCGACAGCGATCGCCTAACTGCCGCATCCCACCGTCGATAGGCGGGAGTGGCCCATCGGCAAGCCCCCGTCTCTGTCCACCGAGGCTTTGATCCTCATCCACGAGTTTTTGATCCTCGTCCACAAGTTTTTGATTCTCGTCCACGAGTTTTTGATTCCTCGTCCACGAGTCTTTGATTCTCGTCCACGAGTCTTTGATTCTCGCTCACGAGTCTCTGATCCTCGTCCACGAGTTTTTGATCCTCGCTCACGAGTCTCTGATTCTCGTTCACAAGTCTCTGATTCTCATTCACAAGTCTCTGATTCTCGTTCACGAGTCTCTGATCCTCGCTTACAAGTCACAGTTTCTATCGGGGCTGTGCTGTCGAGCGGCAACTCATGGGAAGAACGGGATCTGGCGGGGTTGGCACTGACCGAGTTGCCGCCGGAGATTGGCCAGTTACGGCAGTTGAAGCGGTTGATTTTGGGAAAGGAGGAGCGGGAGAACCTAAAGATCGCGCGG
>CAVYAN010000034.1:0-5818 GCA_963766075.1 uncultured cyanobacterium | reverse complement strand
ACCCTATCCCTCTTTAATCACTTTTACCAGAAGAATTTAGAATAGGAGGTAGAGAGTTTAGGGTGTAAGCAAGACACAATGCCTGCTACGAGAGAAGCTCAACCGACGATCCGCTTTGTCGATGAGTATTGCCAATTGTATAAGGACTTGTTTTCAGAAGTGCGCCGCTTTGAGGCCTTCAAGTACTTACATTTGGGCATGATTAGCGAGATTAAACGGAAATCGCTGCCAGCCATTGCCAAAGCGGTTGGACTCGATAACCAACAAAACTTGCACCACTTTCTGAGCGAATCTCCGTGGACAGCACCCCAGCTACGTCAGAGACGGTTGGAGATCATCTTGAAAGTGCTTAACGGTCGGTCGATGATTTTGTTAATCGATGAGACTGGAGATTGTAAGAAGGGGAAAAGTACTGACTATGTCAAACGGCAATACATCAGCAACGTGGGTAAGAAAGAAAATGGCATTGTGGCGGTGACTGCCTATGGGTTAGTCGATGGCATGATTTTGCCATTGACCTTTGAAGTCTACAAACCGAGAGAACGACTCAAGGATAAAGAGGAGTATCAAAGCAAGCCTCAAATTGCAGCTCAAATGATTCGTCAACTGCAAGCAATGGGATTTGGGTTTGAACTGGTGCTCGCCGATAGTTTGTATGGCGAAAGTAAGGTCAACTTTGTGAACGTGTTAGATGAATTAAAACTGCCTTACATCTTGGCGATTCGGAGCAATCATGCCCTGTGGCTCCCGCAAGACCAAGAGGTGACTCAGGAGCCGTGGCAGACGTTTGAGCGCACCTTTAGCAATGGCACCACTGAAGTTCGCTACATGGCAGAGGTGATTTACGGCAAGCGTCAGCGCCAGCAATATTGGCTTTTGACCACTGACCCCGAAACCTTGCCAGACAATTCCACCTCGTTCGTCATGGTGGTTGCCCCAAGCGTCAAACTGCAAGAGATTGGCGACAACTACGGTTTTAGAACCTGGATTGAATATGGTCTCAAGCAAGCTAAAGATGCTTTAGGTTGGGCAGACTTTCGCATGACAAGCTATGAGCAGATTGAAAAGTGGTGGGAGTTGGTCATGAGTGCGTTTTTGATGGTCAGTTTGTTTGCCGACCAGTTCAACGATTCGTGTCCACTTGCCCATCAACAGTTTGCACGACATCCCTGGTGGGACAACCAAAGCGGTTGGAAGAACGTACTCAACAACCTGCGCTTAATCATCCAACCGTTAATTTGTTTCAACTGGCTCAAACGGTGGTTAGAGGTCTTTCCGCTCGCCTCATTGCAAACCGGGTTTGAACAATTGACACGCAAAATGGATGCGTTCATCTGCCCATTGGTGCATGAGTTAAATCTGCAACTCATCTTTTCATCTGCTTAGAGTGACCAAAGAGGGATATAGCAATGCCCTGGCAGCGGCCTAGCCACTCTCCGAACGGCAATGCAGCATTTTCCAAATTGTAGAAACCCCAATGGCCATACCCAGTACGTTTTTGGGCCATAAGCGATACTAGGAGTAGAACTCTAGTACCAAAATCCATGCCCAAATGCATCCTCAAGTCCAATCGCTTCCCTGGCATTGCCCACGGCAGTTCCTACTACCCGGTTGACCTCGCCATGGCCCTCGATGATGGCGAGGTGGCCCATCTACGCCAGTTGATCGCCCCTCTGGGCAGGGATTTCGACCTGATTGTTGACAGTGCCCCAGGGACCGACAGCGAGAGCCTAGCCCTGCTGGATGCCGCGATCGCCCGGTGCCGCACCATTGATACCCTACGGCGCGAGATTGGGCTACTGCCCCGCTCCCTCCGTGCGGCCTTTGCTTCGACGGCTGCACAAGCACGGGGACGTTAACGCTTCGCTCAAATTCCAGGCCCAGCAAGTGCTTCAGGAGTTTGAAGACTGCCACCGCGACTCGGTTTCGGTGGTTCGGCAGGGCAATAGCGCTACTGCGAACAATTATCTGTGATACCGAGTGGTACCAAGATGGCACCAAAAAAATGGGATAAAGCCCAATGTGAGCGGCGAGTACTATCGAGGGCGATCGCGTCACCCTTGAAGCTCTCGCCGCACTCAGCGGAGTGCCAGTATCCACGCTCAAAAGCTGGTCTGCGGCGGGCGGATGGGAGCAGCAAAGGACCATCTACCAGGACAACTTGCAGGGCGATATCCGAGCCAAAACCGCAGACAAACTCAGCGACGAACTGAGTAGCCTATTATCCCACCTCAGTCATGAGCATCTGGAGGCGTATCAAACGGTCCGGCGGATTGTCACGGCCAAGGCCAAAAGGCTGCTGGAGGTGCTCGCCAAGGATCTCACCCTGGCCCAGTTGCACCAAGAAATCTCGGCGGATCCCAATATTCCCGAGGAACTGCGTGAAAAAGCGATGAAACAGTTTGATAGCGCGGAAATCGGCAACATGGCCCGCACCATCGACATCTGCATTCGTGGTGAGCGGCTTGTGGCTGGACTGGAATACGAAAGTGTCAATGCCGCGATCGCGGCATGTGAGAAAGCAGGCTTGGAAGTAAAGGTGCCGACAGGCGCAATTCTGGCGCATACCGATCCCCAAACGGGCAAATTCACCCAAAAAACGGAGTAAAGAATGACCACCACCACCACGAATCTGGAAATTAGTCGGCTAACTCAACGGCTGGCGGATGCCTGCGATCGCCCCGACCAGTGCGAGTATGCCCAGCGGCAGTTGATCGCCCTGATTGATCACGTTGCCGCCATGCCGGATCCTGCCTTCCAGAAAATCCAGGTGCGGATCACGAACGGCTTATATGGCGAGATTGTGCACACTCGGCCTTTCGAGACCCGGATCCTGCGGCTGAAGTGCGATCGCTGGCTAGAGCTGGACGCCCACGATTTTGCGTGGCTGAAAATGGCGATTAAGGAAACAGAGAATAGCTATTACCCCTACACACTGGAAACGCGCCCCAGTGGCACCCATATGGAGCCGACGGATACCCGGCAGTACTTTGGCCAGACTTGGTAATTCTTCCGAACTGATCCGGACTCTGTGCGGGTGATTCGCCTATTTCAAAACCTCCGGGAACCCAGGATTTCCCTGCGTAGATTGGACTGTCGCGTTTTCGTTGATTCGAGGCAACCCCATGAAACACTTCGCACCGATAGCACTCTCTTGCCTGGTAGCAAACTGCAACGTCCTGCTGGCGAATCAGGCGATCGCGGGAACCTATTCTGACATTCTCACCAGATGTCAATACATCCAAAATGGTAACGTTCAGATCGACAATACCTGCACCCAAAGTGGCGCTACCTGGGCAGGTGGCGGCGCAATGAATCTCAGATGGGAGGATGGGGTTTCTACCCTGATCCTGTTTGGACAACAAACCGACGGGCAAAATCCTTGTCCTAATCCCCGAACACCGCACGTTTCTGTTGATGGTATTTGCGGAGCTTTGTTTCAGCGGAAAGTTGAAGCTGGGGACGGGTGGGTGGATTTGATTTGTGCCACGGTCAAAGATGGGGCCGTCTGCTGGTTTGCCAAGCAACGTTGAAATACGTCCACTAATTACGACTCCACCCAGCGACCAAACCCCACGGATTGCCATCCGGTTTGATGGGCTATCCACTTATCCTTCTGGTGCCCAGCAGCGATCGCACTCTCCAGACGCTGGGCATCGATCCCAAATTTCCGCAGCAGATCGGCCTCCCTGATGGCGAGGGCCGGTTCTGCCTGCGGCGATCGCTGCTGGGCACCAGAGTTTTCTAAATTTTGGAAAACTGCTTCGAGTTGTTCAATCCGGGCGATCGCCACACCATACCCGAAACTTTCGCCATGCTCAATGGAGCGAATGAGCAAATCAACGCCACGGCGCACATCATCGCCATGGCCCTCCCGAATCAGCCGATTCAATTCTTGCACCGCAGAAATTAGCTCAATTCTCACTCTCATCATCTGGCTAATCGAAGTCGTGCCCATATCCCCAAAAATCCGCCTCCCTATAAGCAGGGCTAATCAATCGAGTGTGCTATCCGTCCGGATCACCACCCATGCACCTATTATCAGGGGTTCTAGCGGTTTCTCACCTCCGTGCGACTGATAGCAGCGGCTTATCCTGCCCCTCAAATTTAAGGGCATGGATTCATCAACGTATTCATTGGGTTTCAGCGTCTAAAACTGTCTGATTTGTGACTATTTATCAGACAGTTTGCTAAAATGGAAAAGTCATCGATTTGGACTTGGCCCATGGATACTCCCCTCACCCGCAAGAAAAATTCTGATTACCGATCGCGGGAATACCTCACCTTTGATGAGGTGAAAATGCTGCTGGAGGTGTCAGCAGTCCGGGGCCGTCATCCGGTGCGAGACTATGCCTTGCTCTTGCTCATGTTCCGGCACGGTCTGCGGGCGAGTGAGGCGGCCAAGCTTAAATGGGATGCGGTGATGATTCCCTCCCAGCAAATCTACATCCAGCGGCTTAAGGGAAGCGATAGTGGCACCCACCCATTGCAAGCGGATGAGGTGGCGGCGCTGGAGGCACTGCGCGATCGCTACCCAGAGGGGCATCACCTCTTTGCCAATGAGCGGGGCAAGCATTTATCGGCAGGCGCGATCGCCAAGATTGCCATGCGGTGTGGTGAACTGGCAGAGCTGCCGTTATCCATACATCCCCACATGCTGCGGCACTCCTGCGGCTATTACCTGGCTGAGAAAGGCTGGACGACTCGGGATATCCAGTGTTGGTTGGGGCACCGGAATATTCAGAATACTGTGGGCTATACGGCGCTCAGCCCGACACGGTTTAGCCAGTATGCTTGGGATTTGGTGGGTTAGAGGCACAGGCGATCTCGGCACGGCTGCGCTAAATCCCGGCCTCGATAAAGGCGCGGCTCAGATCATCAGCAACACCCAGTTCTGGTGCCCATTGCCAGAGGTAGGCAAAGTCTAGGCTGGTGCCCTGAACTTTCATCACGGCCAAGACATCGCGCCATTGTTTCTCCGACTGATGACGTTTGCCCCACTGCAACTTGCTCAGGATGACATCTTCCGGGGAGGAGAAGATGATGTCGCCGAAACCTGGGATGCTCATGAGGCGCGATCGCGCAAACCGCAGACGCTCATAGTCCATATCTCCCGAAATGATTAGGTCGGCACGGGCAGCGCTCTCAATATGGGTAATCGACAGGCAACGCCCTGGCCCCGCATCGTCAGCACCAGCCACATAAAACCCTTCTGCTTCCAGGGCTTGCACCAGTTCTCTCAAGTGGGTCTGCGGAATCCCCAAAACAATATCCACATCACCGGTGGTCCGAGGTTCCCCATAGGTGATCGCGGCGGCCCCGCCGGTGACATAGTAGGGAATATTCAACCGCGCAAAAATGCCATGCAGTTGAGCCGCTAATTCTAAAGGGTCGTGGTCCCAGAGCATATCGGTAATGGTGGGGATGTAGTCCGGTGGGCAGCTTTCTTGAAACCAGGCGATCGCTATTTTTCGCCCCAAATCGTGCGGCGAAAGGGCGGCGAATTGCTGTCGTAGACAATGGAGCGACAGACGGCGGGCACTGCGCATCATCTTTGACGCCATCTGTAACCGCTGCGCGTCTGTCCGCTGGCGTAGCAGCATAAAACTAAGGGCATCAGCCTCGATGCTGGTGTCTACTGCCTGGGGACGATAGCCTGACTTGACAAGGGGAACCTGAACCATAGTGTTTTATCAGCGAGTGCTGAGGATATATCGCGGATGCTTCCCTGATGTCAAGGCGATCGCTCATTTCTCAGCAATTCTCATTATGGAAAATAGCTGTTCAAGCTTCCGAGATATCGGTATTGTAAGGACAT
>CAVYAN010000033.1:0-57820 GCA_963766075.1 uncultured cyanobacterium | reverse complement strand
CTGAATGAGCCAAGTGAGTCGGAACCGTTGAGAGAGCGGGGATTGTTTGACACAATAGTGGGTTCTTTCCGCCAAGTGCTGTCCTCGCTACCGGATAAACGCACTGGCCGGAATAGCCGCTATGGGATGGCAGATGCGGGCTTGAGCGCATTTAGCGTGTTCTTCACCCAAACCCCTTCATTTCTGTCCTACCAACGCATGATGGCGGGCAGCAAAGGACACAGCAACGCCCAAAGCCTGTTTGGGGTCCATCAGATTCCGAGTGACAACCCCATTCGGGCTTTGCTCGACCCGGTGAAACCGGAGCAGGTGTTTCCCATTTTCGAGGAAATCTTGCAGGTGTTGGAGCAACAGGGACAGTTGCAGGGCTTTCGCTCGTTTGCGGGCACCCTGCTGCTGTCCATCGATGGCACCGAATACTTCAGTTCGAGCCAAATCCATTGCCCGCAGTGTTCCACACGCCAGTTGAAGTCGGGGGAAATGCGCTACTTCCATAGCGTGGTGACCCCAGTGATGGTCTGCCCGGGTCAAGCTCAAGTGATTCCATTGGTGCCTGAGTTTGTCGTGCCACAAGATGGACATGACAAGCAGGACTGTGAGAACGCCGCCGCCAAACGGTGGCTGTTGCAGTATGGACAACGCTACAGTGCCTTAAATGTGACGGTGTTGGGCGATGATCTCTATTGTCATCAGCCCTTATGCCAAGAGCTTTTAGCGCAACAGGTCAACTTCATTCTGGTGTGCCGTCCAGAGTCGCACACCACCCTCTATGGCCATCTCGAAGGCATCGATCTGCCGACGGTCACGGCAAAACGGTGGACTGGGAAGGTCGAAGAAATTTATACCTATCGCTATCTCAACGGAGTGCCACTCAAAGATGATGAGGATGCCCTCCGAGTCAATTGGTGCGAACTGACCGTGAGCCGCCCTGATGGGAAGGTGGTCTACAAAAATGCCTTTGCCACCAATCACCTGATTACCGATGTCACGGTGGCAGAGATTGTCTTAGCGGGTCGCACCCGGTGGAAGGTGGAAAACGAGAACAATAACACTCTTAAGACTAAGGGCTACAACCTAGAACATAACTTTGGGCACGGAAAGCAGCATCTAGCTTCCTTCCTCGCCACCCTCAACATCCTGTCACTGTTGTTCCACACGGTGCTGGAGCTGCTTGATGAGAAGTACAAACTCTTGCGTTCTCACTTGCCCACACGCAAGACTTTCTTCGATGACTTGCGGGCTTTAACCCGTTATCTCTATTTCGATAGTTGGGATCATCTCCTCACCTTCATGCTGGAGGGTTTGGAATTGGTCATCCCACCCAACACCAGTTGAAATTCCATAATGAGAATTGCTGAAATTTACGGCAAGCGGTTGGTGTACATAACCGATTCCGAGCACTATGCTGGCGAGGTCTCGAAGCTGAAAGCCCTGACAGGCGGGGACCCGATCCCATACGAACGAAAGCACCGCAATGCTCAGGCCAGTTTTTTGCCATGCGCCATGGTAATCATGGCCGCCAATGAAGCTATCTCATCCGCCGACAACACAAGTGGACTCCAACGGCGGCGGATCACAATTCCCTTTAAGCGCGTCGTGGAAGCGGCTGATCGGCGCGAGCTGATTAAAGTTGCCCGGGACGGTATTTCCGGGGAATTTGCAGCGCACATCCCAGGACTGATGCGCTGGGTTTTGGACATGCCTGATGCCGAAGTGCGGCGGTACATCGTCGATACCGCTAGAGCGGTTCCGGGTTTGGACGAAGCCCGCCAGGACAGCCTTTTGTCTACGAACTTGCTGGCCCAATGGCTGGATGCTAACTGCGTTTTCGACCCAGGCGTAAAAACCGGGGTTGGTACTGCAACCAAGGTTCGCAAATCGACAACGGACGGCGGTAATAGCGAGAGCTGGGATACCTACGTCCGACAGAACGACTGGCTTTATCCAAACTATTTGCATTACTGCGGAACGGCAGGGATTAAAAATCCCGTCTCGATGAAGCGCTTTAGCGGACTACTTTTGGACCTGTGCGCCATCCAGCTCAAGGCAGATGTGCGCAAGGGCAGAGATAACTATGGGTCAGCGTACCTCAAAGGGATTGCCCTACGGAACGCCAAAAACAACGACGCCCCATGTCCGATCACCGGAGGCGGTACAGCGGATCCACAGCCGTCGCCACAGCCTGACCCGCCAGCAGGGGCGGCGGCATCCCTAGAAGTGGTCGCCGCAGACAATTGCGAGGCAGTAGCGATTGGTGATGAGGTGATTATCCGAGCTGGAAAACATCAGGGGGCCAAGTTCAAGGTGGCAGCGAGACTCCCAGGCAATACCTACCGCCTCTATTTCCGGAATCGCTCAGACGGAAGACCCAGCGAATTCGATGTCGAGTGTGACCTAGATCGGGGCATGTTCGAGCGAGTGAAACAGCCCAGTCAGCGGGGAATGGAGGCGATTTCGGCATGAGCGATCGCGAGGAATTGAAAGTGCTGATTCGAGAGGTTTTAGCCGAAATATTTGCCCCAACGCTTGGACATGCCCAGTTGGAGCCGCAAAGCCGGTGGTCCTCGCTAAAAGAAGCGTGGGAACCCTTGGGCTATCCCAGCTACAGCGCCCTGTATAAAGACGTTAAATGTGGGCTGTTTCGGGTTGGAAAAGAACTATGCAATCGCAGAAAGCCAGGTGCAAAGATTGCCCGCCACCAGATTGATATGGCGGCGGCGCGGCGGCGACTCGCTCAAGACCCATCAAAGCGGCGCGGTGTTTAAAGAGTGGGAGGTGGAGGCTTCGGGCGATCAGTCCGTCCCATCACCCGCGCTGATGCAGCTTGGTTTTGCTTGAGTTGAATGTGCTTGTGGTAGCGCTCTAGATGGATTGGCGGCGTATGCCCCATCAGCGCAGCGGCGGTTGTTACGGGCAAGTCGAATGTGACCGAGGCCCGAATCCCGTAGGCATGACGCAAATCATACGGTTGAAATGGAATCCCATAGCGCCGAAACTGCCGCGCCACCTTATCCCCAAGCTTTCCTTTGGCATAAATAGCATCAATATCTTTGCTGGGAGGGCGTTTTATCGTGTGCAAATCCCAGCTATCCACCCAGTCTGGGTAGAGCGGCTGAAATACCAGGCGTGGACCTGTCTTGCCTTTTAGTACCATCAAGCCATAATTGGTCCATTCGCAAAAGAAAGCCTCATGGTCCCGTAAACCAAAGGCAGCCATCACCCGATACATCCACTGCCAAGCTGGGTTGGGGATTTGGTCTCGCCAATAGGCAATTTCTGCATCACTGGGAATGTCGCGATCGCGCACTTTTGACGGGCCGTAATCCCCCTTGAACTCCAGCAACTCGACATCGATTTTGGCAAAGCGGGCCAACTCCTGAAGCTTGCGGCAGACTTCAGAGCGAGTGCGGGTATTGCGCTCAGTTCCCTGAACTGTCTCCAGCATCAACGCGGCGGTGAGCGGGACATCCTGGGGCAAGCGCTGAAACACTGCCATCCAATCGCCCTTAAAAGTCTTCTCTGATATGGTGTGGCGCTGCATGTACCATGCCTTAAATTCAGTCACCCAAACTTTGATTGGCTTGTTTTCAGGCAGCTTCTCAGCCTTTTGGTATTTGGCCCAATCAAATTCTTTATTGATTAATTCGCCGCTCAGGATGCGGGCTTCCTGCTCTGCGCGTCTGAAGCCGTCGGAGTTGGCGGGAAGCCCCAGGCTGATGACTTGCTGGTAGGGACGTGGGCGATCACTCCCTGGTTTGGGGGGCAATGTTGCTTTGAGATAAAGCGTCCCCACCCCCGGCCGTAAAAACACCTTTGCTTTAACCTTCCCCTCCGATAGGCGCTGATTGACTGCCCCAAGCGTGTATTCCTGTTTTTTTGGCATGGCAAAGCTGGAGCTAGTGGATGACTGGTGGCTGAAACCCTTGCTGCGGGTGGATTGCGGGAGATCTGGTGGATGACTGGTGGCTGAAACCCTTGCTGCGGGTGGAGCTGGTGGAGCTGGTGGATAAACACCAAAACAAAAAACCTTGGGCAGATTACGCTACCCCGTCGCGCCTCCACAAATGGCCGAACTGAGTCTCGATGCCGTATGTACCTAAAACTGTACCTAAAACTCTGGATAATACCGACGATTCTACGCCATCTCAGGCTTTGCCAGAGATTCCCCTTAAAAGCCGAAAACCCCGATACGGTGGGGTTCTAAGGGGTATGGGTCGCCCGGGATTCGAACCCGAGACCAGTCGGTTAAAAGCCGAATGCTCTACCGCTGAGCTAGCGACCCTCAGCATCACAGTGCGATACCTAAATTAGCACATAACCTAGGGGTTTTGAAACGTAATTTAGCAAAAGATTTTTTGGGCGGTCTGCACCCGCGCCTTACACCGCTCACAAAGGTTAACTCAACTGCACCACCGGCTGATCATCCACGAGGATTTTAATCGCTAGAATATCTTCCACAGTGATGCGGAGAAAGCGTTGCTCATCGACCCGGAAGTACACCTTGATGCGATCGCGGCCCGGAAACCCCCGGGGTTCCAGTTTGGCAATACTGCGGGCTCCCTCACGATCGTTGAGGGGTTGAACGGTGGACTGGGCACTGCCAATCCGCCGGGTAATTAGGCGATCGCCATCAAAGTAAACCTCGGTCTGCTCCGCCTCACGCCCCAATTCCCCGATGATCAGTTCAATGCTGGGCTGATTTTCCACCGAAGCCCCCAGCAACAGCTCCACGGGTTTACCCATCGGATAGGGTTGCCCCGTTTTAATAATGGGATGCCAACCGTGGCAGCCATTACGCCGATCCCAATAGCGGACACCATAGCTGTGGTAGAGAAAATCTTGCAGTTCTATCCCCTGGGTCAATTGCAAAGCCCCTTGGGCGATCGCCTCAAAGGGCTGCTCGCAGCGCACCTGGGACAGATCAAACTGCCGTGCTTCAAAATACTGCTGCACCCACCGCTGCACTGCTGGAATCTGAGCTGTTCCCCCCACCAACAGGACTGCATTTACATCTGCTATACCTAACCCCTGCCGCTGGGCCTGCTGCCAAATCTGGGTCAAACAGTCCTCCAACCCGGCAAAAAACTGGCGCTCCTGCAAAATGTCTTCAAACTGGGCACGACTCAATTGCAGGTCATAGCTCTCAAACGTCGCATCATCAAAATAGGCTTCCTGGGCCTGGGGTTGCAACGAAAGTTGAATCTTCAGGCGTTCCGCCAATCGGGTCGTTAAGGGCGTTGCTGCTAGCCCCTGCGTCGCCGCAAAGTAATCCACTAGCCAGTGATCAATATCGGAACCCCCCAGATTTTTGCCCGCCTTGGCGAGCACCCGAGCCGTTTTTACCGATTGCCCCGACTCTTCTGCAAAGGATTTTTTTCCCCATTTCAGCAAAAAGCCGACGGGCTTCGCCACAGCCTTCGCTCCCTCCTTGAACTGCACCAGGGACAGATCCAGGGTGCCCCCCCCAAAGTCAATCACCAGTACCCGTTCAGAGTCAGCAAGGCCATAGCCCAAGGCTGCGGCAGTGGGTTCATCCAGCATCCGCACCTGGTCAATTGCCAGCGTATCGCAAATCCGTCCTAGCCACAGGCGGTATGCCTCAAAACTATCCACAGGCACGGTAAAGGTGAGCGAGTCTGCCGCCTCCGGTTCCATGGCTTGAAGTTGAGTAATCACTGTGGACAAAAACCATTGTCCCGCCTGTTCAAAGCCGATCGCCTGTCCATCTACCTCCGGCATAAATCCCTGCACCGAGGCCCCGATCCCCCGTTTGAAATTGCGGAAAAAGCGGGGATCGCTGCCCAAGTCCAACCCGCGATCGCGCACCTGCTGCCCCACGACAACCTGGGAGCGCTGCGCATCTTCTACGTACAGCAAACTGGGAATGAGGGGCGGATTCTGCCCTGATCGGTAACTGATCCCCGGTAGGGATAAGGTTTCGGGCCGCTGTGTGGCTCGATTCCAGCGGGCAATCACAGTATTACTAGTACCAAAGTCAATAGCAATTCCCATGGGGCGATGTGTAGAGCATGACGCATTTCCCACTGAGCATACCAGGTGAACACCTATCCGGTGAATGCGCGCCGTGATGTCTTTCGCCTCAGTCCAATCGACATTGTCGGTGCTTGGCTTGGGTCAGTAGTTTTTGATAGCCGCGCTGATCAATGGTGACCGCCCCAAACCGCTCTAGGTGGGGGTTCATCATCTGAGCGTCAAACAATACAAAGTGGCGATCGCGCAGACGCTCCACAAGCTTGACCATGGCCACCTTAGACCCTTCGGAAATTCGATAAAACATCGACTCCCCAATAAACGCACCGCCAATCACCAAGCCTAAAATACCCCCGGCGAGTTGGTCACCTTGCCAAGTTTCAAAGCTATAGGCCCAGCCCGCCTCATGCAGGGCATAATAGATTTCTTTTAATTCAGAGGAAATCCAAGTGGTGTCGCGATCGGCACAGCCTGTTACCACCTCTGCAAAAGCCCGATTCACAGCCACTGTAAATCGATCTTGATTCAGAACGCGGCGCAAAGACGTGGGGTAGCGAAAGCGATCATCAAGGGGAATGAGGGTGCGATCGCGACTCGAATACCAATCCAGGGCCTCTCCCTCCCCATTGGCCATCAAAAAATAGCCCTGGGCATAGCCTTGAACAATAGCAGGAATATCAAACTTGGCTCCCATCATTCCGCAAACTGTGACGTAAATTTCGGCGTTTCCCTAGAGTCTGAACCCTGCGAAATGGGTGGCCTAGGCGACACGGATGGAACGCAATGTGGCAGACTTACAGGTGTAGGCACGTAGGCGACTCTGCTCAATGGTTGAACCCATCCCACCCATCACCCTGCCACCAGCCACCAATGCCGCGCAAGAAGGAGAATGGCTGAAAGCGACGCTACTCCACTGGCTGAATCAAGAATATTTGCCCGAGGTGGCCAATGCCAAGATAGCAGAGCGCGCTGCTCAGATCTTTGTCCGGCAGCGCATGGAAGGGGAGAACGATTTGGGCTGTCTAGTGATCGCCATTGTCACCGAAATGGAAGCCTATGACTTTTCGGATAGCTTCTACGGAGAGTTTGCGATCGCCAACGCCGTCAGCGACCTGCTCCTCGATAGCCTAGGCATCGACCGCTGCTGCGGACAATAACGGCGTCTCAAGTACAGGCATTTCAATAGCGCTACCCACTGGACAACTCGGACCAGCTACCAACTTGACTTCACGACACCGGGCAACAGACCGGCATGGGCCATTTCCCGAAGAACGTGGCGCGACAGTCCAAAGTCACGGTAGAAACCCCGAGGCCGACCCGTCGCCCAGCAGCGATTATGCATCCGAGTGGGAGCACTGTTGCGGGGAAGCTGTTGAATTTGGCGGTGAATTTCCAGCTTGGCCTGCTGGTTAGGCGCTTGGTCAAACGCTTCCTTCAGTTCTTCCCGCTTTTTAGCATACTTTGCCACCAGCCGAGTGCGCTTTTTCTCCCGCTCAATCATGCTCTTTTTTGCCATAACGCTCCCAATTCTGTAATGCAATTCTTAAAGACACAGCTACCTATACTAGCAAACTAAAGCTCGTCTCAGATCAAAATAACTGAATTTTTCAGGCTTAAATTCTTGAGTTTAATTTTTCGGCACAATCCGCTTGTGGGGCTGGGTTGCTGCCGGACATAAATCAGCGAGGGGGCAACCTTCGCACTGTGGGTTGCGGGCCATACAGTGGGCGCGCCCATGATAAATCAGCCGAATTGACCAATTCTCCCAATCTGGACGAGGCAGGAGCTTCATCAAATCCTGTTCAACATGGATGGGGTCCGTGTGCTTAGTTAGCCCCAAGCGATAGGTCAGCCGTTTTACATGGGTATCCACTGTGACACCCATGTGGATGCCAAAGGCGTGGGCCAGGACAACGTTGGCGGTTTTTCGGGCCACTCCCGGCAAGGTGAGCAATTCTTCCATGGTCTGCGGCACGCTGCCTCCAAAATCCTCCACAATGCGGCGACAGGCCCCCTGAATATTTCTCGCTTTATTACGAAAAAATCCCGTGGACTTCACCAGTTCTACGACAATATCGGGGTCCGCAGCGGCCAGACTGGGCGCATCGGGAAACCGTCGAAATAACTCCGGTGTCACCTTATTCACGCGTTCATCGGTACATTGTGCCGATAGAACGGTGGCTACTAGCAATTGCACCGGAGTCTCGTAGTCTAGAGAACACTTGGCATCCGGATAGAGCTGCTGAAGCCGCTGTAAAATCGCCAAGGCACGCTGTTTTTTGGAGGGGAGCTTGGCCGCAACCATGGGAAGGGAGAGAACTAAAAAATAAACGGCTACTTCAACAGGCTACTTTAACACTACTTCAACAATTGTTGAATGTACTCAAGCTGTGTCGTGTCGCGGACGATCAGGAAAACTCCCAGGCTCAGCAGGAGCACTAGCCCGGTTTGCATGACACCTTCCTGGAGGCGTTTAGGCAGTGGTTTACCCAGGAGCCCTTCAATCAACAGGAAGGCTAATTGCCCCCCATCAAGGGCGGGTAGGGGGAGGATATTGATTACCGCCAGGTTAATGCTAATCAAGGCTCCAAAGGTAAACAGGCTAGATGCGTCAGAGCGGGCCAGCTTAGCCCCTTGCTCAACGATTTTGACCGGCCCAGAGATTTGGTCAGCCACTTTGCCAAACTGGGTCATCAGTTGGCCAAATCCTTGTAGGGTGAGCAGGGTGATGCGCTGAAATTCCTCAGCGGCAATCGCCAGAATCGTCACCGGACTGCCCACGCGCTGGCGAACAATATTGCCGTAGTGCTTGAGGGAAACGCCGATTTTGCCCTCTTGGGTTTTATCGTCCAGTTGGGGGGTGACCACAATGGGATTGGCGAGGGAGGTGCCGTTGCGTTGAATTTTCAGTTCAAGGGGTTGGCCGGGGTGGGTACTAATTTCTTGGCGCAGCGTTTCGATCGCCTCAAATTGATTACCCAAGTCTTGGCGATTGATCGCCAGCACGACATCACCTTTTTGCAAGCCCGCCTGCACCGCAGCGGTCGTGATGTCAGACCGGATGTCAGCAATTTGCACGCCGGGTTGGTCAAATTCAGGAATGCCCACAATGCCAATTTGAGTGGCTAGGAGGACATAAGCAAAAATCAGATTAGCGATGACACCTGCACTAATGACGATCGCCCGATCCAACACGGGGCGATTTTTCATCAGGTTCGGATCATCCTGAGGGATGGTACTGTCAGGATCATCATCGGGGAACCCGACAAAGCCGCCTAGGGGAAAGGCACGTAGGGCATATTCCGTTTGTGACCCTTGATATTTCCATAAAATCGGTCCAAAGCCGATGGAAAAGCGGTTGGCATAAATGCCTTGGAGCCGTGCGGCAGCAAAGTGTCCTAATTCATGAACCACTATGAGCAACGTGAGAACAGCGATCGCAGCCAGAACGGACATAGACAAGACCTGAAAAATCGGGGTTAGAGGTTAGATCTCTATTATTGTAAAGCCTATTTCTGGTAAAGCTGAGTAGCCGAGGGCAGGACTCTCCCAGGAATCCTGCTGTTCGGGGACTGAATGCCAGCGCCCGCAGAGTGACGGCCCACGGTTCATTTTTTTGTAGGGGCGTAGCCTGCGGTCGTAGGGCTAGTGCCAATCCAGTACCAGGACTGCAGGCTGCGCCCTTCAGGCGAAATTGTGGATGTTAATATCAATTCTCTGCCTAGGACACCTTCGTTAAGCTGGGAGTGACCACCCGGCGAGCCGCATAATTGCCCACTGCCGGACGGCTAGGCGCTGTGCCCTGCCAAAATAGCTCGTCAGAAATCGAACTGGCTAGTAAGCGCCGGTAAAGATCACTGAGCTGCACTGCTACTCCTGACCAGCTAAAGTTTTGCTGCACCCGGGCCGAGGCTTGGCGTTGCAGTTTGCGCGCCCACAGATCATCTGAAAGAATACGTTGAATGGCATGGGCAAAGGCAGCGGTGTCCTGGGGCGGCACCAGCAGTCCCGTTTCTTCGGGAACGACCGTAAACTTGAGCCCTCCCACGTCCGAAGCCACCACAGGTGTGCCGCAGGCCATTGCTTCGATCGCCACCAGTCCAAACGGCTCATAGTGGCTGGGAATCACACAGACATCCGCCGCCGTATAGTATAGCGGCAGCCGATCATGCCCCACTCGGCCTACAAACTGTGTCTGCTGGGCTAACCCCAGTTCCTGCACCAACGCTTCAATCCGCTGCCGCTCAGCCCCATCGGGTTGGTCGGCTTCACTACCGCCCACGATCACTAGGCGCACGGCTGTCGGAGCCGAATTGTCCAGAGCTTGTAGATGTGCACAGGCCCGAACCAGGGTTTCAATTCCTTTGCGCGGATCAAAGCGACCGACGTACAAAATTACGGCTTCATTTGCCCCAAAGCCAAGCTTGGTGCGGGCTTCAGCCTTGGGCATAATATGGAAGTTATCAATATCGGTACCACAGGGAATCACTTTGATTGAGCCTGCCTCCGACACCCACGATCGCAGGGCGGATTCTTCCTGAGGACTGGTGGCTACAATGCAGTTCGCCTGTTCCAGAATTTGCTGCTCGATCGCAAGCCGGGTCTCGGCGATCGCTGGACGCTGCTGCGTCGTTTGATACTTAATCGCCCCGAGGGAGTGATAGGTGTGCACCAACTGCACATTGTTCTCCGCCTTCAGTTGCAGCCCAATCCAGGCAGACATCCAATAATTGGTATGCACTAAGGGATAGTTCATGCCGCTCTTGCTTTGAAACTTTTGAAAAGCCGCTAAAAAGTCTGGCATGTAATCAAATACTTGGTCCCGATGGATAAATTGCTCTGGGCCAGCGCTGAGGCGGATGGTGCGGCAGTGGGGGGAATGCTGCACGATGGCGTCGTCAGTAGCGTGAACCTTGCGGGTAAACATGTCCACTTGCCAGCCCAATTTAGCGAGGGCTTCACCCACTTGCCGGACATAAACATTCTGGCCTCCAGCTTGCTCTTTACCAATTTCTGCTGCCGGATCTCCATGATCTGAAATCAGCGCGATTGCCTGCCGATTGGGAGCCTTATGCCGGGATGTCATGTAGGATGGCCGATGCTGAGACTGAGGAGGCAATGGAGTAGACAGGACTTCACCGCTGTCTGCTGCTGTCGCCGCATCTAATGCCGTTGTCAAAATAGATTGTGTATTAAAACTAACCATGCATTTACCTCAATAGAAAATCCGGAAAATCCGGAAATGATTCACTAAACGCGATCATTGGGTCGCGATCGACGACTTTTTAAAAACGCATCCCATCCAAAAGATAAACCCCGGACAGAAACGTTAAAGTCTTCTAAATCACAGTTTCACTGCAATAGTGAAAACGAAAACAAAAACTCAATATTTAATCATTGAAGCCATTCGGATTTTAGCAGAATCGAAATGTTACAAAAAGGGGGATGAAAATCCCCCCTTATCCTGAATAGGGCTACCCTAACCCCATAGGTGTCATCTGTGTATACTGACGAGAATAAGACATTTCAAAATTTTGACACTCTATCTTTTGATGCATAATTTCGGCGCACAAGAGCCACTCAATCGATCTCCTCAATCTAGAAAGAAACAGCCATAACGGATAGCCCTATATGCGAATAACTGCATCATCCAGAAAGTCACGCCTTCTAGAAAAATTACACTACCGAAGTCATCTGCCGTGCATGGCCATTTTGGGCAAATCGTTCGGCCAAAACCTGCCGATAGACTGCTTCATAGCCATCCGTCATGTTCTGCACACTAAAGGTTTTGACGACATGGGCCCGACAGGCCGCCCGATCAATCGTGGCGATTTTTGCCAAGGCTTCAATGCACTCATCCACGTTGTGACACAGGAAGCCGGTTTTACCGTGATCAATTACCTCTGGGGCAGAACCCAATGCCATGGCGATGACCGGAGTCCCTGTTGCCATCGACTCTGCCATCACTAAACCAAAGGGTTCCCGCCAGGTAATGGGGAACAACGTCGCTACAGCATTCCCCATCAGGACAGACTTTTGAGCATGGTTGGCTTCCCCCAAGTACTGAATTTGATCGCCGTCAATATGGGGCTTGAGGGCTGTTTCATAAAACTCGCGATCGACTATATCGATCTTGCCTGCCAGCTTTAACCGCCAACCTGCTTTCTTAGCAATTTCGATGGCTAAGTGAGGCCCCTTCTCAGGGGAAAGGCGACCCAAGAACGCCAGGTAAGGAGGCTGACTGGGCTGAGGATAAAAGTCATAGGTATCCGGATCAATCCCGTTGTACACCGTGGCCACGCAATTCAAGTCCAGCCTGGGTTCGCGCTGGGCATTGGAAATGCTGACATAGGGTTGCCGCTTGGCATAGCGAAACATTTTCTCATTATCTGGAGTGAAAACACCGTGTAACGTATGAACGGTGGGCGTTTTCACCAGTCGGGTGTAAGGCAAAGCAGCACAACCCATGTGGGAATGAATAATGTCAAATTCCTGGGCCCGTTCGTAAACTTGGCTGAGTTGCAGCATCTCATAGATGCCATATTCTTTAACGGAATCATCCAAGCGCAGGGCGCGGGGATGAATGGATTCCAGGTTTGCCAGGGTGGTGGAGTCACCAGAAGCAAATAGAGTGACATCATGGCCACGTCTGACCAGTTCGTCTGTAAGTAATGAAACGACCAGTTCAATGCCGCCATAGGCCGGCGGAGGAACACATTCCCATAGGGGAGCAATTTGGGCAATCCGCATAACCAACCTCCTAGAAGTGAGACTTTCGAGTGAGCGAAGCACTGCTTCTGAGTTCCGGTGGTGCAGTTAATCGATTAACTAAGCGCTAGATATTTAGAGACTGGGCAACCTAAGCAATAATACTCAGTAAAACTGTACAATCAATCAACAATCTCACAAGATCTTAACATTAAGATAAGCATTGACTGCCTTCACTATAGTAGAGAATCCCGAACTTGACCAGTCTTGCCAATAAAGTCAAGGGGTTTCAAAGGAATTCTTGTTAAATTTAAGAAATTTTTACGCTGAGATTGACCCCTGTCCCTTACCGATCGCCATTGGGTTTCCAGTGCGATCGCCAGAATTGAGGTAAGCAGTCTCTGAGGCAATCGACTGAGCCGCGAACTGATGTCGATGCGCGGCCTGGGTGATGCTGATTTCATAATATTCGGTTTTTAAGCTCTAAGCTGCTGGGGTTTATTGGATGATTATTCGATAGACTTTTATAAGTCTCCACTGTATTAATTTTCTGTTTTTGATTCGTTTTTTATCAGTTGATGTTTTTCAGCAGTGCTTTGATTTATCGATTTAAATCGATTTTTTAATTACAGAAAAAACATAATATTTCCATTAGCTCATAAAATGATGACAGTGTAAAAAAATCTGATGATTTTTAATTCTCATGCTTTTATTTTGTATTAATTTAATCATGTGTTAATTGTGATTAAATGAGGTTTTTAAGGGTTAAAATTGTTGAGTTTTTGCAAGATTTAGCTTGGACTTTGATTTGTAGAAGCTTTGAATTTAAACTCAATTTATTATTGTGACTAATTCTGAGAATGACCAGAATTTATGACGCGGATCAAAAGGTGATTAACTAAAAAACTGTGATATAAATTTGGATGTTCTGGGGGAGTAATGAGGGCAGAGAGGTGTAAGGAAATAGTACGTTATTGCGTGATGAGCCGTTGGATATAAAGCTCTAGGAGCAGGTTCTAATCTGACTTGCCTGTTAGAATAGATAAATTTATGGCTGTTTCAGGTAATAGTTAAGCATTGATGTGGATGCCGCCGGAAAATGATTGAGCTGTTTGAATGGTAATTGATCGGGGCGTCTTGGCCCTGATCCAAAGTTAAGTTTCTCATTAGCTATTGTTTTCGTGGGCTTGAATTAATCATGGCATGGTAGCGATGTAAATCGTGTTTATGGAAATGGTTGATTTGTTTGATGTGTACTGGAACGTATTGAATTTTCACAATTAGAAGGAGGGTGGCGAGATCTTTGTAAGGTTGAATTAGCGATCGCGCTCCGTTAATGATTCATGGAAAACCTAATCGCATATATTTTTGTTCGTCATCCCGCACCCCAGCCCTCAGGATGTTTTTCCGATTTTGTTTCTTCTTATTGTTCAGGGGGAATGCTGCGGGGAAAGGGCAGGCGAAGCGGCAAGTCTACACAAAGCTGAATGGATTGCCTGATGGCCGCCAATTGCGCCTGCTACTTGCGCTAAAAACAGGCTGGCCATCAAAACTAGCCATCAAAACAGGCTTGCTGTAAGAACAGGCTTGCCACAATGAGCAACCTTGGGTAGGCTGACGAGGAGAGCGCCCCGGAAAATCCAGGCATCTCGCTGTCCCTTTTCATACCTCTAACCCGAATGACACTCAGTATCGTGACCGGAGCCGCAGGTTTTATTGGATCGCATCTGGTCGATGCGCTGTTACACCGCGGCGATCGCGTCATCGGTGTCGATCATTTCAATGATTATTACGACACAGCCCTAAAACGCAAGAACTTGGCCCATCTGGAGCAGCACCCCCAATTTCAATTGGTGGATGGCGATATTCAGCATCTTGACTGGGCCGCGTTACTCCAAGATGTGGAGGTCATCTATCACCAAGCGGCGCAGGCTGGAGTTCGGGCCAGTTGGGGCAGTGGCTTTCGGGACTACACCGAGCGTAACATTAATGCGACCCAAGTCCTTTTGGAAGCTGCCAAAGCCGCCCCTTGTCTCAAGCGGTTGGTGTATGCATCCACTTCATCGGTCTATGGCAATGCCGAAACTTTGCCTACAGATGAGCTTATTCCACCGCAGCCTGTTTCGCCCTATGGCATAACCAAACTCGCAGCAGAGCGACTGTGCTGGCTCTATCAGCAGAACTTTGGGGTGCCGGTGACCGCCCTGCGCTACTTTTCGGTGTATGGTCCTCGGCAGCGGCCCGATATGGCCTTTCACAAATTTTTCAAAGCATTTCTAGACGATCGCCCCATTCCGATCTATGGCGACGGTCAGCAAACGCGTGACTTTACCTTTGTGGGTGATGTCGTAGCCGCCAACCTGGCCGCCGCTGAGGTCCCGGCGGCGATCGGAGAAGTCTTCAACATTGGCGGGGGCAGCCGAGTCGTCCTTATGGAGGTCCTAGATACCATTGATCGGATTTTGGGTGTCCCGCTCAAACGCGAGTATCAAAGTACAGCCATGGGCGATGCTCGCCACACCGCCGCCGATGTTACCAAAGCTCGCACCCTCCTGGGCTACAACCCCCAAGTGCTTTTAGCCGATGGACTGGCCCAGGAATGGGCATGGGTGCAAGGACTGTATTGATTTTTGATTTATTAAATAGTCTTGAATGGGGAAATGCTCTTGAATAGGGAAATGTGAGGAATATTCAAGAATTCCGGCTGTAATCCAAAATCCCTACGAGGGTCTGGCCAGGGCAATCGCCGAGATACCACTGAGCACTAGCCCAATGCCTAGCCATTGGGTCAGAACAACTCTTTCTCGCAAAAAAAAGACTCCCGTGAGCGTCGTGGCAATTGTGGTCAGTCCAATCACAATCGGATAGGCGACTGAGAGGTCAAATCGGCTGAGCACCTTGATATACCCTAGGGTGCTCAGCCCATAGGCCGTCAATCCACTCAACAAATAGAAGTAGCTTTGGGGCGGTATTTTATCCGCCCCCAGTTTTAGCCAAGTTTGACCTACAGTATTCAGCCCAACCGTCAACAGCAATAACAGAGGAAAGAGCAGATAGGCAGGCATAGGGTCATTCCAAGAACGCTTCAAACCGACCAGGCTTTAAACCGATAAGGCTTCAAGAGTTTAGCACTGAGCCGTCAGTGGAAAACAGGACTGATGGGGCGGGTGCCGCTAACCTAACGCAGTCAGCTTTAGAAAGGCGGTTTGGGCGGCGGCTTGTTCTGCTGCCTTGATCGATCGCCCATCGCCCTGGGCGATCGCGATTCCCTGGACCCACACTTCTGCGCTAAAGCGATCGGCGGCTCCAATCCGTCCCGCCGTCTCCGTAACCCGATATTCGGGCAGGGTTTTATGATGGCGTTGGGTCCATTCTTGCAAGGCGGCTTTGTAGTTTTGGCGTGCGGGGTCAGCCCGAATTTCTGTCACCCGGGCTTGCAGATGGGGATCTAGCCAGGACCGGATGTGTGTGAGGCTGTGGGTACTGAGGTAAAGAGCCCCCAAAATGGCTTCAAATGCCTCTGCCAGTCGTGATTCCCTGCCGAGGGTGTCCTTGACGGCGCTTTCAGACACTAAAAGGTAGCGATCGAGGGCATAGTAGGCCGCCAGTTGGGCTAGGGTGCGATCGCTGACCAAAACGGATCGAATTGCGGTAAATTCCCCCACCGGCAACTCTGGATAGGTTTCAAACAAAAACTCAGCCGCCGTGAGGCGCACCACCGCGTCGCCCACAAACTCCAACTGTTCATAATTCGCAGTGGCAGACAGCGTTGGATGGGTCAGGGCCAAATCTAACAGGTGCCACTGAATCGGCACAGAGGCGGGTAAGCCCAGCTTCTGAACCAGGGCTTGGAGTTGTTTTTGGCGATGTGGATAGGGAAGGCTCAAGATCACACCAGAAAAATTTCTATTCTCAACGTTATCGGCAAAAATGGCCCCGTGCAGGTACTCCTTTGGGAGAATTTGGGTGGCTATGTCAGGAGCATAGTCGGTTGGGGGGCGTCATGGGTGGCCTCCAGCGAAACCTGCCATTTCCTCGCTAGGGCAACCATTGATCAGCATCGCTCGTCTGCTCGATAGTTTCCAATCATTGCAATGTTCTTTTGCGCTAGGCCCCGTGGTACATAATACTTAGCGTAATTGTTAAAAAAACATAATCTGTCCACTTGACGGACCCAGATCTTCCTGGGGAAGTGAGTACAGATGTCTGAATATCCCACAAATCCATACTTTAATTTTTGAGGTGATATAAATGGAATCCCTCGTCCAGAGCATCTGGTTAGTGCCTTGCTACTCGCTGCTCGGTGCGGTTCTATCCGTAATTTGGTTCCCGGCAGTTACACGGCGCACGGGGCCGCGCCCTGCTGGCTATGTCAATTTGGTGATGACGTTTCTCTCGTTTCTGCATGCGGTGTTTGCTCTGCGCGCCATTTGGGGCAAGCCCGCCTACGAATTCTCCCTCTCTTGGCTCGATGTGGCAGGATTGAATTTTACGATTCCCCTGCAAGTTTCTGCGCTCACGGTGGGGGCGATCGCCTTGGTCACGGGCTTAAACCTGTTGGCGCAAATCTTTGCCATTGGCTACATGGAATTGGACTGGGGCTGGGGACGACTGTTTTCCTTTATGGCCGTATTTGAAGCTGGATTGACCGCCCTTGCCCTCTGCGACTCTCTCTTCTTTTGCTACATCATTCTGGAAATTCTCACCCTGGGCACCTACCTGATTGTCGGCATTTGGTTTAATCAGTCCCTTGTAATTACGGGAGCCCGCGATGCCTTCCTGACCAAGCGGATTGGGGACTTGTTTTTGCTGATGGGTGTCATCGCTCTGCTGCCCCTGGCAGGGACCTGGAATTTTTCTGAGTTGGCCGTGTGGGCGGAAACTGCCCAGGTAGACCCTACGGTGATCACGTTGCTAGGTTTGGCGCTGATTGCAGGACCGATGGGCAAATGCGCCCAATTTCCGCTGCACCTCTGGCTGGATGAGGCCATGGAAGGACCAGTGCCGGCCTCCATTTTGCGCAATGCGGTGGTCGTGGCCACGGGGGCGTGGGTGCTGGTCAAATTGGAGCCGATTTTGGCTCTGTCTCCAGTGGTGCAAACAACCACGATCGCGGTGGGGGCGGTTTCGGCGATCGGGGGTTCGTTAATTGCCCTGGCCCAAATTGACATCAAGCGAGCGCTGTCATACCTCGTTACAGCCTATATGGGGGTTGTATTCATTGCTGTCGGGGCTGGATATCCGGAAGCTGCCCTGCTGATGGTTCTTTCCCATGCGCTGGCCATGGCGTTATTGATGATGAGCAGTGGCGCAGTCGTCTGGAACAGCATTACCCAAGATGTCACCCAACTGGGAGGGCTGTGGTCCCGTCGCCCTGTGTCGGGTTTGGCGCTGATTGTGGGGGGCTTGGGTCTGGTGGCCTTTCCGCCCCTCGGCACCTTTTGGTCCATGCTGGAGCTGGTGCAAGGGTTGAAGGCGGATAGCCGGTTTTGGCTGATTGGGCTGCTCCTGGTGGTGAATGCGTTTACGGCCTTTGGTCTAACGCGGCTGTTTTGCCTGGTGTTTGGCGGTAAGCCACAGCAAATGTCGGAGCGATCGCCCGAAGTGCATTGGCCCATGGCTATCCCCATGACCCTGATGATCGGCTTTACGCTCCACCTACCCCTCGTTATGCAAGCTCTCAACCTGCTTCCCGCTTGGACGGAAATTGATAAAGATATGGCCCTCCTACTAATTTGGTCCAGCATCTTTGGAGCCGGTCTGAGCGCAGTCATTTACCTGGGTAGCCAAGTTCCCAAGCCTGTGAAATTTCCAATTCCGGCCCTGCAAGACTGGGTGGCCTACGACTTCTACACCCCCAAAATCTACCGCAACACGGTGATTTTGGTCGTGGGTATCATTTCTCAACTCACCGCCTGGTTCGACAAATACTTGGTGGATGGCGTGGTCAACTTCTTTGGCTTCATCACCCTGCTGGTTGGCCAAACCCTGAAGTACTTTACTTCCGGCCAGTCACAGTTTTACGCCCTCACCATCATCTTGGGCATTGCGTTTATGAGCGTTTGGCTCTGTTTCCCCATGCTTGCCCATATGTCGCTCACCACCTCCCTCAGCAGCTTGGTTTCCAACGCTATTTCTCTAAGATCTAATTAAAGTGCAAAACTAAAAATGGAGAGTCCAGAGGGCCCGCATTTTTAATGGGCCATCAACGCGCAATTCTGAATTAATCGCCACCCTACCCCAGGACAAATCCCCTACGATGCTAAGTACCTTAATTTGGGCACCGCTGCTGGGTGCCGCTGTGATTGGACTATTTCCCGGAAATATTGAGGCCAAGCAGCTTCGCGCCGGGGCGATCGCCATGGCTGCTGCGCTCCTCCTCTGGACTCTGTGGCTGTTTACCCAGTTCGACATCAGCCTGCCCACGATGCAGTTGACGGAGTATCTGCCGTGGATCCCGACCTTGGGCCTGAGCTATAGCCTGGGGGTGGATGGTTTGTCATTGCCGCTAGTGGCCCTGACGAATTTGCTGATTCTCATCGTCATTGCCAGCAGTGATTCCAAGGCGATGCAGGCTACCGCCCTGAAGCGGCCCCGGTTGTTCTATTCCTTGGTATTACTGATTAGTACCGGAATGGCGGGAGCTTTGCTGGCCCAAAACCTGCTGCTGTTTTTCCTGTTCTATGAATTGGAGTTGATTCCGTTTTATCTGCTGATTTTGATTTGGGGCGGTGAGAAACGGGAATATGCGGGCATCAAATTTCTAATTTATACGGCGGTTTCCGGCATTTTGATCCTAGCGGCATTCCTGGCGATGAACTGGCTGACGGGAGCCAGCAGCTTTGACTATGCCGCCATTCAGACGCAGGATCTGACCCAAACGACGCAGTTGATTCTGCTCACTCTGATGGTGCTGGGCTTTGGCATCAAAATTCCCCTAGTGCCATTGCATACCTGGCTTCCCGATGCCTATGTGGAATCCTCAGACGTCCACAGCGATTTTGCTGGGTGGAGTGTTGGCAAAGCTGGGCACCTATGGTTTGGTCCGCTTTTGTTTGGGGATGTTCCCCGAAACTTGGTCTTTGGTGACTCCGGCTTTGGCGAATCGCAGCGGCGGTGTGTGTGCTGTATGGTGCTATGGCGGCGATCGCCCAAACCGACATCAAGCGCATGGTTGCCTATAGCTCCATCGGTCACATGGGCTATGTCATCCTCGGCACCACCGCCCTCACCCCTCTGGCCATGGTGGGGGCCGTCTCCCAAATGGTGAGCCATGGGTTAATTTTGGCGCTGCTGTTCTATCTGGTCGGGGTAGTGGAAGCTAAGGTCGGTACTCGGGACCTGAACGTCCTGAATGGCCTCCTCAATCCGATTCGGGGCCTACCCATGACCAGTGCTCTGCTGATTCTAGCCGGAATGGCCAGCGCGGGGATTCCAGGCATGGCTGGCTTTGTCGCGGAGTTTCTCGTTTTCCAAGGTAGCTTCTCTGTTTTCCCGATCCCCACGCTGGTCTGTGTTCTGGGTACGGGCTTAACGGCGGTTTACTTCGTCATTTTACTTAACCGCACCTGCTTTGGTCGTCTGGATACCAAAACGGCCTACTACCCAGAGTCACCCTATGGGAGCAGTTTCCGGCCCTAGTCCTGACGGGATTAATCATTTGGTTTGGGGTCCAGCCCACCTGGATGGTGCGTTGGAGTGAGGCCACCACCACGGCCCTTGCCCAGGCTACTCCCGTGGCCGTGCTCCGGCAGGCCCCCTTAACTCCTCCCACTAAAATCGCGCTGCGGGAAACCCTCTAGCAGTCAATTCCAAATCCTGCATTCCCAATCCAAGCTCCATTAGTGGCCTATGGACATTCTCATCCCGCGATTCGCCCAAACCCCGCAAACCTAAACCCTCCCAAGTGCTGTGGTCCCTGCATTGGTGGATGGCGGCCCTGTACCTACTGCTGTTTGCGGGGGGCACATTTATGGCCAATCTCACTGGCCCCGTTAGCTATCGGGGCACTCTGTACGACTTCCATAAGTCTCTGGGCGTTGTCACGATGGGTCTGCTTACTGCCCGCATTGTTTACCTGCTGCTCAAGCTGCGCCGCCATGCGCCACCTAAGCGGGCAGCGAGTGGTCCAGGCTGCGAAATATCGCACTGCACAGCCTGCTCTATGGCTTCATGCTGGTTGTGCCCCTCAGCGGTTGGTTCTTTTCCAACTCCTTCGACAAGGATGTTTCCCTCTTTGTCATTCCTCTGCCGCGTTTGTTTCCTGCCAATCGCCCCTTGGCTGATCTGGGTAGAAGCTTACATTTTTGGTTGGCCTACACCTTTTTGATGTGCATTGCAGCCCATGCCCTTGTGCAGTGGAAATTTCTACGGGCTGCGAATGCGCCGCTATTGGCAGGGCCTCCGACGGGCACTATTACCGTCCTCTAAGTGAGGCCAACTTTAAGGAAGGTCCGCTACAGCAGAGCATTCGCCCGCGTTCACCGCACAACGTCCAAAATCCAATATCCAAATATCCAATATGAACTACCCTGCACCCAAGCCCACGCTGCCGCCGTCCCAACATCCCCTGGCCGACATCATTCACCGTCTGGAAGCGGGGGGGGCCATGCTACCGGATACGCCGGAAAACCTGATGCAAATCATTGGGTTATACAAAGCCTATGCAGTGCCCATGGATTTTTACTGGCGGGATTTGCTGTACATCGGGGAGCAGGTGTTTCTGAATCCCCTCCCCTTCTTCAAGTACTTCATTTCCGATGAATATCTCAAGCGGGAAAATCACTATGCTGGGGATCAGGCGGACTTACGAATTTGGCGCGGTACCGGGCAGGCTCATCCCGAACTGTTGGAGTTCATGGCCAAGGGTGAACTGAAAATGAAACTGCCGCGGTTATTTCATCATCTGTGGCACGATCGCATCAACATGGAATTTGCCGAGGAATGCATGAGATCGATGCTCTGGCATCGGGGCATGTATGTGCCCGTGAACCAGTTTGACCCATTCCTTGATACCGACGAATATAAAGCCAACGCCGATCGCGCCATTAAAGCCTATTTCCAAGGTAATCCGGCCATGTTGGCTCTGCATAAAGCGTTCCCCGACCTATTCCTTGAACAGTGCCGCCAAGCTTCTTACTACGCCAACCTGGGTCTGTTTTGGGAGGTGATGGCTCCGGTATTCTTTGAAATGTCGGACCTGTATGATGAAGGCAAAATCGCCAGCGTGCCCCAGGCAATGGATTTTCTGGTCAATGGAATTTTTGCGATCGCCGGTCGTCCGATCTACCACAATGTCTATATCAAGGGCGAATGCTACGAAATTATTCCCAAGTCTAAGGGCTTCACCTGGCTCTACGAAGCGGCGCTCCCCTACGTAGAAGCCGTGTTCTACCGCACCTCACCGTTTCGAGGGACCAAATCCTACAATGCCCAGGCGGGGCAAGTGCCCAAGGACCAAAAGGACTTCCACTACGGCGTGTTGTATGCCGACAAGTTTCCCGTAGGCACCGCGGGCATTCCGCCGACGCTGCTGGCGCAGGACATGCTGCACTTTCTGCCGCCTTACCTGGTGGAGTACTACAAGCAACACTGCCGGGGTGAAGATGACATGCTGATTCAACTCGCGGTTAGCTTTCAGCGATCGATGTACTGTGTGACCTCGGCGGTGATTCAGGCCCTGCGGACGGCGCTCCTCTATCCCTTGGATGACACGAATCCCAAACATTTGAAGGCCAATCGTGCCTTTTTTGAATCGCAGATCGATCGCTTCCTGCGGCCAGAAGCCCGCATTCGTGATATTCAAACGGCGGACTATCGCTAATCGGCGGTTTTCGGTGCGATGCGTCCTTGGTGATTGATCTGGGTTCGTTAATATTTTCTGGCCCTGCCCTGGGAGAGGGTTCTCCGGGGGCAGGGACCGCGATATTATAAAAGTCCATATTTCTCATTTGCGCCCAGTCGTTACTATGAAGCACACCCTCTCTGTTCTGGTCGAAGACGAAGCCGGAGTTCTGAGCCGCATTTCCGGTCTGTTTGCCCGTCGCGGTTTCAATATTGAAAGTCTGGCGGTCGGTCCAGCCGAGCAAATGGGCGTTTCCCGGATTACGATGGTGGTCCCCGGTGATGAACAAAGCATTGAACAACTAACGAAGCAGTTGTACAAATTGATTAATGTGTTGAAGGTGCAGGACATTACCGAGGTTCCCTGCGTTGAGCGGGAACTGATGCTGATGAAGGTGAATGGCTCTACCGCGACGCGATCGGAGATTATTGAATTGGCCCAAATTTTTCGGGCGCGGGTGGTGGATGTTTCGGAGGATTCCCTGACCCTGGAGGTGGTGGGCGACCCGGGCAAAATGGTGGCGATCGTCCAAGTCCTGAGCAAATTTGGTATTCGGGAACTGGCCCGCACTGGCAAAATTGCCCTGACTCGCGAGTCTGGTGTGAATACTGAATACCTCAAGTCCCTGGAGGCCAAGATTTAGGGCCAAGATCCCAAGATCTAAGACGATTTCCAATAATATACCCGCTGGCTATCCTGCGGGAAGCGAACTACGATTCCGCTCAGCCAGTTAGAGATTGCTCCCTGAACGAAGTCGAAGGGAACAATCTCGGTCGGTATAAGCTTTCCTGAAAATCGCCTAAGGGCAGATTGGGCGTCATTGTCCGACTTGTTCAATTAAAAACCCGAGAAGATTCTGAGAATCTTCTCGGGTTTTAGTGGGGCAGAGTAGGACGGTGTGGTAACCGATACGCTGTCCGGCTTAATAAGTTTCGACGTGCCAGCGATCGCTTTTCTTCATCGAACGCTGGTATTCCTTCCACTCGATACCCACCTTAGCGGCTTCCGCAGAGAGTGCGGCATCAATGCCATCCTCCATACCCTTCAGCCCACAAATGTAGGTGTGAGTATTTTCCTTCTGCATAAGTGACCAGAGTTCTGGGGCATTTTCGGCCACCCGATCCTGGATGTACATCCGCCCGCCCTGGGGATTTTTTTGTTCTCGGCTAATGGCGTAGGTAATCCGGAAGTTGTCAGGATACTTTGCAGCCATTTCTTCCAACTCGTCCCGATATAGCGCATTGGCCGTCGTCGGCACCCCAAAGATTAACCAAGCAAAGCCCTTGAATTGATAGTCAGGATTCTTCGCCCGCTCATTATCCTTAAACATTCGCCACAGGTAGGCCCGCATCGGCGCAATGCCCGTTCCCGTTGCCATCATAATCACGGTAGTATCTTCCTCATCGGGCAGGAGCATTTCCTTACCCGTTGGCCCCGTAATTTTGACTTCGGCCCCCGGCTCTAAATGACAAAGATAGGTCGAACATACGCCGTAGACCGTTTCGCCGGTTTCAGGATGCTTGTATTCTAGCTGGCGCACACAGAGGGAAACCGTTTTATCATCGACATCGTCACCGTGCTGGGTGGAGGCAATGGAGTACAGACGGAGCTTTTCTGGTTTACCGTTCTTGTCGGTACCTGGGGGGATAATCCCAATACTTTGCCCTTCCAGATAACGCAAGTCTCCACCGGAAATATCGAACTTGATATGCTGGACCTTGCCGATGCCGCCCTCTGCGACCAAGGGGTCGTTAGAGACAACCTTACCCAGGTAGGGAGAGGCGGGGCGATAGATATTGACGGGAACGTCTTTTTTCTTCTCTTTAGTTTGCGTCATGGATTTGGATGGGGGGGCGGGGTTCTGTCCAACAGTTTCAGCCGCAACCGCTGGGACATTCTGTCCAGCGGTAACGTTTCCAGAATCGGTGCCGTTAAGACTATCTAAAGGTTGAATGCTGACGATCTTGCCGCCGCTGCGAACAATTTGCTGCACCGTCTCACTCATCCGAGCGTACGAAACATTGATATACCGGCTACCGCTTCTACGAACCGTCGGGCCGCAGCCCCCCACGACCTCAAAGCGATACATCCGACTACCAGCCATGGAATTTGCAGCGGCAACCGCTGTGGTTGAAATATTCATGAACTCACTTGCTCCTATCCTATCTATTATTTTGCGGCAATATGACCCTTTTACCAAATCTAGAGCTAGGAAACTCTTCCTGCGGGGGCAAGGTTATCCGCCTCTTCCGACTTTCTTTATAATCTTGTGGGGTTGATCGCGTTTTTGGTATCATAGCCGCAACGGTAGTATTAAATACTTCCTGGGAAAAGTTGAGGCCATACGGACGTCCAGCTTTAGGCTTGTGGCTCGCCTGCATGTTCTTTGCATTTTCTTAGTAGGAATTACGGCAATCGGAACCCTGTGGTAGACCGTTGGCAATGCCGCAGTTTGTGCTAGCAAGGTAGACCGTAGACCGCTCACACCGCTTACTTCAGACACAGTTAGTAGACATCTTTTTACTTTTGAGGACACCTATGACTAAGCCAGACCGCGTGGTTCTGATTGGCGTTGCCGGAGACTCTGGATGCGGCAAGTCTACGTTTTTACGCCGATTGTCAGATTTGTTTGGGGAAGAGTTCATCACGGTGATTTGCCTGGATGACTACCACAGTCTGGATCGCTATCAGCGCAAAGAGCAAAAAGTGACGGCCCTGAACCCCAAGGCCAACAATTTTGATTTGATGTACGAGCAAATCAAAGCACTGAAAAACGGCGAAGCCATCAACAAGCCAATTTATAACCACGAGACGGGCTTGATTGACCCGCCGGAAGTGGTTCAACCCAACCACATTATTGTGGTGGAGGGGCTGCACCCCCTGTACGATGCGCGGATGCGTGAATTGATGGACTTCAGTGTGTACCTCAATATCAGTGATGAAGTCAAGATTGCCTGGAAGATTCAGCGCGATATGGCAGAACGGGGCCATACCTATGAGGACGTGCTCGCGGCGATCAATTCCCGCAAACCTGATTTCCAAGCCTATATCGATCCCCAAAAGGAATTTGCCGATGTGGTGATCCAGGTGCTGCCGACCCAGTTAATCAAGGGTGACAACGAAGGTAAGGTGTTGCGTGTCCAGATGATTCAGCGCGATGAAGTGGAAGGGTTTGAACCCGCTTACCTCTTTGATGAAGGTTCTACGATTGACTGGATTCCCTGTGGCCGCAAGTTGACCTGTTCGTATCCCGGCATTCGGATGCACTATGGCCCCGATGCCTATTACGGGCACAGCGTGTCGGTCTTGGAAGTGGATGGCCAGTTCGATCGCCTCGAAGAAGTGATCTATATTGAGCAGCATCTGAGCAAAACCTCGACCAAGTATTCGGGTGAGTTGACGGAGTTGCTGTTGAAGCACCGCGAATATCCCGGTTCGGCTAATGGCACCGGCTTATTCCAGGTTCTGACTGGGTTGAAAATGCGGGCGACCTATGAGCGGTTGACGGCTAAAACTCCGCAGGCGGTCGGCGCGCGGGCGTAGGCGAGTCGGTTGTCCTCAGTGCTAAAAAAGCAGGGCGATCGCCCTGCTTTTTTAGCAGTTTACGATCACAGGATTTGTGGCTAGGGGGCTGATCATTAGCTTCTTCAATCAGGGCGATTAGTATGACCTGTCAATTCGTTGCAAAATCCATGAAGCTTTCGCTCTATAATGTTTGCTTAAGGTTTAGATTGCTGACTTAAGATTTAGATCAAAGTTCTAAAGATTCCTATCTGTCTTTTCATTTGTCTTGGCTGTATTTGGTCTGCACTAAATTTCAGTCTTCACTAAGGTAAAAGTCCCTTAATCTATTGTCCGTGCCGCGCACGCTTATTCGGGAGTTCCATCATGACTGCTAATAATTCCGCCAGGGCAAACGGTCGGCGGCGACGGGTTAGCCCTAAGGCGGCTACTCCCGATGCGGCTACAGTAACAGCGGCGAAGGCGGCCCTGGAAGCTGTGCTGTCCGGCGACAATGGTAAGGTCAGTGCCGATGCCTCGGCCCCCGTTGATGCGCTAGAGGTTGATGTGCTAGAGGATGCCTTGCCAGAATCTTCTGGCTCTGCTGCTCCGGTCGAAGGTTCCGCCGACCCGGTTGTAGAAGCGGCTGATTTTCCCCCTGCTGTTACCCAGTTACCTGCCAAAACCACCCCTTACTCTGAGGAAAAAACGATGTCTGGAGAAGTTATTGACGTTAGCCCTAAACCTGCGAAGGGCCGCACTAAGAAAGCCGAAATCCAATTGCATCAGCCGATGGGTTCTGTATTGAACCGTCCGGTGATGCCGAGCGAATTGGAAGTGGTGGGCATGATGACAGTGGCGGGCGATCGCCCGGTTGTTGCGAGCCACTTGGAGCTCTTTGGCTCTTTCCTGAATGGTCGCCCGATTGAGGCGAGCCACGAGAAGATTTTTGAAATGTTGGGCGATCGGCCCGTATTTGAAAGTGCCATCAAAATGGTGGACGACGGTGGCATGGCGGGTGGTCGTCCCATCATGGCTAGCAATCCTGATTTACTCGAAGCGTCGCTGCTGCCCGGTGGCCGCCCGATTGCCTCCAATGATATTGATGATGCCACCACACTCATGGGCTATCTCGACTAAGCGATTGCGCCTTGAACACAGACAACTTCCAGAAAGGAGTCGAGCCTAGCTTGCCCTTGTCGGTTGTGTGTGGGGTGTGCCCCGAGCGCACTCGTGCCCTGAGCGGAGTCGAAGGGCACGAGTGCGCTGCAAAGTCGTAGTGTGCTGTCCGTGAAGTAGACGAAGGTTTATTGGGGAGAGATTCCCGGCGCTCAAACTGATCTCAAAACCTGAAAAAGGCAGGATGCTAGGCAGAGCATTTTGCCTTTTTTAATGGATTGTTTCAGTGGGTTGAATTGTGCATTTCTAATTTTTAACTAATTTTCAATTCCTTAAAACGGCATATCGTCATCGTCATAATCCGTCAGTTCATCGGGCAGATCCTCGCCCCCTACCACAGGCATACCCGAGGTCCAGGAGGTTTCGTCATCGCTGATATCGATCACTTTGCCCCCAAAAAATTCAGCTAGCTGCTTTGCGGCTCGGGTCACATCATGCTCTACCCAGTCCTCTACAGGCTGAGATCCAGGTGGTGGGGTAGGGGCCAGTTGGAATGGCGGATGCGGCGAGGAGGGTGCGGGAGCAGGAAGGGAGGAGAGCGGGGCCGGTGCGGGACCCGAGGATGGGGGGACAGATGATTGGGGTGGGGCAGGCGATCGCGGGCGATTGTCTGTGATGGGGCTGCCTGTGATGGGGGGATTGTCCACGATGGGGCGACTGTCTGTGGCGATCGCGGGCGGAGACACAGCATTGGGCAACGGCGTGGTTGATTGGCGGGCCGCTTGGAAGTCAGCGGGGGTGGCAACGTCTAGACGCACGGTCACCGGATAGCCCAGAACCTTGGCAAAGGCGGCTTCCAGATTTACGATTTTGGGTTTCATTGTGCCATGCCACTGGGCCACAATACCCACGCGCACTTCCGTATCGCTGACGGCTAGTAAGCCGCCTTGCTGGCCCATGAGCATTTGGGTGGAGGGGGGCAGCAGGTGCTGCAACATGCTTTTCCACAGACTGTCTAGATCTACTGTGGCAGATCTGCTGTGGGGGTCTCGGCAGGGGGGGCAGCGAGCGGGGCCGTGGGTGGACGAACTAGAATCCGATGGGGCGGGCAGGGGGGGCGGAGCGATCGCTCCGGTCGTGGTAGCAATTTCCGCCGGAGGGGATTCCGCCACGATCGCCGCGTCGGCGATTGTGGGCGGCGGCACAGCAGGGATACCGGGGACGGGATACCGGGGACAGGGATACCGGGAGCGGGAATACTGGGAGCGGGCATAGCAGGTGAGGCCGTTTCTCCTGGGGATACTCCCGTTCGACGGGCTGGAGCAGTCGGTGCATTATTGGCAACAGGTGACAGGGCGGTGGACAGGGGACGATGCCCTGCCGAGGGAATGTCGATCGCGGAGGGTAACAGTCCCATCAACGTGACCTCTAACCAGAGGCGGGGTTGAGTGGTGTTTTTGAGTTGAAATTCAGCGCCGCGTAAGTGGGCTTGTCCAGCCAGAATCGTTGAGACATCGAACCCATGGGCAAAGTCGCAGAGGGCGGTCCAGGTGGCTGGGGTGAGGGCAACTAAATCACTGCGGGTAGGGGCGGTTTTGGCAATGAGTAAATCGCGGTAGAAGCTGGCCAGGTTTTGCAGCACAATGAGTGGTTCTCGGCCCCGATCCATTAGGCGACGGGCACTGTCCAGCAGGGCTTCGGGATGGTCGGCGGCGATCGCCTGCAACAGTTCCATCAAATCGCGTTCGGGCACGGCCCCGACGAATTCCCATACTTTGTCAACGGTGACTCCATCTGCCATCAGACTGAGCTGATCTAGCAGACTTTCGGCATCCCGCAAACCGCCTTGGGCAATCTGGCCGACGAGGGTAAGGGCTTCATCGGTGATGGTGATCTGTTCGGCGTTGGCAATCATCCGCAGATGCTGCACCATGGCGTCCAGGGGAATGCGGCGATAGTCAAATCGTTGGCAGCGGGAAATGATCGTGGGCAGTACCCGCTGGGGGTCGGTTGTGGCTAACACGAACACGATGCGATCGGGGGGTTCTTCCAGAGTTTTGAGCAGCGCATTAAATGCCGCTGTGCTGAGCATGTGGCATTCGTCGATGACGTAGACTTTATAGCGACATTGGACGGGGGCGAATTGCGATCGCTCGATCAGTTCCCGAATGTTATCGACGCCGGTATTGCTGGCGGCATCGATTTCAATCACATCCAGGGCAGAGCCGTTGGCGATCGCCACGCAGACTTCGCAGGTGCCGCAGGGTGTGGCGGTGGGTACTTTGGACTGGAGGCAATTCAGTGACTTGGCTAAAATCCGGGCGCTAGAGGTTTTGCCTGTGCCGCGCGCACCAGTGAACAGATAGGCGGGGGCAATGCGCTGTTGGCTGAGGGCATTGGTGAGGGTGGCCGCGATCGCTTCTTGCCCAACCAAATCTGCAAAGGTCTGGGGACGATATTTGTGATGCAGCGGTTGATAGGCCATGGATTCTACAGTAGCTCAGATTTTGCCCCCATCGGAGGGCGAGATAGCATGGGAAATTATTGTCGCATACCCGATTAACAGTCAGAGGTACGTCCATTCCGGCCACCGTGAGCCCAATGCAATGCAGGCATGGATCGCAGGCCCACTGCCAAGATTTGCGCCGCCGTCAGGTTTAGTGTGGGTAAGGTGGGCGAGGCGATGAGGCGATCGCCTCGGAATACAGTGTTCTGGTAGGCGGGATTCTCCAGGGTGCAGACCGTTATCAACCCACCAACCGGATGTTCGATAATCCAGTATTCCGGAATGCCCCGTTCTGCATACTCTGCCCGCTTCTCAGCGTAGGCGCGCGCTCGGGATTTGTGATCTGTGTCGCTGCTTGAAACAACTTCCACGGCTAGCATGGGGGTAGGCATTCTGTGTCGGAGCAGTTTGCCCACTTCTATGACTTTTTAGGTCAGAATTTAGGTCAGCTCGGGCTGATTTTGTTTACTCTTGTTAGCCAAAAACGGGACTGACGGGGCTCGAACCCGCAACTTCCGCCGTGACAGGGCGGTGCTCTAACCAATTGAACTACAGTCCCAAGCGCTTCTTCTTTCCGAAGCGATTTATATCGTATCGAGATATGGGGCGTTTGTCAAACTTTTAATGCTCCCGCCGCGCCAGAAGTGGCGCAGCAGCCAGCAAAGTCTTCGTATACTCATGCTGCGGCTGCCGAAACACCGACTCCGTTGGCCCCAGCTCCACAATCTTCCCCGCATTCATCACCGCAATGCGATCGCAAAAAAACCGCGCCACCCACAAATCATGGGTAATAAACAGATAGGTTAACTGGAACTCCGCCTTTAGCTCCCGCATCAGCTCCAGCACCTGTGCCTGAATATGCGCATCCAGCATACTCACCGGCTCATCACAGATCAGCAATTGCGGTCGCGTAATCAATGCCCGTGCGATCGCCACCCGCTGCTGTTGCCCCCCCGACAACTCCCCCGGAAACCGTCGATAATAACTCGCCGCTGGCACCAACCCCACGCGCTCCAGCATCTCCAACACTGCCGCCTTCACCCCAGTCCCCATCGCCAAGCGATGGATCACCAAAGGATCCCCCACACTTTCCCCCACCGTCATCATCGGATTTAGGCAGGCATGGGGATCCTGAAATACCATTTGCATCCGCCGTCGCTGCTGTTGCAGCCCCTGCCGATCCAACCGGGCCAAATCCTGTCCTAAAAACTCCACCGTCCCCCCCGTCGGGCGCACCAACTGCAAAATTGTTCGCGACAGCGTAGACTTGCCACAGCCCGACTCCCCAACCAGGCCCAGAGTTTCCCCCGCATACAAATCCAGGCTCACATCATCCACCGCCCGAATCGTTTGATCCGCCACCGATCCCGAAAAAATCCGAGCCAGCACATTCTGCTCCAGTGTATAGTGCTGTTCCAGATTTTGCAGCTTCAGGAGGATTTTAGGCCCGCTTTCTGGCTCCGACTTCGTCCCTTCCGTAGCCCCTTCCGGCTCCGTCCCCGCGACGGCGATCGCCGCTGTGCCCGCTTCTGTACCTGCCTCTGGCATCCCTGTCGCGTCTCCTTCCACCTGCACATGCAACGCTGCCGCCAGCAGCGATCTCGTATAGGCATGCTCCGGATGCCGCAGCACCGTTGCCGCTGTACCCGTTTCCACAAACTGCCCCGCGTACATCACCGCCATGCGATCGCAATATTCTGCCACCATCGCCAAATCATGGGAAATCAGCAACAGGCCCATTTGGCGCTCGGTGCACAACCGCGTTAGCTCCTGCATAATCTGGGCTGAAACCGTTACATCCAACGCTGTCGTCGGTTCATCCGCAATGATTAACTGGGGCTCCAGCAGCAACGCCAGGGCGATCGCCACCCGCTGCCGCATGCCCCCACTAAACTCATGGGGAAACTGCGACCACCGCTGTGCTGGAATCTTCACCGCATCCAACACCTCCAGCGCCCGCATTTTTGCCTGCTTGCCAGACAGCTGTGGTTGATGCGATTGCAATGTTTCCAAGCAATGCTCCCCAATCGTCATTAAGGGATCCAGCCGCGTCATCGGATCCTGAAATATCAGCCCCACGGCCTCTCCCCGAAACCGCCGCAACTCGGGCTCCGAAAACTCCAACAGCGATCGCCCTTGCCACCGCATCTGTCCTTCAATCCGACTGTGCAGCGGCAATAACCGCATCAGCGCCCGTCCCAGCGTAGACTTGCCACAACCCGACTCCCCCACCAAGCCCATTCGCTCTCCCGGCTTCAGGACAAAAGAAACATCATCAATCGTCCAAGTCCCATCAACAGCCTCACCCCGTCCAGGGTAAGCAACGCGAAGATGATCAACATGCAGCAGGGGTTCCGTCATAAGTCAAACTACTCATCGCTCAGACTAAATTCATCGCTCAAACTAAACGCTTCGCGCAAGCGACTCAGGCGATAGGCATCAAATTGAAGAGTGACCTATCGGGCCAGAACGCACCTATCCACTGAGAACACACCGAATCGCCCAAGAACACACCGATCGCCCAAGAACACAGCTACAGTCAAAGGCTCCTTCTATTCTCAACGCTTTCTTTTATTAGCACCACTCCCCTTAGGACAACGCACCATCACGCTTCACAATCAAGTTATAGTCCGATTCTCTTGCTGGGACACCTACTGCCCAAATCTTCGCATCAAGTAAGCGACTCCAAAATCCCCATGGGGATGCTGCTCCAACGTATTCGCCATGACAATGGTTCCCGCCAAGCACCATATGCCTCTGCCGCAGTCCAATTTCTCTGGCAGCGGACACATTGGTGTACCCCGAACCCGTTCCCTAACTGCCGATTCGCCAATTCAATGGTCCGATCCCTAGGCCACCGCACAATCTGTCTCCAAACTGCCCATCTTCAAACCGTCCACTTATCCCGTTAGTTTATCAGTTAACCCGGCTGCGATCCGCGAACTCTGTCGCGCCGTTAGCGCCCCATTTCCACGGCCCCTGCACAATAGCGTTCTAACATCTCTAAGCGCTTCCCCATCTGCTGCCGCCGCTGCTCCACCGTTGCCACCTGTTGCGCCGCCTGAAGAAACAGCAGATCCATAGCCAGTAGCTTCAACTGCTTATTAATTTCCACATTCAGCGATCGCAGCCGCTGGGCCATCCCCCCCGCGTCGTCGCTGTTCAGGCTATCCCCGTCCAGAAGAATCTCCACCTGAAAAATTCGCTGCAATTCCGCAATGGCGATCCCGATGTCGGGGCCAGGATCCTGGGGGCTGGACGGCGCGATCGCCGCCTGTACCTGTATGACTTGTGCCCATAACTCCTCATATCGCTGGCGATCAACCTCTGGAATCATCCAACCATCCTGTAGTCATTTCTGCTGCCACTTCATGGGGACGTTCGGATTAGAAAGACCTATGAAGAAATATTTCTAGCATTGCTACTATTATATTTGAATGTAACCAGGCACACTATTGCACTATTAAGTAAACCTGGGAGATTTCCCTAAAGAGGGGTTTCAACTGGCACTATAGCTATACTCTGGGACTGTGGCCCCAGGCTACCGCTCCAGGACTTCCTCCTCACGCTTTGCACCCACGGATAAAACATCCGTGACGCAGCGCTATTGTACCTAAAAACTTGCAAACCTTTTGCATACTGGCAGCACAGCATGATCGCAACGGCTTCTACCCCATCAGTTCAGTCCTCTCCACCTGAGTTTGTCCTCCCTGACTGGCTCCAAACCTGCCTGAACAGTGCGCGATCGCTGCCTGTAGCCCCCGCCGCCGACCTGTCCACCGACTCCCCTGCTGTCGAAATCGCCGAAAAAGCCATCCTCGACAACGACCTCATCTGTCGCGCCTTTGAATTTGCCTACGAGCTTCACAAAGACCAATACCGCGCCTCCGGTGAACCCTACATCATGCATCCTGTGGCTGTGGCTGGACTGCTGCGGGATCTCGGCGGTGGCAGTGGCATGATTGCCGCTGGCTTTCTCCATGATATTGTCGAAGACACGGACGTTACCGCCGCCGACATCGCCGATCGCTTTGGCGAAGAAGTGCGCCACTTAGTCGAAGGCGTCACCAAACTCTCAAAGTTCAATTTTTCCAGCAAAACCGAGCGCCAAGCCGAAAACTTCCGCCGCATGTTTTTGGCCATGGCCAAGGATATTCGCGTCATTGTGGTCAAGCTAGCCGATCGCCTCCACAACATGCGCACCCTGGAGCATCTTGCTGACGAAAAGCGACGTCGCATTGCCCTTGAAACCCGCGAAATCTTTGCTCCCCTGGCTAACCGCCTTGGGATTGGGCGCTTTAAATGGGAACTGGAAGACTGGGCCTTTAAATACCTCGAACCCGACTCCTACCGCGAAATTCAGCAATTGGTCGCCGAAAAACGGGGCGATCGCGAAAACCGCCTCACCGAGATCACCAACGGACTCAAACAGCGACTGTACCAAGTCGGCGTCAACTGTGTCGAACTTAGCGGCAGACCCAAGCATCTGTTTGGCATCTATCAAAAAATGTCCCGCCAAAAGAAAGGCTACAACGAAATTTACGACGTGGCCGCCGTCCGAGTCATCGTCCATACCAACGAAGAATGCTACCGCGCCCTTGCCGTGGTTCATGACCTCTTTCGCCCCATCCCTGGACGCTTCAAAGACTACATCGGCCTGCCCAAGCCCAACCGCTACCAATCCCTCCACACCGTTGTGATTGGCAGCAACGGCCAACCCCTCGAAGTGCAAATCCGCACCCTCGAAATGCATCACATCGCTGAATACGGCATCGCTGCCCACTGGAAATACAAAGAAGCAGGCAACTCCAGCAGTCAACTCACTTCCGACGACGAAAAATTTACCTGGCTGCGGCAGCTTTTAGACTGGCAAAATGACCTCAAAGATGCCCAGGAATATCTGGAAAGCATTAAAGATGGACTATTCGATGGCGATGTCTATGTCTTTACCCCCCAAGGCGACGTGGTATCCCTCACCCAAGGGGCCACTCCCGTCGATTTCGCCTACCGCATCCATACCGAAGTCGGCAACCACTGCGCCGGAGCCCGGATCAATGGCCGTATGGTCACCCTAGACACCGCCCTCAATAACGGTGATATCGTTGAAATCCTCACCCAAAAAAGCGCCCATCCCAGCCTGGACTGGCTCAATTTCATTGTTACTCCGGCGGCGCGCAACCGAATTCGTCAGTGGTACAAACGCTCGAATCGGGAGGAAAACCTGGCTCGAGGGCGGGAAATGTTGGAGCGGGAAATGGGTAAGAGTGGGTTTGAAACCCTACTCAAGTCTTCTCCGATGCTGAGTGTGGCGGAACGTTGCAACTACCACAGCGTCGATGATTTACTCGCTGCCCTGGGTTATGGCGAAGTCACCCTGAACATGGTCGCAAACCGCGTTCGCGAAGCCACCAAAGCCTCGCACCCCGTGGCCGATACCCCCGCCGCATTGCTGGCAAACAATGGCCGGATTGCGCCGCCGCCGCTAACCAGTAAGTCCCCGATTATTGGCGTAGAAGGCATGGTGTACCACCTCGCGGGCTGTTGCAAGCCTGTCCCAGGCGAAGAGATTGTTGGCTCAGTTACCCGCACGCGGGGCATTTCAGTCCATCGCCAAGACTGTCCTAACTTAGATGATGTTGAGACCGAGCGACTGGTGCCCCTGCGCTGGAACTCTGTAGAAGTCATCCAGGGCAAGGCGGCGACCTACTCCGTCGATATTCAAATTGAAGTGATTGATCGCGTCGGTATTCTCAAAGATGTGTTATCTCGGCTGATGGATAACAATATCAACGTTCGTAATGCCCAAGTCAAAACCTTTCCCGATCAAACTGCCACCATCGATCTGGAAATTGACATTCGCGATCACAGCCAGCTCGAGCGCACCTTTAGCCAGGTTCGCAAGTTGGGAGATGTGTTAAATCTGCGGCGTCTCAGTCAAGCGGATAGCTGATTTCAGTCCGCTGCCCTGAGCGGAGTCGAAGAGCGCAGGGAGCTTGTCACCCTTTTTCAGCAAAATTTAGAAGCCAGCGGGTAATTTGTTTGGGAGAAATCTCCTAGGCGTACAAAAGAGGAGGGGCAAGCTCAAAAGCTTGCCCCTCCTCTTTGCGAATTTTACCTGAGCCTAACTGTGGCTAGGGCAAAAATTACTTCCAGTTCTTAGCCACGACTTCGGCTAGGTCAACCACCCGTTGGCTGTAACCCCATTCGTTGTCATACCAGGCCACAACCTTCACCATGTCGCCGCCCATGACCATGGTCAAGGCTGCGTCCACGATGGAAGATTCATCGGTACCCGCATGATCGCTAGACACTAAGGGTAAATCGCAGTATTTCAGAATGCCCTTCATGGTGGTTTCCGAAGCGACCTTAATCACTTCATTCACTTGTTCGGCGATCGTGGGTTTTTCTACGTTAACAACCAGATCCACCACTGAAACGTTGGGTGTGGGCACCCGCAGGGCAATCCCATTCAGCTTGCCAGCCAGTTCGGGCAACACCAGCGCGACGGCTTTGGCCGCTCCGGTCGAGGTTGGGACAATGTTCATTGCAGCGGCACGGGCACGGCGCAGGTCGCGGTGACTAGCATCCAACAGCCGTTGGTCGCCGGTATAGCTGTGGGTCGTGGTCATCGTGCCTTTGATAATGGTGAAGTTATCGTTGATGACCTTCGCGAGAGGGGCAAGACAGTTCGTGGTGCAACTAGCGTTACTAATAATGTTGTGCTTGTCGTGGTCATACTGATCGGCATTGACCCCAACCACGAAAGTGCCATCTTCATTTTTGCCGGGAGCTGTGATTAGGACTTTTTTCGCCCCGGATTTAATGTGACGACTCGCGCCCTCGTGGCTGATGAAGACCCCAGTGGACTCAATGATCAAGTCAATATCCCAGGCTTTCCAGGGAAGATTGTCGGGGTTGCGATCAGATGTGCACTTGATTACATTGCCATTGATGGTAATCGTGTCATCGTCTGCGCTGATCTCGACATCTTTGCTGAGGGTGCCCATCATGGAGTCATACCGCAGCAAGTGGGCATTGGTCCGAGGGTCTGAGGTATCGTTAATCGCGACCACTTGAAACTGGCTATCTTTGCGCGTCAGCCAGCAGCGGATGAAATTCCGTCCGATGCGTCCAAAACCATTAATTGCTACTCTAATCACTGCGTCTTGCCCTCTGTCTAAATTAAAGATACCTGGTTAATGGGATTGATCATACGGCTCGATTGGACGCGAGTGCAATAGCGCAATTTGCCAGGTTTAACGACTGGATCCCGCCAAGTCCAGAGAGTCCCTGTGCCTTCAGGGATCTCTTTACAGGGTGAAGTCACCTAAATTAGGGGGACTAGCAGCCCTATGCTCGAAAGAACTGATCCCATTAGTAGGTATTTTAACTCATTCGGATGTGTTTCTGAGGATCGGTTTTTAACCAGACTGGTAAAGACCATGGGTTGCAATGTATTCGTGCACGGAGGGCGGTACGGCATCGCTAATAGATTCGCCTTGACGATGTTGCCAGCGAATTTGGCTAGAGGATATGGTGAGGAGCGGCATGTCCAGCAGATGCCACCGCAGAGAATTTGTGTGGCCGGGCGCGGTGATCCATGGCTCGGCAGCGATTGCCACGGTTGATTGTGGTTCTGCCTTTGGCTGCGGCGCTTTGGGGGAATTGTTGCGAGGGGCAACCAGCCAGGTACATTGGGCCTGGAGCGCGTCCCATTGGTACCACTTTTGTACGGTTTGAAAGGCGTCCATGCCTAAAACCCAAAACCATTGATTGCCGGGATATTGGGCTTGAAGGTCCTTAAGGGTGGCGATCGCAAAAGACGGCTCCTCTCGCCCAGCGCTAACATCTGAAACCCGAAATCGGGACTGATGGGCGATCGCGCTCTCGACCATGGCCAGTCGATGGGCAAAGCTAAGCGGTGAGGCCGGCTTGTGGGTGGGCCGATAGGTCGGCACCCAAATCAGCAAGTCAAGATCCACCGCCTTCAGCGCTGTTTCCGCCACTAAAAGATGGCCCCAGTGGACCGGATTAAAACTACCTCCAAAAATCCCAATATTTCCCATTGACTCCTCGACCGCATTGTGGTGCGCTGGCGATTTTCCAGACTTTAACCTCCGACTTTTCAACCAAAATGCACACAATTCTTACCCGGAAATTTGTACTCAGGAGGTGTATCTAAACACAGAACCCCAGAAACTCCATCGGCAATTACTCCCGCTACCGAATGCCCAGAGTGTGCTCTATCACCCCTTCAACAGATCGACTCGGGCTAGAATTTCCATCAGGTTTTGCAGGATTTGATGAAACCGTGCTAAATAAAACGAATGCCAAAACGCATCGAAAAAACTTTTAAATCTGAATCCAGGGTGATATAACTTTCAGAACTGTTGCTCCCAAGTCGAAGCATTCAAGCAGCGCAGATATTGCATGAAACTGTGAGGGCTATATCCCAAAAACATAAATCTTGATATGATACGCGAGATATTGGTGTGATATGTGGTGTGCAAGGAGATAAAATGCTGAGTTCAGTTGACTTCAGCGGAAAACCATTCCATTTTATCGGAGTCGGTGGGATTGGCATGTCGGCTCTTGCGTTCGTTCTAGCCAAGCGCAGATTTCCAGTTTCCGGCTCTGACCTGCGGTTGAGTCATATTACGCAGCGGTTACAGGACGAGGGCGTTCATGTCTTCTGGAGTCAGGAACCAAGCAATTTACAGCATTTTCAATCTGAAGCTGCCCCAACAGCGAATGGACAGGGTAGTCTTCCCCAAGTTGTCTGCTCCACGGCGATTCAAGCGTCTAATGCGGAGTACCAAGCGGCGCTGAATTTGGGATGTCCGATTTTGCACCGATCGGATGTGCTGGCGGCATTGATTGGGGCATCGCGCGGGATTGCTATTGCCGGGACCCACGGCAAAACCACAACCAGTAGTATGGTGGGGCATGTGCTGCTAGAGGCAGGACTAGACCCGACCGTTGTGGTGGGAGGAGAGGTCACAGCGTGGGCCGGTAATGCGATCGCCGGTTCTGGCGAATATCTTGTGGCCGAAGCCGATGAGTCCGACGGCTCCCTGGTCAAATTTATTTCGGAAATTGGCGTCATCACGAATATTGAGCTGGATCACCCCGACCACTACAGCAGTCTGGATCAGGTGGTCGCTATCTTCAAAACCTTTGCCCAAAACTGCAAAACACTCGTGGGCTGCATTGATAGTCCCACCCTGCGAGAGCAGTTCCAGCCTGCGATTTCCTACAGTTTGGATCGACAGTCCGGGGCTGACTACACTGTCGATAGTGTGGACTATTGCGGGGACGGCACCACCGCTATGGTTTGGGAGCGGGGAGTCTGCTTGGGCCGCTTAGCGGTGCAACTCTTGGGACCGCATAACCTGAGTAATGCTTTAGCGGCTGTTGCCGTTGGACGGTTACTGAATCTGGACTTTGGCATCATTGCCGGGGCGATCGCTACGTTTGGCGGAGCACGGCGACGGTTTGAGCACCGAGGCACTGTGAACGATATTGTCTTTGTGGATGATTATGCCCACCATCCCAGTGAGCTGCGGGTGACCCTCGCGGCGGCTCGATTAAAAACGCAATCCTCTGCTCGTGATATTGGTTCCGCCGATCGGAAGCGCGTCGTAGCCGTATTCCAGCCCCACCGCTACAGTCGCACCAGCGTGTTTTTATCTGAGTTTGCCACGGCTTTTCAGGATGCCGATGTAGTGGTGCTGACAGAAATTTACAGTGCGGGCGAAGCCAATCCCGGCAATATGAGCGGACAGCACCTTGCCGATGTGATGCGAGAGCATCATACCCAGGTGTTCTATGAACCTTCCCTGCCAGCAGTTAGCCAACGGCTATCTACACTATTGCAGCCAGGGGATATAGTTTTGTTTTTGGGTGCGGGCAACTTGAATCAACTGATTCCAGAAGTCATGGAATTCTACCAATCCACAGAGCCAGTAACAGAGCAAATAGTTACCTCTGGAATGGGTTAAATAAAATTCAGGACATGCGGTCAATTCCCGAAATTGATTATTTGTCCTGATGGTTTGAGTTTCGGTGTGTGGGGTATATCAGTTGAACGGTACTTATGACACTTTCATTTAATCCTCCTAAGATTTCCACGGCTGCACTTTCTAGCTTTGTTTCGGATCGGTTTAAGCCTATGGCTCAGCGAGAGCCTATTCGCATTCTGGACAACGATTGCGTCATCAAATCCTGCGTTCCCTTGGACAAGTTGACCTCCTTCCGGGTGGGTGGCCCTGCGGAGTGGTATGTAGCGCCAAAGCGGGTTGAAGAACTTCAAGTGGCGTTTGACTGGGCTCGGGCCCAAGGGCTGCCCGTTACTCTCCTTGGAGCAGGCTCAAATTTGCTGATTAGCGATCGCGGCTTACCCGGACTCGTGGTGGCCACGCGCCGACTTCGCCATACCTTCTTCGATCAGGCCACCGGCCAAGTGACCGTTGGGGCTGGCGAACCCCTGCCCCGACTAGCATGGCGCGCCGCCGAAAAGGGCTGGCAAGGACTTGAATGGTCCGTAGGCATTCCCGGCACCGTTGGTGGAGCCGTAGTCATGAATGCGGGTGCCCACGGGGGCTGTGCCGCTGATAGCTTGGTGAGTGCCAAGGTGCTCATGCCCGACGGTGCGCTCCGAATCCTAACGGCCCAGGACTTTCGCTACCGTTACCGAACCTCGATGCTGCAGGGACGCGATTGGCTGGTCATCGAAGCAACCTTTCAACTCACGCCGGGGCATGACCCCGACTTTGTCACAGCCATCACCTCTAAGCATCTAACTCAGCGTAAGAGCACACAGCCCTACCATATGCCAAGCTGCGGAAGTGTTTTCCGCAATCCGGGCGAATACAAAGCCGGCTGGCTCATCGAGCAAGTTGGGCTCAAGGGGTTTCAAATTGGCGGAGCCCAAATTGCCCAGCGCCATGCTAATTTCATCCTCAACTGTGGCAATGCCACCGCCACCGATATTTTTCAATTGATCCGCCATGTGCAATATCAAGTGGCTGAAGAATGGTCAATGCAGTTAGAGCCAGAAGTTAAAATTCTGGGCGAATTTCACGCTGCCTGACGGTTTTAGGCCTTAGATGTGTCGTTTTGATGTGTTGTCTCTGCTGTGCGCCGTCTCCTGGCTGGAGTTTCCTCGCTGAGAAGTCTCCTACTCCGGCTAATAGCCGGTGCCCCGATTAGCGGTGGTCCCACGGCAGGGGTCACATAGCAGCGGCAATCCAAAATCCAAAATCCAAAATTCCAAGCGACGGTGGCATAATGAAGCAATTGCAATTTACACACAACCTCGTACCCGTGAAAGCATTATGACAGGACAGGGATTTGGCTTTGGCCTAGGCAAAATGAAGGAATTGACCGAAGCCTTCAAAAAAGCACAGCAAGTTCAAGAAGGCGCAAAGCGGCTTCAACAAGAACTCGAAGATATGGAAATTGAGGGCGAAGCAGGGGGCGGATTAGTTAAGGTGACCATGAGCGGGAACCAAGAACCCCTAAAGGTGGTGATTGATCCTGCCGCCGTCAACGAAGGCGTAGAAGTGTTGAGTGACTTAGTTGCCGCTGCCATGAAGGATGCCTATACAAAGTCCACGGCGACCATGCGCGAGAAGATGGAAGAGCTCACAGGTGGTCTGAACTTACCTGGCCTCTAGTTCGATGACGAGCTGATAGAGCAGGTGCTTGCCCTAGGCAGGGCCTTGTTACGGCGCTAAGGTAAAGCGGTCTGCCAGCTTAAAGCAGCATCCAGAGTGGGCAATTTCCAGGCAAGACAAGACCTGAACCTTGTGTTGGCATCCTGCTCACCTTCTGCCGTAAGCAGGATGTTCTCACTCAAGAGCCGCTAGATTGAGTAAGTTCTTTATGGGTAAGTTCTTCAATAGCAACACGTTTAAGGCGGCATTGCGATGCTGGCCTTTTTCGTATGGACCATCCTGGGGGTGGCCTGTTTCCCACGTTCACTGCTCTTGTATTCTTTTAACGTGTCTTTGGACCCGTATCCTCGAACCTCTACCGCGCACTTTTGAACCTCGATGCCTTTCAAACTCCTTTTTGTTTGCCTTGGGAACATTTGCCGATCGCCCGCTGCCGAAAATATCATGAATCATCTGCTGGAGCAGCGCGGTCTAACGGGGCAAATTACCTGTGATTCTGCGGGCACTTCTAACTACCACATTGGCAGTCCTCCGGATCGCCGCATGGCCGCCGCCGCTAACCAGCGGAAAATTGCCATGCAGGGCCAGGGTCGGCAATTCACTGCTGCCGACTTTGAAGCCTTTGATCTGATTTTGGCGATGGATAGGGACAACTTTGCGGGCATTGCCGCCCTCGATCCGGGGGGGAAATACACCGAAAAAATCAGGCTCATGTGCGACTTCTGTACCCAGCACAGTCTACGCGAAGTTCCCGATCCCTACTACGGGGGACCGGAAGGCTTCAACCAGGTGATTGATTTGCTGTTGGATGCCTGTGCCGGATTGCTCGACGAGATCACTACCGCCCAGAAAGCTGGGGCCCCTTAGGTAACACGGGGCTAGGTGGCAAAAGACTGGATGAGCTGACACTGGGTGAAATGGCGCTTTGATGGAGCCATTGACGTTCCGCTGGGTTGGCTGCAATCCGATCCAGCAGGGTGCGACGAAAATCTTGTACAGCCCGTGAATCTTGATAGGGGGGCAGCGTGGTGGCTAAGGCGTCGTACCAGAGGTTGGCTTGGGCGTAGATTTGGGCTTGATTGAGCCGCGTGGCCGAGGGTGCTACAGCTTTTGCGGCGAATAATTGTCGTTGCAGGGCGGGCGTCAGGGGCACAACATCTACCTCCGCTTCAGCAAAGAGGTTTCCAGAAGGACGGGCCGGGTTACAGACCAGTTCTACTTGCCAACGGTAGCGTTTTCCGGGAGAGAGTGCTGGCAGTCCATTCAAGGTGGGTAGGGTCATGATTCCTGGCACACTGCGAAACGTATCGCCTTTGACTTCCTGAATCAAGATGTAGCTGGTCCCGGTTTGTTCATAAATGCGAAATTCTAAGGGCATGGGGGTGCGATCGCGAACAAACCATGCAAAGGTGGGACGGGTCGAGACGGTTCGGCCCCGCTGGTCGGAGGGGGCGAGCAGAATCAGGGCGGGTACATCTGCCGGGGCGGATAGAGGCGTGGCCGTTGGGGGTGCCTCCGCAACGCCGCACCCCCGACTACCGGTTGATCGCCCCGTAGCAGGGGCTTGCTCGTCATCGGCATGGGCACTGCTGGGGAACAGCACGGAACTGGTCGCCATGCCCAGAGAAAGGGCGATCGCCCAAACTAGAGGCAACCTTTTTGCCAGGGAACAGTCCCTAAAAGGGACAGGGAAAACCGCAGTAGGCAGGGCAGGCGCAGTGGGCAAAGCAGAAATGGGGGCAGAAGTAGAGTTGAGCATAGTGTTCAATCGATTTTTCAGGGATAGAGCCAGATGCAAGGCAAACCGGGAACATGCTGTTACTCAGCACCAAGTCATTTAATGTATCAAGCTGTTCATGTATCAGGCCGTTCATGTATCAAGGCAAGGTGCAATATCAAGCCGTGAATATCAAATGGTGCAAAGGCTATGGCACAACATCAGGATCACGACACAGCTCAAGGAGAACTACACGACTCAATCAGCCTTTTCGCACTTTTCCACTCTAACTCATGCTTAAAAGCGGCTTATGTGAATGCGGGTCAACCTTAGAGAGGTGACCCCACAGGTGCCTAGGGGCTGCCAGTATAGGGTTTTAAAATATTGGATATGGCCAAAGATTTAGCCTAAACAAGATTTAACCTAAACAATGTTTGCCACGCTTTAGTGGAACTTTAATATTTGTAATATTTTGTGATATTCACAATAATATTTGGCGAAGGACAGTACCTTAGCCCCTTTGAATAGTTAGACGTGTTGCCCTGGATTTGTTATCCAAAAAGAGAAATCTTTCGCCAGGTCTGGGTCAAAACCTGCCATCGGGATCGTTTGGGATACCACCGCAGCTCACAGACCAGACCGTGGGGTTTGTGAGGCCGCCGCTGGAAATGCCCGTAGAGCTGATGGGCGAGTTCAGTGGCTTGTGTGGTTCCCCATCCTCCGTTTTTGGGGAGGATGGTGCGGGCTGGCCAGCCTTGCATTGATTGGGGAGACTCAGGTTCAGTCATGCGATTGTCCATGCCATTGTCAATGATGCGTAGGCGGTAGCCATTGGCTGGGCGATCGCAGACCACATCTAAACAGCTAGCGTTCACGGCATGTTTGCCGACATTACACAGGGCTTCTTCCAAAAAGATGCAGAGGTTTTGTTGCTGGCTAGGCGAAAGGCCGCTGTCTACCAGGCAGGAAAAGTCTGGTGGGATATAGGTTTTAATCGTGGCAAATCCGGGTAAGTCCCGTTGTAGGGTTTTTTCGTAAACCGCGTACAGCATTTCAGGTAAGGAGGTCTGCCGATCTGTCTCGTCAATCGTTAGCAGGGACTGGTGCATGGCTTCGTAGACCGATCGCAATTCCCAATTTAGATTTTGCAACTGCGATCTCACCCGTTCCGAAGGCAGATCACTCCGCAGAATTGCCGCTAACGTTTGCAAAGGTCCGTTGTGTACTGCATTGTAGGTGCGCTTTAGGGTCAGACTGCGCTCTTCTAGGAGCGCCTTGGCCCGCTGGTCAAAAAACGCGGTCGTCAGTCCGGCCCCAATCAATCCCAGCACCGACGGGACCATGGGCATCCAAATGCTCTGCAGCAGGAGTCCGTAGCCCAGGGCCGTAATGCCGATGCTCGTGCAACCCAGACTGAGCAGCGTCTTCCACGGGGATTGGAAGAATAATCCCACCCCGATACCCCAAATGCCACAGCCCAGAATCCACAGGTATTCCCAAAATTCTGCCCAGGTTTGTACCAAGGGGCGATGGTCGAGCACAGCGCTAATGATTGCGCTGACGGCGTGCGCGTTAATTTCTACGCCATAGATCAACTGGTATTGCTGGTAAGCATCCAAATTCAGGGACTGGGCGATGATCGATCCCCGGATGGCAGAGGTCATGAAGGTATCGTTGTTACTGGCATTGGTCATCCCGATCAGGACAACGCGATCGCGCAGTTGTTCCGGTTTGACCTTGCCCGTCATGACATCGGTCATAGACACCACAGGAAAGGGCTGGGGATGGCTGCGGAAATTGATCAGGAGTTGATTGCCGCCTGCCAGGGCGTTAACGTAGCCCCCATCATTGCGCGTAAACCGAGGCAGGATCAGAGGCCGGAGCGCGGTAGAACTGGGCATGAAAGATAGGGGAGCACTGGGGCGATCGCCCGGTTGAAAGCGTACTCCCTCTCCTTGAAGGTAGAACTTGGCGAGCAAAAGTGCCCAGGAATATCGAGTGGCTCCCGAATTCACCCTCGTCGCGAGGAGCTGGCGGCGCAATTTGCCATCTGGGTCCGGGATGGCATCCGTCACTCCAATCCGCGCCACGGGCAACTCTGGGGGAGGCTTAATTTTGCGACTGGGATCACTGGGCAGTGCCACTTCGATGCCAATTAAGTTATCGCTGGTGGCGAGGACATGGGCCAGCTCGGCCCGCCCCGGCGTGTTGGTCAAATCGCGGAATAGATCGAGGCCAATCACCCTGGGCTTGTAGGTTTGCAGGGTTTGGATCAGTTGCGCCAGGGGCCGATCCGGAACCGGAAAATTGCCCACGCGCCGAATATCGTCCTCATTAATGCCGACGATCACGACGCGCGCATCCGGGGGCTCAATTGGGCGCGATCGCAACCCATGGTCGTAGGCAGCCCATTCCAAGTTTTGTAGCATTCCTGCACTCCGGCAGAGGATGACACATCCGAGAACGACTAAACCCGGAAGTGCGCCAACCCGCCAAACTTTGGCTTGCTGCTGGATTTTGTGCCAAGCCTCAGAGGTCATATGCTGCGCCTGCAATCGAACCATGGCGTTATGAAATTGAAGGAATCACACAGAGGGATGTTGGATAGCGCTTTGCACTGGGAGGCCAGAGGACTTTAGGGTTTCCACCGTTACGCACCTTGCTGCGAGTTACCTGTGGCTGTCTCGAATGTTGTGTTTGCTAATCCCAACCCAGAAAGATTAATTTTTCAAGGAAATATTCAATCGGAAATTCTAATGGGTTATCGAGTTGATTACATGTATTAAAAATTCTAGTTAATTAATTAAGCCCAGCTTTCTTGCGGCAATTTCAATTTGAATCCGCAAGTCTTTGTCAGGCTCATCATAGACACCTAGAGCATCCTGTAATCGAATCCAATAGTTGCGAACGGTGCGATCGCTAATCTTCATCCGATCGGCGATCGCCTTGTCTGTCAACCCTTCATGAAACTTGAGGGTCAGCACCTCCAGCCAGCGTCGATCAAACTCAGCCCGCGCGCGCAGTTCCGGCGGCAGATAAATTGAGCCCCGCAGGGCAAAATCCACCAATCGCAGCATTTCCCTAATGGGCATCGCCTTATCGACCGCTGCAAAGCCGCCTTCGTAGGCATTGATCACGGGCTTTAATTGTACAAGGGGAGTGATATTAGTACTAAGCACCATCAGATTCGGAGCCGCATGGCTTTCCATTAACCGTTTCAGGAACTGCATCCCAATATCCGGACTCGCAATCCCTGTCCGGGTAGCCGGAAGACTCAAATCCAGCATAATCAGGCTGGGGCGGTACAGCCTTACCTGTTCTTGGGCGGATTGAACATCCTGTGCCGTGAAAACTTCCACAGTGGGATAGGTTTTCTTTAAGGCAGGCACCGTTCCTTCCAGGATAGTTTCGTGGTCGTCCACGACTAAGAAGGTTTGACGGGATGGGTCAGACAGTGGCTTAAGCGGAGGCTGACGCATGGGACTCGATCATTCCCTAGGGGGCACAGAGGGGTAAATGCTAAGGGTAGAGACAAAAGATATAAGAGAGACAGCATCACTCTGTCTCTAGGGTAAAGGGGCTAGTGGGCAATTGCATAGCCCCCAATTGAAAAGCGGCCTTTCATTGCAGGTTGCCTGTCATTTATGGTCCTAGCCCCGTGCCTTCTGTCCCGTGATTTCTGTTCTTGCCTTCATGCTTGGGCCTTCTGGTTTTATCCATTCCCGTTCTGCACTAGTTGCAGGTCCGTCCCAGGATAATGTCTCCATTGGGGAGGTGATAAAGGCGATCCGCTTGGGGGGGCTGTGGGGGCGAGATCGCCGAATGCGGGGGAAGGGGGGCGATCGCCTCGGGCGGTGGGACGACTTCGTAGGTGGGGAAGAAGGGGGTGAAGTGGTCACCGAAGGCTGTGACAGGGCCTGTGCTCCCCGTCACGATCAGGCTGCCCCGAGTATGGTTTTGGCGTTTGGCGATACAGCTACTGGCAATTAAAGCATTGACATCCACGACATCACTCGGCAACACCACAACACTGCGCTGCAATTCAGAAATATTGGGCAGAGTAATCACCCCGGAACTGAGCTTGCCGCTGGCGTTAATATCTACCCGACCATTGCCATCGAGGGTGGTGGGGTCAGTGTCCGGTGGGGCAGGAGCATAGCGCTGCCCAAAGAATACAGGGGCTTGTACGGTGATATTGCCGCCGCGTCCGTTGCGCGAGAAGGCCAGAATATCACTGTCGTCTAGGGCGATTAATACCCGAGTGGCGATCGCAATATCCCCGCCCCCACCCGTGCCATCAAATACACTGGTGGTGATATCACTGTCCCCGCCCAACCGGATGTCGCGGGCACTCAGAGTAATTGCACCCCCCGTAGACTGGGTGGCGGTGGTCGTAATCTGACTGTCCTGGGCTTGCAGGCGATCGCCCACCGTCACAACAATATCCCCCGCCCGACCCGGTCCTCGGCTTTGGGCCGAAATGAGCGCCCGATCCCGCAGGTCCAACTTTCCGGTCCGCACCCGAATTGTACCGCCCTGCCCCACACCCTCCGTGGTGCTGAGTAGTCCGCTGAAGTTTCCCGTTGCCGCATCAAAGCCTTGGATGCTCAGGGTATCGGCGATCGCCAAATCAATATTGCCAGCATCGCCTTGGCCTTGGGATCGGGCGCGCAGTTGTGCTCCCCGCGACAGCTCTAACTCGGCAGCGGTGAGCTGAATATTCCCCCCGTTGCCGACGCCATTCTCCCGGACGCTGCTAAACACCCCACTGGGAAACCCATCCAACCCTACCCCGTCGAAGCGAGCACCCCGGGCGATGCTCAGGGTCACATGGCCAGCATTGCCTTGTGCGAGGGTGCTGGCGGCGATCGCGGCCCCATTCGTCACCTGAAGGGTATCAGCCACGAGGCTAATGGCTCCCCCATTGCCGCGCCGCGCCGTTCCTCCGGTACTGCTAAAAATCCCGCTGGAAAGGTAAAAAGCCGCTTCATTTGGCGCTGCTGGCACGACCAATTGCCCATCCAGCACCACCGGGCCAGACACCCGCACTTGGATATTCCCTGCATTTCCCGCTCCAAACGTTGTCGCTACCAATGCCGCTCCATTCCGCAGGGTTAGGGATGCGGCCTCTAAATCAATCTGCCCACTGTTGCCCACTGCGCTGTCCCCGACAAAGCTGTACAGGCCACCCGGATCGGTCAACTGCCCCAACGGATCCCCGCGCAACTCCACTGCCCCGGCAATCTTCAGGCGCACCTGCCCCGCATTACCGATGCCCGAGGTGCTGGCATCCAACTGGGCTCCCCGTTCCAACACTAATGACCCAGCCGTGATTTGAATGCCGCCACTATCTCCCACGGCAGTCCCGCGCACACTGCTAAGCACGCCACTCCCCAATTTATCGGGACCAATGCCTTCAAGTCGCACTTCCCCGGCCACCGTCATCACAACCTGCCCGCTATTCCCCTGTCCCAACGTGGTTGCCGTCAGAACAGCCCCATTGCTCACTTGGAGGGAGGCCGCTTGGACATCAATGCCCCCACTGTTACCCACTGCCCCCGCCGCCACCCGACTGGAGAAACCGCTGGAACGCAAATTCTCATTAGCTCCATCTAGAATAATTGGTCCTTGCGCTCGCACCCTCACCTTGCCGCCATTGCCGACGCCCTGGGTGCTAGCATCCACCCGCGAGCCATCTCTCAGGGTGATGGCATTGGTCGTAATCGTGACGTTGCCACTATCTCCAGTCCCCAGGGTTGAATTGGCAATGGTGCTGCCCTGTAGGAGGTTGACCGCCGATCGCGCTGCAATTGTGATATCTCCGGCGCGATCGCCCATCATCCCCGCCGCAATGCCCGCCTGCAGAATACTGCCCTCCGTCAAATTTACCCGATCGCCGACAAGACGAATCTCCCCGCCACCGCCCGCCCGCACATCCACCCGTGCCCCCTGGTCCAGCCAGATATCGGCCAAGGGTTGATCCGGAGGCATCTGAAGTTGCAAAGTTTCCCCGCCCGTCAGCCCTACCCGTCCTGCTGTTCCAACGCCCACTAGATCTACCCACCCACCCGGAGCCAAAATCGTCGCCCCCGTGAGACGAAGCGGTCCCCCGGCCAAGGCAAAACTCTGTCCACTGGGAACTCGCAAAGTACTGCGATCCACGATGACCGCCGCCGGGGGGACGGATGGATTGAACAATAAGGCCGAAGGATTCACCGTCAATAACGGTACCGTCGCTGTGCTGGCGTCCCACGACCCTTGATTACCAAATTCCACCGTGGTGGCCGTGGTGGCTACAAAGCTCCCTCCCAGATTCAGGCTGGCGTTCGGACCCAACACAATCCCATTGGGATTGATCAGAAAAAGATTGGCAGTCCCGTTTGCGCGAATTTCGCCATCGATAGTGGAGACGCGATTACCTGAAACGCGGCTGATAATATTCCGAATATTGGCCGCGTTATTAAAAAAGGCAATCCCCTGGGTCGGGACTGAAAACTGGTCAAGCTGGTGAAATAGATTGGATCCACGCACCGCACCGCCATCAATTTGCACGAAGAGACTGTTGCCTGGAGCCGTAGAGACCAGCGATCGCTCTACAGCCCGCTCATCCGGCACGATTTGTCCCCATGCAGCGCCAATAGTGCCCAAAACAATCCCTACGCCCACAGACCAACCCAAGGCGACGCTGCCAATCCAGATCATGCTTCCCCTACTTTGATTGCCGTGCTCATCCCCAGGATAAACTAGCGCAGACCGATGGAAGCAGCGATTCTGTACCGGGCAAATTGCCTTCCCTGCAGAGATTTCAACCTGCCATCTCCACCTTTGGAGTGGCTGCCTTTGAGTGGCTGCTCTTGAGTGGCTGTCTTTGAGCTTGCATCTGTTCGCGCGATCGCTGCCAGCCTGAATTAAAAAATGCCGTACAAAACCAAAAAAGCTGCGCCTGCGCAGCTTTTTTGATTCGTTTGATTTAGGCGATTCTCAAGAAATAATATACCCACTGGGTCATAGATCCGCTGGCTGAGCGAAGTCGTAGTCCGCTTCCCTCAGGGTAGCCAGCAGCAGATTACTCCCTGAGCAGAGTCAAAGCCAGCGGCAGATTACTCCCTTCGACTCCGCTCAGGGAGCAATCTGGGTCGGTAGATTCTTTCATAGAAATTTCCTTAAATAGTCTGCTATGACTACTTTCGATCTACCGACGATTTACTTACGATAATTGTGGGGGAGGCGTTTCCAGGATCGCTCCAAATGGGCAATACAGCGTTGCAACTGGGCTGCACGATGCCGCCGCCGTAGCACAATGCCGCCCACTAAAACGAGAGGAAGCATCACCACAAACAGGCCCATCACTAGGTCAGTGGACGGGGTTTGCCCGCCTGGGGAAACAGGACTTGGCGAAGGTTGTGCCTGCGCCACGGTCGAATATTCGTGAATCACACCCTCATCCTCCTGCTAACTGCAACGATCCCTGCATGTGCTGGCTATTGTCCAAGCGACTGGCAAAAAGAGAGGACGCATAGAACAGCGGAGCGAGAGTTGAGGACTGGGTGTTTCCCATGGTCTGAGCCCGAAGAAACTGAAAGCACAGGGCTTGAAAGCGCATGTGCCCTGTTCGCGGATTGGGGCAGTGATGCAAGGCTGTGGCAGAAACAACGGTCGGTGGAGCAGTAGCCGCAGAGATACGGCGGATTAGAACCATAATGAATACCTGAAAAGAATTGGGGGCACAAACTACAATCAGGGGATTTATCACATCCTGTTCTAGGGTATTAAATCAAAACCGGGTTTGCATGCAAACTCACGGAAGTTGAGGTACCAAGTTTGGAAAAAACATAGAGATGAAGAATTGATGTAGAAAAGCTCTATTACCGTGCGAAATAATGTACTAAACCCTGACTAATATCTAGATCTGCAAAGCTACCCGCACAGCGCACTCAGTTCTTTTCTAGGCATCGCTGAGTTGGATTAACCATGATGTAGAAATCAGATTACACAGGGTGCAGAAATTAAGGCAAATGGGTAGATTAACCCACTTTATGAGTAGCTAATAGCGATGGCTAAGACACTGTTAAACCGTAAATTATTGTATCGACTGTGTTTAGTCATCCTAGTCCTAGGGATGTGGCTAGCTTGTAGCGTGGTTACGGCTGCCCAAGAATCTGGCAAAGGGGATAGCCTTTGGTTGGACCAAGGACTTCAGCAGTATCAACGGGGGGAGTTTCAGGCGGCGATCCAAATTTGGCAGCGAAGCCCAGCGCTAGGAAACGCCACGACCACGCCCGTCACGATCGCCACCTTAAAATATCTGGTCCGGGCCCAGCAGCAGCTTGGACAATGGGACCTGACGATCGCCCCGCTGAATCGGCTACAAACGATTTATCAACAGCAGGGCGATCGTCTCCAGATGGGGCGGATATTAACAGAAACGGCCCAAGTCTATAGCGTCTTGGGCCAGCAAAATCGCGCGATCGCCCTGCTCTGCCCGCCCACGGCTCCACCGCGCAATTCGGCCACGATGGCGGAAACCTGCGCAGGAGACAGCGCCCTGAGCGATCGCCCAACACACCCAAGACAAACAAGGCCAAATTGCCGCTTTGGGTGCTCTCGGCAATAGCTATCGGCTACAAGGACGCTATGAGGGAGCACGGGTACTGTTAGAACAAAGTTTGGCTCTAGCGACAGCCGAAAGACTACCCACGGCCCAGATCGCGGCACTTCAAGGCTTAGGCAGCACCTATGCCAGTCTGGCCCAACGGGAATATCGCTACGCCCAATTTGCCGGCCAAACCGGAGATGGACAGGCCCAGCAATTCCGCCAAAGCGCCAGCCACTATGATCGCCTTGCCGTGGATGCCTTTGAGCAGAGCTGGCAACTGGCAAACAACCATCAGGATTGGCCTAATCAAATCCAGGCTCGCCTGAATTTGATTCCCCTTTACTACCGCAATGCCCGTGTCAATGGGGCAACGTTATCGACTCCAGGCCGCTTGCCGCCAACGCTGCCATCTGCTTTGCCGCCAGACTTTCTGGACTTGCGGCAGCAAATCCAACGCCTATCCCCTTCCCAAGCCAAGGTCCACGCTTTGTTGCAGTTGGCCGCTATGGCCCAGCTTACCCCAGAGAGCGATCTCGACTGGGATTGGACCACCCGTTGTCCCCCCACGCCGCCACCGCCGTCAACGCTGGACCTGCTGAATGCCGCCCATTCCCTCGCCCTGAGGCTAGGGAATTCCGCTATGATCGCCCTCACTCTGGGGCGTTTGGGCCACGCCTACGAATGCCAACAGAACTATCCCACCGCCCTACAGTGGACCCAGCAGGCACAACTGGCGGGGCAAACTCAAGACAGCCGCTATCTGTGGTATTGGCAAGCAGCGCGAATTTTCCAAGCCCAAGGCAACCTCACGGCAGCCTTGGCCACCTACAAGATGGCGGTGGATGTGCTCAAGGGAATTCGCAGTGATTTGGCGATTTCCGGGCGAGACTTTCAATTCGACTTTCGAGACAGTGTTGAACCTATCTACCGCGAATTTGCGACCTTACAGCTCAGCCAAGCCACAACGCCGCCGACCCCAGACCCTCGCCTCGCCACTGACCGGATGGCGGTAGACCCTGACATCGAGGGCTCGGCCTTGGTGACTTCGGCCCTGGAGACCATTGATAGTTTGCACCTAGCGGAATTGCAGAACTATCTGGGCGATGACTGCACCTTGGAGCCGATCGCCAAACCAATCGCCTTGATTGATCAAAAAACCGCCGTACTGAGTTCTATCCTGTTGGGCGATCGCGTGGCTCTGATCCTCACCCGCCCCGACGGTCCTAATCATGTCCGCTCCCAAATGCACTGGTTGCCCGTCACCCCCCAGGTGTTAACTGCCACAGTCAACCGTCTGCGTCAGCAGTTGGAAAGGCGTTCCGATCTGACCCGGAGCTATCGTCAGCCCGCGCAGCAATTGTATGACTGGTTAATTCGCCCTTTCGCCTCAGACCTAGCCCCCATCGATACCCTGGTGTTCATTCAGGATGGGATCCTGCGCAGCATTCCCATGGCGGCCCTGTACGACGGTCAACAGTTTTTAATCGAACACTATGCCATCGCCAATACGCTCAGTCTGACGCTGGTGGACCCGACCCGGCTGGATCGGCAAAATTTGCGCGTGGTGGCTTTTGGCCTGACCCAACCGGCGCAGATCGAGGGCGATCTGGCCTTTGCAGGGCTGAAGAACGTTGCGACTGAAATTCAGCAAATTATCACCACGATTCCGGGCAGTACGGGGCTACTCGATCGCGAATTCACCCGCGATCGCCTGCAACAGGAACTGCAACAAGCCAACACCCCGATTATCCACCTCGCCACCCACGGCAAATTTGGCATTGACTCTCGTGACACGTTTTTGGTCACGGGCAAGCTTGCCCCCTTGGCCCCACCCTCTCGGGCCAACGCAGAGGTAGGCCGCTCTGAACCCCGGTCCATACCCGATCCTGTCAGGCTTTATAACGAAAAGCTAACGATGAACCAGCTTTACGCCATGATTCGGCAACGGCCACCGGGCAACCCGGTGGAACTGCTGACCCTCAGTGCCTGCGAGACGGCGGTGGGCAGCGATCGCGACGCCTTAGGACTGGCGGGGATCGCCCTGCAGGCGGGGGCTCGCAGTGCGTTGGCCTCCCTGTGGCAAATCGACGACCAAGCCACCTCTGCCCTGATTGCCGATTTTTACCAGGCCCTCCGCCAGGGTTATAGCCGAGCGAAGGCTCTCCAACTCGCCCAAACCCAGTGGCTCCAGCAGCATCCGGGGGACCATCCCAACTATTGGGCGGCGTTTATTTTGGTGGGGAATTGGCTCTAGATCCTACTCAACGACCCCATTCTCCATAGCAAAGCGGACCAGCTCTGACCGATTGGTCGTGTCGGTTTTACGGAGGAGACTGCTGACGTATTTTTCGACGGTGCGGGGACTGAGATGAAGCCGATCGCCGATTTGCATGTTAGATAAGCCTTCGGAGAGGACTTTCAACACGTCCAATTCGCGATCGGTCAAATGTAAGGCAGCCAGCACGGCCTCCCCGGCCTGCTGTTTCGTACCCTTGGGCGAAGAAACCGTGTCTTGCAGGCTGCGCGATCGCCATTCCGCCTCAATCATTTGCAGGCGCTCTAACAAATTGCGCACGACTGCGCCTAATTCACCCAGCTCAAACGGTTTTTCTAAGTACACATCGCCGCCGACCTGATAGCCCCGAATCCGTTCTTGAGTTTCTGTCCGTCCGGTTAGAAAAACCACCGGCAGGAGCCGCAAGCCGGGACGCTGGCGCAGGTGCCGGACCAATTCATAGCCATCCATTTGGGGCATCGTAATGTCGGTGACGATCAAATGGGGCTGATGGGTTTCCACCAGGTTGAGGGCTTCCTGGCCATTTTCGGCCACCACAGTGGAGTAACCAGCAGCTTCTAAATAGTCACTGATGGCAAGACGAGTGCCCAGATCGTCATCGGCAACTAGGATCGTCAGTGGCATAGGCGCGAAGCTTTCAGGAATCTAGCTCCTGGGGTATGAGTCCACTCCTTAGAATAGTGTGTTTGGACTCTTTCCAACATAGAAATTCATCACAACTCGAGCTAGGGTGCCGCCAGAGAATTGACATGAGGGCACCCCGCGAGGCCGAGTCATCTGCTGCCGTCATCTGCTGCCCCGGTATTTTTAGTGAGGGGCGATCGCCACCGCTGCGGATTGGCGCGCTTGCACCTCCAGGTAGATCAAGAGGGCATTCACGTCGGCGGGATTGACCCCGCCAATCCGCGTGGCTTGGCCAATGGTCAGGGGTTGAACCTTGGCCAGTTTTTCTCGGGCTTCCTTGGAGAGGGTGGCAATGGCGTGGTAATCCAAATTGACCGGCAGGCGGCGGTTTTCCTGACGGGCGATCTGCTCAATCTGGTGTTGCTGGCGCTGGATGTAACCGGAATACTTGATATTGATTTCGGCCCCTTCCGTTTCGGCTGGGGTCAGATCTGGATTGCCCAAACCGTAGCGATTCAGATCGACATAATGCAGTCCGGGACGGCGCAACAGGTCGGCGAGGGTAATCGAGCCTTTAATCGCCTGCTGTGTCTCTTTGACGATTTCTTGGCCCAGAGCCTCGTGCTGTTTGACGCGCGTCTCGTGGAGCCGTTCTTTTTCTGCTGCGATGTTTGCTTGTTTGGTGCGGAAGAGTTGCCAGCGGCGATCGTCCACAAGACCAATGTCCCGTCCCAGGGGGGTCAGTCGTTGGTCCGCATTATCCGATCGCAAAATTAACCGATACTCCGATCGTGACGTCAGCATGCGATACGGCTCCCGCAGATCCTTGGTACAGAGGTCATCGATCAATGTCCCAAGATAGCTCTGTTCCCGAGGGAAAATGTTCAACTCTTTCCCCTGGCACAGGCGAGCGGCGTTAATGCCTGCGACTAAGCCCTGGGCCGCCGCTTCCTCATACCCCGTAGTCCCGTTAATTTGGCCTGCGCAAAATAGACCGGCGATCGCCTTGGTCATCAGCGTGGGATAACACTGGGTAGCGGGCAAGTAGTCATAATCAACCGCGTAGGCAGGCCGCAGCATGGTGCAGTGTTCCAGACCGGGCAACGTCCGCAGCATGGCCAATTGCAACGGTTCTGGTAGCCCCGTGGAAAAGCCTTGCACGTATATTTCCGGAATATTGCGGCCTTCCGGTTCCAGGAAGATTTGGTGACTGTCCTTGTCGGCAAACCGAACAATTTTGTCCTCAATGCTGGGACAGTAGCGTGGACCTTTGGAATCGACCCAGCCGCCATAAACGGGGGATAGGTGCAGGTTTTCGCGAATCAGGCGATGGGTTTCGGGGGTGGTGCGCGTGAGGTGGCAGGGCATTTGCTCTCGTTCGACCCAGGCTGTGGGGTCAAAGCTGAACCAGCGGACGTCGGGGTCACCGGGCTGGGGTTCCAGCACATCAAAGTTAATGGAGCGGCGATCGACGCGGGCGGGGGTGCCAGTTTTGAGGCGTCCGGTTTCAAATCCTAGGCGATTCAGGGTTTCTGTAAGGCCAACGGCGGCAAACTCTCCGGCCCGTCCGGCAGCCATGGACTTATTGCCGACCCAAATGCGCCCGCCCAAAAAGGTGCCCGTGGTTAGCACCACGGCTTTGCACTGGAAGGCGACGCCAAAATAGGTCTCGACGCCCAGAACTTCCTGGTTGGGACCGAGTACCAGGTCTGTCACCATGCCCTCTCGAATCGTCAGATTTTCCTGATTCTCGACGATGGTTTTCATGACGTGGCCGTATTCGCGCTTGTCGGTCTGGGCGCGCAAGGCCCACACGGCGGGTCCGCGAGAGGCGTTGAGCACCCGCTTTTGCAGGTAAGTGCGATCGCTGACCTTGCCGATTTCGCCCCCCAGGGCATCGATTTCGTGCACCAGTTGGGATTTGGCTGGTCCTCCTACTGCCGGATTGCAGGGCTGCCACGCAATTTTGTCGAGGGTGAGGGTGAGCAATAACGTCCGACAGCCCAACCGCGCTGACGCTAAGGCGGCTTCGCAACCCGCATGTCCGGCCCCAACGACCACTACGTCGTAGGCATCCAAAAAATCGATTGTCGCGTTCATAGGGTCCAGCGGTGCAAGGGGTTGAGGCCAGGATTTTGAGGCCAGATCTATTGTAGCGAGTGCGATCGGGCGAAATTAAAAATTAAACATCACAGATCCCTGGAATTTTTAAAAATCCCAGGGATCTTAGCCTTTTGCATATTGGCGATCGCTTACCAGCCTTCTCCAGGGCGAGAGGATATAATGGTGAAAATTTTTATCGATCGTTGGTAAACAATTATGGTGGGTGATGTGATTTGGATCGTGACGGATGAAACACCTGCCGTCATCCACTCGGATGGTAGCCGCAGTGGGCAATACAGCGGCAATCCCTATGATGCTGATGAAACTGGGCGATCGCTGGTTCGCAGAGGCATTCCGGTTTCGGCGGAAAAATTGGAGCAGGGGGTGACCGAGTTTGTGCAAGTGTTGGGGCGGGTGTTGCAACACGTGAAGCAGAACACGCATGAGCTGGCTGGCATGACGTTGGATGAAATTGAGCTTTCCGTGGAAGTGAATGGCGAAGGGCAGTTGAGCCTTTTGGGAACGGGTGGCAAGGCGGGTGCCAAGGGTGCGATGACGCTCAAGTTCAAAGCTCCCCAGTGAGCCAGATCCCAGGGTTCTTGGAGAACCCTGGGATCTGAAGTCTGAAGTGTTCTAGAGATAGCTAACCCGCTATGGTCAAAGCAAAAAACTGGGCGATCGTCGTGGGCATCAACGCTTACGAAAACATTGGGCAACTGCGCTATGCCAATCGCGATGCCGCCGCTCTGCGGGCCTTTTTCCAGGAGGCAAAGTTCGATCGCGTGTTTTGCTTTGCCGATGGGCTGCAACTTTCCCCAGAACACGACCAAAAGTCTACGCAACCGCGCCACAGCGACTTGGTGGATTTCCTCCACGATCGCTTCACCACCCAAACGCCGCCCCTCAGCGCGGGGGACAACTGCTGGTTTTTCTTTGCGGGACACGGCAAGCGGATGCAAGACTGTGACTATCTGCTGCCGCAGGACTATAATCCCAGACTGCCCGACCACACCCAGCGGGCAATTCCGGTGAACTTTGTGCGGGAAGCGCTGTTGAAGTCGGGGGCAGACAATGTGATTTTGCTGTTGGATGCCTGTAGGACGGAGGGCGATCGCGCCGATGGTCTGGGCATTGGCG
>CAVYAN010000032.1:0-12495 GCA_963766075.1 uncultured cyanobacterium | reverse complement strand
GCACCGTACAGGAAGCTGTTGCTGTTTTTCGAGTTGATCAAGCAGCTCTAGTAATTCGCTGCGATTGGTGCTTTGAGTGATATTGAACGTATTGAACGTCGTGTTGGTGGTGTTATTATCCCCCGTGATGATTGCGGCTCCTGTGGCATTGCCTTGAACCTCAACAGAGCGATTACTGAGCAAGCCGATGAATTTGTGAAGCTCTTCATCTGACAACTTGCTGCCAATTATTTCTTTTAACTGATCAACATTACTTGCCACGCGCTTAAGTCCTGTTCAATAGGAAAGGTTTCATTGGGGATATCACAACCAATTGCCAACAAAGATATACGGTGCCCAGTAGCGCGGATGTTCATAGCCCTCCTCCTTTGCCAGGGCCAGTTGGGCGGCTCTCAACGCCCGCACCTTGGTGAGGGCCGGATCCGTCAGTTGTTCGTACAGTTTTTCGATAAAGGTCACACTCACTTCATCATCTAGTGTCCAGAGGGAGGCGATCGCGGCTCTTGCCCCCGCCCTGACCGCCACCCCCGAAATCCCCAGGGTGGCGCGTTGATCGCCCGTTGCCGTTTCACAGGCGCTTAAAATCAGTAAGCCAATCGTATTGGCCTGCTTGGGGTTGCGATCGCGAAAAATCTGTTCCAGCTCCGTCACATTCATCACCTGCTCATCCGCAGACAAAATAAATGTGCCTTCGGGTCTGGAGCTGAATTCACCGTGGGTGGCCAGGTGCAGGATGTCGATCGTCGTGGTGTTGAGTGCTTGTTGGAACCCCTAGCGGTGAACTGCGGATCTAAAAGGGAGGAGACGGCGAGTTTCTTGTGATCCATCGACTCCAGGATCTGCAATTCCTGTTTGACATAGGGCAGCGCCGGAAAGGATCGGTTCGCTAACCGACCCTGAAATTTCACCTTGGGCTTTTCACTCAGCCCAACTGCCAGCACCTTGAGTGCTTTCGCCGGAAACCGCTCGGCATCTTGGAGTTTTAATCGGGGTGCGATCGCCACGGCATATTTCTCAATCAAGTAGCCTTGGCGATCGGGCGTATCCAGCGTGGGGTCGTACACTAAGGCCGCCAACGGGATGTTCCGCAAGCGGGTATCCAACGCAAAGACCAGCGTATCAATGCCGTTGAGATCACCGCGTTGCTCGGCTTCGGCCAGTAGCCATTGATACACCTTGTGGGCTTTCTGTTTGACGCTGCGAAACGTATATTCTTCTTCGAGATCGTACTGGAGGTCACGAATGGTGCTGGTGAACTCTTGGCGATCAATCACGGTGCGGTAGTGCTTTAAGGATCCGGCAGCTGATGCAGCCGGGTTAGTTGCTTTCTCAGGCTTGCCCGCATTCTGTTTCTGCTGGTTCAGGGCGGGGTTTTGCGTTGTATGAGTCGGATCCGGCAGTTTGAGAATGACTTCGACTCTAACCGTTTTACCATCGGCACTGGCTAAAACGATGGGCGAAAAAGCGGCTGTCTTTTCACCCGCTTGGCTATCAATAATTTTATCAATGGCCGCCAGGTTATTTTCGGGACAGCCTTGCCGCAGGAAGTTTTCAATTTCCACGGCTTGGAGTGCTGCAATTACGTCACGGGCCATCTTCAAGTCAGGCTGGCTCGGTTCGGTGTTGTCTGTCAGCAGCAGATCGATATATTCGCGATAGATGGTCTCAATGTTTTGCTGGAAGGAGAGCTGTGTATCGGGGTTACTGGCGGCTAATTCTCCGCGCAGTGATTGCAAGGTTTCAAAGGCGCTGTTGTAAGCTTCGCGGGCTTCTAACTGGCGATCGCCATTGCCGGGGTCGCCGTTTGGGCTTTTGATTGCGCTTTTGTTTGGGATTTCGATTTGAACTAGACGTCTGGGGTTGTGTATGATAAATTTGCCCCAACTGCCACTGCCACTGATAGGCAATCTCGTCGGCTGGAATCGCTTGTGCCAGTAATAGCGCTTTCTGTGTCCAGAGTTCCGCCGCTGTCCAGTCGGGTACAGGCTGATGCTGATACCACTGACCCAAATATCCCATGACGTAGGAGCGTTCTCGACTATCATTTTGAGTCAGATTAAGGGTGGCTTTTAGCCAGGATTTCCAGAGTGCTCTGCCATTGAGAACTTGTGGCGACTCGGCAGATTTTTGAAGGTGGGGAGATCGATCAGGATTTGGGCTAAGTTGAGGCGTAACTGTAGGGTGGTGTGATCCACCGGCAGTTGCTCGATTTGAGCCAGCAGGGCTGACAACGAATGCGATGGATCGCTCCCCGAGAGGAACCGATTGAGCTGATTCTGGATCTCGCTGGACCAGAGTTGCCCTGCTAATTTGCTTTGATTTTTTATTCGTTGCTGCTGTTTTTCAAACCGGCAACCCTGGTGAGTCGAATCTTGCAGACAATCCAACTCCCGCTGCTGAGCTAGGAGCAAACTCAACTGGTTCAATTCGGCTTGCTGTTGGGCCAGGGTGATGGTCTCTGGGGCCAATGGAGCAACCGACCGTCCCGCAACCGACTGTCCCGCAGCCGAGGCTACCGTCGTATAGTTTTGCAGGGCAGCGCGGGCGTTCTTGATGGCATCTTGCAAGTCGGGTGCTTCCCCCGATCGCCAATATAAGTCCCAGGCGCGATCGCTCAATGCTCGGTAGGTATTACCCAAATCTAACTGTAGATCGGGACTCTCCGGGATCTGGGCTAACGACAACACGGTCTGAGACAGTTCTAAGGCTCCCAACCCCACGCAGAATGTTGCCTAAACTGTGTAAGCCCGCGATCTTGTCGGGGGTGTTGGCATTGGCCTTAACTTGCTCCAAGAACTGCACCCGCGCCCGATTATCTTTCGCACTGTCAGCTTGGGGTAGAGCTTTGCAGTCAAGAATCGTGGGGCTGTAGAGGGGCAAAAGCGTTTTGCAGGCCAAGGGATACAGCCCCAATGCCTGTTCAGCCTGGGCTTGATTGATTTGGTCGGCGATCTCCGCTGTCCCCTGATGCTGTTTACGGGCCTGCCGCCAGCAATCGCGGGCATCACCAAACTGGCCAGATTGATACTTTTCCATGCCCAACCGGCTAAGGTCGGCGGCGGTTGTAGCCGGGTTCAGACAAATCCCTGAAGCTGCTGGTGAGTCTGATGATGAGTCTGACAGTACGGCTGACGGTGGCGTTGCCGTTAGTGCGCGATCGGGAGCGATCGCATGAATAGTTACGCTGCTAACAAACGCAATCACGGCGATCATCAGAGCCACAGGGGTGCTGGTCGTCTGCGCCGAGACAGGAAAGCAGTAATCCTGGGAAATAGCCGGTTTAGAAAAGTTTCCATAGGAAAGTCAGGTAGATTCCTTGTTCTTGCAGCGTTTTTTTGGACGAATTGAGTGATACCAGGGGAATGCCCCAATCAAAGCGGAAATCAACGCGATCGCTGACTTGGACCCGTAACCCGAGCCCAGTTGAAACCAATGTATCGGTAGGTAATTTGGCATCTTTTGAGTTATTCCAAATTGTGCCCACATCCACAAAGGGCACCAATTGAACCAGGGTATTGGATTCGGGAAAGCGCAGGATGGGGAGTCGCACTTCCACCGAGCCAAAGGCCCCATTGTCTGCCAGCAGAGCATCCTGCCGATAGCCTCGGACGCTAAATTGACCGCCTAGGGTAAATTGCTCTAGGGCCACTAGGGGGCGATCGGCGAGCTGGATGTTTCCGCGCAGTACCAGCGGTAGGTTTGGCCCCAATAGCCGCACCCATTGCGCCTGTCCCCGCCAAGCAAAAAACCGCCCATCCGGTGGAATTTCGTTGCGGGTGGCATCTAGGAGGTCCAGGCCCAGGCTGAATTCAGAGCGCAGGGCGAAGACGGCTTTTTCGTTGCGATGCACATAGTCCTGAAACAGGCGGAGGACGGAGAGGCGCGTGTGGCCATCGGCATCGGCTCCGGGGGAGAGGGGAAAGGGACCGATATTTTCAAAGCCGAGGGCAGTGTCTGTCTCTTCGCGGGCGAAGGTGAGGCCGACGCCGAGTTCTTGCTTGACGGAGCGAATGAGGGGATGGCGCAGCGTGACTTCATAGGTGCGGGATTTAGACGTAATGTCCAGTGCGTTGAAGGGGTTTTCGATGATGTTGCTGGAAGTAGTGCTGTAACTCAGTTCCAGGGTGGTGTTATGGGGACTAACGGGGATTGTGTAACTGAAGTTAAGCGCATTACTGCCATCGGTATTGGCATAGGCGACGCTGAATTGATCGCCCAAACCAGTGACGTTGTCTTCGTGCAAGGTGATGCCGCGCCGAAAACTGCCGACGGCGGGGGAGCGATTGTTGTCAAGATTAATTTCCCCATGCAAGGTCGAAGCCTCGCGGAGGGTGACTTCCAAGATGCTGCTGCCAAAGGCGGAACCCGCCGCCAACTCCGCCGAGATTTTATCAATCAGGCCCGATTGAGACAGCAGTTGCAGGGCATCCAGGAGGCGATCGCGATTCAAGGGCTTGGGGGTGGCGATCGCCAATCGGCTGCTGATATAACCGGGCTGCAACCGCCGGGTGCCGATGACTTTGATGTCTTCTAAGCCGCCTTCCACGATTTGGATCCGGACGATTCCCCCTTCCGGCGGAACGGTTTGCTCGGCAGGAATCAAAGCGCCGGAGGTGATGTAGTGCTTATCGATATAGAGTTTGGTGATGGCGGAGCGGGCTTCGAGCAGCTCAGCAAAGGTGAATTCGCGGGGTAGCAGGGTGGCGGGGTCGAGTTTTAGAGCAGTGGCGATCGCGTTCAGCAACTCTTGATCTTTGAAGACGGTGCCTCCTTCAAATTTGAATCCTGTAACCCGAAACTTGATGGGCAGGTTGGGCGGTGCTGTTTCGGGGGATTGGGGTTGGGGGTTGGGGAGTAGCTCTGCGGGCGGGGCAGTCAGCGGCGGAATTTCGGGGAGTGGCGGGAGTGGATTGGGTCGGGGGATGAGGTCTTGGGGCGATGGCGATCGCGCTGGTGGCGGGGAGGTCGAGCTAGGTGCCGGAAGTTGGGCTACGGTTGGCATTTGGGCCAGCGTTGGTGTGGTTCCGGCCCCCGGCAAGCTGATGAACAAAACGGCGATGGGTAGAGCGATGGGAAACTGAGCCATGAGATCAAAAGGCCAAAAGTTGATGGGAGATTACTGGGGGTTGCAATTTTGGAATGGGTGCCAGGATGAATGCGGTGACACTTGGTCTGGATGGGCGGTGAGGATGAATTCGCCGTTTGCCCCGATCGTCGACCCCTGCGCCTCGACGTGGGATGAAGTTGCGGTTGGGCTGGTAGAGGGCGGGGCGGAGCGATCGGGCAGCGTGACTGCGGGTGATGCGCCAACGAGAACGTTGCTGCTGAGGGCCGTATCGGGGGTTGCCGGTAAGCCTCCGCGACCTGTGACGACAAATTGGTTGGCGGCGCGCTGTTGACCTGCGATCGGGCAAATCGGGTTAATCCGTTTGGAGGCGTCGGCAATGTCGGTGGGCAGTTGGTTGAGGCCCCGCGAGGGATTGATGTCGGGGATGGCAATGCTGACAATGCCGTTGGCCCCGGACAGTGAGGTCGCGGTGATGTCATTCAGGGTGGTGGTGCCGGTGGAACGAAACTCGATATTGTAAATTCCCAAGGGCTTCGCAAAGATAAAGATGTTCCCACCTTTGCCTGCCCCGGCGTTGGCTGAAATTTTATTCTCAGTTTTAGGGGCCAATAACACCTGGGTCTTGATGAAAATGTTGCCTCCAGAGGCATTGCTATTACGATCAGCCGTGGCGGTTATCTTGCTGCCGCTTTCCATAATCAGAAAACTGCTTGAAGGAATAGTTGCATTGCCTAATTGATCGTTGACTGCCTGCGGATTATCGACTGCCGCCAATAATGACTCGAGTGGAGCGAGAGTATCGGTTGCATTATTTAATGAGTCGAAACTGTCAGTAGCAGGCTCTTTGCCGAACAAGAAAATATTTGCGCTCGCGCGCCCCTCCAGGGGGCTTTCCTGTATTCGCAGTAAGCGTTCCTTGATTTTTTAGAACGAACTGATTGGCAAAAATAGTTAGATTACCTGCAGGGCCATCGAGACTACCGACGGTTACACGGGAGCCGTCTTGAACCTTCAACGCTCCGCGTCAATTGCGAGTCTTCCTGCACTGACCACCTTTCCTATGCCTCTGCTGAAATTTTGCTGCCCCATTCAATTCTACAGTGCCACCCTCGTGGGTCCTACCAACAGCCCACCGCCTTGCACCCGTTTGGGTTGAGGTCGATATTTCACTCTGGTTATCTAAACGGAGTGAATTTAGGTGCTGGAGGAAATGGTATTTCGCTCCCTGGTCTGCTAGGACTATCAGTCTTAGCTGTAATCGCGCCATTATTGAGTGAGACATTAAGTGAAGCATTTATATTAATGGGCATGACGATCACATCCCCGGCCGAATTTTTTCCTGTACCACTCACCGTTACGTTTGCGTTTGTGACACTTAATTGATCAGTGTTGAGACTGATATAGCCAGCCTTCCCTGTTGCCCCTATTCCGGCTGTGCTTTGGATGGCGCGGCGAGTTTTATTGTCATCGGTTAAAGTAATTGAGTTTGCTTTCACAGTGATCATTCCAGCATTGCCCTTACCAAAGGTACTATTATCCAGAAAACCCCCACCCGTAATGGATAGAGAGATCAGTAGTTATATTAATTTTTCCAGCCTTCCTACTTGAGTTTCGTCAGAGGTTTTCCGCCAAAAGTCTTAGCAGCTATACCTGCATCGCCCGAATCCTGGCTTGGTTACCCAAATCATTATTAAAACCAATGATTGCCAGTGACCCCGAGTAATCTTAATGTTTCCCCCAATGCCTCCTTCCCTTTTTTTGAGGATCTTTGAGTACCATTAGGAGTGTCTTGCCCATTTCCTAGAGTGTCGAAAATACCAGTGGAACTACTACCTCACCACTGCCATCAATCCTGATCTCACCCTTGCCAACATCGATTGTGATATTTCCAGCATCTCCAATTGGATCTGGTTCAGGAATAACGTTACCATTTCCATCAAGATGAGGAGCACCATTTACAAAAGCATTGATCTGTGCGCCTTCGGACAAGTGCAGTGATCCTGCGTTGATTGTAATACTACCTCCCGTTCCGTTTACTTCTCTTCCTGCTCGAAGCACCTGGCTGTTAATAGAACCGCCGTCAATATTGACAGCATTAGTAACCGTAATGGTTATGTCTCCACCATCTCCGACTCCAGAAGTATCACTACTTAACCTGCCAGTCAGATTCAAGGCATTGCCGCTGATGATAATATTTCCGGCATTGCCGCCTGCCGCAGAAGTATCCAGAGATCCTTGGATATTCAAGGCATTGCCGCTGAGGATAATATTTCCGGCATTGCCGCCTGCCGCAGGCGCAGGGGTCTTCACAAGTCCTTGGATAGTTACTCCAACGGGGAGATTACTGCCAGTTTGAAAGATCGCTGTATTCGGGATTAGGAGGAAAAGTGTCGGTAAAGGTGTATGTGAATATCGCAGACCATCGCGATTTGCATGGACAATTAGCGCCGGCAAATTTCCTAACAGGGCTAAGTCGGGGTCGGGATTTGCGGGACTAAAAGTTCTATCAGGTCCATTGATAGTGACGTTTTCCCTGAAACCGAATATTTCCCAAGGACTCCACGAGCAGTGCGACACCTAAATAGTTGCCGACAACATCAATATCGCCAGCAGAACTAATAATGGGATCATAGAGGCTGGTAAATTGGGCAGGCAGGCCCGATAGGCTGCGGACCGTAAACCCACCACCGCTAGCAAAATGGGCATCTCCAGAAATAATGCCATCACTGATTAGGCTTAGATTGCCACCACTGACAAAGGGAGTTTGAGAGAGGTGATTCAGCGCCAGAATATCAATGCCGCGATTTCCTTGAATCGATAGATTTCCCCCGGCTTGAGCCGAGAACGGTAGAGCCACGCTATCCCGCACACGCACCGTATCCCCCGCCCGCAAAGTCAAATCGCCTGAGGTTTGTAACTGACTTTCCACTAAATTTAGATTATGGTTGGCGGTTAAGGTTGCCGATTTGCGCCGTTAACTGCCGCACCGCCACATCGTCCGCCACAACCTCCAGATTTCCCCTCGGTGCATTCAATTGCCCGGTACTTACCACCGTGCCCCCAATCAGCGTTAGATTTTGGCCTGTCGTTAAGTTTCCGGCATTGGCGATCGCCCCCGCTTGATCCCGCCCAAACTGCACCCCCAGCGGCGCAGTCACCGTTAACAAAGGGGACGCATCCGGATTCGTGGCACTATAGGTCGTCCCATCCGCAAACCGAAAACCCGCCGCCGTACTCGCCAAAAACGATCCCGCCACATCCAAACTGGCATTCGGCCCAAATACAATCCCATTCGGGTTCAGCAAAAACAGATTCGCGCTGCCCAACACGCCCAGCCTGCCGTCAATATTCGACAGATTGCCGCCCGTCACCCGGCTCAAAATATTGTCCACCCCCGCCGGATTGCCGAAGTAAACCCCGCGCCCCGCCGCCACATTAAAGTCCAGAAAGCTATGGAACAGATTCGCGCCCCGTCTAGCTCCCCCTCAATCAGATCGCTCGGCAACCCCCGAATATTCAGATTCGGATTCACCACCGAACCCTCCGATCCCAGCGTGAGATCGGGCGTCACTTGTGCCCAAGTGCGATCAGCGCCGACAAATAGGCCAGTGAAAAGCGCGATCGCTAACCTCAAAACCCAAACCACACGAATCTCAAACAAATCCTTCATGGCAATGCAACCCCTTAGCAATCTTGTCAATAGTTCTCTGCGTTAATACGCTTGCACTAAGATAGACACTTGATCGTCTCTGGCGGCGTTGTGCGATCGCCTGCAAATAACATTGCGGACTGTACACTATTGCGGACTATGGACTCTTTGCACTCTCGTCCATAGTCCAAACAAATTGAACGAGCAGAATAAACACTGTTCACTCAATCATGGCAACAGTTCAATATAGCCGTGAAATTTCCCAGGGAAAAACCTGCCCTGCGCAGGATGCCGACTCAAGAATTGGAATAGCGCACAGTAAAAGAAAACGAAGACTGAATGCGACCTTATCTTCCCCAGGATTTTCCTCAGAATCCAGGAACCCGGCTGACTCAGAGGGGGATGAGTTAAACGATGCGATCTCTCTAATAGAAGGATAGTAAAGCGATAACCCTAAAAAGATAATTAAATATTGTTACAGCTATGGCGATCCAATCTAAATTGCCTCATTTCTAATCCGGAATCGTCTGATCTTGAATGCTTTTGAACAAACAAACTTTTCCTTGTCAAAATTACTACAACTCAAAATCGCAACAATGACGATTCAAAAAATCCAAGCAGCACGAAGTGAATTCCTATACTCATACAGACTACATTCCAATTACACCCAGCCTGACCACACTGAGAATCTTGTACCAATTATCACCCAACCATGAAACCACCTTGCTAACTCGGGGTTGGAGCTTCTCAATCGCCGCCGAAAACCCTTCAGCTTTCTGAGCATAATTGAAAGCCCGTTCCAACGCCTGCCCCACCTCTGCCTTGTCCGGTTCTGGTTTCTTGAGTTCATCCTCCACCTCCGCCAGGGCATTATCGATCTTGCGGCGATCGGGGGTTTCCAGCAGCGCTAGCAGCTCCCGCAATGCTGTCATTTCGGTTTGAATATTGACGCTATCCGGCGGTGGCAAGGTGACCTGATGGAACTGAACCGAAGCCGTATTGCTATCCCCCGTTTGAATCACACTGCCCGTCATATTGCCACCAATAGAAACAGAGCGATTCTGACTCGAAGATGGGAATGCAGCACTGGGAGGAACCGCAGATGAAGATTCATTCATAATTTTTGCAGAGATAGAAGAAGGTAAAGGAAATAACGTTAGGTCAGTAGACGGAATAGACGGCTTCAGTTTCAATACCGGAATCAACTCATCGGGGATATTTTGCAGGGCGATCGCATTCTTGCCCAATTCATAGGCATCCTGAAACGATCGCTGCGCCCCCAAAGCTCGATAAAAGCCCTTGGCAAACTGGATCGCGGCCTTATCCCCAATCGCCTGATTCATCCCCACCACACAGTCAATGTATTGGCAAATCTCCTTGGCCTGCACCTCCGAGTAACAGGCATTCAGACACACACAGCGCACGGTGGGAAACAGCTTAAACAAGCCAGCTAACGCCTGGGTGCTCACCGGTTGCTCCCGCCCCAGTTCATTCTCCAGCACCAGCCCCTCGGCTCCCGTGCCATGCCCCGAAAAATGAACAACTTGAGGGGCATGATTGTGCAACAGCTTTTGCAAATCATCCACCCGCACCGCCCATTCTTGGATAACGGCAAACTCATCCCGGTGTTGGCTCTGCTCCAAAGCCGCCTTAATTTCTCGGACTTCTTCGTCCAGCCTGAGGCGATCGCTTCCCTTGGGATTCGCCGCCAGAATTAAAATTTTGATCGGTGTCACAATGCCCCCCTAACGTTGAACGCGATAGCGATCCGATTGACAATTCCGATCCCCAAATTCTTGAAGAGTCTGGGGATCGGGTGTTGAGAATGACGCGATCCCTTTGGTGTGGTAAATTCAATGAAATCCAGCACACTCCAGAGCTACACAGTAGAGTGACAGACAGTAGGATGAGAATGACAGGCCGTTAGAGCGAAAGACAGTATCTCTGTCCACAGATTAACTTTTAGCATACTCATCTCGCTAAACATCGACTGTGTCAAATTGTGAAGCTTGAATGCATGGGCCAGCTTCCCCGCTTGCAGTAGAATCAATGCCCGCAAAAACGGATGCCTTAGAGCCCATTAGGGATCCTTTGAATTCTGATCCTTATGGGGTTGTGCTAAACCAGCGGCACCGGCGATCGCAGTACTGGCCAATCCAAACCCAGCCTCACTAGCACCCATGACTAAAACGGTAATCCCGATAATGCCACCGATCGCGGCAATAAATAAAGGTGTTACAGCTCGAATCACCTCAGCATCCAGCGGGGCTCGCATCACTTTAGTATCCAACAATTTTGATTTAGAACTCCCTTGCTGAATGTCAGCAAGGTTTGAATCCTGGTTGGGAAAAGCGGACTGTGTCATGAAAATTCTCCTTGTATTATGGATTGTATGACCCATGTATTGTGTGACATGATTAGTGGATTATGGGTGAACTTGAACGCATTACCAGAGTATTCCTGAGGCGCTGTAATCCACTCAGAAGCATTAGGCAAAGTCTGTGGGTGTTACAGCATAACCACCGTACTCATCCACATATCGCAAGATGGAAGTTTGAAATTCATCAAGGGCAACCGTCCCTTTCAACAGCAAGTTTGCCACCCCATAGGGTCCACTCAGATGAGCACCCGCCAGCAGACCCGATAGCGTCATCGTCACAGTTTTGGCAATTCCGTGGTCATCGAATGTCATGACCTGCCCCAGATAATCATTGACAGACTGATGGGAAGCCGCGAGAGCATCATTGATGCGCGTCCAGTTCAGGTGAAAGGCTTCCCGAATAGCCGCTTCCTGAACCTGCGGAGCATTGAGAAAACTGGACTTGCCCCCAATGCCGCGCTTACCCGTCCAATTTCCCTGCCAGTTATTCCGATCGGCACCGTGCATATAGTAAACCTCTGCCTGGTAATACCCCAGATCAATCAACAGCGGTTCGCCAAACTGGTATTTGCCCATAAAGCCCAGCGTGTTTTCCACACGATACTGGTTAGGATTGCCAGTTGCCAGCCCGGATTCAAACGCACCCAAAGCATTTAACATGGCGCTAAAGTCCCCTTTAGTCGTGGGATTTGAATCACTAGAGGGAATCACCAGAACCATTCCAGGTTGAAGGTTAGCGGGATCTGGCCCAATCACCGCTTTGTTGGCTTCGTAAATTCTGCACCATGATTCGTCACTGCTATCGCCATAGAATTTCTGTGCGATCGCTGCTAGAAAATCACCCAACTGCACAGCATAGATTTGTGCCAATTTAACTGTTGTAGACATAATTTATTTCCTCTTAATGTATTGCACGAGTTAGGCTAAACCGCCCCACTATGGAAGCGGCTTAGCCTAACCGCAATCAGACAGCCGTTAGAAAACTGATTGACCGATAAAATTGCCTTGAGGACTGTAGCGGCAAACGAGTCTGGCATTCCCATCACCACCGTCAACACAAGCACAGCCGACTTGCGTAGTATTCCGCCAAACCATTTGGGTATAGTGACCGACATCAGCCCAATTGCCCGTATTGCTTACATTTGGGAACGTTCCCCGGACAAAATGCTGCTTTTCGTTACCCCAACCCTCAACCATTTGGGTAAAGCTAAACCGGTGTGATGTGCCCATCCACAGGTTTTCTCCTTCGCCCTGTGCTCCACTATGCTGGAATAATCTGTTAGCACTGAGGTGGTTTGCCCACTCTTGAGCATGACTTGCCAGAGTGTCAGACCAACTGAGAGGCGGTACACCGACTTGGGCTCGGTACGCGTTATGGGCATTCAGGATCTCCTGCGC
>CAVYAN010000031.1:0-101047 GCA_963766075.1 uncultured cyanobacterium | reverse complement strand
CCGATCTGATTGACCATCCCTGTCCCAATCAGCCATTCCAAAATTGAAGGTATTTCCAGTTTCATGCAGTGCGGTTCCGGTGTGTAGAATAAACTGCTGAAAGTTGCTAGCTCCTGAAAGAATGTGAACTTCCGTTGTACCACTTCCTGTTCCACTCTTTGAAATTGCTACCAGATCGTTAGTATCTTGAAAAGATACTATCTGACCTTGTGGAATAGTGTAAGCTTCTATAGTTTGTGCAATTTTTACACTTAATCCAGGTGGTGTAACAATTATGTAAGGCTGATGTGTGTTTGGTGTTACAATCGTCCCAGCAGGAGTTCTTTCTCCACGACTGTAAGTTAAAATACCAAAACGGATATTGGCAGTAGATAAATCTATATCGACGGATATGTCAGGGACTTTTCCAGTACTAACATAGCTTGCCAAAGCAGTGGCAATATATTCGACGCTGAGAGTTTTTTCTAATTGTTGCAGTTCTGCCGCATACTGCCCCTGAAGGCGTTCAATCGCTTTCTTTAAGTTTAGTAACATTTCACTATAGCTACGATATGCTAAGTCGTTGAAGTAGGAAATGAGCGGAGCAGGATTTTCTGAAGCTACAGACGCAGCAGCATAAGTTGTCGCCGTGTAGTATTCATCATGACTTATCTCAAGTCCATAGATGACAATGCCTTGGCTTTCAAGAGCACGTCGCAATTCCCTCTTATTAGTTATATGACCAAAATTGCGACTAATAACACCGTTAAGCGCTCTATCTGCAACGTTGGAAAGTTCCCCCCAAAGAGCACGGTAAGCAGAACTAGGATTGTTATAGTACTCAGCGACTTTTTCCCAATTCGCACTCTCGATTATCTTACTAACTTCCTCTACCCGATTAGTAACGCTTTGAATAACTTCCGGTTTAGTAGGGTCACAGCCACCGTTGAGACAATTATGAACTTCATTGAAAATATTAAATGCTTGAACCTGCTGGGAAAAAAATACTAGCGCAGTGGTAAGAAATGCGGTGATAATAATTCGTTGAGAACGATGAAACAGCTTGAAGCATCCAACTTTTGTTTGACTGAGAAATTGAAGTAACGTCAGAAAACATTTTTTCATTCTTGATACTCACAGAATCAAAACATAGAGAAAATTTTTGGTGAAATAATCCTGAATACCGATAGTTAACTTGATATGACTACACTAATAAAAAGCCTAGCGGTCTAACTATTCTTTATAAAGAATCTTTCTGCATATCTACCTCCAGCTAGGGAGTTATATAGAAATTTTCGGCATAACTGCCCCCTGCAGAACATTATGCAGAATTATTTCGGCATATCTACCTCTATACGGGGTGTTATGCCGAAACTCTAATCTAACTTAAATTTTATCCTGCGGACAAAACTGTGAGCCAATTTCTTCCGTAAATCTTTAGACTTATTACTGAATCAATTCGAGTAGTACTTAATACATGAATATTGGACGGTATGGATATCCCTACGACATCCGCACCGTTCAAGAACTCCTCGGTCACAAGGATGTCAAAACCACCATGATTTACACCCACGTCCTCAATCGGGGCAGTTTGGGTGTGCGCAGTCCCTTGGATGCCTAAATCCAGGCGTAGGCTCTAGATACAACTTGATTTTGAGTTGCCAAAATTTGATTCAGGTTCCCAAAACTTGATCTCAGGTTCCCAAAACTTAATTTCGGGTTGACCAAACTTGAATACGAGTTCTCGAAAATTGAATACGAGTTCTCGAAAATTGAATACGGGTTCCCAAAACTTGATCTCGAGCCATCGGTGGATGGCACCTCGCAGGAATGCCTGTCCACCCCAAATTTACTCAAAATAGGACTTGCAAAGTGCGGCGCAATTCGGTATTCTCTTGCGTTAAGGTGAGTGCGCTTAGGTTTAGCACTCACCCAGACGCCCAAAGACCTCGGTCTTAAAACGCGATCGCCCAGTGCTGTAACACCAAGCGATCGCTAACCCCCACGCTGACTGTCCAGCATGGCGGCTTGTTTCATTTTACAAGCCACCCTGTTTTGCAACGCATTCGGGGTGGCTGCGGTTTTTGGGTCTTCTTCCCCACAAAAAACATAAGGAGACCCAACCATGAATATGACCCCGCCGAGCCGCGACCCAGCGGCCCACAGTTCCGACTGGATCAACATCACCCTCAGCGGCCAAGCCCCCGCCGTCGAAGCCATGATCCACCTGCTCCATCGCCTCAACGTCATCGCCGCCAGCGAATGGAGTCCCATTGTCCCCCTGCGCAACTCCCCAATTGTGATTCGCGTCGCCTCACGGGGCATACGCGGATCGGCGTCCGACCATCGGTGAATGCAGCAACCCGCACCAGCCCTTTCATCCCAAGGATCCTGTCTGCTAGAGTCTATATCGACTGTGACCCCAGCAGACAGGGCCACGCCGGATCCCAACCGTTGTCTGGATGGGAGCCACCGTGGCCGCAGGGGTGATGGGCCTACCGGTTCTACTCACCAGCAGGCGTATTAGGCGATTTCCAAGAAATAATATACCCACTGGCTAATAGATCCGCTAGCTACCCTGCGGGAAGTGAACTACGACTCCGCTCAGCTAGCGGAAGATTGCTCCCTGAGCGGAGTCGAAGGGAGCAAATTGTCAAACCCTCATCGCCACACCCCTAGAAGCCACCCAGAGCTAGATCTGAAAAATTCTCTAAGGGACTTCCAAGAAAATAAACATCCCACGTAACGACTCAGCGATCGCACTGGGTGGTCTGAAATGGCAAAGTCTGACCCACCCCGCCCTACGGGCACCCCTCCGAGGAGGGGATTTTCGGACCAATTCCCCTCCTCGGAGGGGCTAGGGGTGGGTCAAACTCTGCATCGGCACTATTTATTTCTTGGAAGTCCCTAATTCAGAGCCACATAGTCAGCCGCCACCCAACCGCCCTCCGCCAATTGCACCCAATAGCGCCCATTGGCCAATTGGCGATTGCCCTTCACCTGCACCCGTTGGCCATTCAACAACGACCCAATCACGCTACCCCCGGGCGCACTCCGCACAATCAATCCCGTCTGCGCACTAACTCGCCCTGTGCCTGCACTGGCCCCGGGGACAGGGGAAACACTCGAATTCTGGGGCGGGTTTTTCTCAGGCAGATGGCCCCCAGGGGCAGCATCGCCCAGCTTCAGGTACTCTTCAGACACCCAGCCCCCCTGCGCCAGTTTCACCCAGTGGTGCCGTCCCGCAGGCTGGCGATCGCCGGTCAATTGCACAGTCTGGTTATAGGACAGCCAACTGACCACGGTTCCAGCGGGCATATCCCGCACATTCAATCCCGTCTGGGCCATGACCGTAGCGCTACGGGCCGATAGCGGGGTGGCATCGGGGGCCACTGGCGTACTGGCTGCCGGGGCACTAGGTATAGGCGCACTGTCTACTGGCGCACTGTCTACTGGGGCACTGGCTGCTGGCGCATCAGCCGCAGCCGCACTGGGTCGAGCCGCAATCGGGCCTGCGGGAGCACTCTCAGGGCGATCGCCCCCAGCCCGTTCAGCCCCCAATCCCAGCGCTGCCAGGGTGGCCCCATCCGCTATCCCCGTGGCGGGTAACCCACTCAAGCGTTGATAGGCGATGACGTAATCTTGGGTTTGGGGACCAAAGATGCCATCCGCCTTGATCCGCAGTTCCCGTTGCAGGTTAGCGACGGTATCCCCCGATCGCCAACTCGCAGCTCGGCCTGGGCAAAGGTGGCTGAATTAAAGACCACAAGATTTAACAGCGTCAGGAATACCGCCCAAGATAGCCCCCCGCGCAGTGAACCCACCAGGGCGGTCAGATTCCAGGATTCAAACCGTAGGTCAGGCTGAGGATCTTCGTGGGCGATCGCGTCATGCAAGAAAATCAGGGATTCCATAGGACATTGTCTTTGAGGGAGATTTTTGAGGACGGAGGGTAAGAGGAAGGTGGATGAGGGGAAAGTGAGTGAGCGGGAAACCAAGAAAGGATATGAAGGAGAGAGGTCTGAAGGGGAAACCTCTGCATCGGGTTTGAAACTGGGGCCACCTACGGGAACCTGAGGGTTAAACCTCGGATACCAAACGGGTACGGCGATTGGATACGGGCGAGCTTTTCTCAGAAATTAAATGGAAACCTTAAGCTCGATTCTCTGTAATTTCAGAATAACTTTTTTACCCCCTAGATCCCAAGGTGTTTAATAGAGTTATAGCGGGTTTCTGGGGGTTTGCGTGGAAGTTTTAATCGGCCATGGGAAAGCTGAGCCCTCGAAGCTATCCGGATTGATTCCGCCCGCCATTGTTCGGTGATTTCTCGCCTGTGATTTCCAGAATGTACATTTCGGTTCATCCTCCCAGTCCCTATATTGCGCGGCATGGGCAGCGTCTTCTACCCCACTGGAATTGTCCCGTTTTATCGGTGTTAGTGGCGTTGCAGCCCTGCGGGTGTGCGTTGCTAGAGCGCAATGCGATCGCCGAAGCCCAAAAACAGCAACTCCGGCAAAACTTCTTGCAGATGGGCAGACAAATTGTGCAGCAATTGGAAGCCCTGGGCTATGCCGCTGCTGTTTTTGATCCGCGGACAGGCTTGCCCATTGATGCAACTACAAGTCGGGCAAGTCGGGCTGAGGTCTTGCCAGAAACCGTACCTACATCCCTGACTTTGGATGATGTGGCCGTGGTGCGATCGTGCTTGGGCTATGGCACGGTGGCCAGTCACGGTTGTTCATTAATCCTCCACCCCCAATGGGGCAGCTCCGTCTATCCGTCTACGCTTCTTTCGTCGGCCCCGCCAGAGATTGTGTCAGCGGTTTGTCAGTGTGCCACCAGTCCCGCACAACTGCCGGCAAGTCCACCGGATATAGGGTAATAATAATCGGCTCTAGGGACGGCGGGCGATCGCTCTGCCGCCTGTGGGAACTATCCGCTGGGCCTTGGCCAACGATTTCCACACTATAGGACGGATGCCGCTTTGTGCCCACATCGGGCACAAAGCGTTTGCCAATTCGCCGCCAACTGGGCTCCTTGCCGCGCCACTGCAATCGGCAACAGGGCCAAGGCAGTTGCTCCCGGTCAAACAACCGACAGCACGGCCCAATCACCCGATAGCTAAAATGGCAGCCCGGACTGGAGAACAAGTCGCCATGGTGCAGCGGATGCTGATGCAAGGGCTGATGCAAGGGGGGCGGGGGAAGCGTCGGGTGCAGGTCTGCCATAGGCAAGGGGGGCGGTGTCATGGAGTTTCTATTCTACTGCGATGCCTCTTGCAGTGCCTCTTGCGGTGTCTCTATGGACTGCGCCGCCAATTAAGCTTGCCCAGGCGCGGCCTGTTCACTGGGCTGCATGCGGGCTTTGGCCTGGTGCAGGGCTTTGCGGACCTGATCAAAACCAGTCCCGCCATAGCTATTGCGGGCAGCCACCACCTGGGCCGGGGCGATCGCCCCATAAATATCCGCCTCAAAGGCGGGATGCAGAGTTTGCCATTCCTCCAGGGTCAACTCCTTGAGTAATTTGCCCTGAGCCAGAGAGGTTTTGACCACTTTGCCCACCAAGTTATAGGCTTCTCGGAAGGGCACGCCCTTAGCCGCGAGGTAATCCGCCACATCGGTCGCGTTGGAGAAATCCTCATTCACGGCGGCATTGAGGCGCTGGGTCTGGAAGACAATGCCCTCCCGCATCAAAATCGTCATGGCCTCCAGGCAAGACTGCACCGTGATCACGCTATCAAACAAGGCTTCTTTGTCATCTTGCAGGTCTTTGTTGTAGGCCAAGGGCAGCCCCTTCATCAACACCAGCAGACTTTGCAAATGCCCAAAGACCCGGCCAGTTTTACCGCGCACCAGTTCCGGCACATCGGGATTTTTCTTTTGCGGCATGATGCTGGAGCCCGTGGCACAGCTATCGGTGAGGGTAACAAAGCCAAATTCATGGGATGACCAGAGGATCACTTCTTCGGAGAGGCGGCTGAGATGCACCATGATCAAGCTAGCAGCGCAGAGAAATTCGATCGCAAAGTCGCGATCGCTGACCCCATCCAAACTATTGGCATACACGCCCTCAAAGTTCAGTAAAGCCGCCGTGTAATGCCGATCAATCGGAAAGGTGGTACCCGCCAGCGCCCCGGACCCCAGCGGCGAGACGTTGACGCGGGCATAAATCTCACCCAAACGCTGCCAGTCGCGCTGACTCATTTCAAAGTAGGCCAACAGATGATGGGCGAGGCTCAGGGGCTGTGCCCGTTGCAGATGGGTGTAACCGGGAATCAGGGTTTCGACGTGCTGATCGGCGAGGTCCACTAAAACGGCCTGAAACTCGCGCAGGCGATCGCGGATTTGCTGAATCTGATCCCGGAGGTAAAGGCGGGTGTCCGTGCCCACTTGGTCATTGCGCGATCGCGCCGTGTGCAGCTTTTTACCCGCATCACCAACAATTTCCGTCAACCGATGTTCCACGGCAAAGTGCACATCTTCGGCATCAATGCCCGGTGTGAAGCTGCCCTGGCGGTATTCTTGGCGTACTTGCTCCAATCCGTTGACCAACTGTTCGCCTTCGGCAGCAGAAATAATGCCCGTGTGGGCTAACATGCGGGCGTGGGCCTGGGAGCCAGTAATGTCGTACTCAATCAGCCGAATATCGAAGCCAATGCTGGCGTTAAAGCGGGCGATCGCAGGATGCAACGCCGACTCAAATCGCTGGCTCCACGTGCCCGCCGCTGGAGAAGAAGATAGGGAAGAATTACTGTTCAAGTCCGTTCACCACTGAGAAACAACCGCGATCAGCCCTAGGATTTGCCTTTTTTCCAGGCAGGCCAATTATCCTAAGGAGTATACTTCAGTCGGTTGTTTCCCGGTGTATCCAGATTTTCTCCTGGGGAGCCCCGTGGAGGCAAACTCCCGGACTGACTCCCGCCAGATTGACCCAAGCCGGATCAACCAAAGCTCGTAAAGCTACGAAATATGTAACCTAGCGCCAATCCTAAAATGAAAGCCCACACCTGTCCGGTTTTAACAAAGGTATTAAATGCCTTCTGAATATTGGAGAATAAATTATCTTCCAACATGTGATTAATTTGCGCGAGGTCGGGAGGCAGATGTCCGTGAAACAGTTGGGCCACATCAGTACTATAAATGTGACTCGAAATGTGACTCGCGACGTAACCCGCCGCATCGTGCAGGATCCCAATATCCATGATTTTCAGCCTCTTATTGAACCATTAACGGGGGGTAATCAACGGGGTGCAGTTCCTAGAGAACCCCTAGAGAACCATGCTTCACCTTGTTTAGAATGCCATAGAAGCAGCCTGTCTACGCAACCCTCAGCCCTCGGCCTTGGCCAGTTCTGCCTCTGAGGCTTGAATTTTCATCACAATCAGCGTCATATCATCGGTGTTGCGGCTAGTCGCGCCGATAAATGCCTGCACCTGTTCAAACAAATAATCCAGGATGGCCTGGGGATCGGGGCAGTGCTGGCAGGCCCATTGAAAGGCTTTAATCAAATTGTCCTCATCAAACCGTTCGCCATTTTGATTGGCGGCATCGGTGAAGCCGTCCGTGTAGTACATCAAAATATCCCCTCCATCAAGCTGGACTTGCGCGTCTTGATACTGGGTATCCGCATCCAAGCCAATCAGCATGCCGGGGGTATCCAGTTGTCGCAGGGTCTGACTGGCGGCCTGCCACAGGAACGGCGGGTTATGGGCCGCGTTACTGTAAGACAGCAGGCGGGTTATGGGGTCGTATTCCGAGTAGAACAGCGTGACAAACCGATTGGAATTTTCCAAATCGGCGTACATGACACGATTCAGGTGTTGGAGGATGCGGGCTGGGGTGTGGCCGTTCAGCACCTCTGCCCGCAACATGCCACGGGTCATGGTCATGATTAGGCCCGCCGGGACGCCTTTGCCCATGACATCACCGATCGCCAGACTCCAGCGGCCCGTGGCACTACTGCCCTCTTTCTTGGAACGAATCTGGTCATAGCTGGCCGGGATAAAGTCGTAATAGTCGCCCCCAACACGATTGGCGGTGAGGCAGCGAGCGGCCAGTTCGGCCCCCTGGATGGTGGGGCACTGGCGCGGCAGGAGACGCACCTGGATTTCTGCGCCAATTTCGAGCTCTCGATCAAGCCGTTCTTTTTTCCGCAGTTCCACGGTGAGTTCGTCATTTTCAATCGCCACCCCGGTTTGATCGGCCACCAGGCGCACTAGTTTCTGGCGGGTTTCGGTCCAGGCATATTGGGGATCGCGACTGAAGACATAAAGTCGGCCGCGTTCCGTACTGCGGACCAGGATGGCGGTACCAAAAATTTGCAGATCATTGCCGAGGTAATGGTTGACTTGGCGATCCAGAGAGGCGATCGCGCTGGGCGTCATGGCGATTGAGGTTCCCCGCCGCGGCACGGGCAAGGTGGCCATGACCTGCCGGGTGGCCGATTCAAACCCCCGCCGAATCTCTGGGGACCAGCGATTATCTTGGCAATGGAGCCGTTCCAGACGTACCTGACCATTGGGCTTAAACAGCAGCAAGGCCCCGCCGTCGCAGTCGGTGACGCGACTGGCCATCAGCGGGATCAGCTCCAGAAATTGATTCAGGTTATTAAAGCTGCGCAGTGCAAATCCCAGGGAACTCAGCAAGTCTTGGATCTTGTGCTGCTCTCGACTCAACCGGGCGACAAGTTCCTTCAACGCAAACACGGGCGTTGTCTCGGGCGACGCCGGGTTAGGTCGCTCGGGAGGTTGGGAGGGCTGTCTAGGAAGCGGTACGGCAGTCATCGAGATCAAACAGGTAAATTAAAAACAGGTCATGAAATGCGAGAAGAGACGGATCACGTCAACAGAGCACATTAGGGTGGTAGAGCGCATCAAGGTGGTAAGGCGCTGGGGCAGCCTGGTTGGCTTCATCATTCACATCTGGATATCCGAAATATCCGAATAGTCCCCACATTTCTGCGACATTGGCCCCATCTGAATCTGCCTGTTTAGAGGCCAGAAAGGGTCAAGGGGTCAGGGGGGCCAACGGTGAATGCGGTAGCTGCGGTGACAAATGAAATACCCTTGACTCTGATCGACGACGCCAAGGGTTATGGCTTAGTTAAAGTTAGACAAGGATAGCTAATTTCAATCACAAATGCTGAAAAGTTTCCGATCCTGAGGGGCGATCGGTGTTTTCCCGGTGTTCTCCTCCCCCCACTGTACAAGTTGTCAGTAGGTTAGCAGATGCAGGCGAAATTGGGCGAATAAGTTTGGATTTTGAACGGATCTCCTACCAGGAATCCAAACCCAAGGAATCCAAACCCAAGGAATCTCAACCTTCCTCCCCCGACCCTTTATTCTTTGACCTCTTCCCCCTGACTCTGACGTTATCTCCTAGCCATTCAACAGCGCTTCGACAAACTCGTAGCTAGAAAAGGGCCGCAGATCCTCAATGCCTTCCCCGGCTCCGATAAAGCGAATGGGTAACCCCAGTTGCTGGACCACGGCTAGAGCAATGCCCCCTTTGGCAGTGCCATCGAGCTTGGTCAAAACGACCCCGCTAAGCTGGGCAGCGGCAGAAAAGACTTCGGCTTGGCGGAGGCCATTTTGGCCCAGGGTGGAATCAAGGACCAGAAGGGATTCGATGACAGCGGTGCTGGCTTTTTTGTCGATGATGCGGCGGACTTTGCTCAGCTCGTCCATCAAGTTCTTTTTGTTCTGTAACCGTCCGGCGGTATCGATCAGGAGCAGATTGGCCCCCCGGGCCTGGGCGGCAGCGATCGCATCAAACACGACAGCGGCAGGATCGGTATTTTGTCCGGGATTGGCAATCACCTCCACACCACTGCGTTCTCCCCAGACCTTGACCTGCTCCACCGCTGCGGCTCTAAAGGTATCAGCGGCAGCAATGAGGCACCGATAGCCAGACTTTTGGGCGATGTGGGCCAGCTTGCCAATGGTGGTGGTTTTACCAGCTCCATTGACGCCGGTAATGAGCCAAATATTGAGCACATCGTCTTGGGGGGCAAAGGTCAGATTTTTTTTACCGCCCAGAGGGGTATCCAGCAGGTCGCGAATGATCTGCTTGAGGTACTGAAGCGCGGCATCGGGGGGCAGCACTTCAGTGAGTAGTTTCTCTTGCAGGGCCGAAATAATGGCGTCGGTGGCGGCCACGCCGACATCGGCCTGTAGCAAGGCGGCTTCGATCTCCAGCACGGCGTCCGCGTTCAGCGGTCCCTGACCGACGATCGCGCGCAGTTGGTTGATTAAGCCCCGGCGGGTTTTGTCGAGCCCCTGGCGCAGGCGGTTGAGCCAGGTAATTTCTTCCATTGAAATCTGATCGGGACGCCGCCCCTGGGAAGCCAAGATTTCTGCCGACCAGAGAAATCCTTCATCCAGGCCGACTTCCAAAGGTTCCAGGGGATCCGTAGGCAAAGGAGCGGTTGCAATTTTGGGGGAGACTGGGGCGGAAGCAGGATTTTCCGGCTCCACGATGGCGGTTTCCCGCAGGCGTTCCAAGCGGCGATCGGCATCATCGGGCTGAGCCCAAAAGGGCAGCGGCGGCGTTGGCAGAGGTTCTACAATGGCGTCCGGATGAGGAGGGGCGATCGCGTCAGCAGCCACCGGAGCCACTTCGGCAGATGGCGTTTCCATAGAGGGGCTAACGGGAGAGGCATCGGATTCTGGAGCACTAGCCGCCTCTGCGCTGGCCTCTGGAGCACTGGCTTCTGGAGCACTGGCTTCTGGAACATCAATTTCTGGGACATTTACTTCTGGAACATCGGCTGTAAGGGTCACCGTCGGCGCAACTGCCGTCTCTTCGGTAGATTGTTGCCGCTTCTTAATGTTTTGATAGGCGACCTGTGCCCAGGTGAGATAGTCGGCAGAAATTTCGGGTTCGGGGTCAGGGGGCGCATCGACTGAACGGGCATCGGACGGTTGAACCTCGGATTCCTGGGCCTCGGATTCCTGGGCTTCGGGTTCCTGGTCTTGGACGGCCTGAGCCGGGTCATTAAACTGACGACGAAACCAATCAAACGCCATGGCCTTTACCTAAACACGAAGGACTAAAACTGCTTAACGCTCACCCCAATGGAATTCGCGGAGATGGAATTCGCAGAAGGAGCTAATTCGCGGGCTTCTTTGTCCGCATTTTATCAACTACCCGCCGCAGCACGCCGTTGATGAACCGATAGCCATCTTCGCCGCTGTAGCGTTTTGCCAGTTCCACCGCCTCGTTAATCGCAACGCTGTCGAATGTGCGAATGAACATCATTTCGGTGACGGCAATGCGCAGGATATCGCGATCGACGCGAGCGAGGCGAGAGAGCTGCCAGTCTACCAAGGCATCCGTAAGGACGGCATCGATTTCATCCCGATGGCGGCGTAGGGTCCGAATAATTTCTAGGGTGTAGTCCATCACGTCGTTCTGGTTGGCCCGCTGCACATATTCCGGAATTTCCACCGCCAGTCCTAGCCGATTGATGGCGGTTTGGGCCAAGTCCACAGCTTCATGGACCATCATGCGGGCAGCTTCCACATCTGTAGTACGAATTTGACTATTCAGGAGGCGAGCACTGCTTTGTTGCAGCTCAGCGGCGGCGGCTTCGAGGGAGTCTTGGGCTTCGCTGGTGAGGGTGTGAACGGCGGCAGCGACGATCGCGTGCAGGGCTTGATTGTCAAGTTTTTCCTCGTTTCCCGGTAACTGGCTAATGCTCAGCAGGGCGAGTTCGCGGGCAATACGACGGGGCTGCATGGTGGTGATGGGGAGTGAGAAATGGCACGAAACAGGGACTATCCCCCGTTCCGATCAGGATAGACATCTTAACAAGTTTTGGTCTGCCTTTTGGCATGCCCCAGGAAGGGGAGGAATCTGGATCGCTAGGATGAGGCGCGATCGCCCACAGAAGCTTACTGTAGCGCTGCTATCGTGGCCTTTATTCTCCCTATATCTATTGTGGTCCCTCTTCCAACTTCAGGGAGTGCAGAGCAGGCTCAACGGAACGATCCAGTCGGGTGGCAGTGCTGCTGGGCAGGGCGTTGGCTGCGATCGTGTCCGGGTTTACAATCCCACCGGAAACAACCACTTTAAAGGCATCTTCAATGGGCATTGTCAGATTGATGACGGCATTTTCGGGCACGACGGCATACCATCCCGTCGTTGGATTGGGGGTTGTCGGGATGAAAACGCCCAGCATTGGACCGGCAAAATGGGATTGAAATTCGCTGCTGATGGCTCCGGTGACAAACCCAAGGGACCAGACGCCCTGGCGGGGATATTCCACCAACACTACCCGCCGAAACTTACCACTGGAGTCCTTGAGCAAGGTTTCCAGCAGTTGCTTAAGGGTTTTGTAGACGGCTCCTGCCAAGGGAATGGCCTGTAAAATGCGCTCGCCAAAGTCCAAGAGCCAGCGCCCAACGATATTACGGGCCATCAGTCCAATCAGCAAAATGGATAAGAGGGGCACGGTCAAACCCACAACTAAGTTGAGGATATAGACCAGAATTGGGTTGAGCCCATCAAAGGGATTGAGCTGCTTGGGGACGCGGGTGAGAAAGTTTATGACCCAATTGGCAATGGTGATGGTTAGCCAAATAGTTGTGGCTAACGGAATGATGACGAGTAGCCCTGCGATCAGGTCATTTTTGAGATCTTGCTTAAAGCGTTGCACGGGTAGCTCACCTCTCCATCAAACGGGTTCACAAATAATGCTCAAAAACTAGGCGAGATCATCCATAAGTCGTTCGTGTATGGCAATTCTCCGAGAATTGAGAAATTAAGCTTCTCCAGAGAAGACCCTTGCGGCTCTCCTCCGCCACAATTGGGTGCAGGCCGCTCGGTCAGGATCTGGCCAGAATCCAGAAATATTTGGATCCCCAGACATTGATGGCGTGGAGCAATCCCTACTTCTCCCTATCATCCTAGCGGGGATTGGTAGCAAGCTTAACAGGAAGTTGCAAAGGAGCCGGGTGAAGGCGGCTGTGAGTCGGTTAACCGCTCCCCATGGGGCTGCCTTCAGGGTGAGTCAGTCTTGGGTCTAACCGCCAGTTAAATAAGATCCATTAAATGGGGCGATCCGTTGTGGCCGACAGGGCGCGCAGTCCGGTCCAGCCGATCGCCGCATGGGCGATCGCCAGCAGTAGCCCGCCCAACCCTGCCCGCAAGCCTGACCGTAGGGAGGTTTCCCGCAGTTGGGACTCAACTTTCTCGCGTTGATCCTTCACCTGCTTCAGCACCTGCTCCTTTTGGGGGGCAACACTGGCTTCTAATGCCTTTGGGTCAGCCTTGAGTTTTTTCAGTTCATCAAGCTTCTTCTGGCCCTGGGCCTGCTGATCGCCTAATTGGCCACTTTTCAGGGCTTGCTCAATCTGAGCGATCTGGCTGTCCAACTGCTGTGCCGCTTGGGCGTTAAGCTGCGCCTCCGCTTGGGTTGCTTCCTGTTCAACGCGTTTTAGTTGATCATCAACAGCGGTCCGAGATGCGCTGACATGAACTGGAATGAGCAGCAGAAACCCCAGACCGAGAATGCTCGCCAGCACTAATGACACTAGCTTCAGGCCGCGACTCGTATCCACCCCGGTGCTGCTGGGGCTTTCCATCCAAAACCCAGCAAATAGACTGCCTAAGCCCAGAAGCGGCAAGAAGCCCCGATCGACAAGCTGTGTCGTGAAGGCGATCACCCACTGGCTGTCCTGAAATTTCGCCGAAAGTAGTAGCAGGAGAAAGTCCAGTAGGTAGAGCAGGATCAGGACAATCCCGGCAGTTTTCAGAACGAAAGGGGTCGTGGGCGAGGCACTGGGAGCTTTCATAGAAAAATTAATGTAGGGAGGCGTGAGGATAGACAGCAATCGGCAGCGATCGCTACAAGAAGACTATGGTAGACCAGGATGGTCACGGCTGCGCGATGGATGCCAGGGGATCAGCAGGGCGATCACTCCCTACCAGAGGCAACGACCAAGCCACCGACTGGCGCGAAAAACTCATCCTCTACGCTGCCAACACCCACCATCACACCGTCAGCGATACTTTTGTGCAACTGTTCTACAGCCGCGCCCCCTGAAACGCAGAGGCTTCGACGTGATGGTGGGGACTAACGGCAGGAGTCCCAAGGAGGGCTAGAATGCCCTGAATGGCTGCATAACCCTCTCATGGCTTCCGGCGATCGCCCCCGACCAAAAGCTCTTGCGAAGGTCGAGTTGCTTGCAGAATCAACCAACTCGAAATGACCAGCCAAATGAACGCGATCACACAGGCAATGGTCATCACGCGACCAATCTGATCTTCTAAATCGGTCCAATAGGTAGAGTCATAGGCCAAACCTAACTGCCCTACAACCGCACCAGACGAATTGCGAATTGGACCGTAGATCGAAACCCAACTTTTACCGAATTTGTCCTTGAAAGGGGATAAATTCACGCTAACCTTTTCAAACCCCGTCAATCTGGCCGGAATGACTTCATTGCCAGGAATAATCATGCGATACGGATGGTCCGATTTTTGGGCAATGATTCTGCAAATATCACCAATTGCAACAATCTTACCCTTCGCTTCTTGAATGTAAGTGGTGGGGAGCGCCGCTGGGGCAATCTGGTGCACCGTTTGCATCCAGGCTTGATGCTTGTCATACAAGGGATTATTGATCGGTTCATCCTGCCCCGGCGGCAACGTGACTTTAGCCAGTTGTGCAAATTCATCTCCATTAATCCCAGCCAGCGCGCCATCCAGAGTGGCCTGCATAGTTTTCTCGACTTGCCGCTGGGCAATCGCGCTCATATGCCAGTAGAGGATCGATAGCCCTCCGACGACAAAGGCCAGGTTTGCAATCACTGTCGTCAAAACCACAATCCATTTCGCCTTTTGGCGGGCCTTTAAGGCCGCAGTTCGTGCATCTAAGCTGGCATTGATATAGGCAGCTTGACCGTCCGTAGGGCGGGGTGCCTTGTGGATACTCTGGATGTACCAATGCTCCGCATCCTCTAAATCAAGCCCTCGTAGTAGATAACTGCCATCTTGGCCTCGGTTTTGCCATTCGAGCGATCGCACCAATAATCGCGTATGGGTGCGCACATAATCCAAATCCGTATCCAGAGCATCCAATAATTCTTGAAACGTCCGGTGACTGTCATCGGTTTCACGAGCAAATATCCAGTTGTGCTGCGAGATCGAACGGTGCACATGCGCCATCTCAAATCCCTCCCGCCACAGCAGCGGCAGAAATCGCTTATTGAGTTGGGCTGCGTAGTCAATCTCATCCCGACACACCGCCGATGAAACAGAATCTGGACTGATCACAAAGACAAAGCTATCCGCCTCTTCAATGCCCCGTTGAATTGATTTCCACCAGTCTTCCCCTTTGCGAATATCATCCCAGTCCACCCAGGGATCCCGGCCTGCATTCCGAAACTTCGCCACCAGTTGCTCTACAAATGCTTTATCTTTCCGGGAGTAGGAGATAAAGACATCGTTCTTTCCGCCCAAGCTGGGATGTGCATGGGTGCCAGGAGGGCTGGACGAGGCGTGGACCATAGAACTCGCTGAAAGTCAAGTAAAGGACTCTCAAAACTATAGCAAGGACTGATTGCACCTTGCCCAGGATGAACATACAGGATTGATATAACATCACCTCAAGCAGTCAAATTGCTTCAAGACATCACGAAAACTTCAAGAAACCACTAAAAAACGGTAGAAGGATTCAATCCCTCTACCGTTCATGCATTTAGCCGTTAGGTTCAGCTAGGGTTCAGCTAGGACTCAGACCCCTGGGGCAACAACTCCCGCACTGGCCCATTGAGCACATTGACCTTACCATCGGCATCCACATCTACCGTGGCAACATCGCCATCTTTAACCCGACCAGAGAGGATTTCCTCCGCCAGTGAATCTTCCAATAGGCGCATAATGGCACGGCGCAACGGTCGAGCACCGTAGCTGGGGTTATAGCCCTCTTCAACCAGGCGATCCTTAAACCGCTCAGTGACCCCCAAGGTAATACCCTGCTCTTTGAGGCGACCAAAGACCTCATTGAGTAGAATATCAGCGATTTCCTTGACCTCATCCTTGGTGAGCTGCCGGAAGACGATGATTTCATCCAGTCGGTTCAAGAATTCAGGCCGGAAGTACTGCTTCAACTCTTCATTCACCAACGAGCGAATGCGGTTGTACTGGGACTCGGCCGCATCACCGCCCGAGGCAAACTCAAAGCCAAGACCGCCACCACCCTTCTCAATCACCTTGGAACCAATGTTCGAGGTCATGATCAGCAGCGTGTTCTTGAAGTCTACGGTGCGGCCCTTGGCATCGGTCAGGCGACCATCCTCCAAGATTTGCAGCAGCATGTTGAACACATCGGGGTGGGCCTTTTCGATTTCATCAAATAGGACAACCGTATAAGGGCGACGGCGAACCGCCTCCGTTAACTGCCCTCCTTCGTTGTAGCCAACATAGCCGGGAGGAGAACCGATGAGCTTAGACACGGTGTGGCGTTCCATGTACTCCGACATATCCAGCCGAATCATGGAATCTTCCGAACCAAAGAAATAAGCGGCCAATGCCTTAGTGAGCTCTGTTTTACCAACGCCAGTGGGCCCAGAGAAGATAAAGCTAGCGATAGGGCGATTGGGATTCTTCAAGCCAACTCGAGCCCGACGAATCGCTCGGGAAACCGCTTTTACAGCCTCGTCTTGGCCAATTAGACGGGTATGCAGCGTATCCTCCATGTGGAGCAGTTTCTCGGATTCAGATTCCGTTAGTTTATTAACGGGAACGCCGGTCCAAGACGCCACAATTTGAGCAATGTCCTCTTCCGTCACGACTGGAGAAATGGCCTCTCCATCAGCGGTTTCGGTTTTCTTATTTTGAGCGATCGCTCGGATTTCGGCCTTGATCTCCATTTCGCGATCGCGCAACTCACCCGCTTTATCAAAGTTCTGGGAACGGACAGCATCATCTTTGTCCTTGAGGACTTGACGCAGCTCCTTATCCAGCTCTTTGGCAGCCGGCGGCAGTTGGGAATTCAACAGCCGCACCCGAGAACCCGCCTCGTCAATCAGGTCAATTGCCTTATCCGGCAGAAACCGATCAGAGATATAGCGGTCTGCCAGCTTAGCGGCAGCTTCCACGGCTTCGTCAGAAATCTTCAACTTATGGTGCTGCTCATAGCGCTCGCGCAGTCCACGCAGGATTTCAATGGTTTCATCGACGCTGGGTTCACCCACCATCACAGGCTGGAAGCGCCGCTCCAAAGCCGCATCGCGTTCAATGTGCTTGCGGTATTCATCCAAGGTGGTGGCCCCAATGCATTGCAGTTCTCCCCGGGCCAGAGCAGGCTTGAGGATATTGGCTGCATCAATTGCCCCTTCGGCGGCACCGGCCCCAATTAGGGTATGGACTTCATCAATCACCAGGATGACATTGCCCGCCGTGCGGATTTCATCCATGATTTTTTTGAGGCGCTCCTCAAATTCCCCGCGATACTTCGTGCCAGCCACCAAGAGACCAATGTCTAGGGTGACGACGCGCTTATCTTCCAAAATGTCGGGCACATCGTCGTTAGCGATGCGCTGAGCCAGCCCTTCAGCAATGGCCGTTTTACCCACACCCGGTTCACCAATCAGGACCGGATTGTTTTTTGTGCGGCGACCCAAAATTTGGATCACCCGTTCAATTTCTTTCTGGCGACCCACGACCGGATCCAACTTGCCATCATGAGCCATTTGGGTCAAGTTCGAGCCAAATTCATCCAGGGTGGGGGTTTTGGTGCGCCCTTGTCCACCCCCGGAAGTGACTTCTGCCGTTTCGCCCAGCATCCGGATCACTTGAGTCCGGACTTTGGAAAGATCAACACCGAGGTTCTCCAGAACCCGAGCCGCAACGCCCTCGCCTTCCCTAATCAAACCAAGGAGCAGATGCTCTGTACCGATGTAGTTGTGCCCCAGTTGGCGAGCTTCTTCCAGAGATAGCTCTAGAACGCGCTTAGCCTGGGTGTGAATGGAATTTCAACCGCAACGAATCCGGAGCCGCGCCCGATGATTTTTTCGACTTCAATCCGAGCGTCCTTGAGATTAACGCCCATGGATTTCAGCACTTTGGCGGCGACGCCGGTCCCTTCTCCAATCAGACCCAGGAGGATCTGTTCTGTACCAACGAAGTTATGTCCCAGGCGGCGAGCTTCCTCCTGGGCTAACATGATCACCTTAATAGCTTTTTCTGTGAAGCGTTCAAACATGGCGGTTTTTATCACCTGCTGCGTGCCTAGGTAGGCTTAATCTTAACACAGCAAAATCGCTTGGTTGTTAATGGTGAGCAGATGGGGATTCGTGATTTCCGAACGCGGGGATCGGTTCAGAACTGGGAAAGTGTCGATCTGGGGAGAGGAGCGATCCTCAACTTCAGCGCTGAAAACAGCATCACGGCGGTCTCATGCTGTTAAATCCGCGTTAAATTCCCGTTAAGTGCCAACCGAATTGTCTCAAGCGATCGCCCACGTCACTCCGCCACTGGTCCAATTTTTGGGAAAATCCGGGGTAGTGCAGCTTGCCCTGCCATAGAATCAAGGCATCTTCGCCGGTAGCAGCATAGTAACGGCGGCGGCGGCCCACTTCTGTGAACCCATATTTTTGATAGAGGGCCAGGGCGGCTGGGTTGGATTCACTGACTTCGAGCGTGGCGCGTTCCAATCCGCGCTGATGGGCCGAAGCGAGTAGAGCGAGGAGCAGGGTTTGTCCCAGTCCTTGACGCTGGTATTCGGGAGCGATCGCCAAAATGGTAATGTGTGCTTCTTCCAGAATGGCCCAGTAACAACCGAGCCCCAGCAGAGCAGGCGGCCTAGATTCTGAATCGGCAGCCTCTGACGGACTGGGTTTGATGACAAACATTTCACTATTGGGACTTTCTAGCTCCCGCCGATAGCCCTCCAGGGTCCAGAGGCCGCCGAAGCACCGTTGATCGAGGGCCACAGCGGCAGGGAGCAAGTCAGCCGAAAGTGGGATCAATTCTATAGAGAACACAAAAAGTTGGTGATTTCCGTGAGGAGGGATGGCCCTCAATTGTAAAATAGATAAGCATTTGTAACGCGACCCGACCGTTCCGCAGTTTTTTCGTTAATTGACTTTACAGGATGAAAGCATGGTAGCTACCCCCACTGATCGCCAAGATTCAAAGACTCTATCCGCTGGTCGCCACTATTTAGATATTGGATCGGGGGATGGAGACTCTGGCGATACGGTGCGATCGCCGAATCAACAGCTTTTGCCGTTAACGGCGCGGGTGAATCAGGCAGATCGGTTGGAGGTGGGCGGCTGCGAGGTATCACACCTCATCGATCAGTTCGGATCGCCGCTCTATATATTAGATGAAGTCACACTACGGACAGCGTGTCAGCAATACCGAGATGCCTTTGACCAGTATTACCCAGGGGAGTCCCAGGTGCTGTTTGCGTCCAAGGCGTGGAATTGCTTGGCGGTCTGCGCCATTGTGGCCAGCGAGGGCCTGGGGATTGATGTGGTTTCCGGGGGGGAAGTTTACACGGCCCTACAAGCGGGGGTGCGTCCAGAAAAAATCTATCTGCACGGCAATAATAAGTCTCTGGAGGAGCTGAAGCTAGCGGCCCAGGCGGGTTGTACGATTGTGGTGGATAATTGGCACGAGCTGCGCCAGTTGGCGGCATTGCCCAACTCGCAGCCCATCCGGATTTTGCTACGGGTGACCCCCGGAATTGAGTGTCACACCCACGAATACATCCGCACGGGTAGCATTGACAGCAAGTTTGGGTTTGACCCGAACCAGTTGGAGGCGGTGTTTCAGTTCGTGGTCAAGCAGCCCGGACTGGCGTGTGTGGGGCTGCATGCCCATATTGGCTCTCAGATTTTTGAACTGGAGCCACACCATGATCTGGGAGATGTGATGGTGCAGTGGTTGGGAAAAGCGGCGGGCTATGGGCTACCGATCAGTGAATTGAATATTGGCGGTGGCTTAGGGATTCGCTACACGGAATCGGACGATCCGCCCAGTATTCATGATTGGGTGAAGGAGGTGGCCGAGGCGATCGCCCAAGCCTGTACTACCCATAATCTACCGTTGCCGAAGCTGTTGTCGGAACCGGGGCGATCGCTGATTGGCACCGCTTGCATTACGGCCTACACCATGGGCGGCCAAAAGATGATTCCTGGCATCCGCACCTACGTCACCGTGGATGGGGGAATGTCCGACAATCCCCGCCCAATTACCTACCAATCCGTCTACCGGGCTGTCATCGCCAACAAAATGTCTGCCCTTCTCACTGAAACCGTTACCATCGCGGGCAAACACTGCGAGTCCGGCGACATATTGATCAAAGATGCCAAACTGCCCATCACTGAGCCAGGTGATATTCTGGTAGTTCCGGCTACGGGCGCATATAACTACAGTATGTCCTCGAATTACAACCGGATTGCGCGCCCCGCCGCAGTGATTGTGAATGCAGGTAACGCTGAGGTCATCCTAGAACGGGAAACCTATCAAGACTTGCTGCGCCACGATCGCCTCCCCGAACGGCTGAAATACTAGAGTTCACCCCCCGAATCAAATGGCATATTGGTGGAAGCAATGGCTGACGAGTCCTGACTGGATAGAGTCCGTGTTGCACGCCATTCTTGCAAATTTCAAATCAATCATCGACATTGGCCTGGTGCTGCTGCTGATCTACATGATGCTCGTCATCATTGGTGAGCGACGCACCCTGTGGATTGTGCGTGGTTTTATTGTGCTGATTGTCGCAACGTCGATCAGTCGTTGGCTGCGGCTGGAATTGCTCACCTATGTGCTGAACAATCTGCTGATTGGCTCTGCCGTGTCCATGGCGGTGATTCTTCAGTCCGAATTTCGGCGGTTTTTAGAACAGCTAGGCCGGGGAGAAATTCTGCAGTTGCTCCAACCTTCACGTCGCAGCCCGTTTAAATCAGGCAATGTCGTCGATGAGATTGTTGATGCGGTCCGGGAGTTGTCCCAAAATCGCACGGGTGCCCTGCTGATTTTGGAAACCAGCAGCCCCATTGATGAACGGGATTTTTCTGTGCCTGGGGTAAAGTTAAACGCAGAAATTTCTAAGGAACTCCTGCAGACTATTTTTCAAACTTCGACCCTCCTGCACGATGGCGCGGTATTGGTGCGGGGATCACGAGTCGTGGCGGCGGGGGTGATTCTGCCGCTGTCTGATCGCACCGCCTCTCGGCAATTGGGCACCCGCCACCGCGCCGCTATGGGTATTACGGAACGAGTAGAAAACTGTATCTGTGTCGTGGTTTCGGAGGAAACAGGGTCAATTTCCTTAGCAGAAAAGGGCATACTCAATCGGCCACTGACCAGCAGTAAACTAAAGGAGCTTCTGGAGGTACGCCTTGCCCAATCGCCCGATCGCGAACCGGTTACCCCTAATTTCCGATCTTTGGCTCAGCGGCTTGTATCTAAAGTGCAGCGTTTTGGGGTGAAGCTCCGTAATCAGTTGCCTAAAAATAAATAGCCATCCTGCAGCGGCCCGCAATTCTTCCGATCCTAGCCGTGCTTAGCACCGTCCGCTTGCCCGCACTCGAATCAAAATCCTTTAGCAAGGCAGTGCATAGCCCTATCCAAAGGCGTAGCGCCATCCAAAATCTAACCCTAAAAATCTAACCCTAAAAGTTCCTACATCTGTTCCGCACTCTTTTTGATCTGTCAACCTTTTGCGTCCCCGGAGACCCCATGACCGTTAAGCCCAGTGTCTTACAAGAGTTGCCACCGGATCTGGTGCGCGATCGCCTGCCTCAGCATGTTGCCGTCATTATGGATGGAAATGGGCGCTGGGCTAAGCAGCGTGGCATGCCCCGAATTATGGGCCACCGCAAAGGCGTGGATGTGCTAAAGGATTTGCTCCGCTGCTGTCGGGATTGGGGCGTTGCGGCCTTGACGGCCTATGCCTTTTCGACGGAAAACTGGGGGCGACCATCCGATGAGGTGGAGTTTTTGATGACTCTGTTTGAGCGGGTGCTGCGGCGCGAACTGAAGGAAATGATGCAGGAGGATGTCCGCATTCAGTTTGCGGGGAATTTGACCGCCTTGCCGACGACCTTGCAGGAGGAGATTGATCGGGCCGTAGAAACGACTCGGAGCAACAAGGGCATCCGCTTTACGATTGCGACGAACTACGGGGGACGGCAGGAAATTGTCCAGGCCTGTCGGGCGATCGCCACGCAGGTGCAGCAGGGCATCTTGAAGCCAGAGGATATTGACGAAGCTGCGATCGAGCGCCATTTATACACAGCAGGGATCTGTGATCCCGATTTGCTGATCCGCACCAGTGGCGAAATGCGGATTAGTAATTTCCTGCTGTGGCAAATGGCCTATGCAGAAATTTATGTCACTGAAACATTGTGGCCAGACTTTGATCGGGCACGCTTCCACCAGGCATTGATCAATTACCAGCAGCGGGAGCGCCGCTTCGGCAAACTTTAAGTCCATCGCGACAACCCATCACGACCTGCCGCTGCAAGGTCAACGGCCACACCCGACAAGCCTATGCGCCCGCCATCAGAATCTGCGCGGCGGTCAGTTCTAACAAGCCAAACGTCGGCGATGCAACCTGAACCTGACCCCAAAATACACCAGCTTCAACATATACCCCTGATGCCAATACCAAAACTGTGACCGTCTGCGCCTCCGGATCAATCAACCAATATTCAGAAATGCCTCGTGCCGCATATTGAGCCCGTTTTCTAACCCAATCGCGTTCACGATTGGCTTTGCCGGGACTGACTACCTCAATCACCAATTGTGGGGGGGCATGTCAATGGTGATGGTGAGCCGCCGTTGGATTAGGCCCAGGTGAACTGGATCGAGAATCACGACGTCTGGATACCGATTGGCCGCATCCCCAGGGTGCAGCACCGGCACCTGAATTTCACAGGTATGAGGCCGAATGAGCGACCGAGGCACCAGGCCCAGATTTGCGAATAGCCAAAATAGTTCTTGAGCAATAAAGTCATTCGGTCCAGATTTCGGCGGCAAGGTCACTAATGCTCCAGCAATTAATTCATAGCGATTGTCTGTCCCATCGTCGTAGGCCAGATACTCTGCAAAATTGGCAAATCGCTGTTTGGCTTGGGGCATAGTGGCAGCGCCGTGGGCTAAGGACCAGAAAAGACAGCATCTTCAATGTCTTGGCGGCTGAGGGAGTATTTGAAGGCGCGTTGAACGGCGCGATCGCCCTCCCCAAATTCAAAATAACGCACCGTAAGTTGTTCCACATCCAGACACAATTCCGCTTTCCAGCCCGGACGGTGGATTAACCAACATTCCAGATTGTCCTGATCTTGAGTACCACCCTGCTGGATAATCCATTGCTCAATCTCGGGAAGCGGATGGTTGTACAGGGGCGTATCTGCGGGAGGAAGTGCCATGGGCTTGATCATTGGGTCTAGATAACATCAAGTAATAAAGGACTAGGGTGAGGCGATGTCAAGTCTGGATGAAGAGACAGGCCGGGGGCTGAATTAACAATGCTCTAGCAAAGTGGCGCAAAATGCTCTGCCACACGGCCCTGTGCTTACGAGGCTTGTTGGGGACGAGGCTGATCCGGCTCCGAGTCCAGGATCCGGCTAGGTTCTGCCTGTATTGAGTTTAAGGCTTTTGGGGGCGTGGGGCTGGAAGTGGGCGGTACAGAGGGGGGCGGGATCAGGATTTCTGGAGGAGAAGACGATAGGGAGGGGGGCGCGATAAGGGGGCGTGAGTAGGGAGCTTTGGGAATGGTGAGGGGCGGGGAACTGCGGGGCAGGGGGATATTCGGAGGAATTATGGTCTGTGGAATGGAATTTTGTGAGGCAGGATTTTGTGGGACAGGATTTTGTGAGGCAGGATTTTGCGGGACGATACTCTGCGGGATGATGGCGGTGATGGGATCGAGGACGCCTGGACCTTGCGTAATGCCAATGGCGATCGCCAGCACCAAGCAGCCAACGACTGTGAGTCCCAGGATGAAAATTGCAAACAGTTCACCGGGAGAGAGGGGCGATCGATGGGATCCAGATATGCCGAGGATGGGGCCGGGGCGCGGGGTGTCTGCTTCAGGCTGGGCAGGGGGCGCACCACAGCGACACGGGAATAGCCAATCTTTTGGTCATAGACCCGCCGCCGTTCGGGATTACTCAGGGCGGCGTAGGCTTCGTTAAGCTGCTGAAACTTGAGAATCGCCTCGGCAGACTCCAGAGTTGTCGTGTCGGGATGGTATAGCTTGCTCAAATCGCGGTAAGCCTGTCGAACTTGCTGCGCTGAAGCAGTGGGCTGGATCCCCAGCACGGCATAATAGCTCCCCGCCACCCGATGCTGATAGGCCGTTTGATCCGGCGTTTGATTGGCTCCGCTATCCGGAGTAGCGCGGTCCTGAGTCACGCAAAATCCTTTAGAGTCGAGGTGATCCTATGCCCATTAATCTTTACCAATTGTAACCCTAACCTTCAATTTCCCGGCTTGCTGGACGCCTAGCCTGAACAACGATGCCGCTGAGGCTAGCCAAGAGTATCCAGCCGAGGAGATTCAGGCGGACATCGAAAAACGTGATGTCGAGGAAGCTGAAGAGGGTAATGGCGAGGAAAGCAGTCAGCACGGTGAAAAGGGGGAGCGGAGGAGCGGGGGTATGGTTCAGGCAAAGGCAGAATTGGGCCGTGATCCAGCCCGCGATCGCATACAGCAACAGGGTAGCCGGAAACCCAGTTTCGGCGGCCAGCATCAGAAAGAAGTTGTGGGGGTGCCCGATGAAAAACTGCATTTTAGCCGTGTACAGAGGGCTAAAGTTACGCAGGCCCCAACCAGTCCAGGGGCGCTGCTGCGCGAGCTCCCAGGCAAAGTGCCATTGGGTCGATCGCAAATCACCCACAGGACGATTTGGATACATTTGATCATTGAGTCTGGCCCAGAAAAAAGCGGGAACAATCCGTCGGAGAGGGGCGTGAATTGGAGCAGGTGCAAAGGCCGCCCCCAAAATCGTTGTCGAGATCGCCCCCATCGCCACCAAAATCCACCGCCAGCCTTGGTATACCGCAAAAGCAACCCCCGCCAGACAGGCGACAATCCAAGCGTTGCGAGAGTTAGTCAGGATCAAGGCGCTCGCGTTACCCACCAAGGCGATCGTCAACAGCCAGACGTAAGGACTAGGATTTTGGATTTTGGCGCGCGCAGCTTTGGAAGCAACGTTGGCGACGGGACTATGGGCAACTGGACTATGCACGACGGGGTGAGTGGCTGAACGCCCGGGCCGTCGCCCAGGATTAGGCCCTATCGCCTCAATCCAAAGCCCAAGATTCAGAATGAAGGTGATGACGAGGTAGCTGGCTAGGACGTTGGCGTAATAAAAGAGTGATGCCATGCGTCCGGGAGGATTCCCTGAGGGGGCAAGATGCCAGTCGGCGAGGATCCACAGCCATTGCACATGACCCGACCAGCCCCAAAAATGTTGACCCATGCCCAGTAAAACAATGGGGAGTGACCCCCACACGATAATTTGGGCGAGGCGACGCAGCTGGGCCGGGGTTTGCAGAAGTTCGCTGAGTCCAGCAAAAACAAAAAAGAACGGCAAAAAATTGAATAGACCGATCGCCGCTGCTCCCGGTTGAAAGGCAACCCAACTGCTGACTAGAAAGAGCAGGCTCAATACAGCCAACGCCTGGTTGACCGGGCGGCGGACGATCCGGGGAAAATTCTGAGTCCACAGGGCGATCGCCGCTCCTAACACGCCCAAACTCCCCAGCAGGGAACTAAAGGGCAACAGCAAAATCGCACATTGCAGTATGTTCCACACCCCTTGCAGGGAAGGCTCCGGATGGCGAGAGTAGACGTAGGCAGGCAGAACCCGTAGTTTCATGCCAATAGCCTACACCCAATGCAGCGCAACGCTCCCAAAGAAACGCCACCCAGTTTAATAGCACTCTATACGCTTGATGCGCTCTATGCCACACCACCAGAGCACTTTTAACTTTGTAATTTCCCTTCACCACCCCCTACGCAGGGCACTCAACCGCACGCGTCAGCCGAATTTGTGCCAGCGCATAGATGATCGGGATAATGCGGCCATAGTTGGTGGCAATAGAGCGCCAACCCAAATCGGCAAAAAACAAGGCCCACATCGCTGGCCCCAAAACAGCAAAGATGCTCCGGGCAGCAGCATAGCGAGCGGTGCTGACGGCCATCCCGCGCTTGGCCATCTGTAGCGTGAAGTACTGCTGGAATTTGCCAGTGGCGATCGCGCCCCCGGCAATCACGGCCTGCTGAGCGACTTGGTAGGTGGCAAAGTGCAGCGCAAACTGGCGGGCAATGTGCTGGAGCAGTAGGGGACGCAGCAGAGAGTTGAGGGCGATCGCCCCGCCCCCTTTAACGAGTAATTTGAGGGGATCCTGTTGCAGGGCAAGGGGCAGCTTGGGCAGGAGTTGGGAATTTGTCAGGGATTTGTGGAGGCGAATTTTCAGGGCACCCTGTTCGGCGCTGGGCAGTTGGGTCCAGGCACGGCTGAGGAGATGCAGAAAAATTTCGGCTTCTAAGTCTAGAGTAGACATGGTACCGAGGTAGGGCAATTTCAGATGACGGCAGACCTGAATCAGGATTTGGCGGTAGCTGAGGCGATCGCTCTTGCCGCTGAGAACGGTCATCCCATCGGCAGCAAGAAAGCGAAACCGATCTTCAATGGCATCAATCCAATCTCGGCGCTCTTGGCTTTGCACCTCTAGGGGGTCCGGGGTCGCCAGGTAGTCTAAGGGGTTAAACTTGCGCCGGAACAAAATCTCTGTCAAATCCTGTAGCTCTTCATCCGTTGCCAGCTCCAAGGCAGCCCGTAAATCATCCACTGCCCACTCCTCCCTGATTCAGGGTTTACACACGTCCCATTCTACAAGAGGCAACAGGATTTGAGGGCAGCTCCCTCTAGGGACTTGTCCTTAGGGAAATTCTTGATGGCCACAGCCCAAAAACGACAGCACCCTAGCGACGTGGTAGCACCGAGAGCAGGGCGGAAAAACAGTTGGCGATCGCCCAGTCACAGGGGATAATTCAGCGAAAGGCCGAATCGGTTCTTTTGTTTTGACCTAGGCTCCCAGTTCTAAAATCTACAATGTCACTGCCACGGACGATTAGTTTCTATCTAGAAGATATCGAAACCCCTTTGGGAAAAACGATCAACCTTGGCGTGACGGCATTGGTTCTCCTGTCGTCAGGAATCTTTGTCGCCCAAACCTACACCATGCCAGACAGAGTACGCCATATTCTGGATGTCTTAGATACGGGAATTTTGGCGGTGTTTGCGATCGAGTATGTATTGCGATTTTGGGTGGCGGAAAATAAGCTCCGTTATTTCTTTAGCCTGTATTCGATTATTGACTTAATTGCGATTCTCCCGTTTTTAATCGGGGTGTTTGATGTCAGTTTTTTGCGTGTATTTCGTGGATTTCGGATCTTACGCCTAGTGCGATTCGTTGAAGGTCGCACCGTATTTGGCTACGTTACGAGTGAAGACAGTGTAATTTTTAGTCGCATTCTGCTGACACTATTTATCATTGTCTTTGTATTTGCAGGATTAATTTATCAGGTTGAACATTCGAGTGATCCACAGGACTTTGGGACATTTTTAGATGCTGTCTATTTTGCGGTAGCGACAATGACAACGGTAGGATTTGGCGACGTCACGCCGGATTCACAACTGGGTCGATTTTTGACCGTGCTGATGATTTTGACGGGCATCACACTCATCCCTTGGCAAGTGGGGGATTTAGTCAAACGGGTGGCCCAGGCGGCGGATCAAGTGCAAACGACCTGTACAAAATGCGGGCTGGCATCCCATGCGGCGGACGCGCATTTCTGTCGCAATTGTGGCACCCAACTTCCCTATCCCAGTTGTCCCATCGATCCCTGAAATCACTCCTAACAGAGAGAGGGCGAACTGAAGAGAGCATTCTAAAAACCACCCATATACTGCTAGAACAACCATCCTGAAAGCACGATGTCCTTGATCTAGCACGCATGAAATCCATATAAAGTGAAAAATATTCACGAGCCAATAGAGAGCTTTAAGCCAATAACACTATGGGCAAAAATCAATAGGCAAAAAATCAATGCAATGAGAGTTCCATAATGGTTGGGAAGAAACACAGCTTAGGAGAGATTGCCCACCACCCCCAGACGCATTCCTAGGCCGGAATGCAACAAGAGATCCGAGGCTAACCCGTCCACAGCCTTCTTCAGTAATGTCCTAAAGGTCTATGCCTAGGGCGCAGGGTAGGGCAATGCCGGCCCCGATTCCAAACCCCACTGATGTTTCAGAAAGTGCTTGTACATGTTTTCCCGCATCATCATTTGCTCGTAAAGCTGGACCAAAAAGTCTTGGGCCTGGGCTTGGCTCATCTTCTGGACTTGGTTTTCAAAGGAGCGAACGCTAAACCGCTGCTCCAAGCTTAGTTCCATGGGGGTTTCCATAAATTGACTCCAAATGAGAGAGTTGACAACATTAACCGGACATTGTAGAGACGGAACATCTGAGGGAAATCTGTAAATCTACCGAGGAAATCACCTGGGTGACCGAGCACGGTGGGGGGTTCCCGGAGATGCCGCCTTAAGAATCGCTAACGCCTCTACTTATCGACTAATGTTACAAGATCTAAAGATGGTTTGACAAAAAGCTCGGTATATCGTGCGACATTTTTTCTGAGATGCCTGCCGTTACTTGGATTAGCGAGGGTACAGAATTTCTTATCTAAAGTACATTCTGGAGTGAACTGAGTCGGCTAGACGGGCGGCGGCTGTGCTAAATCCGGCTGGAAGCGTTGCAGAAATAGGGGTGGAAGAAAAGCCGACTATTTTAGTCGGGTATGTTTGACGTGCATTTTCACCCGTGATAGCATCAGCGAACATTAAAGAAGCAATTCCCAAAGTTCGCCCGTTTGCGATTATCCTGTTCGCTTTTACCAAGAGACTCCCACCATGACATTAGCGACTCACAAGCCTCACGTTACCCATCAGTCCAAATCCAATGCCGCCACTTTTCGCGCCCTGAAGTGCAAAGAGTGCGGAGAGGAGTACGAGCTGAAGGCAATGCATGTTTGCGAACTGTGCTTTGGTCCCTTGGAAGTCGCCTATGACTATGACGCGTTGCGGCGGCAGGTGACTCGAGAAAGCATTCAAGCAGGGCCGAATTCCATTTGGCGCTATCGGGCATTTCTACCCGTTGCTAGTGAAAACCCGATTGATGTGGGTACGGGCATGACACCGCTGGTGCAGGCCAATCGGCTGGCACGCCGTTTGGGTTTGAAGAAGCTTTATATCAAGAATGATGCGGTCAACATGCCGACTCTTAGCTTCAAGGATCGGGTGGTGTCGGTGGCGTTGACCCGTGCTAAGGAATTGGGCTTTGATACGGTTTCCTGTGCGAGCACAGGAAACTTGGCCAACTCGACTGCGGCGATCGCCGCCCATGCTGGCCTAGACTGCTGTGTCTTCATTCCTTCCGACCTGGAAGCGGGCAAAGTGCTGGGTACCCTGATTTACAATCCCACGGTAATGGCGGTGAAGGGAAACTACGACCAAGTGAATCGCCTCTGTTCCGAAGTGGCGAACACCCACGGTTGGGGCTTTGTCAATATCAATCTGCGTCCCTATTATTCGGAAGGGTCTAAAACCTTGGGCTACGAGGTGGCTGAGCAACTGGGCTGGCAACTGCCCGACCATATCGTGGCTCCATTGGCTTCGGGTTCACTGTTCACCAAGATTTACAAGGGTTTCCGCGAATTCGTGGATGTCGGCCTTGTGGCAGATAAGCCGGTCCGATTCAGCGGTGCTCAAGCAGAGGGTTGTTCTCCCATCGCCCAAGCCTACAAGGAAGGACGTGACTTTATTTCGCCTGTGAAACCGAACACCATCGCTAAGTCGATCGCGATTGGCAATCCGGCAGATGGCGTTTATGCGATCGATATTGCACACAAAACCAACGGCAACATTGAATCCGTCACTGATGCCGAAATTATTGCGGGTATCAAGCTTTTGGCGGAAACTGAAGGTATTTTCACGGAAACGGCAGGCGGCACAACGATAGCCGTTCTGCAAAAGCTGGTGGCTGAAGGCAAGATTGATCCCGAAGAGACCACGGTGGTCTACATTACGGGCAATGGGCTGAAGACTCAGGAAGCCGTCCAAGGCTATATTGGTGAGGCTCTGACCATTGAACCGAAGCTGGATAGCTTTGAGCGCGCCTTGGAACGGTCTCGCACGCTGGAGCGGCTGGAATGGCAGCAAGTTTTGGTTTAATTTGGGTTAAATCAAGTTTTGGTTTAATTTGGGTTAAATAAGGATGAGGCAGGGGTAGGATCGAGCAGATTCGCCTGTTATTTACGGTATGTTGACGGTGCTACCTCATCTGTTCTGGCTTATAGAGTCTTCCTGGCTCGGTTTTCTGATTTGTTTCAATACCCTCTATCCCGCACGTCTTTAGAGTTATGGCTGTTAAAGTTTTAATCCCAACTCCGCTGCAAAAGTTGACCAATAATCAAGCTACGGTGGAGTGCAGCGGTGCCACCATTGGCGAATTGCTAGAATCACTAGAATCTAGCTGTCCCGGTATCAAGGCTCGGCTTTGTGATGATCAAGGCGATTTACGCCGATTTGTGAATTTTTACGTAAATAGTGAAGATATTCGCTTTTTGGATGGGATTAAGACTGCCCTCAGTGATGGGGATGAAGTCAGTATTATTCCGGCGATCGCGGGCGGTTGAGTCTTGGCGCGGTGCGACTAAAGCGCCCCATCGTTGGTTCCCATTGTTCATACTCCTTCAAAAGCAAATCCCCTCTTAGCGCGAAGTAAGAGGGGATTTGCTTTTGAAGATGCTCTCTGGGTTATGACCAGAATTTTTGAATCACATACTGACCAATGGTTCGCCCCGTCCTTTGACCATCCTGGTTAGAGGACTCCCAATGAATGCCACCGTAAATTCGACTGGCCCCAGCCTCGGCCACGGCCTGGGAAAAGCTACTGTAGGACCGAATCACCGTCGGTACAGCGGATGTGCTGTGGGCCATTGCCGTAAAACGGGTATTGTCGCCGAAAAAAGTCCCTAAAACCGTACCTGCAGCAGCGCTGAAGGTACTATGTCCAGAAATACAATCTGGGAAGTTAGGGGTAGTAATTAACGGGGTCCAGGATGGGTCAGAGGTCCAGCCCAATCCTGGGGTTGTATCGCGGATGGCATTAATTGGTCGCCACTGATTGTAAGCGTATTTACTATCCCAAGCGGCGATTCCTGCGTCGGCCAGCGCCATGTTTAGGGTGGCAAACAACTGGGCATCTTGAAATAGGTTGGTCCCTTTAGCCTGCGCCACCTGAGCTGCAATGGCATTCCAGTGTCCTGGAGGGGTAAAGGTGCCGCCGCCATCGGCCCAGAAGAGCGCAATTTGGGTTTGGTCGGCAGTACGGACCGTGCTGTCTCTGGAACCAAGGCTGCGGACTGCTGCCAGGTCTGAGATAAATTGAGCACTGGTGTAGGTTGGTGGGGTTGTCGGGCGAAATTGTGATCCCGTTTGGAGGGCAAAGGGGGTAACGTTGGGCCATTGGGGTAATACGGGAGCCGGTGCGCCAGGGGCCGTAGACTTCCAGTAGCCCAATCCGCTCTGGGCAGTATACGTGACTTGCGTATTAGCACCATCGTTTGCGCGTAGGGTGAGAATACGCGCGGCAACTTGGGACCCGACTTGCCATCCCATGGCTTCCGAGATACCATTCTCGACCTTGGCGTCAGAGGCTACCAAGGCTTGATCAAAGATCGCTTTCTGCTGGGGAAAAAGGTTAACCAGGGTTTTGTAGGCGGCCATGGCGGCGGCGGATTCGGCGGAGGCCCAAATGGGGGCCTTGACCGTAGTCATTAGGCTTTTGCCCATTTTTACGATGGCGTTGACAGCATCGTACACGGCAGTTTGGACAATCGCCATATTGCGAGCTGCTAGAGGGGGAGCGGTCTTGTTGGCGGCGATCGCCTCTAGCATCGTGGCATTCCAATCTAGAATGATGCGATGGCTGTTATCACCCTGCGAGACGATGGATTTTGGGCCAACTCCGCCCGTGCGGGCATTTCCCATCAAGGCAACCGTGCCCTGTCCCGCAAGAGAATTCCGTCCTAAGTAGGGGCTAGCTGTAGCCAAAGAGCTATGGCTCCCGTTTAAACGGTTACTTAGTAAACGCTCCCAAGGATTCACAATTGATGGGCTGGATTTTCCTGGTGTGAGTAAGGACGACTGCTGTAGAGATGATTCTAGGCTGAAGGGCATAAGTAAAAATACGAGCTTGATTCATAATTCATAGCCTTTTATACGTAAAATACAAAGATGTACGGAGATTGTTTGTAGAGGCTTCATAGAATTCCCCCAACGGACTAAGTTTTAATAAGGACTAAGTTAAGGACTCAATTTTGACGAGTTTCACCATCGGCCATCAACCCACGCAAAAAGCCCCCACCATCCGGTGAGCCTATTCATGGCCCGCATGCACGAATACCGGGTGACCCGATCAACCCACGCAAAAAGCCCCCACCATCCGGTGAGGGCTTTTTGCTAGAGAGCGAGACAACGCTCAAATTAACCGAACTTGCCTGCCGTAGACCCAATCAAGAAGGCCGCGTAGGTAATGATGTAGCCCGCAGTGAAGTGAGCCAGACCAACCACACGTGCTTGCACGATGGACAGAGCCACGGGCTTGTCCTTCCAGCGAACTAGGTTCGCCAAAGGTGTCCGCTCGTGTGCCCAAACCAGGGTTTCGATCAGTTCTTGCCAGTACCCTCTCCAAGAAATCAGGAACATGAAACCGGTAGCCCAGATCAGGTGTCCAAAGAGGAACATCCATGCCCAGACGGCCAAGTTATTCATGCCATAGGGGTTGTACCCGTTGATTAATGGACCGGAGTACTGCCACAGGTAGTCACGCAGCCAACCCATCAAGTAGGTCGAGCTTTCATTGAACTGGGCCACGTTTCCAGACCAGATTGCCAGATGCTTCCAGTGCCAGTAGAAGGTAACCCAACCAATGGTGTTCAGCATCCAGAACATGGACAGGTAGAACGCATCCCAAGCCGAGATGTCGCAGGTACCGCCACGACCGGGGCCGTCGCAAGGGAAAGCATAACCGAAGTCCTTCTTGTCGGGCATTAGCTTGGAACCGCGGGCATCCAACGCACCCTTGACCAAGATCAAGGTGGTGGTGTGCAGACCTAGAGCGATCGCATGGTGCACCAAGAAGTCGCCAGGGCCAATGGTCAGGAACAACGAGTTCTTGCCACTGTTCATCGCATCCAACCAACCGGGCAACCAAACGTTGCCGTAGTTGGGGTAAGCGGTGTACGCAATGCTATCGGGGTTCGACAACAAGGAGTTGAAGCCGTAGATCATCTTGCCGGAAGCCGCCTGTACCCACTGGGCAAAAACGGGCTCAACCAAGATTTGCTTTTCGGGGGTACCGAAGGCAACGACCACATCATTGTGAACGTACAGACCCAGGGTGTGGAAACCCAGGAACAAGGAGACCCAGCTCAGGTGAGAGATCAGGGCTTCCTTATGCTCAAGCATCCGAGCCAACACATTGTTCTTGTTTTGATCCGGATCGTAATCCCGCACTAAGAAGATAGCGCCGTGGGCAAACGCGCCGACCATCAAGAACCCAGCAATGTACTGGTGATGGGTATACAGAGCAGCCGTTGTGGTGAAGTCCTTCGCGATGAACGCATAGGGAGGCATGGCGTACATGTGCTGCGCCACCACCGAGGTCACCACACCGAGACAAGCCAAGTGCCAACCCAGTTGGAAGTGCAAGGAGTTGTTGTAGGTGTCGTACATCCCCTTGTGGCCGTCACCGATCATGCCACCAAAGGGCGTGCCCTTGGGCGGATTATGGGCATCCATAATCTCTTTCATGCTGTGACCAATTCCAAAATTGGTCTTATACATGTGACCCGCAACGATGAACAGGACTGCGATCGCCAAATGGTGATGCGCCATGTCCGTCAGCCACAAAGACTCAGTCTGAGGATGGAAACCACCCAAGAAAGTCAGAATCGCTGTTCCAGAGCCGGTTGCCGTGCCAAACAGGTGCTCTGCCGTATCTGGGTTTTCCGCATAAACGGCCCAGTTGCCTGTAAAGAACGGAGCCAGCCCAGCAGGGTGAGGCAGGGTGGACAGGAAGTTATCCCAACCCACATGCTGACCGCGAGACTCGGGAATGGCGACGTGCACCAAGTGTCCCGTCCAAGCCAAGGAGCTAACCCCAAACAAACCAGCCAGGTGGTGGTTCAGGCGGGATTCAGCATTCTTAAACCAGGCGAGAGAGGGACGAAACTTGGGCTGAAGGTGCAACCAACCCGCAAACAGCATGACTGCCGCGAATAGGAGCAAAAAGATCGAGCCTTGCGTATAGTTCTGCATTCGACCGCATCCCAATCGTGTACCACCAGTGATAAACACCAGAGTACGCAATGTCTACGGGGTAGGATGCGCCACCTTGGGTAAACGCATCAACAGCATCCTTGCCAAATTGAGGATCCCAAATCGCGTGGGCGATGGGTTTGATGTGTAGCGGATCGGTGATCCACTTTTCAAAGTTGCCTTGCCAAGCTACGTGGAACAGGCTGCCCGATGCCCACAGAAAGATGATGGCGATGTGACCAAAGTGAGAGGCAAAAATCTTTTGGTAAAGATTTTCCTCGGTCATGCCGTCGTGGCTTTCAAAGTCGTGAGCCGTTGCAATCCCGTACCAGATCCGCCGGGTGGTTGGATCTTGAGCGAGGTCTTGGCTAAATTTAGGAAATTTAGTTGCCATAGTGTTTATGTTCCTCGCTTATCCCAGTGACAGTGTGCGAGCCAGGAAGAATGCCCACGTAGTGACAATTCCTCCCAAGAGATAGTGCGCTACACCTACAGCCCGACCCTGAATAATACTCAGAGCACGAGGTTGAATGGCAGGAGCTACTTTCAGCTTGTTGTGTGCCCAAACAATGGATTCAATCAATTCCTGCCAGTAGCCGCGACCACTGAACAAGAACATCAGGCTGAATGCCCAGACGAAGTGTGCGCCCAGGAACAGCAAGCCGTAAGCCGACAGCGCAGAACCATAGGAGGTGATCACTTGAGTCGCCTGCGCCCACAGGAAGTCACGCAACCAACCATTAATGGTGATAGCGCTCTGGGCGAAGTTGCCGCCCGTAATGTGAGCCACAGAGCCGTCGGGGTTGACCGTGCCCCAAACATCGGATTGCATCTTCCAACTGAAGTGGAAAATCACGATGGAGAGGGAGTTGTACATCCAGAACAGACCCAGGAAGACATGGTCCCAACCAGAAACCTGGCAGGTACCACCACGACCCGGACCGTCGCAGGGGAAGCGGAAGCCCAGATTCGCCTTGTCGGGAATCAGGCGAGAACTACGAGCAAACAGAACGCCCTTCAACAGGATCAACACGGTGACGTGGATCGTGAAGGCGTGGATGTGGTGAACTAGGAAGTCCGCCGTACCCAATTCAATGGGCATCATGGCAACCTTTCCAGCTACCGCTACGGTGTCGCCACCGAAAGCAACACTGGCGGCACCCAAAGCATTGGGCGCAGTCGTCCCAGGAGCCAAGGTGTGCAGGTGCTGCACCCACTGGGCAAAGATGGGCTGCAACTGAATGGCATCATCCGAGAACATGTCTTGGGGACGACCCAGCGCTTGCATCGTGTCGTTGTGAATGTACAGACCAAAGCTATGGAAGCCCAGGAAAATACAGACCCAGTTGAGGTGAGAAATGATGGCATCGCGATGACGGAGCATGCGATCCAGCAGATTGTTCTGGTTCACGACGGGATCGTAGTCCCGAACCATAAAGATCGCCCCGTGAGCCGCACCGCCAACGATGAAGAAGCCGCCGAGCCACATGTGGTGGGTGAACAGCGAAATCTGCGTGGCGTAGTCCGTGGCCATGTAGGGGTAGGGAGGCATGGCGTACATGTGCTGGGCAACGATGATGCTCAAGGAGCCAACCATTGCCAGGTTGATAGCCAATTGTGCGTGCCAGGAAGTCGTCAGAACTTCGTAGAGTCCCTTATGACCTTCACCCGTAAAGGGTCCCTTGTGCGCTTCCAGAATTTCCTTCATGCTGTGACCGATGCCCCAGTTCGTGCGGTACATGTGGCCCGCAATGATGAACAGGACGGCGATCGCCAAGTGGTGGTGGACCGTATCGGTCAACCATAGCCCGCCTGTGACTGGATTTAGCCCACCCTTAAAGGTGAGGAAGTCTGAATACTCAGCCCAGTTCAGCGTAAAGAAAGGAGTCAAGCCCTTAGCAAAGCTGGGGTAAATATCTGCCATCAAGTTCGAGTTCAGGATGAACTCGTGAGGCAGCGGAATATCCTTGGCCGCAACTCCTTTGTCGAGGAGCTCATTGATGGGCAGCGATACGTGAATCTGGTGACCCGCCCAACCCAGCGAGCCGCATCCCAGCAGCACGGACAGGTGGTGATTCATCATCGATTCAACATTCTGGAACCACTCCAACTTTGGCGCTGCCTTGTGGTAGTGAAACCAGCCAGCAAACAGCATCAATGCCGCCATGACGAGGGCGCCAATTGCGGTGCAGTAAAGCTGAAAACCATTGGTGAAGCCAGCGGCACGCCACAGGTAAAAGAAGCCAGAAGTAATCTGGATCCCGTGGAAGCCACCGCCAACATCTGCATTCAAAATTTCTTGACCCACAATTGGCCAAACGACCTGCGCACTAGGCTTAATGGCAGTCGGGTTCGCCAACCAGGCTTCATAATTTGAAAATTTTGCGCCATGGAAATACATGCCGCTCAACCAGACGAACACAACGGCAAGATGGCCGAAGTGTGCGCTGAATATTTTCCGAGATACGTCTTCTAAGTCGCTTGTATGGCTATCGAAATCATGGGCGTTCGCGTGCAGGTTCCAAATCCAGGTGGTGGTTTTGGGACCTTTAGCGAGGGTGCGGTCGAAGTGACCCGGCTGAGCCCACTTCTCAAAAGAAGTAGGAACCGGATCTTTATCGACAACGACCTTCGCCTTTGGGGTAGTTGTCATTGAGACTCTCCTCTCTCTAGACAAGGAACGAGGAATCCCCCACTACCAGCTTTGACCTAGCTTTTCACTGCCCGACGGATGCAAACAGGATGAATAATTCCCGAATCGCCGTACAGCTATGGCTTTCAGCGTTTGAGCGCATGACTCTAGCACTGGATCAAGCACACCTCCAAGAACAGAAACGCTGGTGGAGCAGTGCATTCAGCCCGGTAGGGGTTCTCAACGAGTCATTATAGGGCTTGGGCTGGCATGGGCTGGAAGGCTGTTAACAATAATTCAAAAAGCGCAGATCCAGCACCCATCAAGGTTTCAGGATTTGAGCGCAAATGCAAAAGTCAAGGGTTTGAGCCATTGTGCTTACAAAACGAAACGATAGACAAAACCTATGGTGAGCTTGATTCTTCGCCACAATCAAGGGTTGCAGAGAAAAAGTCGATCATGAATTGCGATGATTTTTGATGCCACGATCGCCGCATCTCTTTATCTTTTCGGAAATCTTTCGATACAAAGGGTAATAATTCTACCCCCGGGGTAACAAATCGCTTTAAGGGCGGCGGGGATCATTCCAGAAAATAATCTGGGATCGCGGAGATTCGCCTGGGGATTCGGCTATAGTTCCCTAGGTTGCAAGTCCTCAAGTTGATTGATAGGGAGGAAGCTCTGTGCGGGGAATGATGCAGTGGCGGCCCATGGTGAAGGCCATGGTGAAGGTCTTACTCATGGTGGTGTTGATTAGTGGATTGGGGCCTGACGGCTGGGGCGATCGCAGTGGCCCTGCGGTGGCGATCGCCGCGCCCCGGAATCCCGCCAAGCTTGCGGGCAAAATTACCGAAGTGGCTGCCCCTCAACTGATTCAAGACTTGCAGGCTGAATTTGAGGACAACCAGCCTCAGATTAAAATCCTAGGCCCAAAGTCTAACGAGGTTCTGCAAGACAATACAGTAGCTGTGCAGTTCCAAGTTAAGGATTTACCGATCTTTAAAAACGAGAAATTCGGCCTAGGCCCGCATCTCCATGTCCTATTGGACAACCAGAATTATCAGGCCGTCTATGACGTGAAACAGCCCCTGATACTCCCGGACCTGTCTCCAGGTACCCATACCTTGCGGGCCTTTGCCTCGCGCCCCTGGCACGAAAGCTTTAAGAACGAAGGGGCCTATGCCCAGGTCACCTTTCACGTCTTTACCAAAACCGACGAAAACCATCCTGATTTCGAGCCGCCTTTACTCACCTACAGTCGGCCCCAGGGAACCTATGGGGCAGAGCCAATTCTGCTGGATTTTTATCTGACCAACGCGCCTTTCATCTGGTGGCACAGGAAGACACCAAAGATGATATTCCCGACTGGCGGATTCGGGTGACGGTCAATGGCGATGACTTTGTGTTGGACCAGTGGGAGCCCCTCTATCTCAAGGGCTTCAAGCCGGGGAAAAATTGGGTGAAGTTGGAATACATCGATGAAAACGGCAATCCGCTCAATAACGTGTTTAGTAATACGGCACGACTGATTAATTGGGAGCCGCAGGGCCAAGACGGACTCTCTCGGATTGTGCGGGGCGAGGTATCCCTGGAGGAGGCTCGGGCGATCGCCGATCCAACCTATACCTATACGCCTCCGCCAGAACCCATAGCCGCTCCTGACCCAGAACCCGTAGCCGTCCCCAGCCCGGAACCTAAATCAGTCCCGGTTGTCCCACCCGCCCTCGACCGCGTCCCTGGAATTATGCCAGCCCCCGTCATGGCCCCCGAGCCTGCGCCAAAGGCGATGCCTGGGAAAATCTTCCAGGATGTGGCCCCAGCCCCAAGTCCTTCGCCCAGTCCCGTGGAGTCACCCGCAGCGATCGCCCCTAAACCCAAGGCCGCCAAGCGTCCCAGTTTGCTGCGCCCTAAGGCACAGCCGAAAAGCGTCACGCCGGAGCCGAACGTTGAGAAGAAGATCGCACCCAATCAGCCCGAGAAAGAAATCCCCGAGGAGGAAGCCTCTAAGAATCAAACTCTCACGAAAGAACCCATGGCTGCGCCTGTTAAGGAAATTCAACCTGCTGCAAAGCCAAAATCGGTGCCCACAGAGCTAGGGCCTCCTTCTAAATCATCAGGAGAGGCGGCAGGAGAGGCGATCGTGCCCTCAGAATCCCCCGAATCCCCCACATCCCAAAAAGCCAAATTCAAAAAGCCCGAATTCTTCAATCGATTTCAGAGAACGGCCCCATCCGAGTCCGTTAAGCCCGATCTTGTTAAGCCCGATCTCGTTAAGCCCGATCCGGTGCAAAAGCCAGTTCAGCCCGAACCCATCACACCTCCTGACCCGATTGAGGTCCCCAGCAATTCTAATCCCACGCCCGCCCTATCCCGGTTTCAAAAGCGCTTCCAGCCCAGCCCATCATCTGAAAAAGTCGAGGCCGCCCCAATTGAAAAGCCTGCCCTTCCCTCTCAACCCTCTAAATTAGACGGTTTGATGCAACGATTCCGCCAGAAAGCGGCTGAACTTCAGGAAAAAGCTGCCCAATTACAGGAAAAAGCCGCCACCGTAAAAGTTCCGACGCTGCAAGAGTTACAGCAGCGGAATCGGCAGCCCGATCTCCCATTGGGCGAAACCACCCCCTCGGGCGATGAAACAGCGGAAATTCCGCAGAGTTTGTAGGAGAAAGAGCGATGTAACGTCTTGTAACGTATAATTAAATTGAAAAGTCTTAAAGAAAACCTGAAGAAACCTACATGCGTGTTGCGATCGCCGGAGCCGGACTAGCAGGATTGTCCTGTGCCAAATACCTGGTGGATGCGGGACATACGCCCATCGTCCTGGAAAGTCGGGATGTTTTGGGTGGATTAGTCGCCGCTTGGAAAGATGACGACGGCGATTGGTACGAAACCGGTCTGCACGCTTTCTTTGGTGCTTACCCCAACATGCTCCAGCTTCTGAAGGAGTTAGGCATCGAAGATCGGCTGCAATGGAAAGAACACGCCCTTATTTTTAACCAACCCGAGAAACCCGGCACCTACTCTTACTTCAGTGTGCCCGATATCCCGGCCCCCTTTAACGTGGCCATGTCGATTATTCGGAATAACGACATGCTGACCTGGTATCAGAAGTTTCGCTTTGCGATCGGGCTGTGGCCCGGTGTAGTGCGCGGGCAGAAATACGTTGAAGAGATGGACCAATACACGCTGCTGGAATGGCTGCGACTCCAAGGCGTAGACGAAGGGGTGAATACCGATGTGTTTATTGCGGCCTCAAAGGCCCTCACGTTTATCAATCCCGATGAGGTGTCCGCCACGATTCCCCTGACAGCCATTAACCGCTTTCTCCAGGAACGCTACGGCTCCAAAATTGCCTTCCTGGATGGTTCGCCCACGGAGCGTCTGTGCCAGCCGATTGTGGACCATATCACGACAGGGGGCGGGACAGTCCAGCTTGAAAAGCCCCTGAAGGAGATTGTCTTGAACCCAGACGGCTCCGTTAAGCATTTTCTGACGCGCGGCATCAACGGCCAATCCGATGAAGTTATCGAGGCCGATGCCTACGTTTCAGCCATGTCAGTGGATGTCATGAAGGTGCTTATGCCTGCTCCCTGGAAGGCAATGCCCTTCTTCCAAAAGCTGGAGGGTTTGGAAGGGGTGCCGGTGATTAACCTGCACCTGTGGTTCGATCGCAAGCTGACGACCATCGATCACCTGCTGTTCTCCCGCTCTGACATTCTCAGCGTGTATGCCGACATGAGCATTACCTGTAAGGAATACGAAGATCCCGACAAGTCGATGCTGGAGCTTGTCCTTGCCCCTGCCAAAGACTGGATCGACAAATCTGATGCGGAGATTATTGCCGCTACGATGGGTGAATTGGAACGCCTGTTCCCCCAGCACCTCTGTGGTGCCGATCCGGCGAAACTGCTGAAATACAAGGTTGTCAAAACGCCGCGATCGGTTTACACGGCCACTCCTGGGCGTCAAGCTTGCCGGCCTGACCAAGCCACGCCCATCCCCAATTTTTTCCTTTCGGGTAGTTACACGATGCAGCGTTACTTAGGGAGTATGGAAGGGGCCGTGCTTTCTGGTAAGCTGACAGCGCAGGCTATTGTGGATAGCCCCTCCCTGGCACCATCCGCGTCGTCGGTCCATTCTATTAATCAGCCGCAACCCGTCGAGGTGTAAAGGGAATATGTCGCCAAGCGTTCTCAAGGACATGCTGAAGTTGCCGGAAGAGTCTTGCGTAAAATCGTCAGCCTCCCTAGAGGATGCCTATGAAGTATGTCGCCAGATTACCGCGAAATACTCAAAGACGTTTTACCTCGGCACGTTGTTGATGCCGGAGGAAAAGCGGCGGGCGATCTGGGCGATCTACGTCTGGTGCCGTCGTACGGATGAATTGGTGGATGGGCCTCGGGCTGCGACCACGACCAATGAAACCTTAGACGCCTGGGAACGCCGAGTTGAGGGCGTATTTGCAGGCAAGGCGGCGGATCATTTCGATCTGGCCTTGGTGGATGCGTTGAAGCGCTATCCAATTGATATTCAGCCATTTCGCGACATGATTTCCGGACAGCGCATGGATTTACATCGATCGCGCTATAACACCTTCGAGGAACTGAATCTTTACTGCTACCGGGTTGCAGGCACAGTGGGCCTCATGACCACGCCGGTGATGGGGGTGGATACGACGAATCAAACGACGCCCTGGTATGACGGTGGCATTGACCCTACGGAGCAGGCGATCGCCCTGGGCATTGCCAATCAGCTCACCAACATCTTGCGTGATGTGGGCGAAGATGCTCGCCGAGGCCGGATCTATCTGCCGCTGGAAGACTTGGCGCTGTTCAACTATACGGAAGCAGACCTATTTAACGGCGTGTTGGACGAGCGTTGGCGAGAACTGATGAAATTTCAAATCCAACGGGCCCGCAAGTTCTTTGCGGCAGCAGAATCAGGCATTGGCCAACTCAGCCCCGATGCCCGTTTCCCCGTATGGACAGCGCTGATGACCTACCGCAAAATTCTGGATGTGATTGAGCATAACCAGTACGACGTCTTTAACCAACGCGCCTATGTGTCCGGGCTGGGTAAGCTGGTGTGCATTCCCATTGCACGGATGCGGGCAGCGGTATTGTGAGTGGCAGATCAGGCGTTTCCCCAGGTAGGCTGACCCCAGCCTGAGTGGTTTAACTATTGAACTAACCACTGGGCGAACCATTGGGCCAACCGCTGGGCTAACCACAAAGGGGAATGGAAGGACTATGATGCTCAAGTAGTCTTTTTTCAATTCACCATGTCCCTGACGATCAGCGCTCCTGCTCCACTTCCCGCCAAGCCGTTGCTGGGTGCCACCAAAGCAGAGCTAACCGAGTGGGTGCAGCAGCAAGGACAGCCCGCCTATCGGGGGGGGCAATTGTATCAATGGATCTATGAGAAGAGTGCGCGATCGCTCCAAGACATCACGGTGTTTCCCAAGACGTGGCGGGAGCAATTCGATGGCACAGAAATCGGGCGATCGCAGGTGCACCTGCGATCGCAAGCCCCAGACAAAACCGTTAAGTTTCTGCTAAGGCTAGCGGATGGCAACATTATCGAAGCCGTGGGCATCCCAACAAGCGAGCGGCTAACGGTTTGTGTGTCCTCCCAGGTGGGTTGCCCCATGGCCTGCGACTTCTGTGCCACGGGCAAAGGCGGCTTTATTCGGAATTTAGAAACCCACGAAATTGTCGATCAAGTGCTGACCGTTCAAGAAGACTTTCAGCGCCGCGTCACCAACGTCGTATTTATGGGCATGGGCGAACCCTTGCTAAACACCGATAACGTTTTGGCCGCTGTGCGCTGCTTGAATCAAGACGTGGGCATTGGCAACCGCTTCATCACCATTTCCACCGTCGGCATTCCGGGCCATATTGCCCGTCTAGCCAACCATCAACTCAAGGCCACCCTAGCCGTCAGCCTCCACGCCTCCAATCAAGCCGTGCGAGAGCAGCTAATTCCCAGCGCCCATCCCTATCCCCTGGAGGATTTACTCGATGAGTGCCGGGAGTATGTGCGGCTGACCGGACGCCGGGTCACGTTTGAATATATTTTACTGGCGGAGCTAAATGACTGCCCGCATCACGCGCTGGAACTCGCGCAACATCTGCGAGGCTTTCAAAGCCATGTCAATCTGATCCCCTACAACCCGATTAGCGAAGTCGATTACAAACGGCCCAATCCGCGCCGGGTGCAAGCGTTTGTGGAGGCGTTGCAGGCCCAGCACATTGCCGTCAGCGTTCGCCAAACGCGAGGCATGTCGGCTGATGCGGCCTGTGGACAATTGCGCGCATCAAAAATGTAGGGTGCATCATGACTCCACATGCCGAGGCAGCAGAAAAGAGGTCTTAATGGGGTTGTTGTGCCACAACCCCCGGTCCCGAATATTAACAAATCTTCTAATAACACGGCATTCCGTTTATCCTAAATCGGGCTGAGGTCATCGCATGTGACTTCCGTGGGTTTCGCGGCGTCAATAACTGATTCATTGAATTGACAGAGCGATCGCATTTTGATATGACTACGCAATCTCTGTACTTCTACGGAAAGATTTGGCTGTGAAATTACGGGTGTGGCAGCAATGGATGGGGGGATTATCGGCGATCGCGCTGGTTGGGTTCGTGAGTGAGCGGGCGATCGCGCAGACCGCTTCAGCGAACGCTTCAGTTCGCACCCAAGCGGCAGATCTGGCTCAGGCAGATGAACCAGCCGTCTCCATCACCACTAACCTACCGATTCCTGCCAGGGCGAGTGTTAGCTACAGCTCATCCGGGGGCGGATACGACGGCTTCGGCAGTTTTGAGGGATTTATTCCGCTGCAGCAAACGCCCGGGCAAGACCTGTTTTACCTCGTTGGGCGACTCCTGCTGGACAACGACGCGAACTTGGGCGGCAATCTGCTGCTCGGCTATCGCGTCTACAATCCGGGCGCAAACCGCATCCATGGTGCTTATCTCGGCTACGACACTCGCGATACGGGCAATAATCTCTTTTCCCAATTGGGACTTGGGTTCGAGACGCTGGGAGACGGTTGGGATGCGCGGCTGAATGCCTACATCCCGGTTGGTGATGCGCGCCAGATCGGGAGTGAACGGATCTTCGATACAGGCACTCAGCTCAACAGCTTTCGCTTTGAAGACCACTTTCTACGGGCATCGGGACTCCGACAGCGACAGGTCATCCGGGATTTTGAAGTCGCCATGGCGGGCTTTGATCTGGAAGCGGGTGGTAGGGTATTGCCGCTTGGAAATGGCGGCGACCTGCGTGGCTATGGGGGACTGTATTACCTGTCTGCTGATGATAGCTCGGTGGGTGTGCGGGGCAGACTGGAAGCCCGTCCATTGGATGGTCTCACTTTGGGATTGACCGTTCAGCACGATGGCATTTTTGGCACGAATGTATTCGGGACGATCGCCCTCGCCTTTCCGAACAGCTATTCCAAAGGGGCTAATCCCAAATCGGTGCAGGCGCGTCTGGGTGAGATGCCGTACCGGATTAACGCGATCGCGATCGACCGCCAGCGCGAGGTTGAACTGACCAGTAGCCCATTCATCGACACGATCCTCACCAACCCAGCCACCGGTCAGCCCTATTTTTTCCAGCACGTCACGCTGGGGGCTAACGGCGGCAATGGGACGATCGAGACTCCCTTTGGATTGGTACAACCCGCTCTGAATGCAACGCGATCGGACGGCAACGACATTGTCTATGTTCAAGCTGGGACCAATTCAGGCATTCCGGCGTTCACCATTCGCGATCGCGTCCAGGTGCTTTCGACGGGTCCTGTTCAACTCGTGCCGGCGACGATCTCCGGGCAATTCTTTCCATCCTATCAACTGCCGCTCTCTGGCAGCGGGGTTTTTCCGTCCGTCACGGGCACGGTCACGATGGGCAACAACACGGTGCTGTCGGGCTTCTCGATCACCAGTGCAACTGGAGCAGGCGTCACCTTCAATAACGTTAGCCGGGTCCAGGTCCGGGATAACTTCGTCGCTAATACTGCAGGCAACGGCATTCTTGGCAACGGGGTAGGCGATGCGACGCTGTTGCGCAATCAAATTACGTCCGCCCGCAATCAGGGCGTTTTCCTGCAAAATGTGGGCACAACCACGATCGCAGATAACACAGTCACAAACACGATCGCGGGCACCACGACCATCGCCAATCCGATTACGGGCGACATCACCCTTGGTTCAGCCACGATTCCCAATCCTGGCAGCATCATTCCCTTGCCTAGCGGTCAAGGCATTGTCGTGTCGTCGGTTACCGGCCCGGCGAACATCCAACGCAACACCGTTTCGGGGACTGGAACCCAGGGCATCGTGCTCCTGAACGCCACTGGACCTGCTGCCGTGACCAACAATACAGTTTCCAACACGGTTGGTAATGATTTCACGGTCACCGTTCCGGCTCTGGGCAATCTCGCCGTGCCGACTGGCCAAGGGATTGTGGTGGCTGGAGCCAACAACACGCTGGATGTGAGCCGCAATACGGTTAGCAACGTCCGGGGACAGGGGGTGACAGTTGCTGCCGCCTCTGGCACCACCACGGTGTCTAACAACGCAATCCAGAACACGGTGAATCAGGGCATGGTGATTACGGGAACGTCGGGCACCCCGACGATCGCCAACAACCAGATCAGCGATGTGGTCACCCGCAACGTGGCGATCGCTAACCCCACTGCTACTGGACCTGCCGTCCTCATCTTTCCCACCGGACAGGGACTGCTGCTACTCAATGTCAATGGCACGGTTAACGTGACGGGCAACACAATTGAGCGGATCGCGGGTGCCCTCTCGCCCACCCCACCCGCCTCGGATAGCGGTCAGGGAATTGCCTTGGCGAATTTCTCCGGGCAACTGGACCTGACCCTGGCCAACAACCAGGTGCGCAATAACTTCAATGACGGCATCTTGCTGGGACTGGCTGGCAGAACCGGGGAAACAACAACTCCGTCTACCTCCACCATTACGATTACCGGCAATATCCTGGAAAACAACGGCGGTGCTGCTCCGGTGCGCGGCGATGGGATCGCGATCGGCTTGGAACAGGATGCGATCGTCAACAACGTGCTGATTGAAAACAATGCGATTCGCGGCAATGGCGACGAAGGCATTGATATTCGTCTGGGTCAGCTTGCGGTTCCGATCCTAAATCCAGTTACGGCCCGGCTCACCGGAACGATCCGCAGCAACACCATTATCGGCAATGGTCAAAATGGTGTTCAGGTTGGGGTCCGCGGGGGCAGTCAGGCGAATCTGGCGATCCGCAGCAACACCATTACTGGCAATAGAGTGCGCGGTATTGATTTGAGTACCGCTAGCCTAGTTGGCTTAGGAACACCCCAGCTCTCAGCCAATATTCAGCAGAATACTCTTACCGGCAACACTGCTACCAGCTTTGGGGCACAAACCACCGCCAGTCCTGGCAGTTCCCAATTCATGTGTTTGAATGTGAGCGGGAACACGGTCAACAACATCTTATTTGTCAACGCGGTGAACGTTCCGGCAAATACCCTATCCTTAACAGGGGCAAATCTATTTGGCGTATTTGCAAGCAATACCTTTGTTGCTCCAGCAGGATTTTTGCAGTTTACCGGGGTTCAATCCCCTGTGGCAGTCTGTCCGTAATCGGCTAACGGGGCTGGTAAGAACACCGGAAAAGTCTTGTCCACAATCGAATCGCCGATTGTTCCCTGGGTAGTTGCCCAAGATGGTCTCAGACTTACCCCAAAGTCCCCCTCCCTACAAGGTAAGGGGACTGTCTAGGCGCCCCTCTCCACTACGGGGAGCGGCTAGGGGAGGGGCTTCTGAGGGTGCGCGATAACCTCACGTTTCTAGCCATTTGGAGTTTTATGGATCAGGCTTTGTCAGGCCATCAGCTATCTGATGTAAAGTCCCGGCGCGTAAGCTTCAATGACGCGATGGGTTTGGGCGCAGGTAATCATCAGGTAATCACAGCGAGCACATTGGGTCCGGGTAACGTTCTGAGTATGGACGTGGTGGCGTTCAGCGGGGCTGCCGCAGTTGGGGCAACACACCGTTAAAACAGTGTCTTTAAGTAGGGTTTTAGGAGAATCAAGGGCCGTAAGCATAATTTTAATTGAGGGATTTGAAATGGGGGATAGAGCCGGAAGATCAACCGCAGCGATCGCAGAATCGAGGTTTTACAAAATGATTTTACGAACCATCAAAAATGAATGAGGATATCTAACACCGATTTCAAGAATTTGATCGGGAATTTAACTTTCACACTAATTCTTAACAGTTATTCTTGTAACATCTCATTTATATACTCCTCTTATCATTATGTGTGGATCCTGGCGGATTGGCAATCTGGGTTCATTAAGAGTTCATTGCTAGCGATCGCTTTTGGCCAGGGAGCAAGGAATTTAGTGTCGTAATTTACAAAATCCTGTTTTAACGGATCTCGTGAATAACACCTTAAAAATAAGATCTGAAGAGGCTGGATTTGGTGATTCTTCTCTAGGCATTCAATACTTAAGAAAGTATTAATGCACTGAGGTCAGCAAACCATGCGTGGGGATATTGCGCCTTTGATTGGGCGGCAGAGGGCAATAGGGTTATCGATTGGGGACTTGCCAGAGAATAAAGTTCCCCTACGATCAGCGGTGGATTTCGGCTCCGCTCAATCCACAGGCTGATCGATGAGGGCTGAATGCGGATTTCGGCTCCGCTCAATCCACAGGCTGATCGATGAGGGCTGAGCGAAGTCGAAGCCCGGTTGCGGGAGTCTATTAGCCCGCAAGGCTCTTGTCTCCTGGCCGTTGCCTTTTCCACGCTGCCCGCCCCGGCGAGAGTCCCGGCGGGAGAAACTGCCCCACGGAAAATCTTCCCCGCATCGTTGCAGCCCGGATCCACAGCGGTAAAATGATGCGATTGATCCCTTTTCGTGGTTTTGTCGCCCATGTCCCGCTCTCGCTCGTTGCGCTACTACATCTTGGCGCGGATTCTCTTGGCCCCGCTGATGCTGTGGCTAATTACCAGCCTAGTGTTCCTGCTCCTGCGGGCTACGCCGGGGGATCCCGTGGACGTGCTGCTGGGGCCGCGTGCCCCCCAGGCCGCCAAAGAGGCGCTGCGATCGCAACTGGGACTAGACCAACCCCTGTTTTTCCAGTACCTCGGCTACATGGGCAAACTGGCCTCCGGGAACCTGGGAGAATCTTTGACCGATAAAAAGTTGGTGTGGGACATCATTGTCAAATTCTTTCCCGCTACGGTGGAATTAGCCGTGTTCAGCATGGCGATCGCCCTGATCGTCGGCATTGCCGTTGGCACCCTGTCCGCCTCTAGGCCCAACAGTCCGCTCGATGCCGGGGGCCGAATTTTTGGCATCCTCACCTATTCCGTGCCGCTCTTCTGGTTTGGTATGGTGTTGCAGCTTATTTTTGCGGTGCAACTGGGCTGGTTTCCCCTGGGCACCCGGTTTCCTGTCACCCTGACCCCGCCCGACGGCCCCACGGGCCTCTACACCCTAGACAGTCTGCTCCACGGCAATCTGGCTACCCTGTTCACCGCCCTCTACTACTTGGCCCTACCCTGCCTCACCTTGGGAATTTTGATTAGCGGTATTTTTGAACGGATTGTCCGCGTTAATCTTAAGCAAACTCTGAAGTCCGAATATGTGGAGGCGGCGCGGGCGCGGGGAATTTCCGAGTCGCGCATTCTAGTGTCCCATGCGTTGAAAAACGCCATGATCCCGGTGATTACTATCCTGGGACTCACCTTTGCGGCCCTGCTGGGCGGCGCGATTCTCACCGAGGTCACCTTTTCCTGGCCCGGTTTGGCAAATCGATTGTATCGGGCGATCGCCCAACGGGATTACCCTACAGTACAGGGCATTATTGTCTTCTTTGCGGCAATCGTCGCCGTCACCAGTATTGCGATCGACATCATCAACGCCTACATTGATCCGAGAATTCGCTACTGAGTTCTACCGTTAGCGCTCGGTGCTCTCGGCCAATATTCTGAGCTCTCGGCCATCATTCTGCTTGGCAATCGCTTTCTGTAGAACCCTTTTCCTCTCACCCGTTTCTATGAATTACTGGCTAATTAAATCTGAACCGGATGTTTACAGTATTGAGGCCCTGCAACGCGATCGCACCACCATTTGGGACGGCGTCCGCAACTATCAGGCTCGCAATTTCCTCAAATCCATGCAGCCCGACGATATTTGCTTCTATTACCATTCCAACACCAGTCCCCCCGGCATTGTGGGCCTCGCCAAGGTCATCGAAACCCACGTCATCGACCCCCTGCAATTCGACGCCACCAGCAAGTACTACGATGAAAAATCGCCCCAGGACAATCCCCGCTGGATCACCGTCAAAATTGAATACCTAGACACCTTTGCCCACCTGATTACCCTAGATACCCTGCGAACCCACTTCACCCCTGAGGAACTCCTGGTCGTCCGCCAAGGCAATCGGCTCTCGGTGATGCCCGTCCCCGCGCCTATTGCCACTCGGATCCAACAACTGGCACAACCTGATTGCACAACCTGAGTCAGTCCTGCCAAAATCCTCTAGCATTGTCGTGCGATTAGTGTCGTGCGATTAGTGTCGTGCAATCGCTATCCCAACGCTAAAGCGCGGTTTCCTGGGTGGAGACGCGCAGGAGTTTGTAGACACCAAATTGTCCGAGTTCTTGATAGCGACTGGGGGACAAATGGGTTTGATGGAGTGGCTTGCGGGCTGCAATCAGCAAGGCGGTTGATTTGCCCGCTGCGGCCAAGGTCTGAAGCCGGGAGGCGATCGCCTCAGGGGATCGAAGGTAGATCACCGGTTGGCCGGTGTAAAAGACCAAACTGGGCTTTTTGAAGCCCACCATGATCAGATCTTCCCCCGGACGTTCCACCTGTAGGGCTGTTTGGGCCAGTTGGCGCAGGGGGAGTTGGCGTTCGGCATCGGCAATGCTAAGGGCTGGATGAATCACCAGCAGCAAGAAGGCCAAAAAGCCGCTAATCGCCCCAATCCAAAATCGGCGATCCTGCCGCCACACCAAAACGGCGAGGATGATGGACATGATCGCCCAAAGGGCTGCACCCAGCAGGGGCAATCCCGACGCCTGTAGGCGATCGCCCAAATGGGGCATCCAGGGATCATGGTTGAGCCACGCAGGACAATACGCCAAGGCCACCGCTAGCGCGCCAAAGAGGACAGCACTGACGCCGCCACTGAGGCGAAAACCTAGCCCTTGACGCAGTTCGGGTTGAGTCACATAGTCCGACCAGAGCAGTGCGACTAGAATTGCTGCGGCTGGCATCAACGGTAAGGTGTAACTAAAGTACTTGGTTGTGGCAACGGTAAAGAATCCCAAAATGCTGACAAACCAGCAAAGGGCGAATAGGCCCAACTGCTGCGATTGTGGCTGAGTCCGCCAATAATCTCGGTGCAGTGGTTTCAGGCGGGCGATCGCCGCTGGCAAATACACCGACCAAGGCAACCCCCCCACCAAAATCACCACCGCATGAAAATACCAGGGGCCAGCATGGGCATTCACTGCCCGCGTAAACCGTTCGGCATTGTGATAGCCGAAAAACGAGTTAATAAAGGCTTCCCCATGGATCAGGGTCATACCAATGTACCAGGGGAGGGCAATACCCAAAACCAAGGCCAATCCCTTCCAAAGGCGCAATTCCCGCAGCAATGCCCAGCCATTGCCCAAGTACAGCCCAAATAAGCCAATGCCCAATCCCGGCAGCACGATACCAATTGGCCCTTTGGTGAGCACTGCTAAGGCGACACATCCGTAGAAAGCCAAATACCACCGCCCTTGTTGCCGCTGTTCTAATGCCCGATAGCCCTGGAAAAACGCCAACATCGCGGCCCCAATGCAGGCATTGAGCAGCATATCTGAATAGCCGGTGCGTCCCCAAAAGAAGGTGTTGGGATTGACCAGGAGGAGGGTGGCGGCCAGTCCGGCGGGGAGCAAGGCCATGGGAAACCAGGGACGAGAGGCCCCTCCGAGAGCCGCCTCGGCAACGGACGGACTTGGGTTGGCCGTGGCGGCGAGGGGTGGAGAAAAGCGAGGCGATTGGGCTTTCTGAGTCTGATAGACGGTATAAAACACCCCACCCGTGATCACGATCGCAGCCAGGATAGAGGGCGATCGCGCCGCCCATTCACTGACGCCAAACAGCTTAAAGGCCAGCACCATCAGCCAATAGATCAACGGGGGCTTGTCGAACCGGGGCTCTAAATTGAAAAAAGGTGTCACCCAATCCCCCGTGATCGCCATCTGACGGGCCGCTTCCACAAACAGCGGTTCGGTTTCATCGATAAGGCCAATGCTACCAACCCGCCACAGCAGGACGACGGCCAGCAGTAACCCAAACCAGCCGATCAGCACAATTTTAATTAGAGGCTTGACGTGTGAATGGAACTGGGGTGTCCATGGGAATGCCTGCCACTGCGGCAAAATCCGACGCTGAGTCACAACGGAGATGCTCCTGGGTCAAAAAATTCTGGGTCAAAAAATTCTGGCTAAGAAAATTTCTGCTTTGACTTCTGCTCAAACCACGCGATCACCTGGGCCACAGTCAGGTCTTCAACCCGAGCTTGGGCTTCCTGGGCAACGTGATTGAGCGGCATGCGGGAAGAGTTGACCAATTGGGCAAAGAAGCGCTTGAATTCATCGTCCGGGCCTTGCTGCAAACTGGCATCCTGATTGATCCATTCCACGATTTGATAGGTTTGCAGACCATCGACGGAGATATTTTCCTGAAGGGCGATTTGTTTGAGCGATCGCAGCGCATAAATCGCCACTCGCGCCGAAAATTTTTCCCGCGCCGTCAGCAATGCCTGATCAACAGCGGCGCATTCATCTCGAGTGAGAAATTCAGTGGCAGAGTCCATAGGAAATTCAGGCAAAGATAATGACGCTTTTGGGACGGGAAAACGGAGTCGGTGGGATCGGCGGTTGTAAAGTCCCGCCCCGATGTGATGATAGTCTAAACTTAGGCGGTATTACGCACTAATCCTCCAGACAGGATGCCTCATCAAGCCTCCGGACAACCGCTTAGCGCCTGCTGCGGAAATACCGTTGTACGGGCACATCCACGGCGTGATAAAAGCCCGCAGAAACCATCAGGGCGGCCCCCAGCAGCACCCCGGAATTTTGGGTTCCCAGCCCCAGATACGCCAATAAAAATGCTGGAAAATGAAACAGGTAGAGTGGGTAGGATAGATTGCCCAAATACTGGCACAGCCGTGCTAACCACCGCGGCAAGGGGACGGCAGTTCCGTAGATCAACGCCAAGGCCGTCAGCACATAAACCAGCAACGAAAGTTTCCGGTGATCGTAGACCAGATTATTCAAACTCAGCAGCAAGCACCCCAAGCCAATGACCAAGGGCGGCGCAAAGAGCGCCTTGGCTTGCAGAAAATAAATAAACCCCAAGAGCCAAACCCAAGCAAGAAAGAGTAGGGGGATACCGTGTCGCATGCTTGAAATCGCGGTGTAAGGAAGTGATACTAGGGGCTGTGCCGCAAACAGCAGCGCAGAAAGTCCCAGCAGCAACAGCAGCGTGCGATGGGATAATTTCACCAAAAATGGCGTGATGGCATAGCAAAATGCCTCGATCCCTAACGTCCAAGTAATCCCGTTAGACGTGAGTTGTAAAACCAGAAACGTTTGCAAAAATAGGGCATTCCCTAACAGATTGGATGCCGTGGGCTGGAGCCAGACTTGGTTAGTGACGGGAGACGGAATCACCGATCCTGCCCATAAAAACGGCAGCAATGACACCCCGATCGCTACTAAATAGAGGGGATAAATCCGCAGTAGGCGGCGCTGGTAAAAGCCTTTGGGATTGCGGGTAATGGAATGGGCCATGGCAAAGCCAGAAAGCAGTAAAAAGCCCATCACGGCGGGGAAACCCCCAATGCATGCTTTAACAACTAGCAGAACGTCGGTACTGGGGACGAAATCACTTAAATGGTCACAGGCCACAATGAGAGCGAGGACAAACCGGACTCCGGCTAAAAGCTCCCAGGCTACAGGAATGTCCTGCCGAGAGGGCGGAGGCAAGGCGTCTAACATGATGGCAAACCCTGAAACGGAGACAAGAACTTGGGACGAGGCAAACCCTACACATCCTGAATTAACCGCAACAGGTCATCGGTGGAAATCTTGCCACTCATTTCTGCCCCTTCCAGCAAGCTGTCGGCGAGGTCGCGCTTATGGCGGTGCAACTCGACGATCTTTTCCTCAATAGTGTTCTTAGCGACTAGGCGATAGATCGTTACAGGGCGCTTCTGGCCCATGCGGTGGGCGCGATCGCTGGCCTGATCCTCCACCGCCGGATTCCACCAGGGATCCATGTGAATCACATAATCCGCCGCCGTCAAATTCAATCCAGTGCCGCCCGCCTTCAGGCTAATTAAAAACACATCGCCCTCCCCGGCCTGAAACGCCTCTACCCGCTTCTTCCGCTGGGGGGCTGGCGTGCTGCCATCCAGGTATTGATAGGCAATCTTCTGCTGATCCAAATACTCCCGCAAAATCTGCAAATGATCAACAAACTGGCTAAACACGAGCGCCTTGTGGCGGTTGGCCAGCAACTCCATCAACACTTCACCAAACAAATGCAGCTTGGCACTGGGCAGTGCTAGTTCTGGCTTCACCAGTTTGGGATTGCAACAGGCCCGCCGCAGGCGCATAATCTCGGCCAATACCTGCAAATGCTTGGCTCCGCCTGCCACATCGGAATCGGCCAGTTTAGCCATCGCTTCCCGTCGCAGGGCTTCGTAAAAGGCCATTTCCTCAGAGCTGAGTTCAACTTGCAGCAGGATTTCGGTGCGTGAGGGCAATTCTGCCAGCACTTGGTTCTTGGTACGGCGCAGGATAAAAGGTTGAATTAACTTCTTCAACTGATTCCGGGCAGCGGTATCCCCATACTTTTCAATGGGAGTAGCAAAATTCTGGTTGAAATTTTCCAGGGAACTGAGCAAGCCGGGATTGATAAAGCGAAATAAATTCCAGAGTTCTCCCAGATGATTCTCAATCGGGGTGCCCGTGGTAAGGATTTTGAAGTCCCCTTGCAGATTCATGGCAGCTTGCGATCGCTTCGTTGCAAAGTTTTTAATCGATTGCGCCTCATCTAGCACAATGGTTTGCCATCTCACCTGGGCCAGCATCTCCGCCACTTCTTCCTGCTGCAACAGTCCATAGCTACAAACCAACAGGTCAAAGGGTCGCAAACCATCTAACAACTGTTGGCGATTACTCGTGCTGAATTGGATCGGATTCAACGTCGGTGCAAAGCGCTGAGCCTCACTCACCCAATTCATACCCACCGAAGTCGGCGCAATAATCAACGTTGGCCCCTGGGGGGCACGGGTCAAAATCAAGGCCAACGCCTGCAATGTTTTGCCCAGGCCCATATCGTCCGCCAGACAAGCCCCCACCCCCCAGTGCGCCAAGCGAGCCAGCCAATTAAACCCATCAACTTGATAGTCCCGTAATTCGGCTTGCAAGGTAGAGGGCAACTGAGGTTCTAAAGTCTGGGCTTCTTTGAGGCGTTGCAGATGGGCTTTCCAGTGCTTATCTGCTTTCAACTCGCCCACTTCATCGATCCAATCTTCCAATGCCAAGGCCGCTAGGGGATTAACGCGCCGACCTTTACCCGATTTTTCCGAGAAGGCCCGCAGCTCATCCAACCGTTTGCGAAACTCCTCCGTTAGCGCGAGAAACTGCCCGTCGCCCAAGGGCACAAACCGACTGGAGGTTTCTCCCATCAGCTCCATAAGGCGTTGCATATCGAGGACGACATCGTCATCCAGTTGAATTTGGCCGCTGGTTTCAAACCAATCATTTTGGCGTTGAATTCGCATACTAAAATTTTGGAGACCGGCCCGATGGCTAATCCGCATCTTTTCGCCTTCTGGCCATTCCAGAACGATGCTGTCCTCCAAGGCTTGCAGTTCCGTTAATAACTCCAGACAGCCTTCCGGATCTTCTATCAGCCATTCTCCATCGGGGGATTCATAGTCAGCCAGCGTGGGACAGGCCGCGATCGCCGCCTTGGCCAACTGTTTTTCCTCCTTGAGATTGCGCGTGGTTTGCAGCCGCTTGCCGCCAATTTCGGCAATCACCGTTTCTCCGCCTGCACCCGGAGCATAGTAGGGACCATCCTGGACAAAGGGACGGGCCAGGACCGCCACCTTCAGCCCCGTGCCCGCGGGAAGCAAATGCACATGGGGCTTTGAATCGGCAGGCACCTCTTCGGCATTCGCTCCACCGCCACCGATGTCGGAATGGACCGTCACAATGCTGGAAATGGCATTAATCGCCGCCAGCACGCGGTCTTTCGCCACCGTGGGCACCTCCAAGCGATTCTGCTTACCCAGAATCTCGGCAATGCGGCGGTGTTCCAGGGTAATTTCCAGCACCTTCAAGCGGGTGGGACTTTCCTTCACCACCAGAATGGCTTGATTGTCTTTCAAATCCGGCACAAATTGGAGAGTTAGGGTATTCTCCTTACTTTTTTTGACCAGCAGTTCCGGCTCGCCCTTCACAATATCCACGCGCGTGGTGGGGGCGTTTTCCCAAAACACCAGGGGATGACCAATCAGGGCCACGATCGCCTTGTCCCCAAAGCTGTAGGCGTTAGAACTGCCGTAATAGCCATAGTTCGGCTCCTGCTCTAACTCAGCACACACCCGCAAATCCTGGGGCGTTAAGTAATCAAAATCTCCCGGCTTTTTGAGCCGCTTCAGGGCAATGGGGCGGCCCTTGCTCCAGGTACCCTGGGCACTAATTTTTTGTTCCCGGGGTTCAATCAGATAATTGTGGGTGGAATAGAAGGTCAAAAACCACGCCAATCGCTGGCTATTCGGAGTTTTAGCGATCGCCGACACATCCTTATTCATGCGGGTCAGCGCCGTCAAGCACACTTCCCAAGACTCCTGCCGCTGCACTAAGTCCACAAGGGGGCGAATTCCCGTCCGCTGGTGCCAGGTGGCGGCCTGCTCTCCCAGGGGACTGCGGGGCTTGAGCCGCGCCAACAGCGCCGCCGCCGCCATCGCTAACCAGTCATAGCCCGCTACCGTCGCCTGCTGACTGTAGGCTTCCAGCATTTTGGGCAGGGCTTTTTTGGCATGCTCGGCATCCACCCAGTAGAAACACAGCGCCCGCAGCAGCACCTCTAAGCTTTGCTGACTGCCATGGATCGCCCCGCCCACGATGTAATTTTTCTGAGTTAGATCGCCTTGGTAGAACTTGGCCAGAGACTCCAGCAGACTGTAGAGCGAACTCAGCCAATGCCGCGACTGCCGCATGATGCTGGCATATTCCACCGCTTCCGTCAGCCGCTTCGCATCTGGGGCGTTTCCAGCACCGCGGCCAATCAAGGCCAACACAAAAAACAGGCCCGCAATCGACTGAAAATAGACCTTGCGTTTCCCCGATGACTTTCTCAGCACTTGCAGAGCACTGGTGTACTGGGCGATCGCCTCTTCATCCCGGCCCTGAAAAAAGGCGATCGCGCCCATCAAAGGCCCGACCTGAGTGTGGCTGAGATCCGAAACCCGCTGCAAAGCCTGCTGCGCCTCAGGCAACTTGCCCCGCATCATTAATTGCTCCACTAGCAAAATTTGTTGCATATCCGTGGCTTTTTCAGCAGTGGCACAGTCTTCCACCAGCGTCGTCAAGACGGAGGACGCGGGCACCAAGTACAGCATCGAGTCGTCCAGAATACTCGAAAAAGCCAAGGTGTACAACTCCAGGGGCAACGTCCGCACCCAAGCCGCATCAAAGGGATTATTGCAAACCAAATGAAAAACTTCCGAGATCGAAAGCTTGTCACTTAAATAATTGGATTGCCCATATTCTTCAATTTGCCGGAAAACATATTTGGGATCATGGCGATAAATCCCAATCCGCATTTCCCGAATCAGTTGAAAATCATTGGTGAAATAGCGCGGCCCACCCTGATAGCGCTGCGGCACGGGCAGCTTGGCATGGACAACGGTGACCAAGGGCCCAAACCGTTTGAGCTGCACCGCATCGCGGGTGGCGATTTCTACCAGCAGAGAGTTGCATTGTGCCCCTTGGCCCCCGCTTTGCAGCACGACGTCCAGCTTGACTAGGCGATCGCACACCGGCTTAAACGTCTGCTGGGTAAACGGTTTACCGGCTTGATCATGGATGCCTGCATGATTCAAACAAGCCACCATTGAAGCGCGACTGATGGGCTCGTAAATTACCGAATAGAGCTGGACAATCCATTGCTCTAGGGAAGATAGTGCCTGATAGGCATCCACAACCTGTTGGCGCGGTTGGTCAATATCCAAGGGGTCAATGGATGTAGGAGCATCTAACATGGCAGCTATCTAAAAGGGGGCATTTCTTCTACCACCTTCACTTCTACCACTTTAGCGCCGAAAAATCTTCCCCTGTGCCGACGATGCGCCTGTTGATCGGCCAACCGGAGTACCAAAGTAAACCAAAAAAGTAGACACCCTGATGCGGAACATGATTATCGGTAAACCACCCTAAGCTGCTTGCGTAGAAACCCCTGATGCATGCACATTGAATGCTTGAACTACGGATATAATATCGGGATTGCGATCGCAACTGGCACAGTCAAAGGGTCAGTTTGTCGGCTGGCTAAGGACGGTGCGATCGCCCGATTACAGTAAACCAAGGGTCTCAGCACCTGCGAGGCTACGATCCATTGTGTCAGTCTTCAATTTGGCTGCGGTTTTGGCACATCTGCCCCCAAGATCCCCCCTGCGCTCGCTGCCCTGCTGATTGGCTCGCTGCCCTTTTTTAGCCAGCACTCTTCCCCTGAAGCATCTCTTCCCCTAAAGCATCTCTTCTCGGAAAGATTCCTGCACTCCTTATCTTCACTGAGCATTCCTTCACTGAGCACTCTTTCACTGAGCACCCTGCGGATTATGGCGATTCAAGTCTACGGAATTCCCACCTGTGGCACCTGCAAAAAAGCAATGCAATGGCTAGACAGCCATGCTGTCCCCTACGAATTCATCAACACCAAGGAGCATCCCCCCACCGTTGCCATGGTGCAAGCCTGGGTAGCCGCCCTAGGGGCATTGCCTCTCCGCAATACGTCTGGCCAGTCCTACCGGGCGCTGGGGGATGTCAAGCAAACCTGGGGCGATGCCGATTGGATTGCCGCCTTCGTTCAGGATGCCATGCTCCTGAAGCGGCCCGTCTTTGTCAAAGCGGGCCAAGCCGTCCTTGTGGGCTTCCGGGACCCAGAAGCCATCCTGCGCGAAAAACTGGGCCTGGATTAAGCCCATGCGGATCCTCTTAGTAGACGATGAGTTTGAAATGGTTGATCCCCTCAGTCGGATTCTCAAACGCGAAGGCTACGAGGTCGATATTGCCTACGATGGTGGACAGGGGAGTGAACTGGCACAGGCCCGCCCCTACGATTTACTGATCCTGGACTGGATGTTGCCTCAGTGTTCTGGGTTAGAAATTTGTCAGCGGTTGCGATCGCAGGGCAACGGTACCCCCGTCCTTTTTCTCACGGCCAAAGACACCCTGGACGATCGCGTCGAAGGCTTAGATGCCGGAGCCGATGACTACCTAATCAAACCCTTTGAGCTGCGCGAACTGCTAGCCCGAGTTCGGGCTTTGCTGCGCCGTCCGCCGTCATCGCCCTCTGCCGCTCCCCCTATCCTGACCGCCGAAGCCCTGACCCTCGACACCGCCAATCAGCGGGCCTACCGGGATCAGCGCGTGATCGAACTCTCAGAGAAAGAGACCCAATTACTGGCCTATCTGATGCAGCACCCCGACCAGTTACTCACCCACGAGCAAATCCATCAGCACCTGTGGGGCAACAGCGACGAGCAGCCCACCAGCAATGCCTTAGCGGCGCAGATTCGCCTCCTGCGCCGCAAGATCGAAGCCGCCGACGCCCCCCTAATCCACACCGTTTATGGGCGCGGCTATCGCTTTGGCATGGTCACAGAATCCTAACGCTGGACGGGATCCGGCTTTTAGCTGTAACTCTAAGCACATGCATGACTAAACCCACCCGGTTATGCCACTCCAACCGGATGAACATTCTGTATTGAGAACTACAAAAAATAAGGTGTAGGATTGTTTTTTTATAGGCACTTGTAGTGCTTCATACAAAAAACGTTGGCGTCCATGCACTTTTCTAAATTTATTGGGCTAGCTCTGGGAACGAGTTCCTGGCTTTTAGTGGCGGATCCGCCTGCGGGATCGCAATCGCAGGTCAGTTCCCGCTGTAGTCGCACCGGAGCACCGGATTTGCTCCAGGAGTGTGACAATGAACCGCCCCCAAGGGGGACAGACGCAGCGGGCTGGAAAGCTGTTCCTCCAGATCGCCCCGAAAGTGGCCGATTCGAGAGCTTTACTTCTAGAGAGCAAATTTTCGGAGCGCCGCTTTCCAGAAGGGCGGGTTCTGAAGGCTCTAAGATTTCTTTCGTGTCATCCCGCCCCAATTCCGGACAGTCGGTGAGATTGCGATATTTTCCTCAGGCTCCTCGCGACACTGGTGTCGCGCCCATCGCGGCTTACCGGCCCTCCGGCCTCTTGCTGCCGTCCGGGCTGGAGGCTGTGTGGCCCAGCATTCTCAATCGGTTATGGCCACACCCTTCGGCCCAGGCTTGGGTGCGGTCAGGGGTTACGGTATGGTCAGGGACGACGATCGCTCCGGGGACAGGGGGACATCCACCGGTCACTCTACAAGCCAGTTCCATCCGTTCCATCAGCATTGACCCGAGCCGCCTCAGCCCGAACCGCACCGGCAGTGCTTGGCAAACGGCGATCGCCCCCGATCTCCAAACCTGCGCCCTCGCCGCTGGAGATCTGGACAATGCCAAAGGGCCGATTCAGGGGGCATCGAATCCAGCGCCCAATCAATTTACGCAGGTTCACATCGGCAACACACCGATTGTCCAAATGCCCAACACGGTATTGGCCAACGGGTTTGCCCGCCAAATCGAACAAGCCCTCCAAGATCCTAACTTTGATGCCGAACAGATCAAACCCACCCGCATAAAGGGTAGGCCCGCTGGTCAGGCGGGCGATCGCCTCCTGTTTGCCCTGCCCCCAGATTTAGCCCAGAACTGGACCTGCAATGCCGATCAATTCACCATTCAGTGGATTAATCGCCTGCGGCTGGCGTTGGGCAAGACACCGTTGGAGCTAGCCTACGCCCAGAGCTTGCTTTATGACCTGCGGGAAGGGGCGGAGCGCCTCCAGTTGCGAGCATCCTGGTATGGCCCCTATTTCCACGGACGACAAACGGCCACCGGAGACTTTTTCAATCAGCATGGGTTCACAGCAGCGCACCCCTCCTTGCCCTTCGACACTTATCTAAAAGTGACAAATCCGCGCAATGGCAAGTCGGTAATTGTGCGCATCAACGATCGCGGCCCCTATGTCAGCGATCGCAACTTGGATCTGTCTTGGGAGGCGGCGCGGGCGATCGATAGCGACATGGACGGCGTTGTGGCCTTGGATGCGGTAATTATGGAGCCGCACCCATCGCAGGCTCGCGCCAGTTTAGAACTGGCTCACCTGGAAACGTCGTCCACGTTTTAATCCTTCTGGAGATTTGCGCTCTAAAGCGTTACTCCCGCGGGAATGACCATATGCCGCGAGTCATCCAGCACAAGTTGCTGATCCTTGCGCAACTGGCCCAGCAATCGGGTAATGGTGACCCGCGTCGTGCCAATGGCACTGGCCAAGTGTTGATGGGTCAAGCGCACTCCCAGCCGCGTGCCTCCAGGGACAGGGTGCCCAATTTCTGCCTGCAACAGGGTCAGCAGTTGCCGCAGCCGTTCCTCCACCCGGCGATACCCGGCCATGGCCAGCATGGCTTCGGTCTGGCGCAGTCGTCGTCCTAATTGGTGCATTACCGCTTGGGCTAAGTCGGGGGACTGCTCCAATTCGGCCATGCTGAGGCACATCAGCAGCACATCCGACATGGCGATCGCCTGATACGGTTGAATCAGCGACAAGGGCAGCCCAAAGGGCATCGAAGGCACCGCCAACCCCAACAAAGCCTCGTCGCCGTTGGGATAGAACGTACTCAGTTGCACCACGCCACGCCCGACCACCCAAACTTCCTGAGGATTCATCGGAATCAGTTGACCCGACCGAAAGGTAACCGTTGCATGCCCACGATAGAGGTCTTCAAGAAACTGCCGAGGATCAGTCTGGGGGACGGAGCGCGTGGCGTAGAGCTGAAGCATAGTGTGTGAGGAGATTGAAACAATCCTAAACACTGTAGATCGCCTAGCTCAAGGTCAGGTAATTGACAGATTGGGAACAGGTTAAGTTTTGGCTATGGATCAGGGGGTGTCAGACATGATTGTCCAGGCTGTTATGGCGGGGTGCGCCTTCATGAAAAGGCAATTGACTATATACTGACGGATAGAAGGGCGAACTGGGAAATTGCTGCTTTTGCCTTATGTTTTCTGGCGTCTGGCTTGTTTCTGGTTTCTTGAGGCAATTTTCAAAATAACATTCCCGTTGGCTGGGCGGAGAACTGCTCCCTTCGACTCCGCTCAGGGAGCAATCCTTAACTCAGGGAGGAATTCTCCGCTCAGGGAGCAATCTTGGTCGGTGGGTTTTTATGGAAATCACCCAAACAACTTCTGCCTTTTCTAAACCCTGTCTTTTCTAAACCCTGTCTTTACCGAAAACCCCATGTCTTTTTTAAATGCTCCTTTGAAAATGCCGCTGATTGGGTTGCGGGCGGACCAGTTTCGGCATCCCTTAGATCTGCGGGCAACTGCTAACCTGAAACAGTTGCCGGGGTTAGATTTGGTTGTGCGCAATCTGCTGGGACCACTGGCGGAACAGTTTTTTTACCTGGAAAATATTGCTTCTAGCGTTCTGGTGGGCGAGCAGCAACTGCCTGACATTTATGCCCTGCTGGTGGAGGCGTGTCAAGTCCTGGATCTGGAAATTCCCCGTCTCTACATTCGCCAGCATCCCGTGCCCAATGCCTATACCTTTGCCATGCGGGGAAAGCAGCCGTTCATTGTGGTGCATACCTCCTTGATTGATCTGCTGACATTAGAGGAACTGCAAGCCGTGATTGGCCATGAGTTGGGGCATTTGAAGTGCGAGCACGGGGTGTATCTGACGCTGGCTAACATTTTGATGTTGGCGGCGGGGCAAATGCCAGGAGTGGGGACACAGATTGCCCAAACGATGCAAAGCCAGATTTTGGAATGGGTGCGCTGTGCGGAATTTAGCTGCGATCGCGCCGCGCTCCTGGCCAGTCAAAACCCACGGGTTGTCAGTTCTGTTTTGATGAAATTGGCGGGCGGCTCGGCTAAATTGTCCAGTCAGCTTAACCTGGATGCTTTTCTGGCCCAAGCCCGCGCCTACGACGATATTAGCAACGATCAACTGGGGGAAATGCTGAAGCAAGCAATGACGGCTCAACTGACCCATCCTGTGCCGGTGTTGCGGGCGCGGGAGATTGATCGCTGGGCCAGCAGCAAAGATTATCAATCGCTGTTCCAAAGTCGCTCAATCCGCTATAATAGTGAAACTGCAAAAGAAGCGCAGCTTCCATCCAAGGGCGGATGGCGGAATTGGTAGACGCACCGCACTCAAAATGCGGCACCGAAAGGTATGAGAGTTCGAGTCTCTCCCCGCCCATTGTTACAGTCTTATCGTGCCCAGGATCTCCCTTGCGTCTCTTTTGGAGGAAGGGACTCTGGTTCGCGGGGTGAGGTCTTTTTAAACAATAGGTTCACAGTTTTCCGTTCGTTTTGACTCCGCTCAACGAACTACCGATCGCTCCCTTCGGTTCCGCTCTCTTCGGCTCTGCTCCCTTCGGCTCCGCTCAGGGAGCTAGATGGCTATATAGGGAGCTATATCTTTTAGGGATCTGTGTCTTGATGCTATTACTTGACCATGCCTAGTTGCGTAACGCAGGACAGGGGAGGAGCCAGGAGCCAGAATGCTTAACGCTCCCTGGCTCCTGAATACCGCGACCGCAGGGCGGCTGACTTCCCCTGAATTATTCTGTACGCATGCCCCGAGAGGCAACGCGGATGATTACTGGGGTAGATTTGATGGCAATGGCCTTGCTCCATTCACTGGCCCCAATCACGTTGACTTGGTGCAGGAGGTTGACCATGGCCCGGACGGCGGGGCGGGAGCCGGTGAGGGTGATGTTGACCCATTCGTTGCCGAGGGTGGTGAGGTCGGTAATGAAGTCGCGGACTTCGGGTGAGCCGCGATCGCCATTGACCGTGCGCTGTTCTGGATCGCGTGAGCCTGAATCGTTGAGAGTGGACGGGCGATCGTTTCTATCACTCGGCGGTTGAGTGGTCATGATGGGTCTCCTTGTGTTTTTTGTGGGGGAAGAAGACCCAAAAACCGCAGCCACCCCGAATGCGTTGCAAAACAGGGTGGCTTGTAAAATAGAACAAGCCGCCATGCTGCTGACTCAGCTTGGGGGTTAGCGATCGCTTGGTGGTTCCACGCACTGGGCGATCGCGTTTTAAGACCGAGGTCTTTGGGCGTCTGGGCGAGTACTAAACCTAAGCGCACTCACCTTAACGCAAGAGAATACCGAATTGCGCCGCACTTTGCAAGTCCTATTTTGAGTAAATTTGGGATGGACAGGCATTTCTGCGGGGGTGCCATCCACCGATGGCTTGAGATCAAGTTTCGAGAACCCGTATTCAATATTCGAGAACTCGTATTCAATTTTCGAGAACTCATATTCAATATTCGAGAACTCGATGAACTCATATTCAAGTTGCGCCCAGAGCCTGCGCCTGGATTTAGGCATCTAAGGGACTGCGCACCCCCAAACCGCCCCGATTGAGCACATGGGTATGGATCATCGTGGTTTTGACATCCTTGTGGCCGAGGAGTTCTTGGACGGTACGGATGTCATAGCCGTTTGGCAATAGACTGATTCACATAACATCTAGGTGCCAATCTGCGTCGAAGCGATAGACTCCGCGATAGAGAAAGATGAGGGCGCTGAAGTGCCTCCACGGCCTCACGACCTCACTCGCGCAGTGGGGTCATAGTGTGGAATTGAATAAATTCTTTAACCCAGTGGATATAAATTTTTTCTGCCTGATAGGAATAATGACGACGACGGAACTCTCATGTAGGCGATCAAACAGTTTGGGTGGGGAGGACATCAGTATGCGCCTCCGAATTGTATGCGATTTATTTTGCATTTAACTCGGAGTATAAAGTGCGTGAATTTACGGTAACTTTCTCGATAATTCCCCGGTAGTGGGGATATCATGAGAAAAAATTCTCGACAATTCCCTACCAGTGGGGATATTGTGAGAAAAAATTCTCGATAATGTGCCCACCCAGACATTATCGAGAAAAGAGTCTATGTAATAAGTTGTTCGGCTGCTACGCTCAGCATTGTCGTCTTTGATATAATTTAAGGCAGAGCATGACAATACGAACACTCACACCCGCAGACGTAAAAGAATAATCGAGTACTCCGTTTGGCTGCATTGCGTGAGCAACCCCCTGCATTCGGCACTCCAGCCGAAAAAGAAGAAAAGCTCGCACTTGAAGCAGTGGCTTCACGTCTCCAAGAATCTGAAGATACATATCTTCTTGGAGCTTTTTCTGATGAAATTCTTGTCGGCACCATCCGCTTTTCACGTTTTGAAGAAGCGAATGAAAAGCATCGTGGCTTTATCGCTGGACTCTATGTTAGACCTGAATTTCGGCGGCGTGGTCTAGCACGAGCAATGGCAAGTGAAGTCCTTGTCCGTGCTCAACGAGATAATAGCTTGCGTAGAATACATCTCACGGTCGTCACAGCCCAAGACGCTGCTATCCAACTTTACAAATCGCTGGGGTTTTGCATTTACGGGACAGAACATGAAGCTTTTTCTAATCAAGGTCAATTTTATGATGAGCATCTGATGGAACTAATCTTACACGCTGAAACAAAGTGAACTTCTAGTCAATCAACAGCCGCCGAACAAGCCTGCTGCACCGGAACAAATCTAAGCTATCGTTGTGATGCAAAGGTTATCTGCGTCCGGTGAGCAGGATCGTTATGCTGACCAAGTCTTAAGTTGAGAGAGAAGAGAACTAGCCAGAGGTTTAAGGTGGTTTACATTGAAGTTACGAAGTGTGGTTAAGCAACTGTTGTAAGTTTCTGCGTATCTCTATGATTTCAATTTTATTTCTGGCGGCTGACCCCTCTAATTTGTCTAGATTGAGACTTGGTGAAGAATTACGAGAAATCTAGGAAAGGTTACAGCTTGCAAAACTCCGTGATTGTTTTACTCTCCACCAAAGGATGTCTGTTCGTCCGTCTGATATAAGCCAAGCTCTGCTAGACCTAGCACCTCAAGTTGTTCACTTTTCAGGTCATGGGACGGTTGATGGTGCATTATGCTTTGAAGACAAGTTAGGAAAGATACATCCAATTAAACCTGATGCTTTAGCTGCTTTATTTGAGCAATTTAATATGCAGGTAGAGTGCGTAATTCTGAATGCTTGCTATTCAGAGAGCCAGACAAATGCTATTGCTCAACACATTGACTATGTTATTGGAATGAACCAGGCAATTGGTGATAATGCTGCCATTGCTTTTTCTATTGGTTTTTATCAAGCAATTGGCGCAGGGCGTTCCATAGAAGAAGCCTATAAGCTTGGGTATGTGCAAATTGGCTTGCAAAACTCAGGCAACCATTTAACACCAGTTTTTATCAAAAATGATAAACCAAAAAGCTTTTGTATCGAAAACTCTCTAGAATTTGCAAGTATCAAAGACTCGCAAATTGTAAAAAAAATATTCTTCAAAGACAAGCTCTTCAGGGCTTCCCGTCATCAAAAGCAATTCAATTCCACTACTTCCACAGTCCATCGCAGTAGGATTACAAGATGATCTAATTCAATATTCTATCGAATTAAAATTTCTATTGTTGTTTTTTGAAAAGCCATTTGCTGTACTTAGCAACGCTGGGTGTAATTTCATATCTATGGAGACTGTTGAAGGGAGCATGTCACCCTTTTGGGTAGAAAAATAAGTCTTGTATAATCAGGGTTTGAGCCTGACTTAGGGAGTGTATATCCATGACCCCAGCCGAAAAAGCTCAGATCGATGAGCACGTGCAAGCCATTGCCAAGATTTTGTATGCCGACGCAGATAAAAGGGGAGCATCTCACCTTTGCAATGAGCATAAATGCTTAGTGATAATTTCATCGAAATACGACAAAATTGAGTCACTGATTTGAGGCTTTGCCGCCATGACGCCTGAAGAATTACAAAAAATAGAATACCATGCCAACCAAATTGCCCAAATTCTCTATTCTGATACGGATCCGAAAGTGATTCAGACCTTGGGGGATATTGAAACTACCGTTCGTCAGCAAATCCTGCAGCATGTCAGCCCTCCTATCGGTGTTTTTTTGTCAAAAATGCCACCGAAATCGAAACGGGAAGAAAGCGAAACATCAAAACAACAATCGGGAATCTTGAAATCACGGAACGTCAAGCCCAACACCTCAATGTAAAACCCTATACTCAAATCAGTGAGCACTTAGAAAACTGCTGTCTACTCGTGAGTGCAAATAGCTCTTATGCACGTTCACAAGAAGATTTAGCAATTCTAATGGGAATAGATATTTCTCATAGTACTCATCATAGATTAGTGCATCGTCAGGAATTTAAGGGAATCATTTCTGAAACCACTATTGAATCAATGAGTTTAGATGGCGGAAAAGCTAGAATCCGCACCCCCAAGGGTGAAGTGTCTATTTACAAAGATTACAAAGCCGTGGTTTTAGAAGGTCAAGGGATCGGGGGATATTTCCAAAAAAATGAGGCGTTGATTGATTGGGTCAATAGCCAACCCTTAGCCACCACGGTTTCCTGTTTAGGCGATGGGCATGATGGGATTTGGAATGTATTTCGTGCGGTGGCGGTTCCAGAACAGCGGCGTGAAATTCTGGATTGGTACCATTTGGTCGAGAATTTGCACAAAGTGGGTGGCTCGAACAATCGCTTAAATCAGGTGGAAGCCTTGTTATGGACTGGCAAAGTCGAGGCGGCGATGGCGCTGTTCTCCGATTGCACTCTTGATACCGTGCCCAATTTCATCACCTATCTGACCAAGCATCGGCATCGGATTCCGAATTATGACTATTTACAGTCAGAAGGATTCACCATTGGCTCGGGTGGCGTGGAATCTGGAATTAAACAAATTAGTCGCCGGGTGAAAATTTCAGGAGCACAATGGGAGGCGAAGAATGTCGATCAAGTCGTAAAACATCGGTGTGCCTACCTAAATGGTCAATTTTCAACGCATTTTCAGCTTTCCAGGGCGATATGATCACAAGTATTTCTACTCATCGCAAAGGTGAGATGCTCCCGATAAAAGTCAGATGACAAATCTGGGACAGATTGAGGCCGGGATTCGCGCGCAACTTCAGGAACATGTGGGTCCCCAAGTCGGTGTTTTTTTATCACAGCAATTACAGGTACAAACGCCGGATACATCCGCACCCTAAAAAGTATTTTAGGTCGCCTCCCCTTGAGCGAGAAACAAGGTCAAGCCTTAGGTGTGGCTGCAGGCAAGCAAATCAGCCCGTATTTAGAATTATGCTGCTTACGCGTCAGTGCGAATGTGAGCTATGCCAATGCAGAATCCGATGTAGCGCTGCTCACAGGCATGGTGGTGAGTGACAACACGCAACAGCGGTTGGTCCAAACGACCGATTTCCCCGCCCCAGTGGTCCTCCAACCCATCACGGAAGCTTGTGTTGACGGGGGTAAGGTGCGATTACGGACTCCCGTGGGCGACCTCTGCATCTGGCGCGACTACAAAGCGATTGCGACCGACCAGGGTGTGGTGGCTAATCTGCATCAAAATCAACCCTTAATCGATTGGGTCAATAGCCAACCTTTAAGTACACCTATCACTTGTTTGGGCGATGGTCATGACGGTGTTTGGAACCTGATTGCGGCAATTGCAACTCCCGAACAACGACGGGAGATTTTAGACTGGTATCATCTCAACGAAAACTTACAAAAAGTCGGTGGTTCGCTCAAACGCCTGCGTCAAGCAGAAGCCTACTTATGGAAAGGTCAGGTGGATGAGACGATGGCGCTCTTCAAGGATATGAAGCGGAAACAGGCGTACAACTTCTGCACCTATCTCGAAAAGCATCGCCACCGGATTGTCAACTATGCTTACTATCAAGCTGAGGGCATCTGTTCTATTGGTTCTGGAGCCGTTGAGTCGGCGATTAAGCAAATTAACCGTCGGGTGCAAATATCTGGAGCACAGTGGGACGCTGAAAATGTGCCACAAGTCTTAGCCCACCGTACGGCTTACCTTAATGGATTATTCTCCCTAAAAGGATGACATGCTCCCGCTGCACACCGACCGTATCGAGGTTCCTTGGCTAATCCGAAAAATTCTGGCAGCGGGTGAACGGGGTCGTTATGCGGCTCAGTCCTTACTAAAGTCCAACAGAACATTGCTTTATCCAATTTTTGGGATACCAAGGGTTGAGCGTTAGAACATATAGATTTTGCAAGTTAGTTCGTGGCACTGAACCTGATTGATTTCAATGTGGACATATGCAGCTTTTTATTCTCTTGTTGTTCCTACCTATTGTACTTCTTCAAGGACTTCTGGGCATCACTTTCCTCATAGCAGCGGGAAGCATTTGGGTTAAGTTCAGAAAAAGACATAAAAGTAAGAAATGGAGTTTTGTTAGTGGAGAAATAATTGAACATCCAATAACTTTATCTCTAAGTTCTGAAGGAGTCTCGGTCGCACAGTACACTATTGCCTATACCTATGCAGTCAATGGCATTCCGTATAAATCTAATTTCCTAAAAGGTTTATCAAGTAAAAATACGCCAGCGGAAGCTGAACGTGAAGCACAAAGAAAATATCCTATTGGTCAGTCAGTTAAGGTTTTTTACAATCCAAAGAAGCATCAGGAATCAATTTTGTCGCCAGAGCTGGAACTCATTGATTGGAATGATCGGATTGTTTTTCTGATGACAGGTTTCTTTGGGACTCTGTTGATAGCTTCTTTCGTTCTGTTTTTTGGATTAATGTATTATCCCATACTCGTAATTGGCAGCCCTCCACCTTCGGATTGTTATACTCCCGATTATCAACAAAAAAAGTGGGTTTCTAGTCCCTGTAGCGATATCGCTCCCTCCGGTGGGGGGCGTTGAGAAAAGAAAATCTCGTTTTCCAAAAAACTTCAAAAGCCGCAAAGGATCTAAATGCCGAGGATCTAAACGCATCAAACAACGATACCTCTTGCTACCATGCAGGAAATCTCGTCTGTATAGATGACCTATGCCCGACATCACCACACCCCTCGACCCCCAAGCGCCCGTGATTGTGCGGGAAATGTATATCGACGACATTGCTCTGGTTTATCATCTGGGCGAGCAGTTATTTACCAGCGATCTGTATCCCTACCTATATCGCACCTGGGATCAGTGGGAAGTGATTGGGCTGTACAACACGGATTCAGAATATTGTCTGGTCGCTGAAATTGAGGCGCAGTTGGCTGGGTTTGTGCTGGGCACGATTATCAGCAAAGGCTCCTGGGTATATGGCTATGTGATTTGGTTAGGCGTAAATCCGCTCTTTCAACGCCGGGGTGTGGCAGACAAACTGGTCGATAAATTGGTCGAACGCATGATCGATGACGGAGCACGCTACATGCTGGTGGATACCGACCCGGAAAATACCCCGGCGATTAATTTTTTCCGTCGCAAAGGGTTTGGCAATACACGGGAACATGTGTTTCTGTCCATGAACCTCAGCAAGCATGAGTACTACGGCAAATTGATTACCTATGAGCGGGAAAAGGCAGAGCGATCGGTGTGGAAGCGCCCAACGCGGCGGCGATCGCCTGAACCCACCCTTTAACGGATGGTTCTAATGCAGGGTTTCCGGGGCATCCCATCAGAGACGCAGAAGAAATTCAGCGATCGCCCGCCCCGACACATACGCATCTTCAATTTTGCGCCCGCCGCACCAATCCCCCAGACACACCAACGGCAAAACGGTTGGCGCGGCTAAATAGGGCTGCGAGAGCGGCGATCGGGGAAAGGCATAGCGCCAGCGATGCACCTGCATCCAGTCTGGAAACGCCAGCCACGATCCCCAGTAGCGGGCCGCTTGTTCTAACATCTGCTGGGCTGCCGATTCTAGGGTGGGCGCATCTAACAACGCTTCAGCAAAGATCGCAGAACTTTGGAGCACCCAGGTGGGGGCAGCGGGGGACAGGCGCTTGCTGCTGTCTAGGCCCAGCCAGCCCAATACGGGATCATTCTGCACAGTAATGGCTTTCACTTCAGGATAACGACTCTGCCAATCGGCCAATTGATCCGGCCCATAGCCCGCCATCACGCTTAAACAGGGGGCAAACTCCACGGCAGTTAATTGGGCCATGAATGGGGCCATCGATTCAGCAGTTTCCTGTGTGTGCAGCGGTTGCAGTAAGGTCACGGCCTGGGGAGCGGGGATGGCCAAGGCGATCGCCCGGGCCAAGACAGGGGCTTGATCGGCGATCACGCAGTGCCAGTAATCCGCCGGATGCTCTGATTGATGCTCTGCCTGATCAAAAGATGGGGCGGTGATTGCTGTTACCTGGCAGTTCAGGCGCACGTTCAACGGGGGAGTGAGGAATTTGGCAATGGCGGACATGCCCTGGGGCGCGACATAGCGGGGAACGCGATCGCTCGGGGGTTGCAAGCCATTGGGACTGGAGAACTCATGGACCTGGTCGGTCCAGACCCGCAGCACATCCGCTGCCAGCAGCGTCTGGACCAAAGCTTGAAATCCAGCATCCTGAGGCGGTGAGAGATAACAGGCTCCATGGTCGGCCCGGGTGTCGTGCAGTCGCCGGGTGGCTATGCGTCCCCCCACCCCCCGCGACTTATCCAGCACAACAACGTGCTGGCCCGCTTGATGTAACGCTTGAGCACAGGTAAGTCCTGCCATGCCTGCGCCAATCACCGCCACATCAAAAATTTCTGCGGCCATAGGTTTTTTGCTTACAGCCCCTCAGAAAACATCCAAGAAAAATCGGTGCGATCGGAGTGGATGGCAAAAGCGATCTGCAAATTTTCTAGACAGTCAATGAGCCACTCCACTTGGCCACTGGCCGCAGTCTCATAATGCTTAAACATGGACGCAAAAAATCGGGAGACATAGGACTTGATCACCTCCCACTGCTGGCGGACAAAGCCGCGACACAAGAGCAAAATTTGCAACAGCACCCCGACAGTCGTGGTTGGTCCCAAATTGTGATTAAAGTCCATAAAAATCAGATGATTTTCAGCGTGATCGGCAGGGTTCGCCAATAGTGTCGCTACCAGTTCGCAGCAGGTCTGAATCATTAAATGACGTTGGGGGGGGTGATCATTGTGGCGGGGTAGGGTGGACAATAGCTGGTGGTCCAGCCAGCGCGAAAACCGATGCTCACAATACTGGTCGTCCAGGGTGATCGTGAGGTAGCTGTGTAGGTGTTGCTTGGCCTCTTGAAACGAGGGGGCTTGCATCATTTGGAGTCGGTAATGATCCGCTAAGTCCTGGTAGGTATGGTTGTGATGCGCTTTGCCGGCATAAATCTTGAGGGTGTGTTCCAGTTGGGTGTTATCCAAGAGGGTGGGATTTTTCACCCGAGAGGTAGCTGGCGTGGGAGCATTGCGCGATCGCCAATAGGCTACGCAATAGCGATGGAGATCTGCCTCAAATTGTTGTTCCTGCTGGGTTTGTACCGCACGGACCGCATGATATCCCTCGTCGCTATTGTCCCAATGCATCAGTAAATGGGGGTACAGGAAAGGATAACGGGCAATGTGCTCGCGAACGGTTTGGTCCGGGTTACTATGCGCTTCTGCCGCTTGGGCAACCGTGCGGGCGCGGTCCTGAATAGTGGCAAACTGCTCAGTCTGGATAAAACTCAGCACGCGATCGCGCAGGCTGGGGTTAACCGTCGGCGGGATAGTTGGGGGCAAGGTCTCTAGCAAATGGACCAGCTTGACGGTGCCCTGCTTCAAACCAGAATGTGACCACCAATAGTTGATCAAGATATAGCAGCAGCGATTCAGAATGTGATCAAATTCTTGGGCCGCCCAGGGCGTCCTCACAATATTCAACAAGGCGGTCAGGATTTCTGGCTCCGGATATTCCATCCCAACAATAAATAATGACTGAAATCGCTCAATCAAATCATCCTGGGGAATAGTCTTTCGGAGTCGGGCTAGATGGTCGTACACCAGTTCGCAGTTGCGCAAAAACAGCGGATAGGTTCCGTATGACATAGTAACAATGGGGGTAGAGGCACCGACAAAAAGCATTCAAACGCGCACCACAGCCCTTAGCCAAGGCCGGTGCTCAGAAAATGGAGATGAAAAGTAGGAACCCACAACAAACCGACATATAACCGACACGTAGTGTACCAGCGGGAAACTTAACCGACTAGAAATTACCGGCTCGAAACGTCTGTGACCGCAAACTCAGCAAATCTTGGTGGATGACTTGCTTGGCAATGCTGGAAGTGATCTTACAACCGCCTCACAGCTCAGGGAGAACGCGCAACCTTTGGACACCACAGCATTAGTACTGAGAATAATATGTGACTAAGAAATTCAAGGCAAGACATATCCCACTTAAAAGACCTACCTTGCCTTAGAGACCTACCTCGCCTTAGAGGCTGATACAACCGAGCAAGACATAACCGAGCAACACATAGCCGAGTCAGACCATAGACACCTTAATTTTTTAAGACGTACTGGCACAGCCAAACTGGCACAAAGTGCCAGTTCAGAAACCGTCTCCTCGAAAATATCTTATAAATATATATAGAGCAAGCGAAAAGATCTTATGCATAAATTAATTTCATATATAAATCTCAAGCTAAATCTCAAGCTGCCAAAGTGCTGATGCCGCTGAGCAAAATCACGCCTGCCGATCCTAGAGGGTGAGCCGCCTGCACCAAAAATTCGAGGCATGAGGTCACCCGAACCCCAAACCTCGAAACCATAATTCTGTCAATCTATGCCTGTTTATTCGTCTTCCGCAAATATGTACTTGTGGAGTTCGGCAGGATCGGGTTCTGGACTGGCTAAAGCGAATTCCACCGCGTCCTCGACAACGAGCTGAATTTTCTTATCGATCGCCTTCAGCTCTTCTGGCGTCGCCAAATTTTGGGCAATCATGTGGGCCGAGAACTTCTTAATCGGATCTCGCGCCAGCCATGCGTCCTTTTCCTCCTTAGAACGCAACTCATCGGGATCAGCGAGGGAGTGCCCCCGGAACCGATAGGTGAGGCATTCAATCAGAGTCGGCCCTTCGCCCGCCCGCGCCCGCTCTACCGCTTCCTGGGCGATCGCCCGTACCGCTAGTACATCCATACCGTCCACTTCATAGCCGGGCATACCAAAGACACTGGCCTTCTTATAAATTTCCGGCTGGGATGTAGCGCGCTCGTGGGCCATGCCAATGGCCCATTTATTATTTTCTACAACGTAAAGAATTGGCAACTTCCACAGGGCAGCCATATTCAAGCACTCAAAGAATTGGCCATTGTTCGTCGTCCCATCACCAAAGAACGCCGCTGTCACTTGGTCAGAACTGGCATCCCCCATGGTTTCTCGCCGATATTTGGATTGGAAAGCAGCCCCCGTTGCCACCGGAATCCCCTCTGCAATGAAGGCAAAACCACCCAGAAGTCGGTGCTTTTCGGAAAACAAGTGCATCGAGCCGCCCCGCCCTTTGCTGCAGCCTGTGGCTTTACCAAACAGTTCTGCCATCACCTCCCGGGCTGGCACACCCGCGCTGAGGGCATGAACGTGATCGCGATAGGTGCTGCACACATAGTCCTCGCCGGGACGCATGGCTTGGATCACGCCGGTAGAAACGGCTTCTTGGCCGTTGTACAAGTGCACGAAACCAAACATTTTGCCCCGATAATACATTTCAGCGCACTTGTCTTCAAAGGTGCGGCCTAACACCATGTCTTCGTAGAGCACTAATCCTTCGGCGCGGGTTACCGCAGCGGAGGCAGTCTGTAACGCCGGGAGTGATCTTTCTTGAACCATGAACCTGCTTCCTATCCCAAACTTTCTAGAACTAATGTTACTGGTTCAGCGCCACCGCTGACATCCTAGGTTAAACTGCGACTTTGCTAAGCGGCGACTTTAGTGAATTCAATTCGCGATTTGCATAATTCGGGTTATAACCGTTACACGCTTTGTTATCATAGTTCGCTACCATAGCTTAACCTTACCGTTCCTCCTGGGGAAGTGTACCGTGTACATTCCGCTTGATTATTATCGAATTCTAGGGCTGCCGATTCAGGCAACGCCGGATCAGTTGCGTCAAGCGCATCGCGATCGCACGGTGCAATTGCCTCGCCGGGAATATTCCGAGGCCGCGATCGCTTCGCGTAAGTACCTCTTGGATACTGCCTATGCGCTGCTAGCGGATTCGGCACAACGGCAAGCCTATGACCGCAATTTTTTGGCGAAAACCTATGAGGGGGTACCCGACCCCGATCTGAGCGGGCCTGATCTCACCGCGAGCATTGATGCCAATACGCCCAGCATCGAAATTCCTGACCCGCATTTGGTTGGGGCGCTGCTGATTCTACAGGAACTGGGCGAATATGAGCTGGTGCTGAAACTGGGCCGCCCCTTTTTGACCGGGGGTAGTGCTAGCCTCAAGGACGGTCAGTTTGGCGATCCCAATGCGGTGTATGCCGATATTGTCTTGACGGTCGCGTTTGCCTGTCTGGAACTGGGCCGCGAACAGTGGCAGCAAGGACAATACGAAAATGCCGCCGAAGCCCTAGAAACGGGCCAGCAGTTACTGCTGCGGGAAGGATTTTTTGCGGGAGTACGCGGTGAGATCCAAAGCGATCTTTACAAGCTGCGGCCCTATCGGGTGCTGGAACTCCTAGCCTTGCCGGAACGCCAAGTCTCTGAGCGGCGGCAGGGGTTGAGTCTACTGCGCGAGATGCTGCAAGCGCGCGGTGGCATTGACGGGTCTGGCGATGATTACTCGGGGTTGGGTATGGACGACTTTCTACGATTCATGCAACAACTGCGCGGCTACCTCACCGTGGCTGAGCAGCAGGTCTTGTTTGAAGAGGAGACGCAGCGACCATCTGCTGTGGCGACCTATCTCGCTGTCTATGCGCTGCTGGCGCGGGGCTTTGCCGAACGCCAGCCCGCGCTAGTTCGCCGTGCCAAGCTGTTGCTGCTGCGTCTCAGCAGTCGTCAAGATGTTCACTTGGAGCAGTCCGTTTGTGCGCTATTGTTGGGCCAAACTGAAGAGGCCAGTCGGGCTTTGGAACTGAGCCAGGAATATGAGCCGATCGCTTTTATTCGTAAGCATTCCCAGGGATCGCCGGACCTGCTACCGGGACTCTGCCTCTATGCCGAGCACTGGCTGCGGGATGAGGTGTTTCCACACTTCCGGGATCTGTCTCAACAGCGGGTTTCGCTTAAAGAATATTTTGCTGATCCCGACGTTCAAATTTATTTAGAAGAACTGCCTAACGAGCCGGAGGTGGCCCCAGCAGCTTGGTCCCTGGCCCAGGCCCAAGAGCGGGCCTATGCTTCTGCGGCTCCGGCGGGATCGCGATCGCCGATGCCCCCAGCCCCGATGGCCACGGTGACGCCGTCCCGCCCACCGGCTAGGGGCAGTGATCTGGGCGCTCGGAATGGCGGACGGGTGATGGATGGAGCACGGGAAGGTGCCGATTTTGCTGAGACTCCTGACTTAGATACCAATGCCCTCATTGAGCTGGCGAAGAGCCGTGCAATGGCCGGGTTTGCGGCGGCTCCGGCGACGGTTGAGCACTTGGCGGAGGGAGAACAGGCGAGTGGGCTGTCTAGTGCCGCTGTCGGTAGCCGCCCATCGGTACGCGCACCGTCGGAGGGGCGATCGCCCCAAGTGGCTCTGCGGGATTCTGCAGGCGTAGGCGCGCGTCCCAGAGATGGGCGATCGCGCCGCACCAAGCGTTCTGTCTGGGGATTCCGATTGGTGCGCATTGGGGGCATCCTTCTGGGCCTAACTCTGTTGGGGTTTGGCGTCAGTGCCCTCCTCAGAAGTTGCCAATCGGCGGGTACGGGCAATGCGGCCCGTCAGGATACACCGCCCACGGTGTCGCCCACTGCCAGCATCTCCCCATCTACAGTGGCCAGCCCTGCGGTAGGGACCACCTTAGATAATGCTACCGCTGAGCAAATTCTAAAGCAGTGGTTGGATGCAAAGTCTGCGGCAATGGGGCCCGACTACGCCGCCCTGGATTTAGAGAAAGTCCTGGCAGATCCTAAGCTTTCCTATTGGCAAAATGCCTCGGTCGAAGCCAAACGGGATAACTGGTACAAGAAATACAAGCACGATTTGAAAGTGACGTCGGTTCAGTCTAGTCCTGCCACCCCTGATCAAGCAGAGGTGGTCGCTGAAGTCAGTGAAACCGAGGAATTTTATACGGGGGGCAGGCTTTCAGAATCCAGCCCGCCGGAAAACCTCAACCTGCGATATAGTCTGATTCGCAAGGATGGTGCTTGGCGCATTGCCGACTGGCGCTAGACCGACTGGTGCTAGAAGGAGCATGTGATAGTTTGAGCGCTGGGGTCCGGGTGTTTGGGTGCTTGCGCCCCAATCACTTCTCCCATAAAGGGGACGCTGAGTCTATGCAATAGACTATTTGGGGTCGGTAGGGGGGTTAAAGTGAGTCCAGGGAATGGTTTCGGTTCACGGAACGAATTGTCTGGTGATCGCATAGCATTAGGTCCAGACAACCGTATCTAAAAAGCTAGATTTGTCAGTATCAACTCATACAGACGGATTGACCAGTGGTAAAATCACAGTGCAACAACCGGAATTCCCATTCATGCCGTTAACGCTGATTTCAGAATCTCCCCAGATCCAATCTAGCCTCAAGATGGGTCGCATTTTAATTGTTGAAGACGAAGATTTAATTGCTGAAACCATTGCCCTCACCCTCACGGAGGAAGGCTACGAGGTGGTGACAGCCAGTGATGGACGGGCCGCCCTAGATATTATCCATGGCCCCAGCGAGGCCATTCTCGATCGCCACGCCCCTTCATTAGGGTCCGGTTCCCCGGCAAAAGGGTTTGACTTAATTATTCTCGATTTAATGCTGCCCTATATCAATGGGCTGGACCTGTGTCGGCTAATTCGCCGCGAAGGCAACAGTGTACCCATTTTGATGTTGAGTGCAAAGGGCACGGAAACCGATCGCGTTGTTGGTTTGGAAGTGGGATCCGACGATTATTTAACCAAACCCTTTGGCATGCGAGAACTGATCGCCCGCTGTCGCGCCTTGCTGCGCCGCCATCAGCACTTTCAGGAGCAGCCAGAACAGCCCTCTCTCAAGTTCAAGGATATTACGCTATTTCCCCAGGAATGCCGAGTGACCGTACGTGGCGATAATGCCAATTTGTCCCCGAAGGAATTCAAAATTCTGGAATTGTTCATGAGCTATCCCAAACGGGTGTGGTCGCGGGAACAGCTCCTGGAACGCATCTGGGGTCCAGATTTTATTGGCGATAGCAAAACGGTGGATGTGCATATTCGCTGGCTCCGTGAAAAGCTGGAAGTTGATCCCAGTAGCCCAGAATACCTGGTAACCGTACGCGGTTTTGGCTATCGTTTCGGCTAATAGAGCAATCCAAGTCGATTTGCAAACACGAGCGATTCAGATCCCCGGCTTCTTAAAGAAGCCGGGGATCTTGCATTTTCGACTGATTTAGGCGGGCCATAGATCGCAAAATAAAGATCGCAGCATAAGATTTTTGCTCCGAGAGCATCAGCCGTGAGACGTGGTTTGGTTCTTCGGGTTTGAGCGCAGAGCGTAGTTCAGTTAGACTCGTACCGTTAGAAATCATGATCAGGAGTTAGGATTTGCTGACCGTTGCTCAATGCGTTGCCTGCACAGAATTATGCCAGCAGCTCACCGGCTTTTACATTCCGATTGACCTGGTTATGATGGACGGACGCACCCATAATTTGGTGATACTCGCTGGTGAAGAAATTCAAATTGAAATTGCACTCGATGGCAACTGGGAGTTTTCAAAATGAACCCACCCTTTGAAACGATGTCTCTCGAAGAGCTTCGCATCTATGTCCTGAGCCACCGTGAAGACACCTCGGCTTTTCATGCACTGGTCGATCGCCGCAAAGTCCAAGGCTCCAGAACTGAATATCCCTGTCCCAACACTCCCGAAAACGTGGCGATCCTACGGCATGCCCTGCGAGAAAAACTCGGACGCTAAGACAATCTTGCCTCACATCCGCTCCAGTACAGGAATGCCCAACAGAGACAGCCCGAGCTTTAAAGTGCGGGCTGTGAGGTCTGAAAGCATCAGCCGTGAAGTACGGCTCGGTTCTTCGGCTTTGAGCACAGGGCAAGAGTCGTAGAAGCTACTGAATTTTTGGCTGAGTTCAAACAAGTACTGACACAGGCGATTGGGCAGCAAGTCTTGACTGACTTGGGCGATCGCCCCATCCAGCTGCAAAATATGCTTGGCCAGCGCCCACTCCGACTCTTCTGAAAGCTGCATTGGTGCATCCAGTTGGGAAAAATCAATGCCTCCCTTGCGGCTAATGCTCTGCACCCGTGCATAGGCATAGAGCATGTAGGGCGCGGTATTGCCCTTATCCGCCAGCATTTTATCGTAGCTGAAAATATAATTACTGGTGCGATTTTGGCTGAGGTCCGCATACTTGATCGCACTCAAACCCACCGCCTGAGACACATCCGCAATAAAAGCCTCCGCCTCTGTCCGCTCTTCGGCTTGGAGCCGATCCTCCAGCAGTTGGCGGAAGCGCACCGCCGACTCATCCAACAAATCCCGCAGGCGCACTGTCTCACCCGATTCGCGTCTTTAGCCGCTTGCCATCTTCGCCCTGGACCAAACCAAAGGGCACATGCACCACCTCCACCGTATCCGGAATCCAGCCCGCCCGTCGGGCCACTTGAAACACCTGGGCAAAGTGATTGGCCTGCCCTGCATCGGTCACATACACCACGCGGTTGGCCCGATCCTGCTCCAGACGATACCGCAGCGCGGCCAGATCCGTGGTGGCATAGTTGTAGCCGCCATCGGACTTTTGCACAATTAACGGGAGGGGTTTGCCTTCTTTGTTGCTAAAGCCATCCAGAAATACACACTGCGCCCCGTCATCCTCCACCAGGAGTCCAACGGCATCCAAATCAGCCACGACGTCCGCCAACAGTGGATTGTAAAACGACTCACCCCGCTCCGTAATCTGAATGTCCAGGAGGTCGTAGATCACCTGGAATTCTTTTCGCGATTGATCGCACAGTAGTTGCCAAGCGCGGCGGGTGTCAGGCGCTCCAGACTGGAGTTGGACCACTTCCTGACGCGATCGCTCCTGAAACGCGACATCCTCATCAAACCGCTGCTTCGCTTTTTTATAAAACGCCACCAAATCGCCCAGATCAATCGCATTTGCAGTTGTGAGCGCTGCTGGAGCTACTTCGCGCAGATAGGTGATCAACATGCCAAACTGGGTGCCCCAGTCGCCCACATGGTTCAACCGGAGGACATCATGCCCCTGAAATTCCAAAATCCGGGCAATGCAGTCGCCAATAATCGTCGATCGCAAATGCCCCACATGCATTTCCTTGGCAATATTGGGGCTGGAAAAATCCACAATCACCCGCTGCGGTGCGGCAACGGGGACAATGCCCAACCGGGGACTGGCCTGAATTACCTGCAACTGCGCGGCTAAATAGTCCGCCCGAAACTTCAGATTAATGAATCCTGGCCCCGCAATTTCCGGAGCCTCACACAAATCGGCAACATCCAGCACTTGCACAATCGCGGCGGCGATCGCCCGCGGCGGCTGACCCACTTGCTTGGTCAAGGACATGGCCACATTGGCCTGATAATCGCCAAATTTGGGATTGCTCGCGGGCACCAAAATCGGGTCCGTTTCGGCATAGGCTGCGCCAAAAGCCTCGGAGAGAGCCTCCTGTAGCCGGATTTTCAGTAGGGCGATCGTGGATTCCATAGGGGCAACCAAGTATAACGATGTAAACGATAACGCCACCGCCTAAGGACACAGGCAGTTGCCCCAGGGATTGCGCCTATCTACTTTACCAAGCTCGGTTTCTCCTGGGCAGGGTTGCCTTTCCGGAACCTGCCTATTACTCCGTGAAGCTGCTGCATGAATCTCTATGCAGATTGCAAAATTCGCCTCTACCATGGGGAATACTAAAGCCAAACGCGGAAATATTGCTTCCGTTTCACCCAAATTCCGTGTCGTTACCCCCGTCACCTTGATGCCACACAAGGATCTTACCTATGCCGACCTTCGTACTTAAGACCCGAACTGAAATGAACCTCAAGCGCCGCCCTCTACCCGGTGCTCAACTCCCCGACGACCAAAAGCAACCCCTGCCTGCCAACAAAGAGTATCCCATCACCTCTTGGGCGCAGGAACGGGACCATGTTCGAGTTGCCTTTGCCCAGGAAAAGTTCAAGGGCTTCAATACCTGGTACGCCTTTGGGGAAAGTGTTCAGGTGTTCCAAGATGGCAAACAGGTCTGGCCAAAATCCTTGCCCGCCACCGTAGACCTGAAAATTCCTTACCATTCTCAACTCGACAATGAAGAAAATCCGACGGGTTCCTGCAATGTGACCTCCTTGGCCATGGCTCTAGAATTCCTCGGTACAGCCCGCAAAGAATCTTCTGGGCAGTTTGAGGATGAACTGTATCGTTATGCAACGGATAACGGCCTCAGTCGGCATGATCCGAATGATTTGGCCCGCATTGTCGCCGCCTACGGTCGCCGGGATAACTTTCGGCAAGATGCCACGATCGCCGATGTGAAGTCCTGGTTAGCCGATGGCAAGCCGATTGTTATCCATGGGTACTTCACTAGCTTTGGCCACATTGTGGTGCTGCGCGGCTACGATGCCAACGGTTTCATTGTCAATGATCCCTACGGACAATGGACTCCCACGGGCTATCGTACCGACCTGAGCGGTGATGGGGTTAACTATTCCTATGACATGATTACCCGCCTCTGCATTCCCGATGGCAGCTTCTGGGTTCACTTTATCTCTAAATAATGGCTATTTCTAAATAATGGCTACGCCTGCAACCCTCTGGCGGGATCAGCGGAAGTGATGCGCATACTCAGATCTAGCCAGGGCGATCGCGTAATCGGGGCGCTGCTAGAAATGTAATCCACGCCAGTAGCGGCAATTGCTCGAATTGTGTCTAGGGTAACGTTACCCGAGGCTTCAATTTTGGTGTGCCCATTGGCCTGTCGAATCTGCTGCACTGCCTGCACCATCAGCGTTACGGGCATATTGTCCAGCATGATAATGTCGGCCCCGGATTGCAGCGCTTGGGTGACCTGGTCCAGATTTTCCGTTTCGACTTCAATCGTGAGGGGATAAGGGATCTGGGCCCGCACTTGGGCGATCGCTGCGCCAATTCCCCCGGCGGCGGCAATGTGATTGTCCTTAATCATTACGGCATCATCCAGGCCCATGCGGTGATTCACCGCTCCTCCGACTTGGGAGGCATATTTTTCCAACAACCGGAGTCCGGGAGTGGTTTTGCGCGTATCGACCAGTTGGGCCTGAAAATCGGCAATTTTCTCGACATACTGGCGCGTTGCCGTGGCAATGCCGCTCAATCGCATGGCTAGGTTCAAGGCGACTCGCTCACCGGTGAGCAACGCGTTAAAGGGGCCATGGAGCTCCGCGATCGCCTGTCCCGGATGACACACCTCCCCCTCCCCCACGAGACTTTGGAAGCGAACGGCTGCGTCCAGAAGGTGAAAGACCCGAGCCGCTAGAGGTAATCCAGCCACCACACCTTCGGCTTTGGCCACCCAAACCGCGTCATTGGTGGGGATCCCCGAGGACAGGGCATCGGGGGGAAAGAGGCTTTGGGCGGTGCGATCGCCCCGGCCAATGTCTTCCAAAAGCCAGTCCTGGAGTTGGCGATCCAGCACCAAAAACGGGGGCAACATAGCAGTACTCATGTCTAAAAATGCCTTCGGCTTAAGCAATTACGGCAATGCAGTCAATCTCGACCCGCACGTCTTTGGGCAAACGGGCAACTTCTACGCAGGCGCGGGCCGGGGCGTTATCGTCGCCAAAGTGCTGCGCATAAATGCCATTCACTACAGCAAAATCGTTCATGTCGGCGAGAAAAACCGTGGTTTTTACCACATCGTTTAGGGTGGCTCCTCCGGCTGCCAGAACGGCTTTCAGGTTGGCCAGCACCTGCTGGGTTTGCTGCTCGACATTGCCCTGTCCCACGATGTTGCCCGTGGCAGGATCCAGGGCAATTTGCCCCGAGACGAAGAGCAGTTGTCCGGCGGCGATCGCTTGGTTATAGGGGCCCACAGGTGCGGGCGCGTGATCCGTGTTGATAATCTTGCGAGACATTTGGGGTTGGAATAGCGCTTCGCGCCACTGTGCTGGAGGATTTTGTATTAGAGAATTTGCATGATTCAGTTCATCATCGACAGGGTTTTCCTATTGATCATGAACTGAATCATCCATGGATCATCTTACGGGACAGGAGGCGGCTAGGACAGGGGAGATTGAAAGGCAGCTTGAAAAAAGCGGATTGCAATTGAATGGTGAAAGGCTATTCCCAATCATCCCCCGCTTCCAGGGATTTCCGTTCCCAATCATCCGGTTCCAAGTGCGCCTCAATAGAAACGGCTTGCCGCCGAGGCTGCACTTCCAGGCGCGGACGGGCCAAGACCACGGGCATTTCTCGCCGCTCATCCTCCAGCAGCAGGTCTTCTTCGGGGGCATCTAAGGGATCGGGTAGCACTTCATCCAAACGCAATGGCTTCACCACCTTGGTAATTGCATCCTGGACAAAGGACTTAACAAACTCATCCCGCCGATTTAATTGAAATTGGCGCTGTACCACCTCGGTGATGCCGCCATCACCCCAATCCTGGTCATGGCGAAAATACTCAATAAAACTCCTGCCTGCAATTCGAGTGAGGTAAGCTGCACTCACCCCTTGGATTGCTCGTCCCACAAGCATGCCACCCACGCTCAACTGCAAGGCCGTAGTCATAAGGGTTACCGCCCCTTTGACCACTCCCAGACTAGCCAAGGTTTTGCCCAGGGACAAGGCCAGTTCTCGACCGCGCTCCATATTGATGTCACAGCCATAGACCCGCCCAATTTCGACCACCATTTGAGCATTCACAGCGGCGGTGGCTAATAGGTCCACCACGGGCAAGGGGGTGACGGCGATGACGCCGGCCCCGATCCATTCAAAGCAATCGACAATCTTTTCGGCCTGCCGCCGCCGCTGGCCGTCGATGAGCTGGCGGGCTTTTTCGCCCAACTGCTGCGACTGCAACAAAATATTATCGGCAATCAGGTCTTCGCCTTCGGCCCGCAAAATTGCCGCCATCCGCCGAATCAGGGGCATAAATATCCGGATCGGGCTGAAAGACTTCTCCGGTTTCCAGGCGCACGACTTGGGGATTGGCACATACGGCAATGACATCGCTGGGCGGCACTAGACCACGCACTCGCGATCGCAGGCGTGCCAGAATGCTCTCGCGGTCGTCATCCGTGAAGCGATCGCTCTTGTTCAAAATAATGACTGAGCGCTTGCCAATTTCCGCCAGCATATGCAACGGGTCATACTCAGACTGGCGAAGATCATTATCCAGAACAAACACCAAAAAATCGGCTTCCGCCGCCAGTCTACGGGCCGTCTGTTCCCGCTCGGTGCCCGCAATCCCAGCTTCTAAAATTCCCGGCGTATCAATCAGCAGAATCTCCCGATTGACCCCCTTCAATTCCAGGGCATAGGTTTCACCGACCTCCGTAGTCCCCATCGGCGCACCCACCTTGCCCACCATTCGCCCCATTAACGCATTGACAATCGAGGTTTTACCGGCGGACCCCGTGCCAAAGATCACGACTTGGATCTCCCCACGAGAGAGGCTTTGCTCGATCTCCCGCGATCGCGCCAGCAACTCCTGCCGCATCACTTCATCTTGAATCTGGGAAACCTGCTGCCGCACGGCTTTGATGGTTTCTTCCGCCGCCGCGGTTTTCTCCACAGGCACTTTTGGGGATGTGCGACGCTGCTGGCGCTTTTGGGCCTGTTGGCGGGGCAACCAAAACAGATAATACACAAAGGCCCAAATCAGCACGGCCAGCAGGCCAATAATCAGCAGCAGCAACACCTGCGACAGCAACGGGTAGTACGCCAACTGCCAATAGAGCCGCGATAGGGCATCAATCAGCCAGATCACCATACCCAGGATGACCGCAAGGCCGGCGATTAAAATAACAAGCCGTGACAAACCCAGTGAACGCATGGCAACCCTAGCTGCTTCTTGAGTTTATTCTAATCGGCACAGTCGATTGTCGGGACTTACTAGCCCCGCACCAAAGGCTTCCGCGTGTTTCCAGCCGCATTTTTGAGCTTCTCCGGCGGCACTAATAGCTCCACATTAAACCGATAGCCAACATTACGCACCGTCTGGATTAAGCTGGGCTGCCGGGGATCGGTTTCTACTTTTTTGCGCAGAGACAGCACATGGGTATCTACCGTACGAGGATTATCGATGGCATCAGGCCAAGCGCGCCGTAGGAGTTCCGACCGACTGAGGGGAATACCGCCCACCTGGGCCAAGACATACAACAGGCTAAACTCTTGAGGCGTCAGGTCAATCAAGTCTTCCTTAAACCGCACGCGGCGATGCACCAGATCAATTTTTAAGTCACCATAATCCAGCGAAGCCAGGGAGGCCGACGAGCGACTGCGGCGAATCAGTGCCTCTACCCGCGCCAAAAACTCTTGCATGCCAAAGGGCTTAGTCAAGTAATCATCCGCGCCTGCCCGCAGTCCTGTGACAATATCTGTTTCGGTAGTGCGGGCCGATAGCATCAGAATGAGGGACTGCTGCTGTTGTTGCAGCCAACGGCAAAACTCAATGCCATCGCCGTCGGGCAGTTCTGCGTCGAGAATCACTAAAGTCGGTTGCCGATGGTGAAAAACCTCGCGGGCCTGATGCAGATCAGCGGATTGACACACCCAATAGCCTGCCTGTTGCAAATGCCAGCCGAGCAGCGATCGCAAATGCGGATTATTCTCGATGATTTGGATACAGGAGGATCCCACGAAGGCATTCATCTTTCAGAGTTTGCGAAATCAACCTTAACAGACCGCACTAGTACAGGTTTGTAATCACCGCTACCTCAGGTAAAACCGAGGTTTCAGACGCTGCGAGATTTATGAATGGTGAGGCAACACTCCGCAATACTTCCGCAATACTACTGAGGTGTCCCCCAGGATTTAAATAGAACAAATAAACTATCGAACACCATCTGCCGCTATACTTCAAAGGAATTCTCGACTATGCTCCCCCAAATCCTTCCCCCAAATCTTACGGAATGACTCAATCCTGTAACGGATATGTCATTCATCGAGAAATTCATTCATTAAAGTTACAATATAAATGTAATTGCAATTATTCTCTGGCTACTGTCGTCCTTGACTCCGCCATTGGGTAAGATCAGTTCACATTCGATCCTGTTAACTCCATCCCCCACTTTATGCTCCAGGACGCTTTAACCATTCGTTACTACCAAAAGCTATCGGATGCTCTGGTAGAGCTTTGGAACCGAGGCTACCGCTACGATGACCTGCGACTTTATATCGAGGGTTATCTTGCCTCCCTGAAACATTCCAACGGTTTGGAACCCTATTTGGTCCATCGTTTAGAGGAAGAAATTATTCGCTATCTCAACGACCCCACAAATTTTGAAACACCCATGCCCGAGCCGGAAAGGGACTGGCGTAGCGGTTACTAGACGATCTGCTCAGTTCGAGCCGATGAAGTTTTGGGTGACTTGGGCTGGAGAATGGGCATTGCCCATCCTGGCTTATTGTGGCTCCGAGAGATCTCTTGGAGCCTAAGGGGCCTGAGTCTGGCCTATTTCCGCTCAGGATGATGGATCGATTCCTGCTCAATGCCCATTCGATTGACGGCAGCAATAAGCTGGTAGAGACGACCCAGGTCCCGTTGGTTAAAGGTGAGCACCAAGTGCGTGGCACCTGCGGGGATCTCCGGATAACCGGGCACAGGCGATTGAGTCTGCTGAATCTGGCCTCTAATTAAGATATCGCTAAAGTTTTTATTCAGAAATTCAATCCCGGTTTCGGGAAGTTTCGAGTTGAGGCGCATGACCAGATCTTCGCCCACATACCGAGAAGAATGGAAAACGGTATAGAACTGGGCGATCGCCTCGCAGGCGACATCAATGCGATCGGTAATGGTGTAAATGCTCGGGTCTTCGGCACTAATCAATCCCCGTCGCAGCAGTTGTCGGTGGATATAGGCATCCCACTCGTGCCAGTAATCTCCCCCCGGCTTATCGACTAGGACCAAAGGAATTGGCGAGGATTTGCCTGTTTGGCAGAGCGTCAAGCACTCAAAGGCTTCGTCCTGGGTGCCAAAGCCCCCCGGAAACGACACCGCCGCATCGCACTCCTTCAGGAAGAATACCTTGCGAGTGAAGAAATACTTGAAGGAAATCAGCTTGGGATCTCCTTCAATAAACGGGTTCGATCCCTGTTCAAACGGCAACTGAATATTCAACCCAAAGGACTGCTCCCGGCCTGCGCCTTCGTTGCCCGCCTGCATAATGCCGCCACCGGCACCGGTCATGACCATAAACCCCTGGTCGGCAATGCGTTTAGCAAATTCCCGGGCCATGTGGTATTCAGCAATATCGGGTGAGGTGCGGGCAGAGCCAAAGATAGAAATTTTGCGGACATGACGATAGGGGTAAAAGGCCCGGCAGGCGACCTCCATGTCCCGCAGAGCGGCATTACAAATCTTCCAGTCAAGGCGATCGATTTGCCCTTCGGCCATTCGCATGACTGTGGCAAGGGCGTTCTGGATCAGTTCGCCATTTTTAGTATTGGGTAATCGATCGAGTAGATCCAGCAGATCGGTCCGTAACGAATCACCTGCATTGGACGAAGAAGATAGGGCCATTGAACGCCTCCGAACTGCCAGCATTCTATTGTATCGGGATTCGTGAACTCCGCACGTACCCGGTTTCACCTTCAGCAAAACAAGTAAAACGCCCCAGCGATGCCATCGCTGAGGCGTTTTCACAAACCCGAAGGCCCTAAGCAAAAGAACACAGGGCGTCTCAGAAAATAAAGTCCCAGAATGGCGGGCCTTTAGAGGTACTTTTCTAGAGTGGTGGAAAGGGTGGTTTTGGGGACTGCTCCAACCACCATATCTACCCGTTGACCACCCTTGAAGATCATCAGGGTGGGGATACTGCGAATCCCATACTGACTGGCCACAGTGGGATTGTCATCGGTATTAACTTTAACAACTTTCACCTTCCCATCATATTGGGCGGCGATTTCATCCACGATGGGGGCAACCATTCGACAGGGACCGCACCACGGTGCCCAAAAATCGACTAGGACAGGAACCTCGCTATCGAGAACTTCCTGTTTAAACGTGGAATCTGTGACAGGCGCTGCTGCTGACATGCTTGGAATCCTTGCCTATAACTGCATCCCAAGATTTTACCACAGGAAAAACCATCCGCCAGTAAGGGAAATGTGGAAACAAGGTTAAGGGGATCGCAAAAACGGAGCAAAACACTCCTTAAAAACACTCCTTAAAAAGGAACCGCCCGAACGAACGTCCAGGCGGAGTGTGGTGTGAGGAGTGAACGGAAACATTCGTCTCCGCTCACTTTATTCTAGTAGACGGTTCCGGGTTTTTTAGTCTTTCTTGATAACTCAAAAAAAGACTTAAGGAATTCATTACAAATGATGAAACATTTCGCTGCCGCCAGGGCGGCTATCCGAAGGCTATAGCCGTCACGTTATTTGCCCATCCCTAGCTGTTGTGCTTTTTGATACACCTTGCCCTCCGTCAGCAACGACGGGGCGATAATCACATCGACTTGTTGCATTTCCTTGAGATTTTTGGCCCCCAGAGTGCCCATGCTGGTTTGCAAAGCCCCTAGGAAGTTATGGGTGCCATCGTCGAGTTGAGCCGGTCCGCGCAGAATTTGTTCTAGGGTACCTGTCGTACCAACGCGAATACGGGTGCCTCGGGGCAGCACCGGACTCGGGGTTGCCATGCCCCAGTGGAAGCCGCGTCCCGGCGCTTCCTGTGCCCGGGCAAAGGGAGAACCAATCATGACGGCATCGGCTCCGCAAGCAATGCATTTGCAGATGTCGCCTCCAGTGATTAGGCCGCCGTCCGCCACAATTGGCACATACTGGCCCGTTTCGCGATGGTAGTCATCGCGGGCGGCTGCGCAGTCGGCGATCGCTGTTGCTTGGGGCACGCCGACACCTAACACCCCCCGCGAGGTACAGGCGGCCCCTGGACCAATCCCGACCATAATTCCAGCGGCTCCGGCCTTGAGCAAGTTGAGGGTGACCTCATAGGTGACACAATTGCCCAAAATTACTGGAATCGGCATGTCTCGACAAAATTCTGCCAAATCCAGGGGTGTGACAGACTCGGGCGAGAGGTGTGCGGTAGAGACGACGGTGGCTTGGACAAAAAATAGATCGGCTCCAGCTTCGGCAACGACTTTGCCAAACCGCAGGGCTCCAACGGGGGTGGCGCTAACGGCGGCAATTCCCCCGTGCTGCTTAATTTCTTGAACGCGCTGCTGAATCAATTCGGGTTTAATCGGGGTGGCGTAAAGTTCCTGCATGAGGGGCACGAACTCGTCTTTGCCAACAGCGGCAATGCGATCGAGGATGGGATTGGGATCGTCATAGCGGGTTTGAATACCTTCTAGATTCAACACCCCCAATGCACCCAATTGCGATAATCGTACGGCCATGCCGACATCCACCACACCATCCATGGCACTGGCGATGATGGGGATCTCGCGCTCGATCCCACCGAGGGTCCAGCGCGTATCGGCCAAGGATGGATCGAGGGTTCTTGGTCCTGGAACGAGTGCGATCTCGTCTATGCCGTATGCTCTGCGGGCGGTCTTGCCCTTACCAATTTGAATGTCCACGCTACTACCCAGTTCCCTGATCGTTTGAAGGATTAGGATAGGGTATCAAATTTTGGGGATTTCGGGGGTGGCGCTTTTAGTGAATAAATTCATAAATCAGCATTCTATTTTGGTGATTTGAACTATAATTGGGCAATACCTCTCTCCTATCTCAACGGTATTGCTGTGTTTACAACTTCTCTCTCTGGTTTGCCAGCGTCCCTCCAAAGCGATCGCCCGACGCTGCCTCGGGATTTGTTTGCGGCGATCGCCCAACTAAAGCGTGACCTCAACGCGGTGATCTTGGCGCACTATTATCAGGATTCCGATATCCAGGATATTGCTGACTACATTGGGGATTCCCTGGGATTATCCCAGCAGGCAGCGACGACCGAAGCCGACGTCATCGTGTTTGCTGGCGTGCATTTTATGGCGGAAACAGCAAAAATATTGAATCCCCACAAGCAAGTGCTCCTACCCGACTTGGCCGCAGGATGTTCCCTAGCCGACAGTTGCCCTGCCGATGCCTTTGCAGAATTCAAGGCGCAGCATCCCGATCATTTGGTGATTTCCTACATTAATTGCACGGCGGAAATTAAGGCAATGAGTGACATCATTTGCACCAGTTCCAATGCCGTGAAGGTTGTGCAACAGGTCCCCGCAGACCGGCCGATTATTTTTGCTCCGGATCGCAACTTGGGCCGCTATGTTATGCAGCAAACGGGGCGAGAAATGCTGCTGTGGCAGGGCAGTTGTATCGTCCATGAGACATTTTCGGAAAAGAAAATGGTGCAGCTCAAGATTGAGTATCCTGAGGCAGAGGCGATCGCCCATCCCGAATGCGAACCGGCGGTGCTGCGCCATGCGGACTACATTGGTTCGACTACGGCCTTGCTGAACTACTGTCAAAGCAGCGCCAGCCAGACCTTCATTGTGGCAACGGAACCGGGCATCATCCACCAGATGCAAAAAGCGGCCCCCGACAAGCAGTTTATTCCCGCCCCACCGACAGGGAACTGTGCCTGCAATGAATGTCCCTACATGCGGTTGAATACCCTAGAAAAGCTCTATCTCTGCATGCAAACGCGATCGCCAGAGATTGCTTTACCGGATGCCCTCCAAACGGCAGCATTAAAACCGATCCAGCGGATGCTAGCGCTGAGCTAAGAGCGGGCGGGCTTATAGTTCCCCTCTATGGGGTGTCACCGAGGGGACTTTCCGATCCCTAACGTTGCTTCAAAAGTTAGAGATCGCTCAAGATTGCTCCCTTCGACTCCGCTCAGGGAGCAATCTTGAGCGAAGGGAGTAGTAATCTTGGTTCAAGGGAGTAATCTTGAGCGAAGGGAGTAATCTTTGTTCAAGGGAGCACTCTCGACGGACTAATGTATGGTTATGAAAAAGCGATCGCCTACAGGCGATCGCTCGTGACCCAGAATTCAGTGACATTTTGGGGCAAATCCAAACTGTCACTGGCATGCCCTTCAGGGCCAGCAATCTGCAATAGATTTAGCTAGCCAGATACTCCCGCACAGTTGCCTTGCGCCGCCGCAGGCTCTCCAGTGCTTGGCGTTCTAACTGACGGACCCGTTCACGGCTCAGATTCAGCCGTTCACCGACTTTTGCCAGGGACAACGCATTACCATCATCCAAGCCAAATCGCAGGGACAAAACTTCGCGCTGCTGAGCGGTCAGTTCGGCCATCAGCTTTTCCAGGTCGGTGCGCAAAGACTCCTGAGCCATGTATGTATCTGGCGAAGGACCATCGTCCTCCAGCAGATCCTGCAATTCGGTATCCTGGTTGTCCCCCACCCGCATGTCTAGGGAAACTGGTTGACGGGACAGCACCAGATATTCCCGAATGTCCGCCGGGGTTAGCTCCAGTTCGGCGGCAATTTCTGCCGCTGTCGCACTGCGTCCCAAGGCTTGGGAGAGTTCGCGCTGGACTTTTTTGATTTTGTTGAGCTTTTCAGTGATGTGGATCGGCAACCGAATGGTGCGGGCTTGCTGGGCGATCGCCCGAGTAATCGCCTGCCGAATCCACCAATAAGCATAGGTAGAAAATTTGTAGCCCCGCATGGGATCAAATTTTTCGACACCGCGCTCTAGACCCATGGTGCCCTCCTGAATCAAATCCAGGAATTCCAGGTTGCGCTTTTGATATTTTTTGGCGATGGACACGACCAAGCGTAAATTGGCCTCGATCATCTTTTGTTTGGCCCGTTGCCCCTGGCGTAGAATGGTGCGCAGATCGGCCTCACTGAGGTTGGCATCGGCAGCCAGTTCTTGATCGCTGGGCTCGTGGTGCAACTGTTTGGATAGCGCCTCTTTCTTATCGTGCAGCACCATCATCTGTTGCACCTGTTTGCCATACACGATTTCCTGTTCGTGGGTCAGCATGGGCACACGACCAATTTCATGCAGATAGGTCCGAACCATATCAGCGGTGAATGTGGCTTTAGTGTTTTTTTCCTTCAGGTTGGCAGTGGTCATGATGGGTATGGACTCCGTAACGTGAAAAGACTGAGGGGTTAGGAATACCGATGCGACAGGCGTAAACGTTGTTTCAGCCAGCGCTGTTTAACTGGGATGCATGTTATCTAGGAATACATTGGAAATAGGACGATGCCCGGGAATACGTGGGTAATGTCGAGCTGGATTCACCCGAGCCGGAATCATTATGAGTTTGGCTTACTAGATTCAGGCGGGCGAATGCTGGGTAAAAGTCAGGAACTGAAAGTCAGGAACTGAAGGTGCAAATCCCTTTAATAGAACGATATAGCGCGCATTAGGCCCGACTTAAGGGAGACAAGTCGTGAATCTATCTTCCCGGTTTGCGGGGATTATGAACAGTCTTAAATGAGAGGGAAAACCGAACGCCCGGTAGGCGGATAACTGTAGGGCGAGGAAAGTACGGGCTACAGTAGACCTAGGGATAAATGATTTGAATTTTGAAAATCCTTCATAATTAAGGCTCCAGATTAAGACTGCAGACTTTCAGGAACTATCTTAGGTGGGCACTGTTGCATCCCTGTGACGCTAATCAGACTGATATGTGGCGGGTGATAGAATTTGTCAAAGTTAGGCTTACCGTTGATTAACCTACGCTTAACCTGAGGCCGTGGCTCTGAGCTGCAAACTCATGAAATAAAAATAAAGCCGCCCACAAATGCGAGCCACTATTATAGTCGGCAATAATTGCAAATGCCTTCACCCTTTAGGATGTTTGCAGAAGCACCAACTGCTGCTAGGGGCTCAACTGCCTATGGCAGCGTAGGGTAGGATGTAGAGGCACAGGTTCAAAACGTTTAGCGCCTGCGGGCGATCGCCCCCATAACCATTTTTTTCAGTGATAAATACGGAAATCGGCATCAAGTGGCGCAGGGCCGATTAGGATGCCAATTCCGATAGTTCCATCCACCGCTCGGTGGCCGTGTTAATGGTAGTTTCCAGTTCGGCAAGGCGGGCAGACAACTGATTTAGGTCGGTATAGCCGGAAGGGGGGTTGCGGTATAGGGTTTTCTCGAGGGCTTCCTTTTCGGCTTCTAGAGTGGGAATTTGAGCTTCGAGCTGGTCCAGCTCACGCTTTTCTTTGAAGGAAAGCTTGCGGGAAGCACTGGATTTGGCAATTGCTGTTGGGGAAGTCTTGGGGGCCTCGACAGCGGTGGGTTGTAGGGATGGCCCATCCGCTAGATTGGGTTTTCCCTCCGTGGCCAGTTCATCCTTTCTAAACTCTAAATATACGGAATAGTTGCCGGGGTATTGGCGAATGGTGCCGCCCGGTTCTAAGGCAAAGATGGTTTCGACGGTGCGGTCGAGAAAATAGCGATCGTGGGAGACCACAATCACACAGCCGTTGAACTCTTCCAGGTAGTCTTCGAGAACGGCCAGGGTCTGAACATCCAGATCATTGGTGGGTTCGTCGAGAATCAGGACGTTGGGAGCACGCAGCAGCACGCGCAACAGGAAGAGGCGACGGCGTTCGCCGCCGGAGAGCTTGTTGATGGGGGCGTATTGCTGGTTGGGAGTAAATAGGAAGCGCTCCAACATTTGGGAGGCGGTAATGATCTCGCCATCGGCGGTGGTGACGAGTTCGGCCACTTCTTTGAGGTATTCGATCGCCCGCAAATTGGGATTTGTCATCACATCGTCGGAATGCTGATCGAAGTAGCCAAAGTGGATGGTGCTGCCAATTTCAACGGTGCCTGCGTCAGGTTCAAGACGGCCCGTGATGATATTCATCAGGGTAGATTTGCCTGCGCCGTTGGGACCAATGATGCCGATGCGATCGCGGGGGGTAAACGCGTAGGTGAAGTCCTGGAACAGGATGCGGTCGTCGTAGGATTTGGCGATCGCATCCAGCTCAATCACTTTCTTGCCAATCCGCCGCCCCGCCGTGGAAATTTCTACCTTGCCCTGGACTTGTTTAAATTCTTTTTCCCGCATATCGCCGATGCGATCAATGCGGGCTTTTTGTTTGGTGCTGCGGGCTTTGGGGCCTCGTTTGAGCCATTCCAGTTCGCGGCGGAGAACACCGGCATGTTTACGCTGGGAACTGAGGTCGGATTCTTCGGCCAGGGCTTTCTTTTCCAAGTAGTAGGAATAGTTGCCTGCATAGGTGTAGAGATCGCCCCGATCCAGTTCCAGTATGCTCGTGGTGACCAGGTCCAGGAAGTAGCGATCGTGGGTGATCAGCAGCAGCGCGCCCCGAAACCGATTCAGATACTCTTGCAGCCATTCGACGGAGGTAGCATCCAAATGGTTGGTAGGCTCGTCCATCAGCAGCACGTCGGGATTGGACAGCAGTGCTGCCGCCAATGCGATCCGCTTGCGGTAGCCGCCGGAAAGGTCGCCAATGCGGGCGTCAAAATCGTCAATGCCCAGTTTGGTCAGAATGATTTTGGCGTTGGTTTCCAGATCCCAGGCCCCAATTTCATCCATGCGCTGGGAGACAGTGGAGAGGCGGGCCATGAGGCGATCGGAGTCACCTTGCCCATGGGCCAGCTTGTCAGAAATTTCTTCATATTCCTTGACCAAGGTAGCCTGTTCCCCACTGTCCGCAAAAACCTGCTCCAGCACCGTGCGACTCTCGTCCATGTCAGGTTGCTGGGGCAGATACACAATGCGGCAACTGGCATTGACCCAAAGGTCCCCGGCATCGATCGGTTCTAGGTTGGCGATGATTTTGAGCAGCGTCGATTTGCCAGAGCCGTTGGTGCCGATCAGTCCCACTTTGTCGCTAGCATCGAGGCTGAAGGTGGCATCGCGCAGGATTTCTTTGATGCCAAAGTCTTTTTTGACGTTTTTGAGTGTGAAAATACTCATGGGGAGAGACGGAGGAACCAAAATGCAGGGGCCGATCAGTTAGAGCATAACTGAATTCTGGGCCGGATGGGGTTTGGGCTGCTTTTATTGCATTTTTTATCGCATTGTCTGCTGGTTGAAGAAATCCCAAATCACAGCGCTGGTATTCATGGTTTCGTGGGCTTTATTGGTGAGTTTGATTTCGGCATCTCCCCAGCCGTGTTCTCCGCCTTCTACGGTATAGAGCTTAACGCTGGATTCATTTTTACAGTTTTGATAGCGATCAATGCGCACATGGGGACTTTTAGGCAGGGTTTCTTGGATGGCTTGGGGGGCGCAATCATTGCGGGTGCGCCAGTATTTCACGGTATCGACAACGGACAGGAGGGCGGGAGCGGCAACCGAGCCATAGGGAAAAACAGCATCTTTTGTGCCATGCACCATCAGCAGGGAGATGGGTTTGCTGGATTGACAACTCTGGGAAACAGATTCCGGCATGGGTGCAGCAACTGTGGCGATCGCCGTAATTTTATCGCCTAATTCGCAGGCCAAGCGGTAGACGAAAGTCCCGCCATTAGAAAATCCCGTGGCATAAATCCGGCGGCGATCGAGGCTATACTTTTGCCCTAAGTCATCAATCAGAGCAGCGATAAAACCCAAATCATTGGTGGAGTCCGGTCGGTTACCGCGTCGCGCATTCCAATGCTGACGAATGCCATCGGGATAGACCACAATAAATCCGGCTTGGTCGGCAATCCGATTGAGTCCAGTCATGTCTGCCATGGCTTTACCCGTGCCGCCAGTGCCATGAAAGGCCAGCACGAGCGGAACTGGTTTTTGGCTGTTATAGGATGCTGGAATATGGAAGTCGTAGCCACGCTTGAGAGGCCCCACCTGTAGAAAACCCTGTGCATCGGATCGGGGCTGTTCCGCTTGGTAACGCCGGAGTATTTTAACAGCGCCGTATAAACCAACTCCCAGCAATACAGTTAACCCCAGACCCAGCAGCACTTGCTGAGGTAAGCTCAGATTTTTCAGCGTCAGATTTTTGATCATGATTTGCTTCATTGTCATTGCTATTGTCCGAATGAAGTTTCAAAAAAGAAACCCTTCCAAAAGACAGCTATTTCAGGCGGCCTGATGGTCTCGCGATCGCCGAAACCATGCCGATCTGGGGAAATCTTGCCTAGATTAGCAGCATCTGCCCCCTGACGAGTCTGTTGCGTCTGCGGGGAGCCAGGGGCGCGCTCCATGCAAGCGTGCATTTGTGCCGCCAGCACCTGCACATGCGGTGCCTTAAGAATCCCTAAGTGGTCACCAGGAATATCAAAGATTTCTAGCCCGCCTGCTGCCAGAGCCTTCCAGCCCAGATCGCGACTATTCATTGCACTCTCTTCCTGAAATGGATCCCGCTCCATGGCCCGGAACAGCACGAGCTTCCCTGGATAGGGTTCAGGAAAATACGCCTGACTAGCCTGGGCTCGCATCGCCACCCGAACATCGAGAGTTGCAGACACTTTCTGTTTCACAGCCTGGAGATTTTCCTGCAAGCGCTCCCACAAATAAGCCGGTCCCTGTTGTATCAGAAACTGACCGTGTAACATCAGCCGCTGCCACAGGGGTAAATGAACCATGTAATTGGGAGCCTTAGAATCCAGTAGGGCAACCAACGCGACGGTCTCGCCCACTGCCTGTAACTGTTGCGCCATTTCAAAGGCCACCACTCCACCAAAGGATTCGCCCGCTAAGTGGTAGGGGCCATGGGGCTGCAAGCGGCGAATCACAGACAAATATCGCGTGGCAATACTGGGAACATCGGTTAGACCACCTCCGGACTCTGCCATTCCTTCTGATTCTGCCCCCTGCTTCAGCAGATCCACTTCTTCTTGCACATAAATCGCATAGACGGGACGATCCGATGACAGGTGCTCGACCAATTCCTGATACAGCAAAATGCCGTAGATGCAGAATAAGGGAGGCTTAGTGCCGCCACTGCGTAATGCCACCAACTCCACCGCCGCATCATTATGCTCTCTCTGCTCTTGGCTCATTTCCTGCGCCAAGCTTCTAATCGTGGGTGCGGACACTAGGGCTGTAATGGGCAGTTTTTTACCCAATTCTTGTTCGACCTGGGTCAACATTTGCACTGCTAGCAGCGAATTGCCCCCCAGGTCAAAAAAATTGTTTTCGATGCCGATGGGTTGAATGCCCAAAACCGATTGCCAAATTGTCACCAGATGGTGTTCCCATTCATTAGTCGGAGAAGTGATCGCAGCATCTCCAATCAACGTTTCATCAGTTGGCTGGGGCAATGCCCGTCGATCAACTTTTTGATTCGGATTGAGGGGCATGGCATCCAGAACGATAAAGGCGGTTGGCAGCATGTAGTCCGGCAATTGAGCCGCCAGCGCTTGCCGAATCTCTGCGAATCGCTGCTGAGGTGTTTGCCGATAGACCGTTCGCAGCCACGTAGGATTGATCAAGCACAACATAGGCGACCAAGCTATTTTCGCCACTGCCGAGGTCTCGCGCCATCACGACCCCTTCACGGACACCGGGGGCACGCCGTAAGGTGGATTCAATATCGCCTAATTCAATCCGGATGCCACGTAGCTTAATTTGGAAATCGGTTCGCCCCAAAAACTCCAAATTGCCATCAGTCCCAAACCGTCCGAGATCGCCCGTGCGGTAAAATCGTTGTCCATCAATGACAACAAATTTCTCTTGGGTTAATTCCTGCCGATTCAGGTAGCCTCGGGTGACCCCCGCTCCACCCACATAAATTTCCCCCGGAATCCCGATGGGCACTAGGTTTTGATGGGCATCATACAGCCGGATAGCCACGTTGTTAAAGGGCTTGCCCACGCGACTTTTCGTCAAGGCTTGGTCGCGAGGCACCGGAAATGTGGCACAGAGTGAACTGACTTCACTGCATCCATACAGCACTGCAATGTGTGCCTGCTGAAAAACGGCCTTCAACTGCTCTAGCAAATCCGGGGGGACAGTATCGCCTCCCGTAAACACATGTTTTACATGCTGAAATTTTTGTAAATCTAAACCATTTTCTTGAATATATGTGACTAGCCGCTGCATTAAACTCGGCACTGTATGCAGCATCGTCAACTGCTCCAGAGTTTGTGCCATGCGCGGTAGATCTAACACATGGGCGCGGTCCAGAATGACCAGGGTGCCCCCGGCGACTAGGGGCGATAGCAGCTCAAACAAAGAAATACTGAAGGTAAATCGAGCCACCGAGGGCATGACATCGTGCTGATTAAAGCCTAGTCTTTCCTGAGTAGCGAGAATATAGTTCACTAGATTTCGGTGGCTGGCCATGACCCCTTTGGGTTGGCCGGTGGTACCGGAGGTATAGATGATATAAGCCGTTTGATCTAGGTCGATGGGGCAACTCGGATTGTGGGTGGAAAACAGTTGAATGGTTTCCCAGTCCTGATCAAGACAAATGTCGTGGTGGATGGGGGGGAGCAGGTGCGAGAACAGGCGGGTTTGGGTAAGCAATACGGTGGCTTGGGTGTCTGCCAAAATTGCTCTGAGGCGTTCGGGGGGGTGAGTGGCGTCAAGGGGGACGTACACGCCGCCCGCTTTGAAAATGCCCAGCAATGCCACGCCAATTTCTAAGGAGGGTTGTAGACAGACGGCGATGCGATCGCCCGCTTTTACGCCAATGTAGATGAGGTAATGCGCCAGTTGATTAGCGCGGTGATTAAGTTCAGCATAGGTATACTGTTGCCCCTGAAAGGTCATGGCGATCGCATCAGGGTTCTGCACCGCATGGGCCTCAATGGCCTGATAAATCGGCACCTGCGGATAATCAACCGCCGCACTGCTCCAGTCCACGAGTAGCTGTTGCTCTTCGAGAGCTGTTAGCAGGGGCAATTGGCAAATTGGCAAATTGGGCTGAGCCACAAGACCCATCATCATGGTTTGAAAGTGATCGGACAGGCGCTGCATCCGGTCTGAGGTAAACAGGTTGGCGTTATAAACCCAAATGCCTGAAAGGGTTTCTGGCTGAGGCAAAATGATCAGGTGCCAGTCTGGTGCTGGACCCAGTGTTTCGGTTAGCGCGTTCCCTGCTGTCAGCCCAGCGGTGATGGCGCTCAGATCAGCCTGATTTGTGAGAAACGTGACAACCACGGGCAGCGTTGCCCCGGAACCCTCCCTATTGGGGTGACCTGATGGGTGACCTGATGGGTGACCTGATGGGTGCAAATCGGTGGCTTCGAGGAGCTGTGCCATGGAATGCCGATCGCCCGAGTCTGTCTGAGGCAATGCCGGTGCAATCTGGGCCATCAGTGCTGGGATTGTGAGTTCTGCATTGATGCGGGCAGACACTGCGATGGGGCCAAGGTCAATCCCAGCATCATGGCTCCCCCGGCCAATAGTCACCCCAACAGCAATGGTTTCCTGTTGCGTATAGCGATAGAGCAGAGCCTGCAATGCGGCGACTATGCGCGATCGCAGTGGCTCTAATACTGACGGTGCGGATTGCCGCCAGCCTGCTGCTGGGTCTAGGTTTGAGAAATCTGGTTGCGAGGCCGTAGCGCTATTGGAAAATGAAAAAAGGCAATATCCCGCCTGGTAGGGCGTAGACGGATTTCTGGGGAAATCAGTGGGTAGTGGTAAGACCGATGAATCGTCTACAGCGTCATAACTTAACTGTTGCTGACTCAGCACTCTGGATTGTTGGCTAATTGAGTCAGGTTGGTGGGGAATCTCGCGATCGGAGTGAATCCTGGGCTCAACGATTTCTAGTCTTGCTTCGAGCTTCGTGGTGGCATTGCGACTCATGAGCTTAGTTTCCTGATATCCTAATTTCCCAGTTCAATGTATTTAGAGTCCCTTGTAGAGGTCCTATGAGAACTCCCCGTAAAAGGCGTCTGTACGAATCCAAGACAATACGGTTGCCATGGATCCAATGACTTGGACAGCAAGCGTCCCCTCAATACAGTTTGAAATCTTATGAAGGTCTGGCGGCAAAGCAGACAGGAGCTGTAGATGCACAGGTATCTAACGATGGCGCTCAATAGATGGCGCTTAATAATTTGCACTCCAACTTCCACCCCGCTATCGGTGATGAGTGACGGAGCATCCGTGATCCTGCGGTCATAGAAAAAGTGATAACACACCCAATTGCGCAAAAATAACGAAATAGTGGGAAATTTACAGAAAAGACATATAAGTAGGTAGATGGGTGGGTTTTGTGAAACGCGCACTCGCGCACGACTGAAATTGCCCGCATTTTCCCAGCGTAAATTTCCAGGACTATTCTCCTCCTCCTAAACTACATACATCCAGATGGGCCTAGTCTCCGGAAAGAGCCTACAAGAAGAAGTTTTAGATGTGAAGACTAAAGATGAGCCGCTTACAGAAATTTCATTTGCCCGCGAAGATAGATTCTTCAGATACCAAAAATCGAGTTGAGACTCATCTGATTTTCTGGAAGATAACACAGCATCGTTGAATATGTGAAGCTCTGGTGGGGCATGCAAGCCATTCAGAAGATGTGAATGAGTGGACGTATCGTGATATGCGTCTCAATAGATATAAATTCCAGAAAACTAGCTGTATTTCAATAAAATACTGGTTGCTGAGTTTTGTGCTGGGTCAGAATGCGATCGCAAAGGATGATGAATTGGCCACGTTGATCGATTTAAAAGAATCAGACTCTCCAGTGAATCAACAATCCAGACTCGTGAACTGGTGTATTTGTATATACAATTTCCGAAATAGATTTGAATAGTCAACGACCCTGTTCATTTCCCCCACAGACATACGGATAAAAGATAATAGACTCAATCTAAAAGTGCCTTTAAATAAAGGGTTTAGCCTATTTAGATTAAATTAATTTCGGACTAGAGCGTGTCAAAATTTACGTAGATCTTCACTCCCCGTTCTTTACGATTTCACAAATCTCGTAAAGATTGCGTATATATTCTGATTATTGACTACTCATTTCTTCGGCACCTGTTTACGCTTTGAACATAGCAAAGATGTTGGCTTTTTGCATGAGGATGTTTCTGCCTCGCAGGCTACCCAAAGCGACAAGCCCAATAAGTCGGATTCTTTTTTCAACACTTGCAAATACTTTCCAATAGTGGTGAATTTGTTTAGATTTCTGCACCAGGCTTCTATTTGCAAATAACTTTGCAAATAGAAGCCCAGGAGTTTGCGATGAAGAATGGTTGGATTAAAGTACTTTCTGAGATTGGGTGAAAGCTTCGCCTGCACAAGGTGATTTTCTTGTGCCTTTTTCCCTGTACTTTTTCATTAATGCCCCAAAGAGAGTAAACCACTATGCGTCACTTACTCAGCGTCGATCACGTTACGTATGCCTGCGCCCAAGGCATGATTGAAAAGTGGGCATGGTTTCATATTGAAGTTGAAGGAGGCACGTTGATCACCCGCCTTGATGATGTTGATCCCACCAACACCAGAAGCAGTATGAAGCTATGGTGCATCGATTTTGGTAAGTTTGGTATTGCTTTGGTGGAAGGCGTCGATCGCGCGGAGAAGTCACAGGTGACACTCTTCGCCGAACGACATGGTGATCACAGCATTCAGCATGTTGCCTACGACACTGCCAATCTAGACGAGTTTACCGAACGGC